>NZ_BAABGY010000002.1:0-490302 GCF_039541815.1 Flaviaestuariibacter amylovorans
GCGTCGCAACACGCTATGATAAAACCGACACCTGCTTCCTCGCATTCGTCTATCTCGCCGCAGCGCTCACTAATGCAAAGTAATTGTCAACACGGCCTAGCTTTGTTTTCAAATCACGGTTATGAACCTGGTCGCTTACCTGATGTACCTGCTGCTGGCCTACTGGGTCACGGTGCACGTCGGCTGGACCTTCTACCGGAACGGCCGCCATTACATCCTGGCCCTCTTCCGCAACAACGCGCCGCTGGCCGACGCCGTGAACCGCCTCCTGCTTACCGGCTACTATCTACTCAACCTGGGCTACGTGGCACTCATGCTCCGTACCTGGCCCACGCTCGAAACCTGGGAGGAAGTGCTCGTGTCGGTCAGTACCATGACCGGCCGCGTACTGCTCACGCTGGGCGCCATCCACTTCGTCAACATGGGCGTACTCTACCTGTTCCGCAAGCGTCCCGAAATGCAAACCCTAAAATCCTGATATATGAACTACAATTTCACGGCCTATCTCATCTACCTGCCCATCGTCATTGCGCTTACCTGGTACGTGGCCTTTACCCTCTTCCGCAATGCCCGCGTGTTCATGATGGACATCTTCAACGGCCGCAGCGAGATCGCGCTCGCCACCAACAAACTGTTCGAAACCGGCTTTTACCTGCTCAACCTCGGCTTCGCGCTCCTCATCATGGAGATCGCCGGCGACCTTACCGACGGGCGCACGCTGCTCGAAGTGCTCAGCGCCAAGATCGGGGGCTTCGCCATCTACCTCGGCGTGATGCTCTTCCTGAACCTTTACCTCTTCTTCCGCGGCAAGCGCGTGGCCCGCGAGCGCCGCACGCACAAGCCCCTGCCGCCCGCACCCCTCTATTGATCTGACCCGTAGATATACGATTCTGCCTTTCTGTGTTAGTTTGTGTTACAAGAGCCGCACCCGGGTGCGGCTCTTTGTTTTATGCGGAGTAGCAGATGCACAGGCGCATTTGTTTCACGCAAAGGCGCAAAGCACGCGGAGCACGCAAAGGTCATTGCGATCCCGACCGGAACAGCCAGCCAACGGCAGGCTGTTCCGGTAAAAGAAAAGGCTACCCGGAGGCAGCCTGATATTTTTACGCTCGTAGTGTGCTTCGCGCTCCCCGCAGCTCCGGGGACGTTAAGTCTCTAGAAGGTTTTCTTGATACCCGAGTACGTTTTCGTTTGCTCGTTCCAGCCAAGCTCGTTGAGCAGGAACGCGTACTTCGTAGCGGTGAGCTTTTGCCGCTCGTAGCGGCCCGAGGCGCCGCCATGCCCGGCCGACATGTTGACCTGGAATAATACGGGGTTGGTGCCGCTGTTGTGTTCGCGGATCTTGGCCACCCACTTGGCCGGCGAATAATACGGTACCTGCGTGTCGTTGAGGCCGCCGGTGGCCAGGATCGCCGGGTAGCGCGCGGGCTTGATATTGTCCTGCGGCGACCAGCTCAGCATATAGTCGTAGTGCTCCTTTTTGTTCGGATCGCCCCACTGGTCGTACTCGAGCGTCGTCAGCGGCAGGTCGGTGTTGAACATATCCGTCACCACGTCCATCCAGGGCACTTCGGCAATGACCCCGCGGAACAGCTCGGGCCGCTGGTTCACCACGGCGCCCATCAGCATGCCGCCGGCCGACACGCCGTTGGCGAAGATGCGGTCGGTAGACGTGTATTTCTCTTTCACCAGGTGGTCCGCTGCGTCTACGTAGTCGTTGAAGGTATTCTTCTTGTTCAGGATGCGCCCCTGCTCGAACCAGTCGCGGCCGAGCTCCTGGCCGCCGCGGATATGCGCGATCACATACGTGACGCCCCGGTCGAGCAGCGAAATAACGGAGGGATTGAAGTAGGGATCGGTGTTGGCGCCATAAGAGCCGTAGGCATAGAGCAGCAGCGGGTTGGAGCCGTCCTTTTTGAACCGGTCTTTGCGGTACACCACCGAGAGCGGCACCTTCACCCCGTCGCGCGAGGTGGACCAGATCCGCTTCGTTTCGTACAGCGACGCATCGAAGCCGCCACCCACGGCCTGCTGCTTCAACAAGGTGCGGGCACCGGTGCGGAGGTTATAGCTGTACTCGGCCGAAGGCGTGCTCAGCGAGGTGAAAGTATAGCGGATGCTGTCGGAGGCGGCATCGTCGGTGGCCAGCGACATCCGGACTACAAAATCTTCCTGCCCAAAGGGGATGTTCTGCCACTTCTTTTTGACGCGGTCGAAGTAGCGCACCTGGCTCAATCCATTCTCGCGCGCCTGCAGCAGGTAGTAGCCGTTCAGCACCCCGAAGCCCTCGATGAAGGTCTTGTCATTACCCGGCACGAGGTCTTTCCAGTTGGCCACGCCGGGCTGTGCGATCGGTACGGTCACCACCTTGTGGTTCTTCGCGTCTTTGTTGGTCAGGATGTGGAAGACGTCGCCTTCGTAGTAGCGCGGGTCATATTCGAGCTTGTCGGTGCGCGGCTGTATTACTACGGGCCGGGCCGCCGGGTCGGACGCATCGATGTACCAGGCCTCCGAGGAGTTGGTGGCGTTGCTGTTGATGAAGATGTACTTGTTGTTGCGGCCCGTGCTGAGGCGTACGCGGAAGGTGCTGTCCTTTTCGGTAAAAAGCGTCTCGTCGGTCGCGGGGTCGGCGCCGAGGCGGTGGCGCATCACCTTGTAGCCGCGCACGGTGTGGTCGTTGAGCACGTAGTAAAGCGTGCGGCTGTCGGTGCCCCAGGCGTAGTTGCCGGTGGTGTTGCCGATGCGGTCGGGGAGCAATGCCCCGGTGGCGAGGTCCTTGACAAAGAGCAGGGCCCGGCGGTCGCCGGCGGTATCTACGGCATAGGCATAGTGCCGGTTGTCGGGCGCGGTGAAGGCGCCGCCAAGCTGGTAGAGCTTGAAGGGCTTCGCGAGCTCGGGCACGTTGAGCAGTACTTCTTCGGTGGGGTTACCTTCTTTGCGCCGGAGGATGAGCGGGTATTGAGCTTTGTCTTCGTAGCGGCTGAAATACCAGTAGCCGTTGCGCAGCACCGGCAGCGACTGGTCGCGGCCCGGGATGCGTGCGACGAGCTCGTCCTGCACCTGCTTGCGGAGGGTTTCGGTAGGCTTCAGGTAGGCTTCCACGTAGGCGTTCTCGGCGTGCAGGTGGTTCAGTACGTTGCTGTCTTTCGGGTTGCTGAGCCAGTAGTAGGGGTCGGTGCGTTGCCGGCCGTGCTCGTTGAACACCCGGGCCACTTTCTGTGCCACGGGCGGCGCGAGCTGCTGCGCAGAGGCGGGGAACTGCAGGCAGAGCAGGCCTGCGAGGAGAAGACTCGGTTTCATTTGTTCCGGTTTGATTACCAGAAAGGTACGATCATTCGTCCGGCAATCCTTCGGCATCCTTCGACAGGCCCAGGATGATCAGGGCAGCCGTGCTTCGGAACTTTTCTGCGGGCTCAGGATGACCATGTGCCCCGGGGCGACCTTCCCCCTTATTGCCGATTCCCGATCACAGCGAATTCTCCGGCGTAATGAGCGGCTTGCCGGTGCGGAAGCAGGTGCCTTTGAAGAGCGCCACCTGCTCGTCGCGCTCGTTGGTGACGCTGATGATATAGAGGCCGGTGCTTCTTCCGTTGTGCAGCTCTTTGGCTTCGGCCGTGAGTACGTCGCCGGGCTTCATCGGCTTCGTGAAGGAAATGCCGGTGTCGAGGGCCATGGAGAGGTTATTGCGGTTGTTGCAGGCGAAGGCGAACGCCGAGTCGGACAGCGAGAACGCGATACCGCCGTGCACCACGCCAAAGCCGTTGACCATGTCTTCCCGGAGGGTCATGCGGATACGGCTGTAGCCGATGCGTACCTCCACTACCTCGATGCCCAGCCACTGGCTGAACCGGTCATGTTCCATCATGTGTGCCACTACCTGGCGGGCTAGTTCGTCGGTCATGAGTCGTTTTTATTTTGGGTCTGTACTAATGTGATTGTGAGCAAGTGAGCGGGTGAGCAAGTGAGCAAGTGAGCGGGTGAGCAAGTGAGCGGGTGAGCAAGTGAGCGGGTGAGCAAGTGAGCGGGTGAGCGGGTGAGCGGGTGAGAACCGAAGCTTAGGACGATACGAAGGGATCGGCCAGGTTACTTCGCGTAACGCAACAGACTGTTTTAAAGCTTGGACGTTACACACTCGATGACTCTGGCTCCGTAAACGACCACTTACAAATAAACCAATAGACTAATAGACCAATAAACAGCGCGCAGCGCTTACTCGCCCCGGAAAACGGGCTTTCGCTTTTCGAGAAAGGCCTGCACGCCTTCCTGGTAATCGTGGGAGGCGCCGGCCTTTTCCTGGAGCAGCTCCTCGTCGTGCAGCTGGTCTTCGTAGCCGTTGACGGTAGAGTTGTTGAGCGCGAGCTTCGTGAGCGCGAGGCCGCGGGTAGGCATATGGGCTAAGGTGACCGCCATCTGCTGCGCGTCGTCGGAGAAGGTTGCATCGTCGAGCACCTTGTAGATCATGCCCATGCGCTCGGCTTCTTCGGCGCCTACCTTATCGCCGAGCATGCAGAGCGCGGAAGCTTTTTGCCAGCCGATGAGGCGCGGGAGGAAGAAGGTGCCGCCGCTGTCGGGGATGAGGCCGATCTTCGAGAACGCCTGTATGAAGGAAGCGGAGCGCGCGGCCACCACCACGTCGCAGCAGAGGGCGATGTTGGCGCCCGCCCCGGCGGCGACTCCGTTCACGGCGGCCACTACCGGCTTTTGCAGCTTGCGGATGCGGCGCACGATAGGGTTGTAGTGCTCGGCCAGAATCGCGGTGATCTTCGGGCCGTTCGGGTCCACCACTTCCTCGAGGTCCTGGCCGGCGCTGAATGCTTTGCCCGCGCCCGTAATCAGCACGCAACGCACGGCAGGGTCCTGGCAGGCGTCGAGGTGCTCCTGCATCAGGAGGGCCATCTCGCGGTTGAAGGCATTGTATTTCTCCGGTCGGTTGAAGGTGATGTGGGCGATCGTGTCGCGCACTTCGAAAAGGATCGATGGCATGGGGAGTGATTGAGGTTTCAAAGCTAAGGGGAATCGGCAATCGGCAATCGGTAATCGGGAATCCGCGATGCGCACAAACGAAAGAACGGATGCCGCAGGCATCCGTTCTTTCATTAACCGGCGCCAGCTATTGCCGATTGCCGATTGCCGATTGCCGATTCAATGGCATTTAAAATGATCGAAGGCCTCTTTGCAGTCGTGGCAGCGGTACATGCTTTTGCACGCGGTGGAGGCGAACTGCGAGATGAGCTCCGTATGCCAGGAGTCGCAGCGCGGGCATTGCACGGTTTCTTCCTGGAACATATCGGTGGCGCAGAACTGCTGCTTCGGGTTGGGCGGCGCGATGCCGAAGGCCCGGAGCTTTTGCTTGCCGCTTTCCGTCATCCAGTCGGTGGTCCAGGCGGGAGAGAGCTGCTGGCGCACCTGTACGTTGCGGTAGCCCTTTTCGATGAGTTTGAGGCGGATGTCCATGGCAATGACGTCCATGGCCGGGCAGCCGGAGTAGGTAGGCGTGATGGCAATGTCGATGCGCCCATCGTCCTGCACCTGCACGTCGCGCACGACGCCCAGGTCGAGCACCGACAGCACCGGGATCTCCGGGTCGGAGACGGCTTCGAGGAGCGACCAGATATGTTGGGCGGTGGGGTTCAGCGTTTGAAGTTTGTTGGTTGACGTTTGAAGTTCGCGTTTGATACCGGCGCCAGCCCATTTCAAACTACAGGCTTCAAACACCAAGCCGTCTTACCAGGTCATATTCGGATACGTACGCTGCAGTACCTGCATTTCGGCGAGGAGGTAACCGAGGTGCTCGGTGTGCACGCCGCGCTTTCCGCCGCCCTGGCTCCAGGTGCCGGTGGCGGGCACGTCGAGCGTCGCTTCGGCGAACACGCTGCCGATGCGCTCATCCCAGGCACTGCGAAGCGCAGCCGGGTCGGGGGCGATGCCTGTTTCAAAGGCGGCGGGCACGAAGGCTTCGCCGGTGAACATCCACAGGTCTGCGAGGGCGGCTTCGATGCGGCGGCGGCTTTCGGCGGTGCCGTCGCCGAGGCGGATCACCCACTCGCCGCTCCAGCGCAGGTGGTAAGCCGTTTCTTTCAGCGACTTGTCGGCGATGGCGGCGAGCGTAGCGTCGCTGCTTTGCTGTAACTGCTGGTACTGGAGGTATTGAAAAGCAGAAAAGAAGAACTGGCGCAGAATCGTCATCGCCCAGTCACCCTTCGGCAGCTCGGTGATGAGGAGGTTGCGGAACTGGCGCTCCTCGCGCAGGTAGGCGAGGTCGTCTTCCTGCAGGGCGCGGTTGAATTCTTTCCAGGGCTTCGGCAGCAGAGCCGCTACAGCCGCCTGGCCGCCAACGTCCATCGCGTTGTACTGGTCAGCCGCATACTGGTACAGCAGGCGGGCCTGCCCGATGAGGTCGAGGGAGATATTGGTGAGGGCGATGTCCTGCTCCAGCGCCGGGCCGTGGCCGCACCATTCGGCGTTGCGCTGCCCGAGGATGAGGGCGTTGTCGGCGAGGTGGAGGGTGTATTCGAAGAGTTCCTTGTTCATAAAGTCAAAATTCAAAAGTCAAAATTCAAAAGCGTTAATTGAAACGACTGCTGCTGTGGCCGCCGGTTACAGAAGGCGGAAACATCGTGCGCAGGAACGTTTTTGACTTTTGAATTTTGACTTTGCAGTTACATGTGCGTCAGCTCGTCCGGCAGGTCGTAGAACGTCGGGTGGCGATATACCTTGTCGTTGGCGGGCTCATAGAAAGCTTCGGCTTCATCGGGGTTGGAGGCATGGATGAATTTGCTTTCCACTACCCAGATGGATACGCCTTCCTGGCGGCGCGTATACACGTCGCGGGCGTTCTCGATGGCCATAGTGGCATCGGCGGCGTGCAGCGAGCCTACGTGCTTGTGGTCGAGGCCCTGCTTGGAGCGGATGAACACTTCCCAGAGCGGCCACGACCTCACCCCCGGCCCCGACCCATCCCCCGACCCCTTCCCAGGGGGATGGGGAGTAGGTTCCTGAGAAGAAGTGGGCGCCCCTCCTTTTTGGATGGCATCGTAATCACCGTAATAATACTTGCGGAACAATTGCATGGTTCAAATTCAAAAGTCAAAATTCAAAAGTCAAAACCAGTTCGCGGTAACTACGTCGCGGGCAAAAGTTTTTGAATTTTGACTTTTGCCTTTTGACTTTAGGCAGCGACCGAACCAGTGCGCTGCCGGCGCTTCTCCGCATGGGCCACCGCGGCCTCGCGCACCCAGGCGCCTTCGTCCCAGGCCTTCTGGCGGGCGTCGAGGCGCTGCTTGTTGCAGGGGCCGTTGCCGCTCACCACGTTCCAGAACTCCTCCCAGTTGATGGCGCCGAAGTCGTAGTGCTTGCGCTCCTCGTTCCATTTGAGGTCGGGGTCGGGCAGGGTCATGCCGAGGAGCTTTACCTGCTCGGCCACCATGTCTACAAAACGCTGGCGCAGCTCGTCGTTGGAGAAGCGCTTGATCTTCCACTTCATCGAAAGCACCGAGTTGGGCGAGGCGTCGTCGGTAGGGCCGAACATCATCAGCGAGGGCCACCACCAGCGGTCGATGGCGTCCTGCAGCATCGCGCGCTGCTCGTCGGTGCCCTTGCTGAGCACGAGCAGCGATTCGAAGCCCTGGCGCTGGTGAAAGCTTTCCTCCTTGCACACACGGATCATGGCGCGGCTGTAGGGACCGTACGACGTGCGGCAGAGCGGCACCTGGTTCATGATGGCGGCGCCGTCGACCAGCCAGCCGATCACACCCATATCTGCCCAGGTAACGGTGGGGTAGTTGAAAATGGAAGAGTATTTGGCCTTGCCCGAAAGCAGCTGCTCCGTCATCTCGTCGCGCGAGATGCCGAGGGTTTCGGCGGCGCTGTAGAGGTAGAGGCCGTGGCCGGCCTCGTCCTGCACCTTCGCAAGCAGGATGGCCTTGCGCTTCAGCGAGGGGGCACGGGAGATCCAGTTACCCTCGGGCAGCATGCCCACGATCTCGCTGTGCGCGTGCTGGGAGATCTGGCGGATGAGGTTCTGGCGGTATTTCTCCGGCATCCAGTCCTTCGGCTCGATCCGCACCTCGGCGTCGATCTTGTTCTGGAAGATCGTTTCCAATTCCTGTACACTCATATTATAAAAGAATTACGTACAAATTTAAGCTATCCCGAAGGGTTTAGGAGGTTTAGGGGGTTTAGAAGGTTTAGGAGGTTGTTAAACCGCGGCAAACCAACCCTCTAAACCTCCTAAACCTTCTGAACCGTTTACTTGGCGTCGAAGTCGACGACAACCGTCCCGGTTCTCGGGTGGGCCTGGCAGGTAAGGATATAACCCGCGGCCACCTCGTCTGGTTCAAGGCCCCAGTTTTCTTTCATGATCACCTCGCCTTCGAGCAGCTTCGCCTTGCAGGTACAGCAGACCCCGCCTTTGCAGGCATAGGGGAGGTCGGCACCCTGCTTCAGCGCGGCGTCGAGGATGGAATGGCCGTCGTAGGAGAGGTCGAAGTCGAAGGCGATGCCGTCAAGCTTTACCTGCACCTGGCTGCGCGGACCGGCGTCGGAAACGGCCTCCTGCTCGGTGGCCACCTGCGACTTCTTCTGTCCCGGGATGGTGAACAGCTCAAAGTGGATCCGCTTCGGGTGCACGCCCTGCTCCTGCAGGTAGTCGCGCACGCAAAAGATCATCTCCTCGGGGCCGCAGATGAAGAATTCGTCCGAGGCGTCGAGGTCGAGCAGGCGCTTGTCCACCATCAGGGCGCACTTGTCGCGGTCGATGCGGCCGTAGTTGACGGCGGCGTCGGTCTTTTCGCGGCTCAGCACATGATAGAGGCGGAAGCGGTCGATGTGTTTGTCCTTGAGCGCCTCGAGCTCTTCCTTGAAGATGATGGAGCCCTTGCTCCGGTTGCCGTAGACGAGCGTGCAGCGCGAGCCGGGCTCGGTGGCGAGCACGGTCTTGAGGATCGAGAGCACGGGCGTGATGCCCGAGCCGGCGGCAAAGGCTACGTAGTGCTTGCGCTGCTGCGGGTCGAGCTCGGGCGTGAAGTTGCCGGTGGGCGGCAGCACGTCGAGCGTGTCGCCGGCTTTGAGCGCGGTGTTGGCCCAGGTGGAGAAGAGGCCGCCTTCCACCTGCTTCACCGCCACGCGCAGCGTACCGTCGAGCGGGGAGGAGCAGATAGAGTAGGAGCGGCGGAGCTCTTCGCCGTTCAGCACTTTCCGCACCGTCAGGTTCTGGCCGGGGCGGAAGCGGAAGCTGTCCTGCAGCTCCGGGGGAACGTTGAAGGTGATCGAAACACAGTCGTCGGTCTCGCGCTGCACTTTCTTAACGGCCAGTGAGTGGAAGTGGATCATAGCGGGCAATCAAAAGGAGCCGCAAAGATAGGCCCGGCTGCCCGTCGTGCGCGCTCCGCCCCAAAGGCTGCGGCCCCGGCAGTATGGAAAAAGCCTGGGCTGTGTATCACTATAGGCAAACCAGGCCTCAAAACCCTGGCATCGATGCTTATGGCAAAATCCCTGTTCCTCCTGAGCTCCCTGGCCCTCGGCCTCCTGGCGGCGGTGCCCGGGCCTCCCGGCCGCATCCGTATCGGGCAGTACACGTATGCCGTGAAGAAATCGAAGGGCTACCTGAAAGACGAATGGTACCGGTGTTCTTACCTCACCTTTCACGGGAAGCGGGACGAGCTGCAGGCCGGCATCCTGATGGAGGCGCGGCGCAACGACAGCATCTTCGTTACCGGTGTGTATGAGGCCCGCAAGGACCGCCTCCTCCTGCGGAACTATTACCACTACCCGCATCAGCATGAGCCCGACTCGTCGGTCAGGGTGTTTGTACAGGAAGCGGGCGGGCGGCTGCGCCTCCGGCTGTTCACCGAGTTCCGGGACGGTGTGGCCCGGCAGGTGCCCGTGGCTTCCAGGTAAATGGGAGTCGGCGGCCATTCCGGTAGCCCGGGCCCCGCTACCCGCTGGCGCGCTTTTCTTTGTACATTGGCCGTACCTACTGCTTATGCGCCTCTTCCTGACCGCTTCCCTGCTGCTGCTGGCGCTGCCCCTGTTGGGGCAGGTGCCCGAACGTGGCCTCAGCCTGTGGCTGCGGGCCGACAGCGGTATTACCCAGCAAGCCGGGGTGGTGGAGCGCTGGGCCGATGCCAGCGGCCAGGGCCATGATGCGCGTGCGCGCCCCGACCGCGACGCCCGCTGGGAGCCTTCGGCCCGTAACGGCAAACCCGCGGTTTTCTTCGACGGCCTCCGCTCCGGCCTCGTAACCCCTCCGTTCGCCACCTTTCCCGACCGGCGTGGTACCATCCTGGTGGTGCTCCGCATGGTGGGCCGCAGCAAGACCTCGGGCGCCGGAGCCGGCGCGGTGGTCAGCACCTACCACGGCAATGGCCCCACCTGGGAATTTTGCATGTTGCCTACCCAACTGTCGTTTTACGATGGCATCAGCGGCTCGGCCCGCCCGATCAGCAGCTCTTCGAGCGGCTGGAACATCATCGCCCTGCAGCGCAACAACGACTCCACCATCCGCCTGTACCAGCGCGGGCGCCTCAGCGGCACACTCGACATTGATCCCAACCAGCCGGCGGTGAACGCGCTCAAGATCGGCTTCAACGGTCACGGCGGCGGCATGGATTCCATCCCCGAGATCTTTCACGGCTACATCGCCGAGGTATTGGTGTACGGGCGCAGCCTCGGCGACGCCGAGCTGGAAGCCGCGCATGCGTACCTGTCGGAAAAATGGAACATCCCGCTGTTGCCGCCGCCGCTCTGGCAACGGCCCCAGTTCATCGCCGTCATGGCCCTGCTGCTGGTGGTGGTAACGGTAACGGTCACGCGCTTCTTCGCGCGCCGCGGCTTTCGACGAGCGCTGGCGCGCCTGGAGCAGGAGCGGGCGCTCGAGGCGGAGCGCAACCGCATCAGCAAGGACATGCACGACGAGATCGGCAGCGGGCTCACCCAGATCGCGCTCCTGAGCGAGCTCATGCAGGTGCAGGAGCGCAGCCGGGAGGAGCTCATCCGCGACGTGGCCAGCATCTCCGCCTCGGCACGCCGCTTGGTCCAGAACATGGGCGAGATCGTCTGGACGCTCAACCCGCAGTTCGATTCGCTCGAGAACCTGCTGGCTTTCCTGCGCGAGCAGGCCCGCGCCTACTTCGAGCCCTTCGACATCGAGCTGCAACTGCACTTCCCCGACGCCCTGCCCCCGGTGCGCCTCAGCAACGAGCAGCGCCGCAACCTGTTTCTCGTGGCGAAGGAGGCCTGGAACAATGCCTTCAAGCACGCAGGCGCCCACCGAATCGTGATCGCGCTGCAGGTAGAGCCCGCGCTGCTGCGCTTTTCGGTGCACGACGATGGCGCAGGCATGCCTGCAGCCGTGCGTGCCGGCGCCAACGGGCTCCGCAACATGGAGAAGCGGATGCTCGAGATCGGGGGCGAGTTCGGCGTGCAAAGCGGGCCCCGGGGCACTACGGTCTCCTTTTCCCTGCCCTTCGTGCCGCAGGCTGGCAGCGGCCTGCCGCAATAGTTTGTACCTTGACATTCATTTACTGCGTATGCGCTTCACCGGTACCTTCTTCCTGTGCCTGCTGTCTCTGTGCGCCAGCGCGCAGCCCGTGACCCCTCGCTTCGAGACGCTGGGTGTGGATGATGGCCTTTCGCAGAGCTCGGTCTACGCCATCCTGCAAGACCGCGCCGGCTATATGTGGTTCGGCACTGCCGACGGCCTCAACCGCTACGACGGCGCAGAAGTGCGCGCATTCCGCTGTCCCGACCGGCTTGACCGGGCCGGTTCGTCCAACTATGTGCGCGGTGAGATTTCGGAAGACGAAGAAGGCGACCTATGGTACGCCAACGAGACGGGTGTCTATCGCTTCGACCGCCGGGCCGAAACCCTGCGGGCGGAAGTCACCTTTCCTTATCAGCGATTCCTCAATACCATATTCTACAATGTGGGCCGGTACAAGGGGCTGCTGTGGCTCGTCAATTTCCAGCACGGCATCTTCGCCTACAACTCCGCCACCCGCGCCCTGCGTCACTACCCGTTGCCGTCGCACCTGCCGCGGCAGGACGCTCCGAATAACAATGGCGTGCTGATGCCTAACGGCGATATCCTCTTTTGCATCAACACCCACAACGGCTATGTCCGTTTCCGCGCCGCCGACCATCGCTACGTGCACGAGCGGAAAGGTACCCTTATGGGCGCCGTGTATCCCGGGCGGCAGAAAGCCTTCATCAGCTCCCGGGGCGGGTTCTACCGGTACGATTCCGTGACGCGTAGCACCGACTGGGTGGCGTGCAGCGTGGGCGGGCAGCCGGTCACCAACATCGTCCACATCAGCGAGGATCCCTTCGGCAGGCTTTGGGTGACCACTACCGGATCGGGATTGTTGCTGTATCAGCAGAAGAAATGGCAGGTCTTCCGGCACGACAAGACGCGGCAGCGCTCGCTCTCCATCGACCTGCTGCGCACCACCTACGTCGACCGGCAGTACAACCTGTGGATCGGCACCGACGGTGGTGGCGTCTGCCGCCTCGACCTGAAACCCCCGCGCTTCAAGCTCTTTCCGCAGAACGAGGGCGATCATCCGACCCTGCAGGACTATTTCACCAAGTGCTTCTACGAGGACCGCCGCGGGCGCATCTGGTTTGGCAGTCACAACAACGGCTTTTCCATTTACGACCCGGCCGGCGGCCTGCTCCGGACCTGGTCGTACGATCCTGCCCGACCGGAGGGACTGCCGGGCAATATCGTCGGAGCGATCGAGGAGGATGGGGAGGGAGGCGTCTGGATCGGGCATTCGATGGGCTTCTCCCGCTTCGACGAAGCCACGGGCCTCTTTCGCAACCTGCGGCCACCCGCTGCCAAAAACCTCAGCCGGCTCAACATCTATGTTTATGGGATGCGCCTGCTGCGCGACGGGCGCCTTCTTGCCGCCACCCAGTCTGGACCCTGTACCATCCGGAAAGAGCAGGCCCGCTACGTAGTGCGCTCCTACCATGCAGCGGCCCTGGGCTCGCTCACCACATCGGTGCTCGAGAGTACCCCGGGCTCGATCTGGTATACCTGTCCGCTGGTAGGGCTCTACCAGGCGCGGGTTACGGGCGACTCCTTCGCGGTACAGGCAAAATACTTTCCCGGTGTAGACCTGCGCTGCCTCCACCTCGACGGGCAGGATCCGCGTTATCTCTGGATCGGGACCTCGAACGGGCTGATCCGATTCGACACGGCAACGCATGATTACCGTTTATACGGAACGGCACAGGGCCTGGCTAACGGCTACGTGTACGGGATCCTGGAAGACGCGCAGCACAATTTCTGGCTCAGCACCAATGGTGGACTCAGCTATTTTGACCGGCAGCGCGGCACCTTCACCAACTACACTGCCGCCGATGGCCTTCAAAGCAACGAGTTCAACACGAACGCCTGGCACCGCGGGCGTAGCGGCACTTTTTACTTCGGCGGCATCAAGGGATTCAACTGGTTTCACCCGGCGCAGTTCAAGGCCCGACGCCAGGCGTTTCCGCCGCAGGTAGACATCGCATTGGTGATGGTCAACGAAAAGCGCCTGCCGCTGAACCCGGGCACGCCCGGCGCTGGCGTGGAGCTCGGCTTCCGCGAGAATACGCTCGCCTTCCGTTTCGCCGCCCTCGACTTTACCAGGCCGCTTGCCAACAAGCTCCAGTACCGGCTTGAGGGCTGGGACCCCGACTGGGTGAGCACCACCAACCGGACGGTACGCTATGCCAACCTGCCGCCGGGCCGCTACCGCCTGCGCGTCCGGGCCCTGAACCCGGATGGCCAGGCCAGCCCCTTCAAGGAGCTGGCCTTCGTCATCGCAGCGCCTTTCTGGAAGCGCCCCTGGTTTTACGGGCTCGCGTCGTTGCTGCTGCTGGGGAGCGTCGTGCTGGCCACCCGGGCCGTGTCGCAGCGCAACCTGCGCCGCCGCCTCGCGCTGGTAGAGCAGCAACGCGCCCTCGAAGCGGAGCGCAACCGGATCTCGCGCGACATGCACGACGAGATCGGCGCCGGGCTCACACACATCGCGCTGCTCAGCGAGCTCCTGCAGGCGCAGCAGAAGCCGGAACCCGATATGAGGCGTGACGTGGCCACCATCTCCTCCGCGGCACGGCGCCTGGTAAGAAACATGGGCGAGATCATCTGGACGCTCCACCCGCAGAACGACTCGCTCGAAAACCTGCTGGCCTATATGCGTGAGCAGGTGCAGGAATACTTCGAGCCCTTCGACATCGACCTGTCGATCCGCTTCCCCAACCCGGTACCCGTCATCCGGCTGTCGAACGAGGAGCGCCGCAACCTGTTCCTCGTGGTGAAGGAAGCGCTGCACAATGCCCTGAAGCACTCGGGTGCCACCCGTATCTCCCTGGAGGCAAGCATCGCCGGCAGCGAGCTGCGCTTCGTGGTGAGCGACAACGGCAAAGGGCTGCGCGAGAAGGTGCGTACGGGCGCCAACGGCCTGCGCAATATGGAAAAGCGGATGCTCGACATCGGCGGTGCCTTCGCGCTGCAGACAGGTGCGGCCGGAACGCGGCTTTCCTTCGTGCTCGCGCTGAAGGGAGCCGTTCGCAACGCCTGATGCCGGTACTACTTTTTTCACATGTGCGGCGGCGGCCGAAACAGCTACATTTGAGGCTATGGTTTCCCTGGTCATCATCGAGGACGACGAAGCGATCCGCAACTACCTGACGGCACTCATTGCCGGCTCGGGCTCGTTCAACCTGGCGGGCACCTTTCCGAGCGCCGAGGCGGCGCGCACCTTTTTTACCGAAGGACTCGGCGACGGCGTGGAGCTGGTGCTCACCGACATCCAGCTGCCCGGCATGAGCGGCATCGATTTCATTGCCTGGCTGAAGCCGTTGCGCCCCGAGCTCCAGTTCATGGTGCTGAGCGTGTACGACGACGCCGACCGGGTGTTCAAGGCATTGAAGGCAGGCGCTTCGGGCTATGTGCTGAAGAACACGCCGGCCGCCCGGCTCATCGATGCGCTGCAGGACCTGCAGCGCGGCGGCTCGCCCATGAGCAGCCAGATCGCGCGCAAGGTGGTGATGGCCTTCCAGGAAGATTTTACCTACGTGGATCCGCAGGCCAGCCTCACACTGCGCGAGAAGGAAGTGCTCGAGCACCTCTCGCGGGGCTTTTCATACAAGGAGATCGCGGCCGGATTGTTCATCTCCATCGAAACGGTGCGCACGCATATCCGCAACATCTACGAGAAGCTCCACGCAGGAAACAGGAGCGAGGCGCTCCGGAAGGCAGGACTGAGGTAGATCTCGGATCTCAGATCTGTGATCTCAGATCTCAGATTCAGGCTGGCGCGCGCCAGGGGATCTCGGATTTCGGATCGAAAATGAACTCAGTAAGAGACGCATCGGCCATTTGCTGCACACCAGGTATACCATACTGCGCCTTTGCGTCTCCGCGTCTCCGCGCGAAACCCGCCGCCACTTTAGGAAAAGCAAGCCGCTTGCGGCGGGCCATCCAGGCAGACACTCCGCGCCATAGGCTTGGGGCGACAGTGTGTGAAACGCGTTGACCTTTAGGAAATGCCAGGCGCCTGCGCCGGGCAACCCGAGCAGAAACTCCGCCTAACGCAGGACCCTTCGACAGGCTCAGGATCACCAAGCTTCTCCCAACAAAGCTGGAGATCGCCGTGATGGCTGCTTCGCGCTCGCAAAGTCTGCCCGCACAGGAACGACCCTTATGCTGACGCTTTGGCCGGCATCCCGACAAGCTTCGCTTCGTCGGAACCAATAAACCAATAAACTAATAAACCAATAAACCTCTACCACTTATTTCACATTTCCCGGGGCAGCCTGAACCATTAACCTTGTACCCTCATTCAAACTGCTTAAAACAACCAACATGAAACGGTACTGCTCCCTGCTGCTCCTGCTGCTGTTCGTCGCCAACCTCTACTCCTGCAAGAAGAAATCCAACGACGACGAGGAACCCTACAACTGCGCCACCTGCGCCCGCACGCCGCAGGCCCTTGCCGCCCACGACAACAGCGCCCTGGGCCTGTACAAGGGCGTCATCATCGGCTCTTCGGGTGTCATCACCTTCAACCTCGCCAACGGCGGCAACACGATGACGGCCCTCATGACCATCGACGGCGTTACGGTGAACCTCTCAGCCAACATCACCTATACCGCCGGGTCGGCCCTCGTCGGGGCCTTTACCGGCACCATGAACGGCCAGCCCGTGACCATCAATTTTTCAGTAGGTGCTTCCGGCGGCACGCCCACGGTCACCTCCAGCAACATTCCCGGGCATGCTAATGCCGTGTTCGAGATCTACAAGGAAACTTCCAATTCCCTCATCGAGGCATTCGAGGGTACGTACGACAAGCCGGCATCGGGCGGCGGTCGCGAGACCGGCACCTTCAACGTGCTCATTGCCCGCGCGCTCAACGGCCTGAGAGGCGTGGTACGCAAGACCGGGGCCACCACCTTCAGCAGGTTTACCGGCACCGTCACCAACAACAACATCGCCCTGAACACGGGGAACACCAACACCGTAACCGGGACGATCAGTGGAGACGCGATCTCGGGGATCAGTACTGATAGTAACGGTCAAGGAACCTTCACCGGCCGGCGCACGCTCTGAGCAGGAACGGCTGTCCCGATCCGGGTTTCTACGGGAGGAGAACGGGGCACGCCGGCCGCATGTGCCGGCGTGCCCTATCTTTACAGCCACCTAAACAAACCATATGCGCATCCCCCTTTCCCTGCTGGCCGCCCTGCTGTTGGCGCACGCCGCCCACGCACAAACCACCGACCCCGAGCAACAGGGCGACCGAAAAGCCGCCGCTGCCGGGCACAGCCCCTCGTTCTCGGTGAAGTGGAACCCCGGCTCGCTGGCCTTCGGCAAAGTGTCGCTCCATGGCGAGTACAACCTGAAGCGGAAGAAGTCCGTGACCTTCGGCATCGGCATCCCGGTGTCCAACACCTTCGACCGCACGATCAGCGGCGACGACGTCCGGCTCGAGAACAAGACCCTTTCGGTAATGGCCGGCTACCGCATGTACCTTGGGAAGAAGACCATGACCGGCGTTTACTTCGAGCCCTACCTGAAGTACCTCGATTACAAGGGCACCGGGCTGTATACCTACAACGGCGGCTTTGTTCCGGAGGTCTACCAGGCCAGTGTGAACCATTCGGGCGCGGGCCTCGGCGCGCAGCTCGGCGTCCAGTTCATGATCGCGAAGCTTATTACGTTCGACCTCTTCCTGCTCGGCCCCGAGGCCAATTTCGGAAAGAGCGATGCCGTATTCCGCCAGGTGTCGGGCAGCCCAGTCGCCTGGGACGGCGACGATGTGGCGGAGTCGCTGCGCGATCTCCCGATCATCGGCAACGACCTGGAGATCACGATCGACAACAGCAACCGCACGGTCACGGCCCGCCGCAAGGGCTTTACGCCCGGCTTCCGCGCCGGCCTCTCGGTTGGCGTCCGCTTCTGACCCATCCCACCTACTTTCCGGCAGGGCCCCATCGGGGCCCTGCTTGCGTTCACCCCGCGCCCATGGCCTTTCCGCCCAATTAATTTTGGGGCGGGCAGCGAAAAAGGGCTAGGTTTGCACGCCCTTCTTATCGACTGGGCGATGGCCTTCTGCGGGTCATCTCATCGCTCAAACATGCACCATTTTTTATGTCGTTATTGGTTGTAGGCTCCATGGCCTTCGATGCTATTGAAACCCCTTTTGGCAAAAGCGACCGCATCATCGGCGGCGCCGCCACCTATATCGCCTGGAGCGCTTCCAACTTTTGCCGCCCCATCGAGCAACTCTCGGTGGTGGGCTATGACTTCCCGAAGGAAGAGCTGCAGGCTCTCGCCGACCGAGGCGTTGTGCTGGAAGGCGTGCAGATCAAGGAAGATGAGAAGACCTTCTTCTGGAGCGGCCGCTACCACATGGACATGAACACGCGCGACACGCTCGACACGCAGCTCAACGTGCTGGCCAACTTCGAGCCGACCGTTCCGGAATCCTACCAGGGCGCCGAGTTCCTGATGCTGGGCAACCTCGTTCCGTCGGTGCAGCACAGCGTCATCAAGCAACTGAAGCAGCGCCCCCGCCTCATCGTGATGGACACCATGAACTTCTGGATGGAGGTGGCGCATGCCGACCTGCTCGAAGTGATCAAAGAGGTGGACGTGCTGCTCGTAAACGATTCCGAGGCCCGCGAGCTGAGCCACGAGTATTCGCTGGTGAAGGCCGCCAAAAAGATCCTCGGGATGGGCCCGAAATACCTCATCATCAAGAAGGGTGAGCACGGCGCGCTGCTGTTCCATGGCGACAACGTGTTCTTTGCGCCCGCGCTGCCGCTCGAGGACGTGTTTGACCCGACCGGCGCCGGCGACACCTTCGCAGGCGGCTTTATCGGCCACATCGCCCGCACGAAGGATATCTCCTACGACAACATGAAGACCGCCATCATCGTCGGCTCCGCCATGGCTTCGTTCTGCGTCGAGAAGTTCGGCACCGAGCGCCTCCGCGAGCTGAAGAAAGAAGACATCGACGCCCGCATCCGCCAGTTCCAGGAGCTCGTCAATTTCGACATCGAATTGGTTTAATGGTCTATTAGTCTATTTGTTTATTTGTAAGGGTCGCCTCAGGGCGACCTTTCCTTTTTGTATTGAAGTGCATGCCCGCTTGTTTACGTTGCTCCCTGCTGCATTGAAAGCCCGTGTTTGTAGTGATTGAGGAAAAGTAGTTACCGTAATGCCTGTTCCACAGAGGCACCCCTTCCCTTAGGGAAGGGGTCGGGGGATGGGCTGTTAAATTTCCCGCATACGACAATAAACGAAAAGGGCCGCCGTTTTTGCCACTTCCAGACCGGCCCCGCGCTTTTCCGGGGCCGGCCCGCAGCAGCCAGGATCCTTGTGCCGAAAGGAATGCGGTACCCTTTAACCGACCTCAGCCTAAACCGACCCCTCTATGCAACTGACTCCTCCTGCGCTCCTGCTGGCAGCGGGCCTGTGCCTGCTTGCCTGTAACACACCCGAATCCCGTTCCGGCAAAGGAGCGCCTGCAGCGGCCGTTGCCGTACCGGGCCCCGCAGCGCCCCTGTATCAAACGTCCGCTGGCGCACCTGCTCTGGATGTTCCAGCCTCCGGCCCCGCGAGACAGGCGCCGGAAGAGTACCGTAGAAGTACGGTGTATGTCCCGGCGTCGTTGCGTTGCCCGGGAGACGGCTTGCTGACGGAGGTGCAGCAGGTGATGCCGGCAGCCACTACCTATACCATAAATCCGGCGCAACCGTATGGCATCGAGTCGGAAAACGGCACTACCGTATATATACCGGCCGACGCATTCGTGGTGGCGGGCACCGGGCTGCCGCCCGAAGGGCCCGTGGCCGTGCGGGTGGTCGAGTGCAACCGTACCGGGGATATACTGGCCGCCAACCTCTCCACCACATCGCAAGGGCGCCTGCTCGAAACCGGCGGTATGCTGTATATCGACGCGCAGTACAACGGCCAGCCCTGTACCCTCGCCGCCGGCAAATCGCTCGACCTCACTTTTCCCTACGACACCCCGCGCCCGGGCATGCGCACCTTCACGGGCCGCTGGGATGGCCGGCAAATGGATTGGACGCCGCGCGACGAGCGAAGCTACCGGACCATTTTCGACGGTGTCGGGTTCGAGATGGCTGACGACGATGGGTCTACCGGTGCCTACTTCCCACCTGACGTGGGTACCTTCGAAGCCTTCTGCCGCGAGCACTTCCGGTGGCCCACCGGCACCGAAGGACCGATCACACCGCGCGATGTGCGTATCAGCTTCGTGATCAACGAATACGGGGCTGCGGAGCGGGTGCGCGTGCACAACAGCCCCTCCGCCGCCTACGACGCACAGGTGGCCGCCGCCTTCGCGCAGATGCCCTGCTGGATCCCTGCGCAGCGCCTCGGCATGCCGAAAGCCAATGCGTTCACCCAGGACCTGCAGTTCTGGTGGCCCTTCAACGCGGGCGATGCCGACTCGCTCGTTAAGGTCACCGTGCGGGGGATCGGCTTCGACTCGCTGTTCACCATGTATACGAACGTGCCGGGCCGCTACCGCCTGCGCACCACGGCGCTCGGCTGGATCAACTGCGATCGCTTCTACAACGAGCCGGGCGAGAAGGTGGAGTTTTATGTCGACGCCGGTTCCAGCAAGGACGTTGACGTGAAGCTGGTTTTTCATTCGATCCGTTCCGTGATGCAAGGACGATTGCAGGACGATCGGTTTGTCTTCACCGGCATTCCTGTCGGCATGGACGTAACCATCGTGGCGATGAAGGCCGATGGATCCGTATTTGGGCTCGCGCTGAAGCCCTGGAAGACGGCCGCCGGCACCATTAAGGAGCTCGCGTTCGAAGAAGTGACGCTCGGGTGCCTGAAAGAGCGCTTGTCACACGTCGCTGCCGCCGCGCCTGCGACCACCGCCCGCGCGGCGCCCCCTGCACCCCTCCTCACTGCCTCCCGATAGCCCAGTTGCCGGCCATGGAAAACACCAACCTTCTAAAAACCTTCTTCCATGATCCGCAACCTGTACACCGCCCTGTTTTGTGGGCTCCTCTGCGCCTGCCAGGAGCCGTCTCGCCCTGTGTCCGTAGCCCTGCCCCCCGGCGCCACCGTCGACAGCAACGTGCTGGTGCTGCCCGCCAGCACCGGTGAGCCGGCGGCGCCTCGCGTCGACAGTAGTCCCGTAATACTACGGACGCCGCCCGACTCGTCGGTACGCGCTACCGTGGTGCCCGCCGCGCCCGTGGTGCAGAAGCCCCTGTTCGAGATCCTGCGCTCGGCACAGCCCGACCTGCAGATATTCACCATCAGCGGCAATGAGGACCGCCTGCTCACCGCAAAGAGCGGCACGTTGATCGGCGTACGTCGCGATGCCTTTGTGCTGCCCGATGGGCGGGTGCCCTCCGGCCCGATCCGCTTCACCGTACAGGAGTTCTACGGGCTTGGCGACGCGCTCTCTGCCGACCTCACCACCCGCTCCGGCGACCGCCTCCTCGAAACCGGCGGCATGCTGTACCTCGAGGCGAGCTCTGGCTCCGAGCGCCTCCTGTTGCGGCCCGGCGCCACGGTGGACCTCGCCTTTCCCGTGGAAAGCCCGTTGCCCGGCATGCAGCTGTTCACCGGCGCCCGCCAGCAAGGAGCTATGGACTGGGCCCTGCTTCCGGACCCTTCCGCAGGAGCGCGGGTTCCGGTGCCCGTGTATGAGCCAGCGTCGTTCCCGGGTGGTATGGAGGAATTAAGGAATTACCTCGTGAACAGCATCGCCTTCCCGCACGAGATGCTGCAGCCCGGGAAGGAGCAGGCGCTGGACGTCCGCTTCCTCGTCGACCCATCAGGCAAGGCGCGCCCACTGCCCGTGGCGGAGGAGGTGCCGCGCAGCTTCCAGGAGGGGGTGGCAGCCGCCTTTACGCGCATGCCGCGCTGGAAGCCGGCGCAGCGCCTCGGCATCGCGGTGACCGACACCTTCACCCAGTCCTTCCGCTTTGGCGGCCGCATGTCGCTGTCGCTCGGCGGCGATATGGGCGAAGCGGCCCCGCGGCCGGAGCGGGAGGAAGTAGCGCGCTTCGTGCCCACGATGAGCACCGTGCAGTATTACGTGTTCCGCTCCACGCGCCTCGGCTACCTCAACTGCGACCGCTTCCTGCAGGAGGGCCGGCCGCTCACCGAATACTTCGTGCACACCGGGGCCGCCGACGACGTGCAGGTGCGGCTCGTCTTCCATTCGCTGCGCTCTCTCATCGACGGGCACCGCGATGGCGACGTCTACCGCTTTCCGCGGGTGCCCGTTGGCGAGAAGGTGACCATTGTGGCCGTGCGCCAGAAGGACGGCGTGTTTTCGATGGCCATGGCCGATGGCAATACCAGCACCCGTCATGCCGGCGACTTTACCTACGAGCCAGTCAATGAAGCAACGCTCAAGCAAAAGATCAAACGCCTGAACCGCCTGTGAAGAACCGACCAGCCAATTGCTTGTAACCGACGCGGCCTCCGGAAGGGGGCCGTTTCGATGTCAGATCTCGGATCTCAGGTTTCAAATCTGGCTGGCGCACACCGAGGCAACCGGGATTTATCCACCAAAATCACATGGGGGAAGACGTCCCAGAGATAACTGGTATACGTCCGTGTCGAGTGCATCCCAGAGGGATGCGCGCTTGGTAGCCCGGCATAACATGCCGGGCAATGTTGGTAGATGCCCAAACAACGTCGGCATCCCGGAGGGATGCGCGTTACCAGGAAATCGTGCTTTACACAGAAAAATCGGGAAAGGGAGCATCATCCGGAAATCCCGTGAAATGGGTGGTTAATCGTAACGACATACCACCGGTAGCGCCTAGCTGCAACATAATCCGCACGTTCGGGCGCCGCCTTCTGATCGATCTGTACCGACTCATTTCCGACCGTGCCCGGTAACGCGCATCCCTCCGGGATGCTGACATTGGTATTCATTTGTTAATTGCCACGCCCGGCATTGCATGCCGGGCTACCAAGCGCGCATCCCTCCGGGATGCATTGGAAGCAAACGGAATCCCTGCGGTTTCTACCGCTCCACCTGTTGAGTGAGCCGGGGGCACACCTCACGAGCCAAAGCCCCATTCGCCACTCCGCTCCATTCGCGCTTCACGACCCCTTACAAATAGACCAATAAACGAATAAACCTGCTACTTCCGGTTATGGTGCGCCAGGTAGCGGTTCGTCTCCCACCAGTCGAGCAGCTGTGCGTCGAGGACGCGTAAGGCGCTGTCGGCCGCGGCACCCTGCGGCACCGGCGCACCCGAGAGCGATACGATACGGCGCATCGGCCCCTCGATCTGCCGGCGGTAATAGAGGTCGCCGTAGAAATACCCGAAGGTGGCATCGCTGGGGTAGAACACGAAGGAGCTCTTCCAGCGGTCGGGTGTATAGCGGGCACTGTCGAACAGGTTCTTGCCCATGGCCGTATAGGTCGCCGGCATGCCGACAAGCGAGGTGATGCTGGGCAGGATATCGGACTGCGAGGCGAGCGTAGTGCGCTGCGCTGCGTGCAGGTGCTTCGGCGCATAAAAGAGCAGCGGCACATGAAACATCTCGAGGCTTTCGGAGGCCCAGGCTGCCGGCATGAGGGTGCCCACCTCGCCCTTTACGCCATGGTCGCCCACGAACACGAAGAGGGTGTTGTCGAAATAGGGCTGCTGCCGCGCCGTTTCCATGAACTTACGGAAGCAGAAGTCGGTATACCGGAAGGCGTTGAGCTCCTCGTTGGAGCCGAAGCCGGCCCGCTGCAGCTGCGCGTCGGGCAGGCTGACCTTCTTGAACTCGCCTAGGTCTTCCTCGGGGATGGTGTAGGGACGATGGTTGTCGGCGGTCTGGATAACGGCGAAGAAGGGCTTTTGCTCCTTGCCGAGGCGGGTGGCGGCCTGCAGCAGCAGGTTCTTGTCGGAGATGCCCCATACGTCGATCTGCTCGCCTTCGAGGTCCTCCTGCTCCACGAGGTTGAGGCCGGCGATGTTGTTGCTCAGCAACCCGCGGATATTGGCCCAGGAGGCGCTGCCGCCGATGAAGTAGTATTTGCTGTAGCCGGCGAAGTCGTTGATGAGGATGTGCTGGTCTACGAGGGCGGGGTTGCGGCTGGAGGTCTCGAGGCGCTCGACGTCGGGAAGACCCGTGAGCGTGGCCCAAACGCCGCGCGCGGTGCCGTGTGAGGGCGTGAAGCAGTTGCGGAAGAAGACGCCGCTGTCGCACAGGCTCTTGAAATACGGGGTGCTGTTCAGCGGGTTGCCCCACATGCTGCTCTTGTAGGCACTGAAGCTCTCGCAGATCACGAGCACCACGTTCATGCCTTTGGGCAGGGGCATCCCCGGCGCGGGGGCAATGGCGCGTGTGAAGTTCCGGGTGGCCTTGTCGGGGCGCTCCACGCCGAGGAAGGTGGCCATCCGTTGGTACGAGGCGTCGATGCGCTTGTCGTCGTAGGCCTTGCCGCGGAACTTGAGCGTGTTGAGAAAGGTCTCGAAGGGCGTGAGCGCCAGCTGGCCTTCGAAGTTGTTGTTGAACGAGAAAGCGTTGCTCCAGCGGAGCGCAAACTGGCTCACGGAGCCCCAGATGCCCGCGAGGAGGAGCAGTAGAAATGCGGTATACCAGAGTCCGCGCCGGCGCACCGGCGCTTTCGGTTTCGCAGCCATCCGGCGGTAGAAGCGGCGGTAGCCCCAGGTAGCGAGCAGCACCAACGCTACGAGCGCAAGCAGCAGCCGCACCACCGGGTAGCTTTGCCACACCATTTCGGAAGAGATCGCCACGTCTTTGAGCAGGGTGAGCGAAGTGGCCGTCAGGCGCTGCTGGAGGTAGTCGTAGTGATAGAAGTCGACGACGTAGATCAGCAGCACCAGCAGCGTCAGGAGCACCAGCAGCGGCAGCCAGAAGCGGCGGGCGCGCGGCGCGCGGAAGGGGTTGAGCGGCGGCACGAGCGACAACAGGAAGAAGGCGGCGGCGAGGAAGCAGGCGAAGCGGGCGTCGAACTTGAATCCCATCCAGAAGGCCGCGCCCGGGAAGGAGCCGCCCGCGGGGTCGAACACGAAATAAAAGACGAGGCGCAGCACCGTAAACAGGGCCAGGAAGAGCCCGCCCAGGGAGGCGGCCCATTGTATCGGACGGGGTATTTTCATGTTCGGCGTTGAATGGTGTACGGAATAAAGGCGGCTGCGGTACCTTCGGCCCCGAATGAAAGCGCTGCTCGATCTGGACCGTTCCCTGTTCCGCCTGCTCAACGGCAAGTGGCACAATGGCTTTTTCGATGCCGTGATGCCCTTCGTGCGCGACCGCTTCACCTGGATACCGCTTTACGTATTCCTGTTCGCCTTTATCCTGGCCAACTTCCGGAAACGCTGGTGGCTCGTTCTGTATGCGGTGCTGACGCCGGTGCTCACCGATCTGCTGAGCAGCCGCATCATCAAGGAAACGGTGTACCGCATCCGTCCGTGCAGCGAGCCCGAACTGATCGGGGAGGTGCGGCAGCTGGCGCTTTACTGTCCCGGGAGCTCCTCGTTCACTTCGTCGCATGCAGCCAACCATTTCGGGCTGGCCACCTTCCTTGCCGTTGCGCTGTACCCGGTGCTCGGGCGCCGGGTGTATGCCGGTATCCTGTGGGCAGCCCTTATTGCGTACGCGCAAATATATGTAGGTGTGCATTACCCGACCGACGTCGCCGGCGGTGCGCTCGTAGGGGCGGGCGCGGGCTGGCTCATGGCTACGGTGTTCAGGAAGCAGCTGGGTCCGGACCGGCTCGAGCGGTTGTAGGTTCGCTTCGCTCACGAGTATATGTTACACTGCGGCACGGCAAAGCTTACAATAGCCCGCCGCAAGCGGCTACTATTTCTCAAAGCACAACGCGGGTTTCGCGCCAGGACGCAAAGACGCGGAGGCGCAACCGGTTCGCTGCGCTCACGAGAATGTTTCACACGGCGGCACGGCGGCGCAGCTACACGGCGGGACTTTTCTTTTGCATCCGTTTTTGCGGTAATCGCTCCTTTCTATAGCAGGTTTACTGCGCAGTGCGCGTTCAAATAAAGGTAATGGGCCATCCGTAAGCGCCCTACGGTAGGATAAAGTATCGCTGTGCCGCCGTGCCGTTGTGCCGCCGTGTGAACGTCCTGCCGCAGGCAGGGCCCTGCCTTTGCGTTCCCTGCGCCTTTGCGTCTCCGCGTGAAACCCGTCCGCCGCTTTAAGAAAAGCCAGGCGCTTGCGCCGTCAGGTGAACCGCATGAATCTGCCTTTCATCCACTCACGCTCCGCTTCGTGAAAGCTTTGTAAAATGGCCGGCTCATTCCCCTTTACTTTGCGTTTTAACAGCCCCTTCGCGCTCCCCCTGACCTAAATTGTGTCTTGCTGTATGAATACCATGAAGCACATACTCCTCACGCTTGCTCTCGCCGGCAGCACGCTGGCCGCCACCGCCCAGAAGCCCTCGAAAGCCGCCCGCCACTGGGTCGACAGCACGTTTAAAAAGCTGTCGCCGCGCGAGCGCATCGCCCAGCTCATGATCGTGCGCGCCCACAGCAACCTCGGCCCCGCGCACGTGGCACACGTAGACAGCCTTATCCGCGAGCTCAACGTGGGCGCGCTCTGCTTCTTCCAGGGCGGACCCGTGCGTCAGGCCCTGCTCACCAACCACTTCCAGGCAGGTGCCCGCACGCCGCTGCTCGTGACCATGGACGCCGAGTGGGGCCTCGCCATGCGCCTCGACTCGGTGGAGCGCTATCCCTACCAGATCTCGCTCGGCGCCCTGCCCAACGAAGGCACCGTATACAAGCTCGGGGGCGCCATCGGCCGGCAGCTGAAGCGCATCGGCGTACACCTCAACTACGCACCGGTGGTGGACGTCAACAACAATCCCAACAACCCCGTCATCGGCTTCCGCTCCTTCGGCGAAGACAAGGAAGCGGTGGCCCGCATGGGCGTTGCCTATACCCGCGGCATGCAGGAGGCGGGCGTGATGGCCTGCGCCAAACACTTCCCCGGTCATGGCGACGTGGCGGTGGACTCGCACTACGACCTCCCCGTCATCAACAAGCCCACCGAATCGCTCGACTCGCTGGAGCTTTATCCCTTCAAGGAGCTGTTCAAAGCTAAGGTGGGCAGCGTCATGATCGCGCACCTCGCCATCCCGGCCATCGATACCACCACCAACCTGCCCACGTCGCTGTCGCGCAACAACGTGAACGGGCTCCTGCGCAAGGAGCTCGATTACACCGGGCTTTCCATCACCGACGGCCTCGAGATGAAGGGCGTTACCAAGTACTTCAGCACCGGTGAGATCGCCGTGCGCGCCATGGAGGCCGGCAACGACCTGCTTTGCCTGCCCGAGGACGTACCGGGGGCCATTGCCGCCATCGAGCAGGCCATCTCCGGCAAGCGCCTGAAAAAGAAAACGATCGAGGAGCGCGTAAAGAAAGTACTGCACGCCAAGTATGCGCTCGGGCTCCATAACCCGCAGGTGATCGATACCACAAATATCTGGGCCGACCTGAACCGCGAAACGGTCGCCATCAACAACGAGGTGGCCCGCAACAGCGTAACCGTACTCCGCAACGACGCCGGCCTGCTGCCGCTCTCCGCCCGCCGCATCGCCTATGTGGCCATCGGCGCCACGCAGGAAAACGAGCTCATGCGCCGCCTCCGCACCGAGGCCCGCGCCGACGTGTTCTCCTTCGGCTTCCGCCGCGACAGCCTTGCCGCCGACAGCCTCGCCCGTGCCGTTAAGGCGGGTAAGTACGATGCCGTGCTCGTTGGTGTCCACGAGTACAACCCGCGCCTCGCCAATAACTTCCAGATCTCCCGCTCGGCCCTCGCGCTCTGGAACGGGCTGCAGGGGCCGCAAACGGCGACGCTGCTGTTCGGCAACGTGATGGCGGCGAAGAACTTCTGCGGCGCACCCACGCTGGTGGCTTTTCACCAGGATGATTCCGTGAACGGGGCTGCAGCAGCCGACTTCCTGATGGGCCGCCTGCCTGCGATCGGCAAGCTCGCGGTAACGGTGTGCGACCTCCCCTTCGGCACCTCGGTGCCCGTAACCCGACTCGAGCCGGCAGGCAGCAGCGCGGCCTGGGCGCCCGTCGACAGCATCGTGCGCGAAGGCCTTGCCCGTCGTGCCTATCCCGGTGCGGTCATACTGGCCGTCCAGAATGGCGAAGTGAAATACCACAAGGCCTTCGGCCGGTATTCCTACGATACGCTGTCGCAGCCGGTGCACCTGGAAAGCATCTACGACCTCGCCTCCATCACCAAGACCTCGGCCACTACCGTAGGCCTGATGAAGCTGTACGACGAAGGCCGCATCTCCCTCGACGGCACGCTGGGCGACTACCTGCCGGCCGCGCGCGGTACCGACAAGGCCGGTCTCAAGCTGCGCGACATCCTGCTCCACCAGGCGGGTCTTGCCGCGGGCATCCCGCTCTACCCCGAAACGCTGGACCCGGCTACGAAGCAGCCTTCGGAGCGCTACTACCGCACCGCGCCCAGCGACTCCTTCAACATCCCCGTGGCCCGCGACCTCTGGCTCCGCAGCGACTGGGCCGACAGCATGGTGGTGAAGATCCTCAACAGCCGCCTCGGCACCACGAAGTACCTGTACAGCGACCTCGACTTCATCCTGCTCGGCAAGGTGGTGGAAGCCGTGTCGGGCAAGCGCCTCGACCAATACCTGCACGAAACCTATTACAAGCCGATGGGCATGCGCACGACGGTGTTCCAGCCCTTCAACCGCTTCGGCGGTGAGCGCACCGTGCCTACGGAGCAGGACAACTACTTCCGCCGGCAGCTGCTGCGCGGGTATGTGCACGACGAGAATGCGGCCCTGTTCGGCGGCGTGTCGGGTCATGCGGGCCTTTTCTCCAATGCCTTCGACCTTTCATTGCTGTACCAGATGCTGCTCAACGGCGGCACCTTCGGGGGCAAGCGTTACCTGAAGCCCGAGACGGTGCAGTTGTTTACGGCTTACGGCTCCGGGTCGAGCCGGCGCGGCCTTGGGTTCGACAAGCCCGAGAAGGACAATGAGAAGCGCAAAGAGCCCTATCCCGGCACGTATGCTTCGCCCGAAACGTTTGGCCACACCGGCTTTACGGGCACTGCCGTCTGGGCCGACCCGAAGACAAACCTCGTGTACATCTTCCTGTCCAACCGCGTCAACGGCGGTCGGAACAACCTGCTGGGCGAGCTCAATATCCGCGGCAAGGTGCTCGACGCCATCCACCGGGCGCTGCAGCAGGAAGGGAAATAGTATCCGTAGGATTACGGTAGACGAAGAACGCGGGCCCGATGGCCCGCGTTCTTCGTTTTAGCAACGGACGCGTCACTCTTCGGGCATCGGCTGCCAGCTGCGCGCCGAGCGGTTGCCGGCAAGACCGATGTACAGCAGCACGAGCGCGAAGTTGAGCGCCAGCAGCGTGCCGGTGTGCCCTTCGATCCAATACAATACCGGGTGGCGTTGCTGTGCGATCCGTTCCCACAGCTCGTTGTTGTTGTAGGACCAGCGCAGCCGGTCATAGCTCTGGTTGCACAGAAAGAGGATCAGGGGTATTACGGCCGCCGACAGGAGGAAATGCCACAGCAACAGCACGCCGGTAGCCGTCTTGTTCTCCCTGGAGCGCAGGAAGAAAAGTCCGAGCAGGCCGAAGGCGACGAAGAGGCACAGTATAATTACGGAGGGTCCGGAGCCATCGCCGGAGCCAATACTCATGAGGCCGATAAGGATGCTCCAGAGGAGGACGCCCACAAGCGTTACGAGGAAGACCTTGCGGCTGAAGCGGCGCCAGGCCCAGAGCAGGAGTGCCAGCCCGAAAGCGGTATAGCCCATCGCCAGCAGGCGCTCCGCGTGGTCCTGGCGGTTGCGCCGGTTGGGCAGGCAGTCGTCAATAAAGCTGAAGACGCCGCGGAGATCGTCGGTAAGCAGGTAGCTCGCATTTTCCTGCTGTACGCCTTCGTGGTATACGAAACGGTCGGTAGGGGTGTACTTCCAGAGGGCGTTGCCCGGCAGCCGGAACACGGCCGCGGCGAGGCTGTCTGTATGTATCCGGGACCGTATCCCGTAGCGGTTGCACAGGTTGACCAGGGCATCGAGCGAGGCGCGGATGGAGTCGCGGGACCCGGCTTCAATCCATCGTATCCGGCGGGCGTGGTGCTCGTCGGCGCCCGTCATGCCGGGATAGTCCCAGGCATAAGAGATGGGCATGCCGCAGTAGTGGCGGTAGGAGAAGGCGTCAGGCTGCTGCAAGGCGCGCAGGATGGTGAGGCTTTCCTGGTAGATCTGCCGACCCGCGACACTTGTATCATTGCGGTGGCTATCGGCCAGCTCCTGGTAGTTCGTACTGTTGTTGTAAAGAATGCCCCCGTTTTCCGCGCAGTTGTTGAGCACAAAGTAGGCAGGATCATCTTCCTCGTCGGGCACAAAGGCCATGGCCAGCGCCGCGGCGTTCACTTCCTGCACGAAGCGCTCCGTGTTGGTGAATTGCCGCACGCGGAGGCGTTTGCCTAACAGGAAGGATTCGTGGTAGATGAGGCTGGTGAAGACGATCAGCACGATGAGGCCCCATTCGCGGAGCAGGTAGCCGGGCGTGAGGCGATAGCCGTTGCGGAACGCGTTGTTCCGGAAGTAAAAGAGCAGCCAGACCAGCAGCACCAGCAGCGAGCAGAGGATGGAGAAAGTGACGAGGCCACCGGTGCCTATGGCCGCGCTGCCCCGCTCGTCGCCGAGGCGCGCCGGCTGCACCGAGCCGAGGCCGGCAAGCAGGAAGAGGAGGTGCAGGAGGATATTGGTGCCCAGCACCCACAGGGCGCGGGTGTTCCAGAGCAGCGGATGATGGGTGAGCAGGTGGCGTTGGATGCGTTCGATCATGAGCAAGGTGTTTAGGCCACGAAGAAGCGGCGGGAAGAGTGGGAGATGTCGCGGAAGTAGCGCACGGGGAGGCCGGAGCCCCCAAGCAGCGTCAGTACGTCGCCGGTGCCCGTGCCGGGGGCGAAGTAGAGGATGTGCACGCCGCCGTTGAAGGTGAGCTGCTGCAGGCCGGCCGGCCCGAGCAGGGCCTCGAGCTCGTCGCGGGTAGCGGCGGTCTCGAGCTCCAGCACGAGGGCGGTCTTTTCCTCGGGTGCTTCGTCGAGCGGCGCCCCGGGTTGGTAGCGCGCCACGCCCCGCTGCAGGAAGATGACCTCGTTGGACACCTTTTCGACCTCGTACAGCTGCTGCGAGCTCAGGATGATCGAGAGCGGCATCGTTTCGGAGGCGGCCAGGAACTTGAGGTCTTCGAGGATGATCTGCTGCGCCAGCATGTCGAGGTTGGCGAGCGGCTCGTCGAGCAGCAGCACCTGCGGCTTGCGGAGCAGCGTGCGCGCCAGCTCGAAGCGCATCTTGTACCCCGAAGAAATACGGCTCCAGTTGTACGTGCGGTAGGGGCGCAGGCCCATGCGGGCGATCACCATCTCGGTCCACAGCTCGTTCTCTTCGCCCGTCAATCCGGCGAAGGTGCTGGCGAATTGCAGGTTGTCCATGAGCGACCCGTACCACGATTGCGGCCGCTGCGGGATGAAGGCGATGCGGCTCCGCACGTCGTAGGCAGCCGTGCCGGCGGGTGCAAAGTGATAGCGGATGGTGCCAGCGTCGGGGCGCAGGTCGCCGTTGAGGAGGCGGAGGAGGGTAGTCTTGCCGTTGCCGTTCTCGCCCACAAGCCCGATGATCTGCCCGTGATGGAGGCGCACGTTCACGGGGGCGAGGCTGAAGGCGCCCTGGTGGTAGCGCTTGGCCACACCTTCGGCCTCGAGGCGCGGGCCGGTGCCGGCCGGAGGCGGCGGGCGGTGGCCGGTTTCGATGAGGGCCAGCAGCCCGCTGACGCGGTCGGTGACCGTGCGGCCGCGGTCGGCTTCGGGAGTGGCGTCCCATTCGTCGCAGAAGCGGAGGGTGGCGCGGTACACGTCGAAGTTGCCGGTTTCGAGGGCGGCGTCGAGGAGGCGCCGGTAGCCGAGGTGGTGGTCGCCGTGCGCGAAGTAGGAGCGGACCTCGGCGAGGCGTTCGGAAAGTTGGGGCATGAACGAAAGATAGGAATATCGAATAACGAACAAGGAATATTGAATGTAGAAGGGTAGAGACGCAATCCTATGCGTCTCATTCAGCCCCCGGGGAAATGGTTTTGGAAGGTTTTGGCGGGTTTTGAAGGGTCGGTTTCCACCAGCCCATGGCTTTAGCCATGGGTTTTCGAAATGTACCAGCCCACGGCTTCAGCCGTGGGACCCCAATGCCCATATGGCTGTGTGCCATCAAACACCGCGAGGTGGACATCAAACACCGCGAGGTAACGGCGTGCGTATGTGAGGTAACGGCGTACGTCGCAAAGCTGACGGCATGCGTATGGGAGGTAAACGTGAAACACCGGGAGATAGACGGCGTGCACCGCGAAGCCGACGGCAAACACCGAAAGTTGTCGGCGTGTATGCGGCAGGTACCGCTGTGCATACAAGATCCGCCGCCGTGCGTATGCGGGATGAACGCCGAGCACCCAATACCTGACGGGGTGCACCCGGGGCAACAACGGCGAACGCCGCGATCAGGATGGCGTATACCCGGATCGCGGGTAGGCCGACCGGCAGGGCCGCGAGCGGGAGATCAGGCGAGCCAGATCGTACGGCCGGCAGGTACGGCCTGCAGGCGCAAGGTGGCAGAAAAGCATCCCGGAAAGCAGGCCGGGACAGAATCCGCCGCTTGGTAGCTTCTTCCTGACGATAGGACATCAAAAAAGCCGGCATCGTGTGATGCCGGCTTTGCTATCCAGAGTCGTTGAAAGTTATCCTTCAGTGCCGCCGCCTTGCTGCTGGCCGCCTTCACCGCCTTCGCCTTCACGGCGCCGGCGGCTGCCGCGGGAGCGCAGGCCATCGCCTTCTTTGCGGGGCTCCTGGGAGCGGCCCTTGTTTTCGCCGCCGCCTTCCTGGCCACCCTGTTGGGCACGGGGCTCGCGGCGTCGCTGCTGCTGCCCGCCCTCGGGCTTTTGCTGCTGCTGACCGCCCTCGCCACCGCCTTGCTGGCCGGCGCCGGGGTTGTTGCGCTGGCGACCGCGCTGGCCACCACCTTGTTGTTGTCCTTGTGCCTGGCCGCCTTGCTGGCCTTCAGCGTTGGGCTGTGCCTGCTGGCCCTGCTGTCCGCCGCCGCCACGTTGTCCGCGCGGGGGGCGCTGTTGTTGCTGGCCCTGGCCGCCTTCGCCTTTTTGCTGGCCACCGCCCTGCTGCTGCTGGCGGCCCCGGCCTTGCTGGGGCGCGGCCTTGTCGCCGGGCTGGACGTCGCCTTTCTTGGCAGGTGCCGGTAGGGCTGCTTTCGGGGTGCCTTCGCTGCGGCCACCGCGGCCGCCACGGCCACCGCGATCGTTGCCGCCACGGTCGTTTCCGCCTTGCTGCTGGCCGCCGCCTTTCTGCTGCTGCTCGCCCCGACGACGGTCGCGGCGCTTCTTATCGGCTTTTTCGAGGGAGCGGAGCGAGATATGCCCCACCACGTCCACGAATTCGGGTTCCACTTCCTTGGCCTTGCTGCTCACCACTTCCACGGTGCCGAGCTCTTCGGGCACGATGCCCTGGCTGTTGAGCGCCTTGATCTCCTTGACGCGCTCGATGGTGAGGGGGTGCTGCTTGTTGGAGTCGGGGAGCACGTACCACATGAGGTTCTTGAAGATGTCCTTCTTGATGAGGGTGGCATTGCCGCGGGCCACGCGGAGGTGGTCGGCGTGCTCGGGGAAGCCCTGGAGCGCGTCGAGGTAGGTGTCGAGCTCATAGTTGAGGCAGCACTTGAGGCGGCCGCACTGGCCGGAGAGCTTCGTCTGGTTGATGGAGAGGTTCTGGTAGCGGGCGGCGGCCGTGTTCACCGACTTGAACTCGGTGAGCCAGGTGGCGCAACAGAGCTCGCGGCCGCAGGAGCCGATGCCGCCGACCTTGCCGGCTTCCTGTCGGGCGCCGATCTGGCGCATCTCCACCTTTACCTTGAACTCGCCCGCGAGGATCTTGATGAGCTCGCGGAAGTCGACGCGGTCGTCGGCGATGTAGAAGAAGGTCGCTTTTTTGCCATCTGCCTGGATCTCGATCTGGCTCACTTTCATGTTGAGCTTCAGCTGGCGCACGATGGCGCGGGTGCGGATGAGGGCTTCTTTCTCGCGCGACTTGTTGGTGCGGGCCAGCTCGATGTCGCGCTCGGAGGCACGGCGGAGTACCTTTTTCATGTCGGCGGCGTTCTCTTTGACGCCCTTTTTCTTGAGCTGGAGGCGCACCGTTTCTCCGGTGAGCGAGATCTCGCCCACGTCGAAGCCGGAAACGCCCTCCACGGCCACGATGTCGCCGGCGGCAAAGTATTGAACGGTCGTGTTCCGGAAGAAGTCTTTCCGGGCGCCGTCGGCAAAGGTGACCTCCACCACGCGGCAGTAGCTGTCGTTGTCCACGATCGGCAGGTTCACCAGCCAGTCGTAGGTATTGAGGCGGTTGCAGCTGTTGGTGCCGCAGGAGCCGTTGCTCTTACATCCATTCGGGGAGCTTTTGGATCCGCAATTACCACATCCCATATCGTTCGATCGGTTCTTAAGGTTGAAAAATGACCGGGAAGCTGGTTGTGCGCGAACGGCGGGGGAAGCTCGGCTGCCTTGGATCCTTCTTTTTTTAGGGGAAAGGGACCGTTCCGGCATTGCGGGACGGGCAGAAAGGCGGTTCAAGTCGGGCCGGCCCGGGACGGGCCCGCCCTTTTATGAGGAGCGTTCGTTTACGTTGTCGTTCGTGCGGCACAGGCCAGAAGCCACGGATATATATGTCGAGGCCCTCGCGGGCTTACGCAAATATAACCGTTTGCCGGTATACAATGCGCAGCGGGGTTCGGGGTGGTATCGTGGCCTGGGTTCTTTTCTTCCCGCCGCAAGCGGCTGGCTTTCCTAAAGCAGAACGCGGGTTTCACGCAGAGGCGCCAAGACGCAGAGCACGCAAAGGCACGATTCTGCCTGCGGCAGGATGCTTGCTCGGCAGCGCAACGGCACTGCGGAAACTGAATGACATTTAACCTTGTCCATTATCCTCTGCGCCTTTGCGACTTGGCGTCTCCGCGCGAAACCCGCGTTGTTCTTTAAACAAGGCTAGCCGCTTGCGGCGGGAGAACAAACACCCCATCCCGATTTGAGAAAAGCAGGCCGCTTGCGGCCGTTCCTATACGGATACGACCACCCCGTTCCGGATGATGTGGTAGATCTTGATCGTCAGGGCATGAAACAGGATCTTGGCGTTGGCGTTACGCTCCACGTGGTAGGCCGCGGTGTCGAGCTCGAGGGCCACGGCTTCCTTCTGCGCGAGGTTCATCACCTTGTTGAGGCGCTGCGCCCAGTCCTGCTCGCCGGCCGAAAAGGTGGCCAGCAACGCATCGAGCGCAGGCCCTTCGAGCACCTCGGCGCGCACGGCCCCCTCGATGAGGTGGGTGAAGTAGCGGAGGAACTGCTTCTGCTTTTCGCGGCCGAGGCGCGCGATGTCTTCGATGGCCTTTAATTGGGCAGCCGGCTTTCGGCCCACCGTGGCGTTGAGCCACTCCTTCAGCAGGGCGCCGAAGTCTTCGTCGGCATGCTGCTGCAGGTGCAGGGCTTCGCGGTAATTGCCGTGGGCGGCGTTGGCCAGGCTGCGGGCCGCCTCGGGCGCGGCGCCGGCACGGGCCAGCAGGGCGCTTTCAATGTCGGCCCGGTCGAGGGCAGGCACCTTCACGAGCTGGCAGCGCGAGAGGATGGTGTTGAGGATGGCGCCCTCGTTCTCCGCCACCAGCAGGAAGAGCGTGTCGGGCGGCGGCTCCTCGATAAGCTTCAGCAGCTTGTTGCCCTCCTTGCCGAGGTATTCCGGCATCCACATTACGAGGATCTTGTAGCCGCTCTCGAAGCTTTTGAGATTGAGCTTCCGGATGATGTCGTTGCACTCGTAGGCCGTGATGTTGCCCTGCTTGTTCTCCGCCTCGATGAACTGCAGCCAGTCGTAGGCATTGCCGTAGGGATATTGCCGCACGAATTCGCGCCACTCCGAAATGTAGTCGGTGGAAACCGGCTTGTCGCCCGACTTGCGCGGGATCACCGGGTAGGAGTAGTGGATGTCGGGATGCACGAGGCCGTCGGCCTTGGCGAAGGAGGGTTGCTGTTCCATCCAGGCATCGGCGGCGGCGGGGGTGCCGGGGAGCTTCAGTTCCACGGGCTCGCCGAAGAGGGAGTCGGCCGGGGCCGCATCGCGGCGGGGGAGCAGGGCTACGTACTGGGCAAAAGCCATGGCCAGCGGCAGGGCGCCGGCGCCTTCCTTGCCGAGGAAGAGGAGGGCATGGCTGAGGCGGTTGTGCGCCACCATTTCCACCAGGTGCTGCTTCACATGCTCCTGCCCGATCACATCCTGAAAACGCATCCGCAAAGAAACGGATTTACGGGCAGATGCAGGCGGGGAACCCGCGCAAGCCGGACGCGTGCGTACGCCGCGCCGGTGGGCTAAAGGCAGCAACGTTGTACGATGTGAACGAACGCTAAAGTTGGATGAGCGGCCTTGCGCCTGCACAACGTTGTGCCGTACTTTGATACCAAAACCACCGCTCATGAAAAGAACCATGCTGCTCCTGCTGGCGCTCGTTGCCGTTACGGGTGCCTTCGCGCAGGATAACAAGAACATCGTCAAGGAAAAATTTCATTTCGGCAATAAGGACCAGGACACCGTGTGGGGCTATGCGCAGGTGGTCAGGGTCGACAACGTGCTGTACGTATCGGGCACGGTTGCCCGCAATACCGACTCCGCCGGCATCAGCAACATCTACCGCACCATCGGGCGCAGCCTCGCCCGCTTCGGCGCCACGCTCCAGAACGTGGTGAAAGAGACGGTGTACACCACTGATATGGACGGACTGGCGGCAGTCAACAAATGGCGCAAGGCTGCCTACAAGGGCGACTACCCCGCCGCCACCTGGGTGCAGATCTCCCGCCTCCTCATGCCCGACGCGAAGATCGAGATCGAGGTAGTGGCGCACCTGCCTAAATAATGGGGGAATGGGGTGATGGGGTGATGGGGTAATGGGGTGGTGGGATTCTAAGGTTTTTTGCGGTTCTGGGGTGGAGGACCCGTAAGCAAAGGCCCGGATCGCGCAGCGATCCGGGCCTTTATTATTAGCACATTAACTCATTAGCACATCAGCACATTACTTCAGGTGTTTAGCGATCTCAGGGCCCATAGGGGTTACTTTGGAGGGGAATACATCTACCAGGTTTCCTTTCTCGTCGATCAGGAACTTGGTGAAGTTCCACTTCACGACGGGGTCGGCCACACCTTTCTTCTTGGCTTCGCCGGCGAGGTACTGGAAGAGGGGGTGGGCATCGTTGCCGGCCACCGATACCTTGGCGGCCATCGGGAAGGTCACGCCGTAGTTCTTCTTGCAGAAGGCGCCGATCTCCTGGTTGGAGCCGGGCTCCTGTCCGCCGAAGTTGTTGGCGGGGAAGCCCACCACCACGAGCTGGTCCTTGTATTTTTTCGAAAGCTGCTCAAGGCCCTCGTACTGCGGGGTATAGCCGCATTCGGAGGCCGTGTTAACGATGAGGATCTTCTTGCCCTTGTACTGGGAAAAGTCGATGGTGCCGCCGCTGAGGCCTTCCACCTTGAAGTTGTAGATAGAGGTTGCTGCCGTCATAAGGGTGAATAAAGTTGCAAAAAGGGCGATTTTCATAATGATGTGTTTGCTGGTGTTAGAACGCGTCAAAGGTACGAAGGTTCACAGGGATCTCAGATCTGTGATCGCGGATCTGTGATCTGGCTGGCGCACCTACGGGATTTCAGATGTGTGATTTCAGATTTCAGATTTGGGCTGGCGCACCAAGAAGGATCTCAGATCTGTGATCGCGGATCTGTGATCTGGCTGGCGCACGCTTCGATCCCAGATTTGTGATTTCAGATTTCAGATTTAGCTGGCGCAACCGGATGGATCATGTCATAGTTAATGGCGAAACTGGCTCTGCATAATGGTTGGAGCTGTAATGCCTGCACTGTCGGGAGCGACTCGTGTGAATCGGAAACTACACCAACTGGCGTTCACATAGGATAAGAATGGCTGTTGGAGTGGTGGCGCTACCACCAGAAACGACCCCTTGTACCGGCGCCTCGGCCGGCATCCCGGCAAGCTCCGCTTCGCCGGTACCAATAAACCAATAAACAAATAGACCAATAAACTATTGCCGCTCATACGCGCCCAGGTCGGGGAGGCCAACGGGGCGGGGCTTGCCGTCGAGGTCAGTCGTGACGGTGGTGGGTACTCCCTTATTGAGGGCGGGCGAGGTCTCGGCGAGGCGGAAGGAGAAGTAGCGGCGACCGGAGGCTACCGAGTCGAACTGCGGATCGGTATTGTTGATGGCGCCCGAGGTGGTGGCCGGCGACGGTGCATTCCGCACGCGCCAGAGCACCTGGTCAAACGTAAGGTTGAAGGGCGCAGTGCCGCTGCGTCCGAGCTCCACTTCGTTTTGCACGATGCCGTTGGCCTCGCCCCAGAAGATGCAATTGCGGAACAGGGCGTTAAACGGCGCGCTGCCCGACGTGTAGATGCCGAGTACAGGCTCCTTGTGCTGCACGTAGCCGTTGCTGTAGCCCGCCGCCGTGCAGTGCACAAAGCTGTAGTCGCCGCTCCCCTCCAGCACGATGCCGCGGCCGCAGTTGCTGACGAGCAGGTTGCGGGCACTGAGGCTCGACGAGCCGGCCAGGAGCCCTGCGTCGTAGGCGTTGTCGATGATCGTTTCCTCCAGGATCACTTTCGGGGCAGGGCCGCCACCGCTGAGCACCACGCCCTGGTAGGCATTACGGATCCAGGCGGCCGTGAGGCGGTTGTTGCGGCTCGCGGGACTGAAGTAGATGCCGGGCCAGGAAGCGGGGAAGTCGCGGTAGGGCACATCGAGGCGGTCGCCGGTGAAGAGCACCCGGGTGCTGTCGAAGGGTTCGCCGGCTGCCTGCAGCGAGCCATGCACCACGATGGGTGCGTTGGCATGCATGTAAAGGCGCGTGCCGGGGGTGAGGCTCAGCGTGGCGCCGGTGTCGATGGTGAGGCGGTCGAGGATCACGTAAGGAAGGGTGCTGTCCCAGGTTTCGGAGCCGGTGACCTCATGGTTGCGGAGAAAGCGTGCGTTCTGTCCCCAGGCATCGAGCTGCACCCAGCGCCGGTTGCCGTTCCAGGAGATCTCGATCGAGTCCTGCACCACGAAGGGCTGGAGGGTACCGCTGGCCCCGAGCGTCACCGTCACGAAGATGTAGAGCGAATCGTTGCCGGCCACCTCGAGGTCCCGCACCTGCGGCCCGGGAATGCCGTCGACATTGATGCGGAAAGGAGAGGCCGCGCCGCCGGCGAGGCGCACCGAGGAAATACGGATGCCGTCGCGGTCGTCGTTGAAGATCTTCACCACGCCCGACACGGAGCCAACGGTCGTGAACACCGTATCGAAGTGCAGCGTGTCCACGCTCGTCCGCAGCTGCGCACCGGCGCTCGTCGTAAAGCGGTCCTTCCGGCAGGCGAGGATGCCGAGGCCGATCAGCAGGCAGCAAAGCAGGGGCAGCACGGGTTTCATAGCGGCAAGGTAAAGCAATGTGCTAATTGGCTAATGGGTTAATGTGCTAATTGGGACCTGGGATAATGGGGTGATGGGGGAATGGGGTGGCGGGGGAATGTGCTGCACCTTAAGTCTTGGGTTTCGAAATAATTGCAGCCGTTCTCTTTCAGGCAACGAAGCATTAAACCCTTAAAACTTCCCAAACCCTGAAGACCTCATTAGCAAATCAGCACATTAACCCATTACCACATTTTGCTAACTACCTCCGGCAAAGCAAAGCGTAGCGATGGAGAGGGACACGCCGGGAATGGCGAGCAGGGCGCGGCCGCAGGCTTCGAGGGTGGCGCCGGTGGTCACCACGTCGTCGACGAGGAGGAGGTGCCTGCCCTCGAGGGCGGCGGGATCGGGCACGGTAAAGCGGCCCTGCATGTTCTGCCAGCGCTCCACGCGGCCTTTGTAGGTCTGGGTTTCGGTAGCCGCCGGGCGCTGCACCGCGCGGGGCAGTACGGGCAGCGGCCAAGTGCCGGCGATGCCCTCGCACAGGAGCGCGGCCTGGTTGTAGCCGCGGCGCCGCTCGCGGTCGGCATGCAGGGGCAGGGGCACCAGCGCGTCGACGCCGGCAAAGCGGGCGGAGGCGGCGAGTTGCCGGCCCATGAGCCCGCCGAGGTAGTGGCCGATCGGGGCGCGGCCGCCGTACTTAAGGCGGTGCATGAGCGCCTGCACCACCGAGCCCTGGGTGAAGTAGAGTTGCGCCGTGGCGGCGCGCAGGGGCAGGCGGCCCCAGAAGATCCGGTCGATGGGGTTGCCTTCGGCGCGCTCGAAGCCGGTGGCGGGCAGCTCGTGGGCGCAGCGCAGGCAGAGGGGGGCGTCGGGCGCCAGCACGTCGGTGCCGCAGCCTTCGCAGATGTGGGGGAAGGCGAGGTGGAGGAAGGCGGAGGCGAGGTCGTTGAGGAGCGGCATGATCGGCAATCGGCAATCGGGAATCGGCAATCGGGAATCGGCAATAAAGCCCCCTAAAGCAGCAGCCTAGTTCATCATTTTAGACAACATCTGAAAGCATCTGACTAAGAGTGTACCCAGGTCTACCAGGTTTTCTTTTTGACAGTAGTCAAGGTCGGAAGCGATATCTAGGAGCGCGTCGATCTCAATGAGCGACCATCTCGCGATTTCGCGGAAGCGCTTTCGGTCCGGGGCCGTCTTACGAGACGCTCCTTCAGCAACATTGAGGTGTACTGAGAGCGCTGCCCTCCGCAATTGCTGGCACATGGCAAATTTTTCTTCCACTGGGAAGCTTTTCGATAGGCGATAACAAGAAAGCACAAACGCGCGGGTAGCTTTATAAATGTCCATCTCTTGATGGTCCAGTTTCAGAAACATAGTTTTTACCCGAAGCTATCTAAGCTTGCATGCCGCACAAAAGGGTTTCAGTCAGAAGTTTCAGTGATTTTTCCCACTATCCACTGATGTTTTTCCCATTACCGATTCCCGATTGCCGATTGCCGCTTCACGAAAACAGATACCGGTACACCTCCTCCACCTGCCCCATCTGCACCACCTCGATACCGTACTTCTTCGAGCCGGCGATCTTCTGGTTGTACTTGGAGACGACGATCCGGGCGAAGCCCAGCTTCTCGGCCTCGGCGATGCGCTGCTCAATGCGGCTCACGGCGCGGATCTCGCCCGAAAGACCTACCTCGCCCGCAAAGCAGATTTCCTGGCGCACGGGCACATCCTCGTAAGAGGAGAGGAGCGCCACCAGCACCGCGAGGTCGATGGAAGGGTCTTCTACCTTGAGGCCACCGGCGAGGTTGAGGAACACGTCCTTGACGCCGAAGTGAAAGCCGCCGCGCTTCTCGAGCACGGCCAGCAGCAGCTGCAGGCGCCGCAGGTCGAAGCCGCTGACGGTGCGTTGCGGTGTGCCGTACACCGATTGTGCCACGAGCGCCTGCACCTCGATGAGCAGCGGCCGCGCGCCTTCCATGATCGTGGCGATGCTGGTGCCGCTGAGGGCCTCTTCCTTCTGGGTGATGAGGATCTCGCTCGGGTTGCGTACCGGCGCCATGCCGCTCTCGTTCATCTGGTAGATGCCCAACTCGGAGGTGGAGCCGAAGCGGTTCTTGAGCGTGCGCAGGATGCGGTATACATGGTGGCGGTCGCCCTCGAACTGGAGCACGGTATCCACCATGTGCTCGAGGATCTTCGGGCCCGCGATGGAGCCTTCCTTCGTGATGTGGCCGATGAGGAACACCGGCGTGTTGGTTTCCTTGGCGAACTGCTGGAACTCGGCGGCGCACTCGCGGATCTGCGACACGGAGCCGGGCGACGATTCGATAAAGGGCGACTGGAGCGTTTGTATCGAGTCCACGATGATCAGCTCGGGCTTCAGCTTCTTGATCTCGCTGAAAATGGCCTGCGTGGAGGTTTCGGTAAGGAGGTAGAAGTGCTCGTTCTTCATCCCGAGCCGGTCGGCGCGCATCTTTACCTGCTGCTCGCTCTCCTCGCCGGAAATATAGAGCACAGTGCTCTCCGTAAGCTGCAGGCCCATCTGGAGGAAGAGCGTCGACTTGCCGATACCGGGCTCGCCGGCCACCAGCACGATGGAGCCGGGCACGATACCGCCTCCGAGCACGCGGTTCAATTCCTCGTCGGGTGTTTGCACGCGTATCGTCTCCTGCGTCTGCACACTGTGCAGCGGCTGGATCTTGCGCGAGGTCACCGGCACCTCATGATAGGTTTGCCAGTCGGTAGCGCCGGCTGCACCACCCTTCTTCGCATCTTTCTGAATGAGTTCTTCTACAAAGGTGTTCCACTGCTGGCAGCCCGGACATTTGCCGGCCCACTTGGTGCTTTCATAGCCACAGTTCTGGCAGAAATACGCGGTCTTTATTTTCGACATGTTCTATAAGGCAAAAGTCAAAAGGCAAAATTCAAAAATTCTCTGTGTAGTACGTCTTCCTTTTTCGGTTATCCGGATGATCCAGGTGTATAAGAGATGATGACAAAAACGTTTTTGACTTTTGAATTTTGACTTTTGAATGGTGTTGAGGAGTGATCGTGACGTGAAGAAAACGGGTACTTTAAAAATGAAGAAAGGGGTCGGCCAAAAGACCAACCCCTTTACTTACTAACCCATTAAATTCTGACACTAAATTACAAAATGAGGGCACATTACAAAATTATTTTTTGGGCCTGTGCATAACTTTTAAGAAGCTCTTGTATAAGGAAACGCTAACACGGCTGCGCTTTTTCAGCATTGAAAATCAATGTCTTACAGAGGTATCTTTTCTATCACATTTCCCTAACGGGCTGTAAAAGTGTCAGTTAAGAAAGCCAAAATTTCGTGCTTTTCTGCCAAAATGTTTAGCAAAATGGTAAAATCCGGAAGTTCTGCCGTAGCGGGGCGTTTTGGAGATAGATTTGAGCATTCTAGAGAAAGAAAAAACCCATTATGAACTCGATATTCTTAGTCTCCCTGGTCTTCATCGGCATCAGCATGCTGGTCTCCGGCATCCTGCGGTCGCGCTTCGCGGCGTTCAGCAAGATCCCCCTCCAGTCGCGGCTCAACGGTAAGGAAGTGGCCGAAAAGATGCTCCGCGAGAATGGTATTTACGATGTCAAGGTCGTTTCCGTCGACGGCTTCCTGTCCGACCACTACAACCCCCAGTCCAAAACGGTGAACCTCAGCCCCGACGTCTACAGTGGCTACAGCGTGGCGGCCGCGGCCGTAGCGGCCCACGAGTGCGGCCATGCCATCCAGCATGCCACCGCATACGCCTGGCTCAACCTCCGCAGTAAGCTGGTGCCGGCGGTACAGTTCAGCTCCAACATCGTGAACTGGGTGCTCCTGGCGGGCGTATTCATGGCTGCCTCGGGCAATTCCACCCTCCTTCTGGTGGGGATCGCCCTTTTTGCCCTGACGGTGGTCTTCTCGGTGGTGACCCTGCCGGTAGAGTTCGACGCCTCGCGCCGCGCCCTCGCCTGGCTGCAAAACACCAACGTAACGAACCGCGAAGAGTACCCGAAAGCCAAGAACGCCCTCAACTGGGCTGCTATGACCTATGTGGTGGCCGCCCTGGCCTCCGTGGTCACCCTGCTCCAGTATGTGATGCTCTTCCTTGGCGCCCGCGACAGGGAGTAGGGATCTCAGATCTGGGATCTTGGATCTGTTTCGGCTGTGGTTTTCCCTATCGGTTTGTTTCAGCCTCGCTTGCGGGAGGGGCGGGTGGCTCGCCTGGACGGACCGCCTGAGGAAAATCCCCACATTTTTAAGCGCCCCGGCCCCGCCGGGGCTTTTCGTGGTGGTTGTGTTGAGGTTCGGGGCTTCGGGAACGGGATCCAGGTGCTACAAGAAGGGGCAAAGAAGAGGCACGGTTTTCGAATTTTTGATGTTGTGACAAAGACTTTGTGCAGAATGGCCTCGCTAACCTATTGAAATGCTCCCTTTATGAAGCGCCTGACCGCCGCCCTCCTGGGCCTGGCTCTCTGCTGCACGGCCTGCAAGAAGACCTTCCAGTTCAGCCCCCACGAGGTGCGCCCCGCCGCCGGCGAGCGTGCCCTCAACGCCAAGGCCATCGCCCGCATCGCGGCCCTGCCCCCTAAAAACAGCTTCCGCTTCCTGCTGGTAGGCGATACCCAACGCTTTTACGAGCAGGTCGACGACTTCGTGGCCGCCGCCAACGCCCTCGACAGCATCGACTTCGTGCTCCTCGCCGGCGATATCACCGATTTCGGGATGCAGACCGAGTTCAGCTGGGTGCACGAGCGCCTGTCGCGCCTCCGGGTGCCTTATATCGCCATCATCGGCAACCACGACATGCTGGCCAACGGCCGCACCGCCTTCGGGCAGATGTACGGGCCGGAGAACTTCACCTTCAGCTACAACGGCTATAAGTTCGTGTGCCTCAACACCAACTCCAACGAAACCGGCTTCGACGGGTCGCTGCCGGAGATGTCGTGGTTCGGCAGGGCCATGGCCGACTTGGAGCGCTACGACGGCGCTTTTGTGGTGAGCCATATGGCACCCTACGACGAGCTCTTCGACCGCCGGCACCACGACGCCTTTACGGCGCTGGTGCGGCAGAGCGGCAAAGTGCGGGGCAGTCTCCATGGCCACCAGCACCGCTTTTCGATGCAGCAGCCCTATAACGACGGCATTCCCTATGTGGTGGTCGGGTCGTTCAACCGCCGCAACTACGTACTGGTAACCGCCGGAAAAGAAACCGTCAATTATGAGGAACGCTATTATTAAACTCGTGCTCGCCCTCCTGCCGGCGCTGGGTGCGGCCGCCCAGGACAGCCTGCCGCCCCGCCGCTGGTGGGTGCCCGACGGCGCCAAGCTGCAGTTTGCCGGTAATATCGGCTTTCTTTCCGCCGGCGTCTCTTACAACAACCGCCGCGGCAACCTGGAGGGCGACTTCCTGTATGGCTATGTCCCGGCTTCGGTGGGCGGCGTCGACATCCACACGATATCGTCGAAGCTCACCTGGTTCCCGGTGCGGCCCTTCCCGGTGTCCGGCCTGCGGGTGCGGCCACTCTCGGCGGGTGTGCTGGTGGCGTATACCTTCGGCAAGCAGTACTTTCTCTTCGCTCCCAAGAACTATCCCTACACCTATTACGACTTTCCGACAGCGATGCACTTCGGCTTGTTCGTGGGCGGCGATGCCACCATTGCCGTCAAGAGCGACGCGCGCCACCGCTGGGGCCTGTACTACGAGGTAGGCACCACCGACAAGCTCCTTATTTCCTACGTCACCAACCACCGCTCCCTGCGGCCCTCCGATATCCTCAGCCTCGCCATCGGCGTGCGCCGCTCCTGGTGACCTCACCCCCGGACCTCACCCCAGCCCCTCTCCGGGGGTGAGGGGTGCCTCTGTGTTGCTGAACTACATTTTGCAAGGGTATCCGGCGATTCTTGCGCCCGTTAAAAATGTCAGTACCCATCGTACTGAACGATCTTAAAGAGCGTCAGGTGCGGGAGGCACTGACGCAACGCCCTAGCCGTTCTAATCGTATTAAATCCGTAAAATCCGCGTTCTTTCTCTCCTGCCCACGCGGCGCCGGGGCGCAAAAAAAGGAGGGACACCTAGTCCCTCCTTCAAAATTCATTGTTCCCTGTTCCTTGTTCTATTGTTCCAGGGCTGTTTTACAGTTTGATCTCCTCACCATCCTTGTTGAAGAAGTGGTACTCCGTAAGGTGGTAGGTCGAGTCTTCCTTTACGGCGATCTTCTGGCCGAACTTGCGGCGCCATTTGGCGGCCTTGGAGGTCCAGAAGAGGCCCTTGGTGAGGTAGGCGTAAAGGATCGGGCCCACGGCCACCGTGAGGTGCTCGTGCTTGTGGGTGATGAGGTAGTTGAGGTTCTTCTCGATGTCGTCTTCGAGGAGCATCGTGGAAGCGATCTTGCCGGTGCCCTGGCAGGTGGGGCACACCTCCTCGGTCTTGATGTTCATCTCCGGCTTCATCCGCTGGCGGGTGATCTGCATGATGCCGAACTTGGAGATGGGCAGCACCGCATGCTTGGCGCGGTCGGTGCGCATGTGCTCCTCCATGGCTTCGATGACGCGCTTCTTGTGCTCGGGCAGCTTCATGTCGATGAAGTCGATCACGATGATGCCGCCGATGTCGCGGAGGCGCAGCTGGCGGGCAATTTCCTTCGCCGCCTCGAGGTTGGTCTCGAGTGCGTTCTGCTCCTGGTTGTTGCTCACGCTCTTGTAGCCCGAGTTGACGTCGATGACGTGCAGGGCCTCGGTGTGCTCGATGATGAGGTAGGCGCCGCTTTCGAGGTTCACGGTCTTGCCGAAGCCCGACTTCACCTGCTTGGTGATGCCGTAGGTATCGAAGATGGCGTTGCCGGCCTGGTGAAAGGTCACGATGTCGGCCTTCTCAGGGGCGATCTTCTGGATATAGGCCTTCGTTTCCTGGAAGAGTCCCTTCTCGTTGATCACCACCTTGTTGAAATCGGCGTTGAGCAGGTCGCGGAGCATGGAGGTCGTTTTCGTCTGCTCGCTGAGGATCTTCGTGGGAGCCGTGGCGCCGCGGAGGTTCTTCTGGATCGTTTGCCAGGTAGCCACGAGCTCGGAGATGTCTTCGTGCAGCTCGGCGGTGTTCTTGCCTTCGGCGGCGGTGCGTACGATGACCCCGAAGTTCTTCGGCTTGATGGATTCCACGATCCGCTGGAGGCGCTTGCGCTCTTCGGAGGAATGGATCTTGCGGGATACGGCCACGATGTCGTTAAAGGGCGTTACCACCACGAAGCGGCCGGGCAGCGAGATCTCGCAGGAGAGGCGCGGGCCTTTCTGGGCGATGGGCTCTTTCAGGATCTGCACCAGCACGTTGGGCTTGCCGTTGAGCACTTCTGCGATCTTGCCGGTCTTGATGATCTCGGGCTCGTTGGGGAAGATGCCGAAGTCCATGCCTTCAGGGCTCTTGTCGCCGATGGCGGCCGCGGTGAATTTGAGGAGCGAGCGGGCGTAGGGAGAAAGGTCGGTGTAGTGGAGGAAGGCGTCTTTTTCGTGGCCCACGTCCACAAAGGCGGCGTTGAGGCCGGGAATCAGCTTTTTGACCTTGCCCAGGTACAGGTCGCCGACGGCGAAGCGGGCATCTACCTTTTCGGTGTGTAGTTCTACCAGTTTCTTATCCTCTAAAAGGGCAATGTCCACTCCGTGGGGAGCGGCATTGATGATTAGTTCTTTGTTCACATTACTACAGCTTTAGGTACACAGGTGAATTGACGCTGATCGCGCCGCTGATGCCGGATGCTGCAGTTACCTTGTATAGAGCGGGAAGGCAAGGGAAGGGAGGTGGGCAAGCGGTCCGATACGCCGGACCCGGGATTCCGGGAGAGCGATCAGCAATCGATAAAGATACAAATATACATGCCGGGAAGGCAGGTTAACTGCTATCCCGGCACGTACTATAGAGGTCATCGGAAGCTTACTTGCGCTTCTTGTGACGGTTTTTACGCAGACGTTTCTTACGCTTGTGGGTAGCGATCTTATGACGCTTTCTTTTTTTACCGCAGGGCATTGTGTTTAATTATTTGTTGTTTAAAGAATTACTTGGACAGTTCGGCCATTCGTTTTTCTACTTCTTTCCGGAGCCCTTGGTTGTCGATCAGCGGCAGGGTCTTGCCATACCAGCCTTTCGCCACCGCCTTGTTGCCGCGGCGCTCCTCGATGTCGGCGAGCAGCAGCAGCACCTGGAGGTTGCCGGGTTGCAGGCGCGCCACCCGCTGGAAGCGCTCCACCGCCCGGTCGGGCTGGTTGGAGAGCAGGGAGGCTTCGCCGAGCACTTGCTGGGCATAGGCAAAGGTGGAGTCGCGATCGGCCACGGCACGGATCTTCGTGATGCCTTCCATAGGACTCGCCAGCCCTCCGTAGAGGTATGTGGCGCCGAGTCCTACCTGGGCCGAATCGTTGGAGGGATTCCGGGTCAAAGAGCGCTCAAACAGGTCCTTGGCCTGGGAGGCTTTCCATTGCTTGAGCGCCGGGTCTTCCTCTTGACGAAGGTTGTCTAAGAACAAACGGGCTGCAAAGGTGAGGGATTTTTCTGAATTTTCCAACCGGGCGGCTTCGGCGGTGTACCAGGCAAAGGGCTCGAAGAGCCGGGCGGAGTCGCGCCAGAAGGCAGAAAGCTGGTGAAACTGGTGGAGCTTCTGCTCCTGGATGTCGCCGCGGGAGATGCTGTTTTGAAGAAGCGAGAGGCGGGTGCGCTGCCGGTCGTTGAGGCGGCGCAGCGAGCGGGCAAGCACCGTATCGGTCGTAACGGTTCCGGCTTCCGCAGCATGGTCGTGGCCGTCGTTAGGGCCGTGAACGGTGCTTTCGGAGGTCGTCTTCGGGGCCTTGTCGCCAAAGATCTGGGCTTGGGTAAGTAAATAAAGGCCAGTCGTCAGCAAGGCTACGATGCCCAGGACGGTCCATTGGGTTTTTTTCATGAAGTGCGTTCCCGGCCGAAGCTTCGGGGCCGCAAAGTTATTCCGCGATGCTCGTTTTCTTCACCTCGGCCACAAATTCTTTTGCGGGCTTGAACGCGGGGATGAAATGCTCGGGAATGTGCACGGCTACGTTCTTCTTGATGTTGCGGCCGATCTTGGCGGCGCGCTTCTTGGTGATGAAGGAGCCGAAGCCACGGATGTAGATGTTCTCGCCCTTGGAAAGCGAGTGCTTGATCTCGCGGAACATCTCCTCGAGCGTCATCAAAACGTCTACTTTTGGGATCCCTGTTTTCTCAGAGATCTGGTTGACCAAATCTGCCTTTCTCATAGCGGTCCTGTTTTTGTTCCCACAATATAAGACGAAAAGAAGTGATTGTCAAGTAAATATAAACCCTTTTTGCAACAAATTGTTGGCTCCGGCAGATGAAGGAAACCTTAGAAACACGCGCCGATTCGGCCCACGGCCGCCGCTTTACTGCCGGGCTCCTCCACTGGAACGCCACCGCCAACGACCGCCCCATGCCCTGGAAGGGCGAAACGGATCCCTACCGCATCTGGCTCTCCGAGATCATCCTGCAGCAAACCCGCGTGGAGCAGGGGTGGGGCTACTACGAGCGCTTCGTGGCAGCCTTCCCCACCGTTCAGGAGCTCGCCGCCGCGCCCGAGCAATCGGTGTTCAAGCTCTGGGAAGGGCTCGGCTACTACAGCCGCTGCCGCAACCTCATCGCCACAGCGCGGATCATTACGGAACAGTACGGCGGCGTGTTCCCGCAGCAGTACGACGACATCCTCGCCCTCAAAGGCGTGGGGCCCTACACCGCGGCGGCCATCGCCTCCTTCGCCTACAACGCGCCCTATGCCGTGCTCGACGGCAACGTGTTCCGCGTACTGAGCCGCATCTTCGGCTGCGCGCTGCCCATCGACTCCACCGAAGGCAGGAAGTTCTTTGCGCAGGCCGCGCAGGAACTGCTCCCGGTGGGCGAGGCCCGCGCCTACAACCAGGCCCTGATGGATTTCGGCGCCACCGTGTGCAAGCCGCTCCCGGCCTGCGCCGCCTGCTTCTTTCAACACGACTGTGCCGCCTTCCGCCACGGGCGCCAGGGCGAGCTGCCCGTGAAGGCGAAGAAGACCGCCGTGCGCGAGCGCTTTTTCCAGTATGTGCTGCTGCAGCACGAAAACACGTTGGCCCTGCACCCCCGCGGTCCCGGCGATGTGTGGGAGAGCCTCTGGGAGCCCTTGCTTTTCGAGGCCGGCCGGGAGCGCGATAAGGAAGCGATCCTGCGGGCGCTGAACGAGGAATACGGGATCAGGAAGGAAGACTACACGATCGAAAGCGCGGCTGCCAAGGGGCGACAGCGGCTTTCGCACCAGCTTATTCATTTCAACTTCCTGCACCTCGGGCTCGCGCGCCGCCTGGAGTTGCCCGGCTTCGACTGGGTGCCGCTGGACAAGATCGACGACTACCCGTTCCCGAAGACCGTCGGCGCCTGGCTCAAGGCGACGTTCGCCGGGTTCGGGTAGCGCATTCAACCAAGAGGCTGTTTGAACGATTCGATAACTGTTCATCGGACCGCGCAAGCGCGGGGAGCGGGGCTGACGCCCCTGTCGCGACGGCACGACGGCGCAAAGGCACGACGAAAAGTAAAAAGAACAGATTGTTTTTCTACGTCGCGCCGTCGTGCCTCCCGAGGCTTCGGGAGCGCCGTCGTGCATCGAGGCCGCTTGCGGCCGACCTTTTCACCCTTTCCTGATGATCATTTAACTCAAACAGGCTCTAAACCTTGCTGGTCGGAATTGAATGAACAGCTCCATCAACGGAAGACGTCCTTAATCCTTTCAATGACGGGAGCCCCTGCTAAAGCCCGCCTGCGGGCTTCCCTTAGCGCCCTTGAAAAAAAGCTGGAACTTCCAGGGTCATCGCTGATGTAGTACAACTCCGCCTGGGAAAAGGTGAAGCAAATTCCATTGCGCCTCCCGAGGCTTCGGGAGCGTAAAAATGCTGCGCTCCCGGCCTGCACTGTCCTTCCGGTCGCCTCCCGGTCTAAACCGATCGGTTCAGCTTTACCAATCCTACGTCCCGGGGTACTGGCAACAAATTTGATTGTTTTTGCGATGACAGGCTTGGAACGAACGGACAAGAACAAAAACCCTGAAAACAGAATGGTATGAGAGGAGTCAACAGAGTGATGCTGATCGGGAACCTCGGCAAGGATCCCGATATCCAGTTTTTGGAAGGCAATATCGCCGTGGCCAAGTTTCCCCTCGCCACCACGGAGACGTTTAAGGACCGCTCGGGCAAGCTCGTGTCGCAAACCGAATGGCACACCGTGGTGCTCTGGCGCGGACTCGCCGAGCTCGCCCAGAAATACCTGCACAAAGGCTCGCTCGTCTATATCGAGGGGCGTCTCCGCACCCGCAGCTGGGAAGACAAGGACAACAACCGCAAGTTCGCCACCGAGGTGGTGGGCGACAACCTCATCATGCTCGACAAGCGCAGCGAGGGCAACGGGCACGGAGGCGGCATCCAGGGCGACGAGGGCATGAGCGGGCCGCACCCCGGGATGGGAGAGAACGAAGATTTATCTTTCTAAGTGCCGAAACCGGATAAATTTGTAGTTTACAAGGATCCCGCCCCGGCGGGATGATCGTTCACCAAAACCTTTGCCTTGGACTACCATTCGGCCGGTGCCTCGCTATCTCATCTTGCCTTTACCCTCCTGTTGGCTAACCCGCAAAGCGCGGTCTTTCTCCTTGTCCTCCTCATCGTTCTCCTGCTCCTCAGCTTTGTGACCTCCGGCGCCGAAGTAGCGCTCTTCACCCTGCAGACGAAGGACGTCAATATGCTCCGCACCAAGCAGCACGACGCCGCCCGCCGCATCGTGCACCTCCTCGAGGAGCGCAAGGCCGTGTACACCTCCCTGCTCATCGCCGAAACCTTCTTTAACATCTCCATCATCATCCTCGCCAACTTCCTGATCACGCCCGTGCTCCAGCTCGACCCGCCGGTCTGGAACTGGATCATCAAGATCGTAGCCATCGCCTTTGTGCTGGTGCTCGTGGGCAAGATCCTGCCGAAGGTGTGGGCTACGCAGAACAACCTGCGCTTTGCCTACTTCGCCTCTGCCGTGGTGGAGGGCCTGCACCTGCTGCTCCGCCGCATTTCGCTCCGATTCGTGGGCATGGCCGACGGCATCAACCTGCGCAGCGGCGCCAACGAGCACCAGAGCGTGTCGATGCGCGAGCTCGACGCCGCCATCGACGTCAACGCCAACGAAACAAGCATCGAGGAAAAGAACATCCTGAAAGGCATCGTCAAGTTCGGCAACATCACCGTGCGGCAGATCATGAAGTTCCGTATGGAAGTGAACGGGCTCGACCACAACCTGAGCTTCGCCGAAGTGGTGAAGCGCGTGGAAGAGCTCCACTACTCCCGCCTGCCGGTGTACCAGACCAACCTCGACAGCATCGTAGGCGTTATCAACACGAAAGACCTGCTGGCGCAGCTGGGCAATCCCGGGTTCAACTGGCATTCGGCCATCCGTCCGCCCTTCTTCGTGCCGGAAAGCAAGCTGATCAAGGACCTGCTCAAGGAGTTCCAGGCGAAGCGCATCCACTTCGCCATCGTCGTAGACGAGTTCGGGGGCACCTCCGGCATCGTGACGATGGAAGACATCCTCGAGGAGATCATCGGCGACATCCGCGACGAGTTTGATGAGGAAGAGACCTCGGTGCGCCCGGTTGACGAGCATACCTGGATCGTGGATGCGAAGCTGATGCTGCACGATATGTGCCGCGCGATGCGCCTGCCGCTCGATACCTTCGACAACGTGAAAGGGGAGAGCGACTCCGTGGGCGGCCTCGTGCTGGAGGTGCACGGCGCCTTCCCCGACATCGAGGAAACGGTGCGCGTGGGCAAGTATGCGTTTACCGTGCTCGAGATCAACCGCAACCGCATTAATACGGTGAAGGTAACGGTGGAGTAGATCTCAGATCTCGGATCTGGGATCTCAGATGGGTGATCGCTGATCTCGGATCTGGCTGACGCCTAACAAGAGGATGGCGGCAGGTGGAAGATTCGACTGGCGAACGCAACAGTCCGGATCAAAAAACGTTACGTCTCTGTGAACCTGCCCTCATACCAATAGACAAATAGACCAATTCCCGTGAAACAAATCGTACTTCCGCTTCTGGTACTTTCCCTCGCCCTCGCGGCCTGCAACGGCGACTACCTGGCCAAGCCGCGCGGCTACTTCCGCATCGACCTGCCGCAAAAGGGCTACCAGCGCTTCGAGCAGCCGGGTTTCCCGTTTACGTTCGAGTACCCGGTGTACGGCACCATCGTGCGCGATACCTCCTTTTTCGGCGAGCGCACCGAGAATCCCTACTGGCTCAACATCGACTTCCCGGACTACCGCGGCCGCATCCACCTTTCCTACAAGCTCATCGGCCCCAACCGGTTCGACTCCCTGGTGCAGGATGCCTACGAGCTCTCGTATAAGCAGCACACTTACCGCGCCTCGGCCATCGACCACAAGCCCTTCACTACCCCGAACGGCATCGAGGGCGTGTACGTGACGCTCCGTGGAAATACGGCCACCGGCAACCAGTTCTTCCTGACCGACTCCGTACGGCACTTCCTGCGCGGCGCCCTGTACTTCGAGACCACGCCCAACGAAGACTCGCTGCGGCCCGTTGCCGAGTTCTTCCGCCGGGATATGGAGCATCTTATCAACACGCTCCGCTGGACTAGGTAGGAGGGGAGAGGGAAGAGGGAAGAGGTGATTACTTGAGTAATTGAACATTAGAATAAGAGAGTAACTGAGGGAAGGTTCGAGGGGAGAAGGGAGGGAGGAAGTGGCCATCGAAACTTTACTGAAGCCGTCCCGCTCGTCCCCTGATCCCTAATCACCACCCTCGGATACTCAAGTACTCATGTACTCATTTGTTCAAGTATTCCCCCTCCTCCCCCGACATTCTTTCCTCACCCTGTGCCCTTCGTTGTTTCACCATGGGATCCCATACGCATTTTCCCTAATTTGTGCATCCAAACTGCACCATGAGAAAGCTTTCCTGTGTGAGCGCCCTGCTCTTTATCTGCCTGTTTGTGCAGGCGCAACGCGATGTGATGCTCGACTCTTTCCAACGCCAGCTGAGCGTTGCCAAGACGCCCTCGGAGCGCGTCACGCTGCTTGGGCGCCTGATGCGGTATGCCGCCAGCAGCAATCCCGCGGAATCGGACCGCTGGGGCCGCCAGCTGACGGAGGAGGCCGAACGCTCCCGCGACCGCGTACTGATCTTCAAGTCGCTGATGTACCATGGCGAGCGTTATACCTACCAGCAGCAGAACCGCGACGCCCTCGCCAAATCCATCGACTTCTTTACCCGTGCACTCGATGTGGCGCGCCGCAACAAGCTCGATAAGGAACAGGCCGGCGCCCTCCTGGCCCTCGGAAGCACGCACCTGGCACTTTATGAATACGACAAGGCGCACCGTCATATCTCGGAGGCCTTCAGCCTCGCCAATATCCTCGCCAACGACTCCCTGCTGATCGTGTCCGGCAATGCCATGGGGAACTACTACCTGGTGCGGAACGAGCGCCTGCTGTCGCTGCGCAGCTACCTCAACTCCCTACGCCTTGCCGAAGGGCGCGGCGAACCGGCGCTGCTGCGGAATTGCTACGTCAACCTGGGACGGTTTTACGAGAGCATAGAGGAATACGACCGGGCCATCGACTATGTGCAGAAAAGCATGGTGCAGCTTGCGCTCATGAAGCAAGGCGGCGAGGCCTACAACCGCGCGCAGGACATCTACAAGCTGGGCGCGTTGTATACGTCAAAGAAAGATGCCGATATGGCGGTTTCCTATTTCGAGCATTGCGTACGCCTGGCCGATACCCTGAAGAGTGCCCCGCTGAAAGTAATGGGCTATACGGGCCTGCTCAACCAGTACCTGCGCGGCGACCAGCCCCAGAAGGCTTATGATTACTTCAAGTCGCGGCCGGAGATACGCCAGTATTTCGAGCGGATGGGCATGCCGGAAACCATCGACCAGGTCTACGCCGTCATTTACAAAGGGCTGGGCCGCTATGATTCGTCCGAGTATTTTTTCAACCGGAGCCTGGCCCGCTATGAGCAGAACGGCAGCCCGTTCATGCGCATGGCGATGTGGAGCGCCTATGCCGATCTGCACAAGAAGACCGGGAACAATGCCGCCGCGATCGCGTACCTCGAAAAGACCCGCACAATGGCACAGTCGTCCGGTAACATCGATTGGCAGCAGCTCGTGGTCAAAGAGCTCGATACGCTGTACGCGCGCTCCGGGGATTTTCGGAAATCGTACGAGGCCCAGCAGCAGTATTACCAGTTTAAGGACAGCCTCAAGAAACTGGGCGAAGAAAAAGACCTGCTGCAGGTAGAGCTCGCTGATGAGCAGCAGCGACAGGCCCGTCTCGACAAGGAAAAGGCGGCTGCGCTGGAGCGCAAGCATACGCTGCAATACATGGGCATCACGGTGGCCATCGGCGCGGTGTTCGTGCTGCTGGTACTGCTCGGCTTCCTGCAGGTGTCTGCCGGCGTCATCAAGGTACTGGGCTTCTTCTCGTTCATCTTCCTCTTCGAGTTTCTTATCCTCATCGCCGACAACAAGATCCACCATGCCACCCACGGCGAGCCCCTGAAGGTGCTGGCCATCAAGATCGTGCTCATCGCCGCCCTGTTGCCCCTGCACCACTGGCTCGAGCACAAGGTGGTACACTACATCGCCTCCCGCAAGCTCAAAGAAGACGCGAGCCGCGTGGGCTTTGCCCGCTTCCTGCGCAGAAAGGCCGTAAAGCCGTCGGGAGAGCAGTGAGGGGGATGAGCGGGTGAACAAGTGAGCAGGTGAGCGGGGCCCTATTTAAAGGTTCTTTGCTGATCCGCTCACCTGCTGACCCGCTGACCCCCTGCTCCGCTGACCCGCTTACCGCTCACCGCTCACTATTACTTAGCTTTGCCCAAAATCCTCTATTGTGATAGCGATCGACAATGTATTGGTGAGTGACGAGGTGGTGGAGGCGAAGTTCATCTGCGACCTCGCCAAGTGCAAGGGCGGCTGCTGCGAGGACGGCGATGCCGGCGCCCCGCTGACCCCCGACGAGAAAAGCGAGATCGACCGCCACTACGCGGCCTTCGAGCCCTACATGACGCCCGAAGGCATCGCGGAAGTGAAGCGCCAGGGCCGCTACCTCTGGGACCCCGAGTTCGGCTGGGTGACGCCCACCATCAACGGTGGCCTCTGCGTATACGGCTTCCGCGACGCGGCCGGCATCATCAAGTGCGGCATTGAAGCGGCCTACCTCGAAGGCAAGATCGACTGGAAAAAGCCGATCTCCTGCCACCTGTTCCCGATCCGCATCACCGAGGGCAAGACCTACACCATGGTGAACTACGAGCCGCGCGATACCCTCTGCAAGCCAGCCTGCGCGCTCGGCAAAAAGGCCAAGATGCCGGTGTACCAGTTTCTGCAGGAGCCCATCGAGCGCCGCTTCGGCAAAGAATTCTACGAGACCCTGCACCAGATCGCCATCGAACACTTTGACGCTAAAGCTCCCAACCGCTGATGTCTGAGCAATCCACCACCTTCCGGGCCAAGAGTACCATCAAGGCCGCCGACAAGGAGCATCGTCGGAAAATCAATTTCAACATCGCCCGCTACAACGCCGTGGTGCCTGCCGGGAAGCAGCAGTTCACCGACGTGCACGTAGCCCGCGAGCGTGCCAAGAACGTGAAGTGGCGCGCCATCGAAACCCTCGACAAGCAGCTCGAAACCTTCGAGGTGGTCGCCACCCGCAACGGCGCCAGGGTGCTGTGGGCCGAGACCGCCGAAGCCGCGCTGCAGGAGATCCTGAAGATCTGCAAGGAGAAGCAGTGCCGCTCCATCGTCAAGAGCAAAAGCATGGTGACCGAGGAGCTGCACCTCAATCAATTCCTCGAAAAGAACGGCATCGAAAGCGTCGAGACCGACCTCGGCGAATACATCCAGCAGCTCGACGGCGAGCCTCCCTACCACATCGTGACGCCGGCCATGCACAAGAGCAAGGAAGACGTGGCGAAGCTCTTTGCCGAAAAGCTCGGCACCCCCTCCAACCTGACTCCGCAGGAGCTCACGCTCGTGGCCCGCGAGAAGCTCCGCGAGAAGTATCGCCTGGCCGAGATCGGCATCACGGGGGCCAACTTCATCGTGGCTGACTCCGGCGGTATCGCCATTACCGAGAACGAGGGCAACGGCCGTCTTTCGTGCTCCTACCCGAAAACGCATATCGTGATCGTGGGTATCGAAAAGGTGATCCCCTCCATCAATGACCTGGCACTCTTCTGGCCCCTGCTCGCCACCTATGGCACCGGCCAGCGCATGACGGTATACAATACGCTCGTTACCGGTCCCCGTAGATCTACGGAGACCGACGGTCCGGAGGAGCTGTATGTGATCCTGCTCGACAACGGCCGCACGAACCTGCTTGCCAACCCGAAGACCCGCGAGAGCCTCTATTGCATTCGCTGCGGTGCCTGCCTCAATGCCTGCCCCGTGTATAAGAACATCGGTGGCCATGCCTACGGCACTACTTACAGCGGTCCTATCGGGTCGGTCATCACCCCGCACCTGAAGGAGCTGGATGAGTACAAGCACCTCTCGTATGCGTCGTCGCTTTGCGGCAACTGCACGGAGGTGTGCGCGGTGAAGATCAACCTGCACGAGCTGCTGCTCGAGAACCGCGCCGAGGCCGTGGAGTCGGGCGCATCGTCGTACGGCGAGCGCGTAGCCTGGAAGCTGTGGAAGATGGCCATGCTGAAGCGCCCGCTGATGAATATGGCCAACGGCCGCATAAAGGGCTGGGTCGTCAATTCCTTCGTCAAGAGCTGGTCGAAGCACCGCAGCCCGCTCGAGTTTCCGAAGAAATCGTTCAGCCAGCAATGGCAGGAGCGGCATTCCGGATAACCAACCAGCCCACGGTTTTAACCGTGGGTTTTCGATATGAACTAGCCCATGGCTTCAGCCATGGGGCAACGCGGCCCACGGTTAAAACCGTGGGCTGGTTCATTTCGAAAACCCATGCCTGAAGGCATGGGCTGGTTGGAAAAAAACCATCATTTCCTGAGGTTTTTCACCGGGCGCACCAGATTCGACAGGGTAAGTTGCATCCATTATGTCCCACACCCTCAACCATGCTTGGTTCCATGTGGTCTGGTCCACGAAGCAAAGGGCGCCGCTGATCGATACGTCCTGTGAGCGCCTGCTCTATCCTTACCTGGAGCAGCGTTTTGAAGAGCAGCGATGCCGCTTGATCGCCCTCAATGGGATGCCGGATCATGTGCACGCCTTAGTCGCGCCCTGTCTTGAGCGGGCACCTTCCTCCATCATGCAGCACGTAAAAGGTGCTTCAGCATTCTGGCTGAACCGCAAAGTCGGCAAGAAGGAGTTTGCTTGGCAAACCGGGTATGCGCTCTTTACCGTCTCGCCCGATGCGGTGAAATCTGTGGCGCGGTATATCGAGCGGCCGAAGGAACATCATCGCGGCATCGGTCTGGCGGACGAGCTCGCGCAACTCGCGATACAGGTATGAAGGACCGGTGGTTTTCAGTCTGCGCCGCCCTCCGTACATTGCGTCACGCTGATCACCGTATTTGCCCATACCGCCACCCCACGCCTGCGCTACGTGCTCGATTTCCTGTCCGGCTATTTCGGTGTACCGTTTACCCGGACGCCGGACGCAGCCTCCGCAATCATCGGGTATGACCCGGGTGGATTGATAGTGCCCTGGGGGTTGCTGGAGGAAACCGGCATCCGCGCCTTTGATCCACCCGTGACGCGCCACGCAGCCGGCTTCCCGGTCCTCTTCCCAAATGAGGGGCCGCTCGGCTTCGACCTCTTTGCCGGGATCTTTTTCCTGCTGAGCCGCTACGAGGAATACGGCGATGCGCCCCCCGACGAATATGGCCGCTTTGCCCATACGGGTAGCCTTGCCCACCGCCATGGCTTTCTGCAGCGCCCGCTGATTCATGAGTGGCTGCACCACCTGGCGCAGCGGATCGAAGGCTTGAAGGGCCCCGGCTTTTCCTTCGTACCCACCTACGATATCGACATGGCCTGGAGCTACCGGCACAAGGGCCCCGCCCGCAACGCAGCAGGACTCCTGCGCAGCGTGCTTTCGGGACGCATACAGGAAGCTGCCCGTCGGGTGCGCGTGCTTGGCGCAAAGGCTGCCGATCCATTCGATTGCTTCAGGGCGCTCGACGAACTGCACCGCCAGTTTAAGCTCGATCCGATCTATTTCATCCTCTCGGCGCGGCAGCGGGGACGGTACGACAAGAACATTCCGTTGGCGCATCCCGATATGAAAGCGCTGGTCCGGCGGCTGTCTGCACAGTACCGCATCGGGCTCCATCCTTCGTGGCGCAGCGGCGACGAGCCCGTAGAATTACGGGAAGAGCAACGTGCGCTCGGGGCCGCTGCCGGCAAGGGGATCCTTCATTCGCGTCAGCATTATATCCGGATGCGCCTGCCCGGAACCTATCGCAGCCTGCTGCACGCCGGCATCCGCAACGACTACTCGATGGGGTACGGATCTGTTAACGGCTTCCGCGCTTCGGTGGCCGTTCCGTTCTATTGGTACGATCTTGAAAAGGAAGAACAAACAGACCTGCTGCTGCATCCCTTCTGCTTCATGGATGCCAATGCTTATTACGAGCAGCGGCAGGACATCCGCAGCACCGAGATGGAGCTCGGGTACTATACCGACACCCTGAAGCGTTGGGGCGGCACCTTCATCACCATCTGGCACAACACGATCTTAGGCTCGGCACCCTCCTTCGCCGGCTGGGCGGCCCTCTACGGGCGCTTCCTGCAGCGCGTTACTTCTCCTTACTGAACGAGCGGTTGACGAGGTATACACCGTACAGCGTCACGAGCGTGCCCACCCCGATAAAGAGCGACAGCGGCTCGTCGATGAGCAGCGCGCCCAGCAGCACGGCCACCACGGGATTGATATAGGCATAGAGGCTCACCTGCGCCGTCGGCAGGTGCTGCAGCGCATAGAGGAAGGCGGCAAAGGCGATGATGGAGCCGAAGGTGACGAGGTAGCCGATGGCGGCCCACGACCGCCAGGGGATCTCGGATACCGGGACGCTCTTGCCACTCAGCCACATGCCCGTAAGCAGCACCACACCGGAGATGAGGAACTGCAGCCCGAGGCTGAAGTACGGGTTGAACTGCGCCGCCTGCTTCTTCGTATACAGGGTGCCGAAGGCCCAGGACCAGGTTGACAGGAACGAGATGGCAATGCCGAAGCGGAAGTCGGGATCGAGGAACTCGTGCAGGTGCTCGTAGAAGATGATGCAGATGCCGGTGAAGCCGAGCGCCATACCCAGGGCCGTTTTGGCGGAAAGCTTGCTGGTACGCAGCGCCAGCGCGATGATGACGAGCCAGATGGGATAGATGGCGCCGATCACGGAGCCGAGCCCCGCCGGGATATACCGCACACCCCAGGTGGAGAGTGCGTTGCTCAGCATGAAGTTGAGAAAGGAAAGCACCAGGATCGGGCCCCACTGCCGGCCCTTTGGCCAGCTCACCCCCTTTGCAACGAAGAACCCCACGAAGCAGAGCCCGGCCAGCACCTGCCGGATGCCTGCGAGCTGCAGAGCGGGCATATACTTCACACCCTGCCGCGACGCCACCCAGGTGGTGCCCCAGAAAAAGCACACGAGCACCAGGGCAAACAGCGCCTTGGTACGCTGCCCGCGCCCGCGCAGCGAAAAGGGGTGCAGGCGCCCTACAGGCAGCTCCTGCCAGGACTGTGCATCGGAATGCAGCTCGGGCTCGTCGGTAGGGAGGTGGGCATTGCGGGTGTCGTTGTTCATGGTAAGCGTAGGTGATTACAGGTGGCGCAGCGGCGGCAGGTTCTTGTCACTGCAAAAGTGCGGCCTTGCCGGCGTTGCGGGGCAGCACAGTTTCCGTCTTTTTTGGTCGGCACAGACCTCACCCCCGGCCCCTCTCCGGGAAAGAGGGGTGACTCTGTGGCGCTGAACTTACGTTTTGAGACTTTTCTCAATGCCCTGGTACCAAACTCCATTGCTTCAAACAGAACAATCCGGACACTTATAATTGCAGCCATTACATTAGAAAGCCCTGACAACGTAGTTGTCAGGGCTTTGATATTAAGACGCTCCAACGTTAGTAAGCAATGCTAATGTAGTTCTCTTGCACAGAGTCACCCCTCTCTCCCGGAGAGGGGCCGGGGGTGCGGTCTGTGCCGGGGGAGAGGTCAATGCCGGAAGTGCCGCTGGCCGGTCATCACCAGCGCAAGGCCCTGCTCCTGGCAATAGGCGATGGAGTCTTTGTCGCGGATGGAGCCGCCGGGCTGGATAAAGGCGGTAATGCCCGCCGCATGGCCCAGCTGCACACAGTCGTTGAAAGGAAAGAAGGCGTCCGAGGCCAGCACGGCGCCTTTGAGGTCGAAGCCGAACTGGCGGGCCTTCTCGAGCGACTGGCGCAGGGCGTCGATGCGGCTCGTTTGCCCACAGCCCTTGCCGATCAGCTGCCGGTCCTTTACCAAGGCGATGGCGTTGCTCTTGAGGTGCTTGCACACGAGGTTGGCGAATTCAAGATCGCTGCGCTCGGCATCTGTGGAGGGGCGGCCACCGGCCTCTTCCCATTTTTCCGTGTTGCCGCGGTCCTTTTGCTGCACGAGGGTGCCGTTGAGGATGCTCTTGTATTGCTGCTCTGGCAACGACGCGTCCTTTAGCTGCAGCAGGATGCGGTTCTTTTTCGATCGCAGCACCTCGAGCGCATCGGCGTCAAAGGCCGGGGCAAGCAACACTTCAAAGAAGATCTCGTTGATGGCTTCCGCCGTCGCCTTATCCACGGTGCCGTTGGTAACCAGCACACCGCCGAAGGCGCTCTCGGGGTCGCCGGCGAGGGCCGCGGTCCAGGCTTCGGATACAGAGGCGCGTTGTGCCACGCCGCACACGTTGGTGTGTTTAATAATCGCGAAGGCACATTCTCCGGCCCCTTCTCCAAGGTACGGGGAGGAATCCGCTCCCCTCTCCTTTGGAGAGGGGCTGGGGGTGAGGTCCTTGACGAGCTCTACAGCGGCGTCCACATCCACTAGGTTATTGTAAGAAAGCTCCTTGCCGTTCAATTGGGTGAAGCAGGCAGCGAGGTCGCCGTAGAAGTGTGCGGACTGGTGCGGGTTCTCGCCGTAACGCAGGGGCGTTTGGTGGCCGGCACCGATAACATTGATGGGGGCATCTTCATTGAAATAGTTGGCGATCGCGATATCGTAGTCGGCCACGATGCGGAAGGCTTTGGCCGCGTAGGCCTTGCGCTGTTCGCGCGTGAGGGCGCCGTTCTGCTGTTGCAGCTGCGCCACCAGCGGGGCGTAGTCGTCTTTCGACGCGAGCACGGCCACGTGGCTGAAATTCTTGGCCGCGGCGCGGATCATGCTTGGGCCGCCGATGTCCACCTTTTCGATAATGAGCGCTTCCTCGCTCGTCTGCTTCAGGGTTTCCTGGAACGGGTAGAGGTCCACTACCACGAGGTCGAGCTCGGGGATGCCGTATTGCTGCATCTCGGCCAGGTCGGTTTCGTTCTCCCGGCGGCCCAGGATGCCGCCGAACACCAACGGGTGGAGCGTTTTGACGCGGCCGCCGAGGATGGAGGGATAGGTCGTCAGCTCTTCCACCGGCGTTACCGGGAGGCCGAGGTCTTCGATAAATTTTTGCGTGCCGCCGGTGGAGTACATGCGGGTGCCTTGGGCGTGCAGCTGGCGCACGAGGGGCTCGAGCCCGTCTTTATAAAATACCGAGAGGAGGGCGGAGGCAATCTTCTTTTCCATGCTGTTGGGTTTCGATGCCGATCTGGTTTTGACGGCGCCCAAAGGTAGGAGGGGGATCGCAGATCTTTGATCTCAGATCTCAGATCTGTTGCTTACGCGCGTCGCGGGATTTCAGACTTGTGATTTTTGATTTCAGATTTGTTGCTGACGCACGCGGGAAGATCTCAGATTTCGGATTTCAGATTTGTTGCTGAGGCGTGCCAGGTATTGTCGCTGCTGATCGAGGAGAACCGGAAGCCACCGATCACAGATCTGAGATCACCAATCTGAGATCCCCAATCAGAGATCCATCACGAAGGCTCCCTGCTCATTTACGTCATGTACAGCAATGCGCCGGGCAGCGGCGGCTTCTTTCCAGAGCGCGGCTTTGTAGCGCGGTACCGAGCCATCAAGTACGAGCTGCCGGACGGTGCGTGCCGACAGGACGTCGGAGGGCACCAACCGCGGGCTGTGCGCCACGATCATCAGGTCTACAGCACCTGCCGGTACCCCGGCTGCCTCCGCGCCATTGAGCCGCCAGATCTTTTTGCCCCCGAAGGTGAATGCAGGACCCGGGTCGCCGGCGGCTGCCTCACTCCGATAAAGCACATGCGCCGGCTGCCGGTGAAAGCGGTACAGCTTCGGGTCGCGCACGGCGGCCGCGTCGCCGATAAAAAGGTGCTGCCGCCCTTCGAAAAGGTCCAGCGCGCTGTGCCGGCCCATCTTATACACGATAAGGCGACGCTGCTGCTGCGCCTCGATGAAGGAGGCCGACCGGATCGCCAGCACCAGCAGCCCGTAGAGCAGCAGTACCTGCGGCAGCGACAGGGAGATGCCGTCCCACACGGCCCCGGGCGTGCCGTTGAGGTGATCGATCCAGCTGTTGAGCAGGCGCATGGCGGCCGCCACTATGGTGCCGATGCCTGCCGCGAGCGCCGGCCACACGGAAGCGGCACACAGCGCGAGGAGTGCATACACCAGGAGTCCGGAAAGCGGCACGGCCAGCAGGTTGGCCAGCAAAAAGAGGATTGGGAACTGGTGAAAGTGAAACAAGCTAAGGGGCGTGGTGAGCACCTGTGCGGCCAGGGATACGGCGCACAGTTTCCAAAGGGTATCCAGCGCTTTGTTACGAAGGGGCAGCGCGCGGTAGATCGGCCCGTAGAAAAGCAGGATGCCGCCCACAGCCGTGAAGGAAAGCTGGAAGCCGAGGTCCCAGAGCAGAAACGGATTGAGCGCCAGCAGCAGGAGGGCGGCCAGGAGCAGGCTGTTCATCGACGCGCCTTCCCGCCCGATCAGCTGACCCAACGCCAGCAGCGTGAACATGACCGCCGAGCGGAGTACCGAGGCGCCGCCGCCCACGAGGCCGCTGAAGAGCCAGAGCCCCGCCACCACGAGCGTGAAGCGGAGCCATTTGCTTTTGCGCAGCGGGGTCGTGAGCCCAAGCAGTAGGGCGTATACGAGCGCGAGATGCATGCCGGAGATGGCGATGATGTGCACTACGCCGGTGTTGGTATACGCTTGCACGAGCTCGGGATCCAGGTCGGCCTTATAGCCGATGAGTAACGCTTCGGCAAGCCCCTGCTCGCGAGTGCCCGGAACGTAGCGCTTCAGTATTTCTACAATGCGTGCCTTCGCCGCAAAAAGGGCGCCTTGCAGTGCGGAGCCCTCGTTACCCTTCAGTACGGTCAGATCGTCACCCGAAAGGAACAACTGGTGGGTGATGCCCTGGAACAGGGTGTAGCGTGCATAGTCGAAGGCGCCCGGGTTGCCGCTGTTACGGATGGGCTCCAATGCCTTGCGCACGAGCACGCGGCTTCCGTAGCTAAGCGCGGGCGGCTGGCCTTCCTTGCGCAGGTAGAGCAGGGCCTTTCCGGTGGCAGCCTGCCAGCGGCCATCGGTATACCGCTGCGTGACCGTGACCTCGGCCTTCCAGGAGCCCGGCTTTTCTTCGGGCGGTGCCGCCAGGTACGCCACAACGGGGCCGCTGCCGCAGCCGATCCATTGTGGGTGCTTGCGCACGTCGTGCCCGTCGAGTGCGAGTGCGCCAAAGCCGAAGAGCAGCAGTTGCTGGCCGAGGCCCGAAAGAGCGCCGTAGCGATAGACATTTTGCAGCGAAAGGCGGGGCACCCCGAAGAGCAGCAAGGCCGCAAGGGCCAGTAGCAGGCACAGGGTCCAGCCCGGTGCGGGCAGGTACCATTGACACAGGATTCCGGTGGCGAAGGGCAGCAGGAGGCGTAAGGCCGGCCAGCGCTTCCAGGCGGGTAGGGTGAGGTTCCGCATGCCTAAAAGGTACGAAAAAAAAGAGGGCGATGAATCATCATCGCCCTCTGTGTTCATGCATAGGTTAGCTACGAACTAGCTCATTTCTGCTTACGTGAGTAGTAAGTATTTATATATGAAAAGCGATTACCATGCCAGTTTGCTACAGAGGCTCTTCCGTCTTGATAATCAACAGGTAAACGGCAGAGAGCAGTGCCGCGGCCACTGCAGCGCCAAAGGCGGCATCGGGCCCGTAGCCCGACCAGAGGGCGCCGGCGATAACAGAGGCGAAGAGTCCCCGGTACTTTGGGCCGAGCTGTAGAAGCCCAGCGCTGTGGCCGTATCGGTGGGTGCCAGCGAGGCAAGCCAGGCTTTGGCCACGCCTTCTGTTGCTGCGGCATAAAGCCCATAGAAGAAGAAGCCGATGAAGATCGGCAGTGGCGTATGTACCACCGCGAACAGCGCATATACGGCCGCAAAAAGCACAAGCCCGCCCGCCAGCACGCGGCGCGGCCCGATGCGGTCGGCAAGCGCGCCCATGGGATAGGCCGCCGCTGCGTACACAACGTTGTAGAAAATGTAAGCGCCGATCGTCAGGGCATCGGAGCCGGTGGCCTCGCGGGCGCGGAGCAGTAGAAATACGTCCGACGAGTTGAACAGCGCAAAGAACAACAGTCCGATCGACAGGCGCTTGTAGGTCGGATGCGCCATGCTCCAGTAGCGGAAATAGGAAAAGAAGTTGCCCTTGCGCAGCGTGGCGGCGGGCGCCGGCCGCTCGCGGAGGAAGAAGAGCAGCGCTACCGAAAGGAGCCCGGGGATAAAGGCAATCCAGAACAGCAGGGTATAGTTGCCCGGGCGCCACCAGAGCAGCAGGAGCGCTACACAGGGGCCGATGGCCGCGCCAAGCGTATCCATGGAGCGGTGAAAGCCGAATACGCGGGCTTTTGTCTGCGGCGTTGCGTTCTGGGCCAGCAGCGCATCACGGGCGGCGGTGCGGAGGCCTTTGCCCAAACGGTCGAGCGTGCGCACGAAGAAGACCCAGAGAGGGAGGGCCCAGAAACCCATCATCGGCTTCGAGAGTGCGCTGAGGAAATAGCCGCTCTTGATGAAGGGAAGGCGCTTGCCGGTTTCGTCGCTCCACTTGCCGAAATAGCCCTTTGTGAGGCCCGCCGTAAACCCGGCGATGCCTTCGAGCACGCCGATGAGGAACACCGAGAAGCCGATCTCGCGCAGGTACACCGGGATCACCGGGTAGAGCATCTCGCTCGCCACGTCGGCAAAAAGACTCACCAGCGAAAGCAGCAGCACCGTGCGGTTGATGATCTTCATGACCTTAAAGCTACGTGGAGTTCGCTTCGCTCACTTGTTTCACGCGGCGGCGCGGCGATGGGCGACGCGGCGTTTTTTTATTCATCATCGCCGCAAGCGGCTCGCATTTCCCGGGATACCACCGGGGTTTTCACGCGAAGACGCATGAATGATTTTGCCGTCGTTAGGTTTCGATGGTAATCAACATGCTCGCCATTGGTAACATGCCGGTGCGTTAAGAACGATCGCCGTGCCGCCGCGCCGTAGCGCCGCCGCGTGAACTGCATTCGTGAGCGGAGCGAACCTATGGCCGCTTATACGTCGGTGTAGCGATGTCGTGATAGAACAGGAAGGTCCATCCTTCGTTGTTGCCCTGTTCCCACCACTGCTGGCGCAGCTCGGAGGCGAGGTCGGCGTTGAAGTCGTACTTCGTTTTGTAGCGTGTTTTCATCTGCTTCAGCTGCGGGGCGTCGTCGCCGCCGAAGAAGATGGTCTCGTTCCCTTCCCTGATCCAGAACACCTGGTGGTGCTTCGAGTGCGCGCCCGTGTGCCGGTAGTGGATGTAGCCGTCGATGGTGCCCTCATCGTCTTTCAGGAACTCCACCTGGTGCGACCCTTCCAGTGCCTCGAGGTCGTCCTTGATGTAGGATAGGTTGTCGGGCGAAAGCGAGTAGTCGAGCTCGCGCTGCTGCACGTAGTAGGTGGCATTGGGCAGGCTCAGCCAGGCATTGTTGGGGCCGAAGGCTACGCCGCCCGCGTGGTCCTTGTGCAGGTGGCTCATCAGCACCTTCGTCACCTGCTGTGGCGCGAAGCCCGCCGCCTCGATGTTGCGGTGCAGTTGCAGCTCGCCTTCTATGCTGTAGCCCAGGCCGCAGTCCAGCAGCAGCAGGTCTTTCCCGGTGGCCACCAGGAAGGGCTGTATTTCTACAAGGATGGAACCCGTGGGCCGGTCGGTAAGCACATGCTGCTGTTCATCGAACGGCACGAACTGCTTCGTGCGGTCGATGGTAAACGAACCCTCGGAGAGAGGTATGATTGTCATGAGGGCAAAGGTAAGAGGGGGAGTACTTGAATAATAGAGTACATGAGTACTTGAATACGCGAGGGGAAAGGCAGAATGAAAAAAGGGAGGGTGCTTTCATCCCTCCCCTCGCGTATTCGGTTATTCATGTACTCAAGTACTCGCGTAATCTGCGCGCTAGCGCAGCACCATCTGCCGGTCGGCGTCGAGGCGGATGAGGATGAAGAGCAGCAGCGTAAAGGTGATGAGGGCCGTGCCGCCGTAGGAGATGAAGGGCAGCGGGATACCGATCACCGGGGCGAGGCCGATGGTCATACACACGTTCACGGCCATGTGGAAGAAGAACACCGAGGCCACGCCGTAGGCATACACGCGGCTGAAGGTGCTGCGCTGCCGCTCGGCGATGTGCACGAGGCGGAACAGCAGCAGCAGGTAGATCGTCAGCACCGTTACCGTGCCCACGAAGCCGAAGCCTTCTCCGATGGTGCAGAAAATAAAGTCGGTGCGCTGCTCGGGCACGAAGTCGAAGCGGGTCTGCGTGCCGCGCAGGAGTCCCTTGCCGAGCAGGCCACCGGAGCCGATGGCGATCTTCGACTGCTTCACATTATAGTCCACGGCGCCTTTTTTCTTGGTGTTCTCCGCGGTTCCTTCGCCGGTCTCGCCCTTCATATATTCGGCCGGTATGTCGCGGCCGATGGTGCTGTAGATGCGCTCCACCTGGTGCCGCTGCAGCACGTGCTTGAAGATGAAAGGAACGCCGAAGCGCTGGATGCCCACGCAAAGGCTCCAAAGCAGCACGATCTTGATGAGCAGCGTCCGGTCGCGCCGCACCTGCCGCCGCATGAGGTATACCACGAAAGCGGCGATGGCCGTGAGCACGAAGGCCAGCAGGTTCTTCTCCACGAGCAGCGTGGCCACCACCAGCACGGCCACGGCGGCACCCACTACGAGGATGGTGGCGGGCAGGCCCTCGCGGTACATCACGATGAAGAAGGCGAAGTAGACGAGCGCCAGGCCCGTCTCCTTCTGCAGGATCGACATGGCGGCCGGCAGCAGCGCGATCGCTGCGGCGATGAGCTGCGAGCGCGTGCGCATGAAATTCATGTCCACGCGCGAAAGGTACTTGGCGAGGGCGAGGCACACACACACCTTGCAGAACTCCGCCGGCTGAAACTGGAAACCGCCGAACCGGATGATCGACTCGGTGCCCTTCACCGAGGAGTGAAACGGAAACACGAGCAGCAGGAGACCGATGCCCATCGCATACCAGATATTGGCCGTGGCGGTAAAGAACTTCGAATCGGTGAGCAGGATGAAGGTGGCCAGCACGATCGAGATCCCGAAGAAATACAATTGCTTGCTGTAATCGGTCTTGAAGCTGAAGAACGACGACACCACCGGTTCGCCCTCTACGTAGGTGACGCCGAAGATAGCGGTGATGCCGATGCCGACGAGCAGAAGGTACAGCCAGATGAGAATCGGGTCCACGCCCTTGGAGATCGTTCCTTTACTCTTGCTCATCGGTGGCTTCTTCTCTGGTTTTGTTTACGTAATTGGCGCTGGGCGCTGTCGAGGATGGCCATGCCGTTGTTGACGCGCTCGGTGCTGTCGGCGGGGGCATTGGGATCGTTGGCGGCGCCGGGCAGCTGGCTGCGGCGGCGGAATTTCCGGATATACGACGTGTCTTTCGTGAGGCCGTAGTAGAACTCCGCGCGCGTGGAGTCGGCCAGGAACTGGAGGCGCGGCAGGTAGCTCGGCATCAGGTTGGCGGCGGCGATACGCTCCACTTCGGGCTTGCGCTCGGCGCGGAGCGAGTCGGTGAGGAACTGCTCCATCATGAGCGAGGCGATGGGCGCGGCCCACGTGGAGCCGAAGCCTGCGTTCTCCACGATCACCGCGATGGCGATCTTCGGGTTCTCGCGCGGCGCGAAGCAGGCGAAGAGCGAGTTGTCCTTCAGCTGGATGCGGCGGCGGTCGATGATGCGGAAGTTCTCGGCCGTACCGGTCTTTGCGCAGATGTTGATGCCGGGGATCTTGGCGCCGCGGGCGGTACCGATCTCCACAACGTCCTGCATGCCGGAGTGCACGATCTCGTACATCTCGTCGGAGATCTGCGTCAGCACCTCGTGGCGGGCGCGGAAGGGCGCCAGGATCGTGTCGGCCTTTGTCTCGTTGTCGATCTTTTTTACGAAGTGCGGCACGTAGTAGTAGCCCTTGTTGGCGATGATGCACATGGCGTTGGCCATCTGGATGGGCGTCACGGTCATCTCGCCCTGGCCGATGCCTAGCGATACGTTGGTGCAGGAGTTCCAGTAGCCTTTGTAGGTCTTGTTGTACCAGGCGGTGTCGGGGATGAGGCCCGGGTTCTCGCTCGGGAGGTCCACGCCGAGCTTGTGGCCGAGGCCGAAGGCGCTCTGGTACTCGCGCCATTTGGCATAGCCGGTTTTAGTGCTGCCGTATTTCGGGTTGTCGACCGACAGGCGGTACACGTGCGAGAAGTAGGAGTTGCAGGAGTAGGCGATGGCCTGGCGCAGGTTGCCCGAATGGCCCGACCATTTCTCGGTGCAGCCCACCGGGCGGCGGCAGCCGTAGTAGCGGCCGCTGCAGCCGATGCCGAAGGCGGGGGTGATGACGCCTTCGTCGAGGGCTACGAGGGCGCCGAGGGGCTTGTAGGTGGAGCCGGCGGGGTAGCGGCCGTTGATGGCGCGGTTGAGCAACGGGCCCGCCACGTCGAGCACCATCCGCGAATAGTTCTTTTTCTTGTCCCAGCCCGTAAGGTCGTTGGGGTTGTAGTTGGGCGCCGATACCATGGCGAGAATGCCGCCGGTCTTGGGTTCGATGGCCACGATAGCGCCGACCTTGCCTTTCATCAGCTTCTCGGCGAGTTGCTGCAGCTCGATGTCGATATAGGTGCGGAGGCCGCGGCCTGCTTCGGCGGCGGTGTCGAGGGCGCCGTTCTGGTAGGAGCCCTGGATGCGGTTCAGGTTGTCTTTAATGAGCATCTGCACGCCGCGTTGGCCCATCAGCACCCGCTCGTAGTAGGCTTCGAGCCCGGAGCGGCCCACGTAGTCGCCGGGGCGATAGAAGCCGCCGGAGCGGGCGATGATGCCGGAGTCGGCCTCACCCACGTAGCCGATGATATGGGCGCCGGCGTTGTAGGGGTAGAGGCGCACGGGGCGCTGCTGCAGGAAGAAGCCGGAGCTGAAGCGCCACATGTTCTCCTCGAGGCGGGCGTATTTCTCGGGGCTCAGGAGCTCTTCGAAGGCTGAGGGGCGGTTCTTGAATCCCTTGATGATGGCCGTGGTGATGCGCGTCTTGAATTCGGCGGTATCGATGCCCAGGAGGCGGCAGAGGTAGGCCGTGTCCACGCCCTTCACCTGCGCGGGCGTCACCATCAGGTCGTACATGAGGGTGTTGTTGAGGATGGGGCGGTCCTTACGGTCGAAGATGATGCCGCGGGGCGGGTAAACCGTTTTGCGGAGCACCGCGTTGTTGATCGCGGCGTCGTTTAGTTCATTCGAAAAAAGCTGCAGGTTCACGAGCTGCCCCACCATCACGAGGAACACCGCCAGGAAGATGAGCCGAACCACATAGCTGCGCGAGCCATTGAATACCGACATAGTAGTTGTGCGAAAGCCTTGTTTAAGAGAAACCTACGCTGAATATAGCGCGTTGCAAATTGCGTACAAAGTTGCATCTCGAAACGGCATTCTGCCGAAAAAATCTCAGATCTGTGATCTCGGATCTGGGATCTGTTTCCGGCCGGGCAGTTCTTGCGTTTGCAGACTTTTCCTGACTCCATCGAAGCGGCGGCCGCAAGCGGCCTTTTGCACGACGACACGACGGCACGACGGCGCAACGTTGCGTTATAGGCGGAAGCGCACTGTAGCAATTCTAAAGCTATCAAAAAGCGTCGTGCCGTCGTGCCATTGTGCCGTCGTGCTCCGGCGCCTAAGCGCCGCCTACCGCGCCCGCGCCGGCGGCAAAGGGTCTTAAAGTCCCGGAATCGATAGTTGAAGTGATAGCCGGCGTCAGCAATAAATCTGAAATCCGAGATCACACATCTGAGATCTTACGCAGTATTCGTGCGGTATTTCATCCGGCGCGGGAAGAGCAGCTCTGTAGTGAGGATCAGGAGCATGGAGATGGCCGTGGACGTGGCCGTTTTGATCAGGAAATCGAGGAAGGAGCCGAACTGCAGCCATACGAGCAGGCGCAGGTAGGTATGGTGCAGCAGGGTCAGGATGACGGCGTACACGAGGTAGGGGCCCCAGCCCATGCCCCGCGGCGAAGGCTCGTGGTAGGTGAACTCGGCGGCCTCCTTGGGAATGAGCAGGAAGATGATGAAGGGGCGCACATAGGCGATGAGCACGCAGGCAGCGGTGTGCAGGCCGGGGCTCATGGTGAAGTAGTCGAGCACGAGGCCGGTGGCGAAGCCCGTGAGCAGGAGGCCGAGGCGGTTGAGCGAAAAGGGCAGCCAGAGCAGGAACAGGAAATAGAGGTAGGGCACCACGTAGCGGTGCAGGTGCGGGATCTCGTTCAGCACGAACACCTGCACGGAGATGAAGAGGGCAAGGCGGAATATGTTCTTTACGAGGTCGCTCAACGGGGTCGGTTTTTGTTCATTTGGTCCATCTGCTTTTCCGTTTCCTGCTCCAGCTGCAGCTGCTCGGTACGCTGCAGGTTCTCGATCACGAACACCTGCTGGATGTTGGCGAAGTTCGCGGCCGTCTGCACCTTGATGGTATAGAAGCCGGTAGCCTTGTCGACGGCGAAGGCCGCCACGCGGCCAATGAGGAAGTTCGGCGGGTAGTTGTACGTGTTGGGGCTCGTGAGTACGGTGTCGCCGCGCTTCACGTCCACGTCCTTGGAAATGCCTTCGAGGTTCAGGAAGCGCGGGTCCTTCGTGTCCCAGCGCACGGTACCGGCCGAGCCGGTCTTTTTGAGGATGGCGGGCACGGCGCTCTTCGTGTGCAGGAGGCTCAGCACCTGGCTGAAGTTGGGGCTCGTGTTGATGACGATGCCCACCACGCCGCCGTCGGACGAAATGACGGCCATATCGTTCTGGATGCCCTGTGCCGACCCCCGGTTGAGCTGGATGTAGTTGTTCTCGGCGTTCACGGTGTGGTACACCACCTTGGCGTCGCGGTAGAGCCAGCGGCGGTAGCGGGTGAGCGAGTCCACCTGCACGGAGTCGGTACGCACCACGGCATTCGTGTCGGGCACGTTGAAATTGGGGCGCAGCAGGTTCAGCAGCGAGTCGTTCATCCGGTGCACGCGGCGGTTCTCCTCCAGCAGGTGAAAGTAGTCGTCGACCTTGTCCACCTGCTTGTTGATGGAGCCCGTGACCTCGGTGGCCACGCCCAGGAAGGCGGCGTTGTGGTACCGGTTGTAGGAAAACAGCATCCACAGGGCAACGAACTGCAGGGCCACGAAGGCCAGGAATACGAAGTGCCGGCGGATGAAAGCGAAGATGTTACGCAAGGGAGTTTAGTTGACTAGTTGCTTAGTCGATCAGTTGACAAGTCGGATCGTCGGCATATTTCAGACATATCAACTTATCAACTGGTCAACGGATCAACTATCTCATGACAAAAGGATAGCGCTCGTAGTTCTTCAGCGCGAGGCCGGTGCCGCGCACCACGCTCTTCAGCGGGTCGTCGGCCACGTGCACGGGCAGCTTGATCTTTTGGGAGAGGCGCTTGTCGAGGCCACGGAGCAGGGCGCCGCCGCCGGTGATGTAGATGCCGCGGCGGTAGATGTCGGCGGCGAGCTCGGGCGGGGTCTGCTCGAGGGCCTTCAGGATGGCTTCCTCGATCTTGAAGATGCTCTTGTCGAGGGCCTCGGCGATCTCCTGGAAGCCGACGTGGATCTGCTTGGGGATGCCGGTCACGAGGTCGCGGCCGTTCACGGGCAGGTCGTCGGGCGGGTTGTCGAGGTCCTTCATGGCGGCGCCGATCTGGATCTTGATCTGCTCGGCCGTGCGCTCCCCGATGAGGAGGGAGTGGTAGCGGCGGAGGGCTTCCATGATGTCGGCGGTGAATTCGTCGCCGGCGATGCGGATGCTCTGGTCGCACACGATGCCCGCGAGGGCGATCACCGTGATGCCGGTGGTGCCGCCGCCGATGTCGATGATCATGTTGCCGACGGGCTCTTCCACGTCGATGCCGATACCGAGGGCGGCGGCCATCGGCTCATGGATGAGGTATACTTCCTTGGCGCCGGCCTGCTCTGCGGAGTCGCGTACGGCGCGCTTTTCCACCTCGGTGATGGAGGAGGGGATGCAGATCATCATGCGCCAGGAAGGCGGGAAGAGGGGTTTCTTAGGGTAAACGAGCTTGATGAGCTCGCGGATCATGAGCTCCGCGGCGTTGAAGTCGGCGATCACACCGTCTTTCAGCGGGCGGATGGTCTTGATGCTTTCATGGGTCTTCTCGTGCATCATCAGGGCGCGCTTGCCTACGGCGAGCACTTCCTTGGGATTATTGCGGTTGAGCGCCACGATGGAGGGCTCATTCACTACCACTTCGTCGTTATGTATGATCAACGTATTTGCCGTGCCCAGATCGATCGCTATCTCCTGTGTGAACCAATTAAAAAGTCCCATGCTGCGCTATTGGATTTAAAGCTATAGAGTGCTTGCAAATTTGATGCAAATGTCTTTCCCGGCAAAAGTAACCGACAAAGGGGGATTAAGTATAAGTAAAAAGTCAAAAGTCAAAGGTTTAGGAGGTTTAGAAGGTTTAGAAGGTTGAGGAGGTTGCGTGCGCCAGCCAACCCTCTAAACCTTCTAAACCTCCTAAACTTTTATCAGGCCATAAACCCCAGCTTCCTTTCGACGGCCTTAGGCAGCTCCGGGAGCCGGCGGCGCTCGATGAGGAAGGAGGTGAGCTGGGCGATCTCTTTGAAGATGTAGTGCTTGTCGGCCGCGGCCTTGAGGTAGTCTTTGCCCGAGGAGCCGCCGGTGCCCACGCGGGTGCCGATCATGCGGTGCACCATGTTCATGTGGCGGTGGCGCCAGGTGGAAAGCTGCTCGTCGATCTCCAGCAGGCCGTTGAGGAGCTGGAAGGGGAGCTGCAGCAGCGGATAGCCGCGGTAAAGCATGATGAAGAGCGCGGCGCGGTTGGCGCGGGCGGAAAGGGTGTAGTGCGTCGATTCCTGCCGGCCGAACACCTCTTCGAAGTACCCGAGGTTGTCTTTTTCGGCTTCGGCAAGGGAGCCCGCGTACTGCTGCTGATAGGCGCTCCAGAAGTTGGGGGCGCCGTAGCGGGCCCCGTATTCTTCCCAGAGTTCCGGCTGGTCGAGGAAGGGAAAGCGCTCCAGCCAGGCGTTGACGAGCTGCAGGAAGGAGTGGCTGCCCTCTGCCGACTTGATGAGGTCCACGTGCTCGCCCCGGAGGAAGGCGGTGTAGTATTCCTGCCCGTGGCGGTGTTCGAACTTGAGGCCCAGCTTCGCTTCCAGCAGCTTGAACTGCCAGCTCTGGAAGCCCGAGGCCGGCCGGAGCAGGTCGCGGAAGTCGAGGAAGTCCATGGGCGTCATCGTCTCCAGGATGTCGATCTGCTGCACCAGCACCCGCAGGATGGTGGCCATCCGCTGGAGGCGGTGCACCACGGTCTGCAACTCGGGCGAGTTGTCCATGACCGCCGGCTGTGCCATGATCCCGACCAGCGAGTCGGCCTCCCAGTGCAGCTGCTTGAACCAGAGCTCGTAGGTCTGGTGGATGATGATGAACAGCATCTCGTCGTGGGCATCGGCGCCGTGCTTGTCGCTTTCGGGGGCCTGGGCCCCGAGGATCTTGTCGAGCTGAAGGTAATCGTGGTAGTGCACGGCAGTGGGGTCGCCGGAGGCAGCCGGTGTGGCGGAAGCGGGGTTGCTGCCGTGCCCGAAGGGGCAGCCGGCGGAGTCGTTGGCATTCATGGCAAGAAGGTTACCGCTGCAAGGTAACGGGATTCGCCGGCCCGGGAGCTGAGCCTTCTCAGGAAGGGGGAGGGAATATTGAATATCGAACAAGGAAAATCGAATGTCGAACAAGGGTTATCGAATAACGAACCCAGGCGCATCGGCCGTTGGCGCTTTTTACTTCATGGCCACTTGCTATCCCGGCCGCATCCGGGGCGTCTGCGTCAAAGGCCGCGCCCTCCCGCGCAAGGGATGCCCGCTCGGTAGCCCCCGGAGGGGGTGTCGGGTGAATCCCGCATCCCGGAGGGATGCTCGTTTCCCAGCCCGGCATGCAATGCCGGGCTCAAATGGCCGTAGATGCCGACGACAGCATGCCGGAGGCATGCGCGTTACCGACGAACGGTCAATCGTGTGATCATTCCGGCTCCTGGAAACCGAATCGTTCATCCCAAGGAATGCCTTCCTGATGGAGCAGCTCCCGTATCTCCTCACGCATGGTTTGCCTGCGGTGATGTTGCTCCTGGTTGCGGATATACCGGATGACGAGGTCGATCCGGGCAGGTTCTACAACGAATCCACCATAGCCGGTCTGCCAGGCGAACCGCTCCCGGGCGAGCCGGTGCTCGTTGATCCAGCGCGAGGTGTCGCGTTTCAGATGTTGCATTAACTGGGGGATGGTTTCGTTGATATTATAGCGAAACAACACATGGAGGTGATCCGGCATCGTATTGAGGGCCAGCACCTGGTGCCCGTGCTCATGAATGAGGCCGATGGCATATTGATGCAAACGATCCTTCCAGTCCGGCGTGATGAGTGCTGCGCGGTATTTGACAGCGTACACCATATGGAAATGAGCACGAATAAGGGTATCGGGCATGGTTGGCGGTTTGCATTGAAATTCGCACATCACCCGATGTTGCCCATGGGTTTTTCACCATCAAAACCTGTGTTTTTTCGGCGGTACGCTGGAGCAGCCTTCCCGATAACGCGCATGCCTCCGGCATGCTTTGCGCGGCCTCCGGCGCGATTTTCCCGGCATTGCATGCCGGGCTGGGAAACGAGCATCCCTCCGGGATGCGGGATTCACCCGACACCCCCGCGTCCGGTGGCTACTGGGCGGGCATTTCTTGCGCCGGCGGCGTAGCGTTTGGCGCAGACGCCCGGGATGCTTAGATGAACTCGTAGCCGATGTCTTTGCGGTAATACATGCCTTCGAAGGAGATGCCTTCCAGCGTCTGCTTCGATCCCGCAACGGCCTCGGCGAGGGTGGGAGCGAGGGTGGTGGCGCATAGCACGCGGCCACCGGCGGTGACGATGTGCCCGTCCCTTTCGGCAGTGCCGGCCTGGAACACCAACCCCTCCCCAACCCTCCCCGGGAGGGAGGGAGCTACACCCCTCTCCTTTGGAGAGGGGGCGGGGGTGAGGTCAAGTCCGTCGATGGCGAAGCCTTTCCCGAAGTCGCCCGGGTAGCCGCCGCTCACGGCCATGATGGTGGCCGCAGCGCGCGGGTCGACGCCCAGTGCGACCTCCGCGATACGTCCCTGGGCCGTGGCCAGGAGGGCTGCCGCCAGGTCGCCGCTCGTGCGGGGGAGCACCACTTCCGTTTCGGGGTCGCCCATGCGGCAGTTGTATTCGATCACGAAGGGGTCGTTCCCCACCTTGATGAGGCCGAAGAACACAAAGCCCTTATAGTCCAGGGCTTCCTGATGCAGCCCGTTCACGGTCGGCTCGATCACCCGCGTGCGCACGTTCTCCATAAACTCCGCGTCGGCAAAGGGTACGGGCGAAATGGCCCCCATGCCGCCGGTGTTGAGACCGGTGTCGGCCTCGCCCACCCGCTTGTAGTCCTTCGCCTCGGGCAGCAGCACGTAATCGGTACCATCGGTGAGCACAAACACGGAGAGCTCGATGCCGTCGAGGAACTCCTCCACCACCACCTTGGCCGAGGCGGCACCGAACTTGGATGCGCCGATCATGGCTTCGAGCTCGCGCTCGGCCTCCTCGTTGGTGGTGCAGATCAGTACGCCCTTGCCCGCGGCGAGGCCGTCGGCCTTCAGCACCACGGGGAGCGGGTGGCTGCGCACGTAGGCGAGGCCTTCGGCGAGGTTGTCTTTCGTGAACTCGCGGTAGCCGGCGGTGGGGATGCCGTGGCGGGCCATGAAGGCCTTGGCGTAGGCCTTTGAGCCTTCGAGCTGCGCGGCCTCGGCCGCCGGGCCGATGATAGCGAGGTTCGCAAGCGCCGGGTCAGCCTTCAGTGTGTCCACGATCCCTTTTACGAGCGGCTCCTCGGGGCCCACCACCAACAGGTCAATGGCGTGTTCCAGGCAGGCGGCCCGTACCGCCCCGAAGTCGGTGGCGGCAAGCGGCAGGTTGGTGCCGCATTGCGCGGTGCCGGGGTTGCCGGGGGCGATGAAGAGCTGTTCGCAAAGCGGGCTCTGGCGCAACTTCCAGGCGAAGGCATGCTCGCGGCCACCCGAGCCGAGGAGGAGGATGTTCATGCGGCAAAGAAAGGGAACAGACGAACAAGGAACAAGGAACAGGCGAACAAGGAAGCGGCGCGCCGCCCTGCAGGCCGGGCCGAATCGCGAAACGTCCTTCCCGCAGGTGCCGCCTGGCTCCCCGCAGCCGGTGGTGCCACCAAATGGAAAGGCCGCAGCCATTCCGGACTTTTGATTTCACGTACGGATCACCGGCCTGAAAGAAACGGCATCAAATGGAGCACCTGTCGAAATTTTACTATTTTAGGCAGCCTAATCAACCCTCTAAAACGTTCTTCAACCACCATTTCTTTATGAACATTCTACCGGAAGACCAGGCCCTGGCGGCGCAGAAAGGCCACCCCAAAGGCTTGTATGTATTGTTTGCTACCGAATTCTGGGAGCGCTTCAGCTACTACGGCATGCGCGCCATCTTCGTGCTCTTCATGACCGATAAGCTGCTCTTCGACAAAGCGTATGCGTCCAATATTTACGGATCTTATACAGGCCTCGTGTACCTCACCCCGCTCATCGGCGGCTACGTGGCCGACCGCTACTGGGGCAACCGCCGCTCCATCTTCGCCGGCGGCCTCATGATGGCGCTCGGGCAATTTATCCTCTTCTTCTGCGCCTCGGCCAGCGATAAGGGCGCCTCCGGCTTTACCACCACGCTGCTCTGGACCGGCCTTGCCTTCCTCATCTTCGGCAACGGCTTCTTCAAGCCCAATATCTCCACCATGGTGGGCCAGCTCTATCCTGAAACCTCCAACGCCAAGAAGGATTCCGCCTACACGCTTTTCTACATGGGCATCAACGCGGGCGCTTTCGTGGCCCCGCTCGTGTGCGGCTACCTCGGCGAGAACGTCGACTTCAAATGGGGCTTCCTCGCGGCCGGCATCGGCATGCTGATCTCGCTCGTGATCTTTTATTTTACCAAGGATAAATATGTGATCTCGCACACCGGCGAAGCACTGGGCGTTGCGCCCAACAAGTCGAAAGATACCTCGGTATCGGAAAGCGGGAAAACAGGGTTCAGCTCCACGCAGATGATCACCATCGTAGCGCTGATCGTGGCGGCCTTCTGTGCCCTGCACTTTGGGCTTGCCATCGACATCTGGGGCTCGGCCATCTATGCCATGACCCTCATCCTGCCCTTCGCCATCCTCACCGACCGCTCGCTCACCAAGGTCGAAAAAGACCGCCTCTGGGTGATCGTGATCATCATGCTTTTCGTGATCTTCTTCTGGATGTGCTTCGAGCAGGCCGGTGCCTCGCTCACCTTCTTTGCCGACGAGCAGACCGACCGCCGCGTGTTTGGCTGGGAGATGCCCGCCTCCTATTTCCAGAGCTTCAACGCCGGCTTCATCGTGCTGCTAGCCCCCATCTTCGCAGGCCTCTGGGGCCGCCTCGCCAAGCGCGGCGTGGAGCCCCCGGCGCCGATGAAGCAGGCCATCGGCCTCGGCCTCCTCGCTCTCGGCTTCCTGTACATCTCCTTCGGAACTACCGGCGACCCCGCCGTGAAAGTGAGCATCTGGTGGCTTACCGGCCTCTATTTCCTGCATACCGTGGGTGAGCTCTTCCTGAGCCCGATCGGCCTTTCGATGGTGAACAAGCTCACGCCCGGACGCTTCACGTCACTGATGATGGGCATCTGGTTCATGGCCATCGCCACCGGCAACAAGCTGGCAGGCACCATGAGCTCGCTGTATCCCGATCCGAAGGCCACCGGCCCGCGCCCCGTGTTCCTCGGCATCACCATCGACAACCTGCACACGTACTTCATGATCTTCGTTGGCTTTGCCGGCGTGGCCGCCATCATCCTGTTCCTGCTTTCGTTCAAGCTTCGGAAGATGATGCACGGCGTCAAGTGACCCATCCCCCGGCCCCTTCCCAAGGGGAAAGGGTGACTCGGTGGAACGGAACTACGGTAGCCGGCTTTCCGAAAGCCAACCTTTCATCAATAAAAGCCCCGACGCCTTTGGTGTCGGGGCTTTTTGTTTAATACTTTTTGATGGCGAAGGGCAACGCTTAGGTGTGCAGCAATCGCTCGCGTTACGCTTGGTAGTGGCAAAAGAAGTTCAGCCGCACAGAGTCACCCTCCCTCCCGGGAGGGGCCGGGAGTGGGGTCAAATGAACGTCATCTGTTCAAACTCCTTCCCGAGGATCGCCTTGTCGTCGGCGCCCAGCCACTTGTGGAGGATCGTCGCATACACGCTCTTGAAGTCTACCCGATGCTTCAGGTCGCCCTCGTCGAGGTCGGAGAGGTCGGGGAGCGCGTTGAGGAGGCCCTGCCGCTTCAGCCCGCCGCCGAGCAGGAACATATTGTTGGCCGTGCCGTGGTCGGTGCCGCCGGACGCGTTCTGCGCCACCCGGCGTCCAAACTCCGAAAAGGTAACGAGCAACACATCCTGGAAGCGGTTGTTGGCCTTCAGGTCCTTTACAAAGGCGCCAACGGCATCGTTCATCTCCTGGAAGAGGCGGCCCTGCTGCCCTTCCTGGTTCACGTGCGTATCGAAGGAGCCGAGCGAAACGTAGTATACCTTGGTGTTGATCTCGGAGTAAATGAGCGAGGCGATGGTCCTGAGGTCCTTTCCGAGGTTGCTGTTCGGATAGGAACCGCTGGTAGGGTGCAGCCGCGACTGCCGGTAGATATGATCGGCCGAGGAGAGCGTCTGTGCCATCGTTTTGTACAGGTAGTCGACGGGCTCTTCGTCGTGGTGGCCGCCGTGCTGCTTCGTCATCTCCTTGAAGTAGCGCTCGTTGGCCGATCCGAAAAGGCGCCGCGGGTCGGTAAGCGCCAGGCCATTGCTGGTGGCGCCTTTCAGGGCGAGGCTCAGCGTGTCGTCGATCTCGAGGGCGTGGGTGGGCTGGGGGCAGCCGGCGCACTGCGCGTCGAGGTAGCGGCCGAGCCAGCCGGTATGCACATACTCGTTGGCGGCGGCGGCGGAGTGCCAGATGTCCATGCTCCGGAAGTGCGAGCGGTCGGGGTTCGGATAGCCCACCGAGTTGAGAATGGCCAGATCACCGCCATGCCAGGCGTCGGCAAAGGCGCGAAGCGCAGGGTGCAGGCCCACCTCGTCGGAAAGTCCCAGCGCTTTGTCGCGGGTGATGCCGAGGCGCGGCCGCTCCCGGTAATAGAGGTCGTTGCGTACCGGCACTACGGTGTTGAGGCCGTCGTTGCCGCCGCTGAGCTGCAGCACCACCAGCACCTTGTTGCCGGGCGGAACGAATGCGGGGGCCTCGAAGGCCTTGAGGAACTTCGGGACCATCAGCGCCGCCGTAGCGAGCGAGCCTGTTTGGAGGAAGGTTCTGCGTTGGATGAGCATGATCGTGAATCGGCAATCGGGAATCGGGAAAGGCCTCCTCATTCCATCGGTTGCCTATTGTTTGGTGAATGTTTGTTTATGAAAAAAGAGCTGCTGCAGCCTTGATCGTCCACCGCTTTGGTTTTATTGCCGATTCGCGATTGCCGATTCCCGACTGCTTTCGGACCGTCTCCACTAGCAAAGCTGGTACTCCGGCAGGGCCATCAGCCGCAGTGTGGCGGTGCGTACGAAAGCGTCGCGGGCAGAGCCGTCGGCAAAGGCGCTCACCGAAGCGGCGGGCACGCGCAGCGGCACCTGTAGTACGGTGCGGGTGAGGCGGTCCATGAGCTCGGCACGCGGCACGGCGTCGAAGTGCCGGGTGAAGCGCGTCCACTCGATCTGCGCCGAGATAGGCCGGCCTGCGCGGCCGCCGCCCTCCATCTGCCCGCCGTTCGTATCGTCGTCGTCTTTGGGGCGCAGGTCGAGGCCGTCGCCGTCCTGCAACAGCAGCGGGATCCGCATCCGCGTCATCAGCGTCGACGAGTCGATCCAGCTTCGCCCGCCGGGCCAGCCGGCCACGTTGGGCGGGTAGAAGAGGACCTGCCCGAGCAGGCGCTGCACCAGCAGGAGGGCTTCCTCGTTCTGCAGCTTCATAGGCAGCAGGCGCTGGATACCGGCAATGAGCTCTACGGGGCTCTTGATGCGCGTGCCGATGTTTTTTTCGGCGTAGAACCAGTCGGCAGTGAAGAGGTCGTCCAGGAGCTTCTGGATGTCGTAATCATTTTTATAGAACCGGTCGGCGAGCCAGGCTACATGCGTGGCGTCGGGCGTTTCGTGCACGAAAAAGCGGTATAGCTTGCCCGCGATGTGCCGGGCCGTCTGCTTTTGCTCCAGCAGCATATTGAGCACGTCTTCGCCCACGAAAGCGCCCGTCTTTCCGAAAACGGTCTTGGAGCCGTCGTCGTGCGCGGCACGGCGGAACTGGAAGTCGCCCCGGTAGTTGGCGCCCCAGCCGGTGAAGGCGCGGGCGGCTTCCTTGATGTCGCGCTCGGTATAATGGCCGCGGCCCATCGTAAAGAGCTCCATCACCTCGCGGGCGAAGTTCTCGTTGGGATGGTCTTTGCGGTTTTGCTGGGCGTTGAGGAACTGGAGCATGGCGCCCGACTTCGATACTTCGTGCAGCAGCGTGCGGAAGGAGCCGAGGGCATTCACACGGAGGAGGTCGAGGAGGCCCTGCTGGTGCAGCACGTTCTGATTGCGCGCGGCGAAGTGGCCATGCCAGAAGAAGGCCATCTTCTCGCGCAGCTGGGCGGGGCTTTCAATGAGCTGGTAGAGCCAGGTGAGGTTGAGGGCGCGGATGCCTTCGCGGCTTTTTTCGCGCAGCATCCGGCGGGTGTCGGGGGCTTGCAGCCGGCCTGCCTCGGCCCGGTCGGCAACGAGGCGGCGCAGCGACTCGTCGATGACGTTGATATAGGCCGGGCGGGCGGCGGAGGCGGCGCGGAGGGCGGCATAGAGCGCCCCGGGTTGTTGCGCGGCACTGTCGGCGAGGCTGTCGGCCGAGGGGCCAAATCCGGCGCGCCAGAGCAGGTGCCGGCACTTTTGATCGTTGGTAGGCATGGCAGCAGGAACTTTACGGTACCGCTTCGACCCCACAACCGGCGCGGCGTTTAACGGATCCTTATATATTTCTGCCTCACCCCCGGCCCCTCTCCGGGGGAGAGGGGTGACTCTCTTCATCAGTACTTTCTCTTTGAAGCCTTCTTTAGGTCCTAATGCAAAAGCCCCGGCATCGAAGATGCCGGGGCTTTTGCATTAGAGAACGTCAACGTAAAGAAAAGGCGCCTACTGTAGTTCCGTCACACAGAGTCACCCCTCTCCTTTGGAGAGGGGCCGGGGGAGAGGTCAGATGAACTTGAGGTGGCTGAACTGCTCGCCCAGCACGGCCTTATCGTCGGTGCCGAGCCACTTTTTAAGTACGGTGGCATAAACCTGCTTGAAGTCGAGCTGGTACTTGAGGTCGCCGTTGTCGAGATCCGTGAGGTCCGACATGGGGTTCAGCATGCCTTTCTGCTTAAGGCCCCCGCCGAAGAGGAACATGTTGTTGGCAGCCCCATGATCGGTGCCGGCAGAGGCGTTCTGGGCCACGCGCCGTCCGAATTCCGAGAAGGTCATCAGCAGCACGTCGTCAAAGCGGCCGTTCGCCTTCATGTCCTTGAGGAAGGCGTCCACGGCGTCGTTGACCTCCTTCAGCGCACGCGCATGCGTGACCTCCTGGTTGATGTGCGTGTCGAAGCCGGAAAGCGAGACGTAGTAGACTTTCGTATCGATGTCGGAAAGCACGAGTGAGCCAATGATCCGGAAGCGTTTGCCCAAAGCGGTGTTGGGATAGCTGGCCTGCGTGCCCCGGAGCTTCGAGTTCTTGTAGATGTATTCGGCGCCGGAGAGGGTGCTCGAGAGGGTCTTGTAGAGGTAGTCAGCGGGCTGCTCGTGGCCGTGGTGGTCGATATGCTGCTGCGTGACGTCGCGGAAGAACTTCTCGTTGGTGGTGCCTGCCAGCGAGCGCGGGTCGCGCAGGGCAAGGCCATTCATCTGTTCCCCCTTGAGGGCGAGGCTCAGCGTATCGTCGAACTCGAGGGCCTGCGTCGGGCGCGCGCAGCCGTTGCATTGCGCGTCGAGGTAACGACCTACCCAGCCGGTGTTGATGTATTGATGGCTGTGGCTACCGCTGTGCCAGATGTCCATGCTCCGGAAGTGTGAGCGCTCGGGGTTGGGATAACCGACGCCGTTGAGCAGCACCATGTTGCCATTGTGATAGGCATCGGCGAAGGACGGCAGCGCCGGGTGCAGGCCGGCCTCGTCGGTCAGGGCAATGGTCTTTTCGCGGGCAAGGGCCAGCTTCGGGCGCGAACGGTAATAGATGTCGTTGCGCACGGGCACTACGGTGTTGAGGCCGTCGTTGCCGCCGCCGAGCTGGAGCACCACCAGCACCTTGTTGCCGGGGGGCACGAAAGCGGGCGCCTCAAAGGCCTTGAGGAACTTGGGCAGGAAGAGCGAGGCGGTGGCGAGGGAGCCTACCTGTAGGAATTCTCTGCGTTTGAACAGCATGATCAAAAAAGTGAACGGGTGAGCAAGTGAGCGGTGAGCAATTTTCGAGCGGTCAACGGGCTCACTTGCTCACCCGTTGACCGCTCACCTTAACACAGCTGATACTCCGGCAGGCACATCAGCTGGATGGCGGTGGTCCGGATGAACGACTCGCGCGAGGAGGCGTCGGTATAGCTGTCGAGCAGCGAGGGCGGTACCTGCATCGGCGTTTGGAGAAGCGCCCCGGCGAGTGCCGGCACGAGCTCGGTACGCGGCACCTTTTCGAAGTGCTTCTGAAAGTCCTTCCAGTCGATGGCCACGGCGATCTGGCTCTTGTCCTTGTCCAGCGCACGCACCTTACCCTTGGCGAAGATGGTGGCGCCGGCCACGCCGCCGCCCAGGTCATCGTCGCCTTTCGGCTTCAGATCGAGCACATCCCGTTCCGTGATCATCCTCGGGAGGCGCATCCGTGCCATCAGCGAGGCCGAGTCGATCCAGGTGCGGCCGCCTGGCCAGCCGGCCACGTTGGGCGGCGAAAAGAGGATTTGTCCGAGGATGCGCTGCAGGTCGAGGAGGATGCCCCGGTCCTGGAAGGTCATCGGCAGTATCCGCTGCATGCCTGCGATCAGGTCGATCGGCGATTTGATCCGGGCACCGATATACTTGTCGGCATAGAACCAATCCGCCGTGAAAATGTCGTCGAGCAGCTTGCCGATATGGTAGTCGTTGGCGTAGAAACGGTCGGCCAGCGCGTTGATCCGCGTAGTGTCGGGCGTTTCGCTCACCAGGTAGCGGTAGATCTTGCCGGTGATGTAGCGGGCCGTCGCCTTCTGCTCCAGCAGGAGGTCGAGCACCTGCTCGCCGGTGTAGTTGGCCGTTTTCCCGAAGACCGTTTTGGGTCCGTCGTCGTGGTACTGCGGCCGCATCTGGAACTCGCCCTTGAAGTTGGCCCCCCAGCCGGTAAAGGCACGGGCCGCCTCCTTGATGTCGCGCTCCGTGTAGTTGCCGCGGCCGAGGGTAAAGAGCTCCATCACCTCGCGGGCGAAGTTCTCGTTGGGGCTCGCCTTGCGGTTGCTCTGGGCGTTGAGGAAGTTGAGCATGGCGGCCGACTTCGACACCTCGTGCAGCAGGGTGCGGAAGGAGCCGAGGGCATGCTTTCGGGTGCTGTGGAGGAGGAGCTGCTGAAAGTAGACGTTGTAGACGCGCGTGGCAAAGTGGCCGTGCCAGAAGAGCGCCATCTTCTCCCGCAGCTGCGCGGGGCTGTTCACCATCTCCGCGATCCAGTTCAGGTTGATCTTCTGGATGCCCGCCTTGTTGCTAAGCAGCATCTTTTTCTTCGCTGCGGCGTCGAGGACGAACTTTGGCTGGCCGGGGGCCTTCATGTCGATGTAGACCATGCGGAGGTAATCGTCCATTACGTCGATGTACGCGGGCTCGGCGGCACTCTGGCTGCGGATCTCGCGGTAGAGGGCGTCGGGCGTGCTGCTGCCGAGGCGGGCGAGCTGCCCGGCCGCAGGACCAAAGCCGGTGCGCCAAAGGAGGTGTTGGTTCTTCTGTTGTTGGGTAGCCATGGGGAGCTTTTCGGAACTGTGTGACGGCAAGATAGCGCGTCCGTTTATTGTGCCCGCAGCCGGGGATCTAATTTAACGTTCTTAACTTCGGGTGAGCGGGTGAGCAGGTGAGCGGGTGAGCGGGTGAGCGGGTGAGCGGGTGAGCGGGTGAGCGGGTGAGCGGGTGAGCGGGTGAGCGGGTGAGCGGGTGAGCGGGTGAGCGGGTGAGCGGGAAAGATGAACTGAGGAAGATACAACAAGGCCAGCTGCGATCACTCTGCGAAACGCAGGAGATTGCTTCGCGAAGTTTATCCCTTAGAAGTCGGGACTCGCAATGACTTCCGCTCTTTAAGCGACCCCTTACCAATAGACCAATAAACGAATAGACCAATAAACCAATAAACCCGCAGAGCGCCATGAGCTCCTTCCGTGTCTTCAAATATGCTTCCCCGCTGCTGATCTATGTCGGTGCGCTCCGGGCCTTTACGGGCACGGGCCTCGTGGTGTGGCTGCCGGTGCTGTATTCCTTCGTGGTTGTTCCCCTCCTCGAGCTGCTGCTGCGTCCCGACCCGCGCAACCTCTCGGCCGCTGGCGAAGAGCTCGCGCGCCGCAATCCCGTCTACGACTGGCTGCTCTACGCCATCGTGCCGATGCAGTGGGGCGCGCTCGCGCTCTTCCTGCAGGGCATTTCTACGGAGCCGCTCTCCGGCGCCGACCTCGCAGGCCGCACGGCCGTGATGGGCCTCCTATGCGGCACTTTCGGCATCAACGTGGGCCACGAGCTCGGGCACCGGGTAAAGAAGTCGGAGCGGGCCCTTGCGCTCACCCTGCTGCTTTCCTCGCTCTACATGCACTTTTATATCGAGCACAACAAGGGGCACCACAAGCGGGTGGCCACGCCCGAAGACCCAAGTAGCGCCCGCTACGGCGAGGCACTCTATCCCTTCTGGTGGCGCTCCATCGCGGGCTCGCTGAAGAGCGCCTGGCACATCGCGGGAGCGGAGGCCCGAAAGGAAGGCGCGGGAACGTTCTCGTGGCGTAACGCGGTGCTCGTATTCGTGCTCGTGCAGGCGGCCCTGCTCGTGCTGGTGGGCGCGGCATTCGGCGCCGCGGCGCTTGGCGCATTCCTGGTGGCGGCGCTCCTGGGCATCCTGCTGCTCGAAACGGTCAACTACATCGAGCACTACGGCCTGCAGCGCAAGGCCACCGCCGGCGGCTACGAGCGGGCATTGCCGGCACATAGCTGGAACTCGAGCCATGTCATCGGGCGGGTGATGCTCTTCGAGCTGAGCCGCCATAGCGACCATCACTACCTGGCCTCGCGCAAATACCAGGTGCTCCGGCACCACGACGACGCACCGCAGATGCCCACGGGCTATCCCGGAATGATGCTGCTGGCGCTCGTGCCGCCGGTCTGGTTCTACGTGATGAATAAACGAGCAAGAGCCGCGACAGGTCCTGCGGAGGCTGCCACGGCTCTTGCGATCCAATGATTTCCGGGTTTATGAGCGGCGCTTGCCCAGCAGAACGCTGAAGCCCACCGAAAGCGGGTTTTGTGTCGCGGCGCTCGTCGAGAGATTCAGCGCGCTGCTTTTTTGCTGCACGTTGGGGTTCGACGGGTTATTGGTCGTGTTTTGCGTATAGGAGATATTCAACAGGTTGGTCAGGCTCGCTTCGAGCTGGAAGCGGTCCCGGAACAGGTAGCTGATGCCCGGGTAGAGGTAGGCATTGGCGCCAAAAGCGCGGTTGCGGACCTCCTGCATGCCGTTCTGCCAATAGGTGCCTTTGCCTGCCTGTACATTGATACCGGTTTGTCCGAATACAAAAAAGTTGTTGGCGATCGGCCAGAACTTACGCAGGCTGATGCCCCCGCCGTAGCTGCGGTTCGTATTCTCGAAGCCGGGCCCGTTGTTGTTATCCGTGCCGTTGCTGTAATAGCCGTGCAGGCCCAGCGCCACATTGTTGCGCACGAAGAGGCTCACCGACGGGCTCACGTACGTCTGCGTGGTGCTGTAGGCAGGAGAAAAGGGAGTGGCTTCCACCTTGTTCGTGCTGACGCCAAAGGTGCCGCCGATACCGACGCGGCCTTTATCGAGCTGGGCATGGGAAAGGGTTGCGGAAAGAACAGGAAGGCAGGCAAGTACGATTTTCTTCATAAACTGATTTTGGGTAACAGACAACGGCGACGGGCCATGTGCTTCACCGCCGATGCCTCTAACGGCATGGCTTAACAGAAAATTGTACCGCTCTTAACACGATGTTGTTCGTTTGGCAGGCGCATAAAAAAAGCCTCCGGGTGGAAGGCTTTCATAAACGGTATCGTAGTGCTACTTTTTGGCGTTGGCCTGCACGTAGGCACGCACCTGGCTGGTTTCATCGGCGCTGAGCTTGGCCATGGGCGCCATCTTCTGCAGGATGGGCTCCCAGCGTTCGGCCGTGTAGTTGGCCGGATCTTTCAGGTTGTGGCAGCGGCCGCATTTGGCGTTGTACACCTGGTGGCCGGCGGTTACCAGGCTGTTGGCGGCAGGCGCCGCGGGCGTGGTGCTGGCAGTAGAAGTACCGGAAGAAGGCGTGCCGCTGGTATTGGTGGCGGCGGGCTGGGTCTTCGGCGAGCAGGCGAGCACCGTGGCGGCCAGTGCGGCGGAGAAAAGGAGTTGCTTCATGTAATAGGTTGCTTGTGCACTAAAAGTAATAAACCCGGGGGAGATCACAGATCTCGAATCTCAGATCGGTGATCTCGGATCTAAGATCTGTTGATGGCGCACGACAAGGGATGTCAAATCTCGGATTTCGGATTCGGGCGGTCCCACGTAGCGAGGATAATGGAAGTATGAGATCCGGAGACTGCGGGAATCAGAAAGAAAGGTCGCCCTGAAGCGACCCTTACAAATTAACCAACAAACAAATAGACCAATAAACTAGATCATCTCCGAGCCGAAATAGCGATGCAGTACGGGCGGGAGCTTGATGCCGTTGCCGTCCTGGTTGTTCTCGAGCAGTGCGGCGAGGATGCGCGGCAGCGCGAGCGAGGAGCCATTGAGCGAGTGCAGCAACTGCGTCTTGCCGTCTTCCTTGAAGCGGGCCTTCATGCGGTTGGTCTGGTAGCTTTCGAAGTTCGACACCGAGCTTACCTCGAGCCATTTCTCCTGGGCGGCGCTCCACACCTCGAAGTCGTAGGTGAGGGCCGAGGCAAAGCTCATATCGCCGCCGCAGAGGCGCAGGATGCGGTAGGGGAGGCCGAGCGACTGCACGAGCTTTTCCACGTGCGCCACCATCTCGTCGAGCACTTCGTAGGAGCGCGCCGGGTGCACGAGTTGCACGATCTCGACCTTGTCGAACTGGTGCAGGCGGTTGAGGCCGCGCACGTGCGCGCCGTAGGAGCCGGCCTCACGGCGGAAGCAGGGCGTATAGGCCGTCAGGCGCACCGGCAGGTCCGTGTCTTTGAGGATGACGTCGCGGTAAATATTGGTGAGCGGCACCTCCGAGGTCGGGATCAGGTAGAAGTTGTCGACGGTGGCGTGGTACATCTGCCCTTCCTTGTCGGGAAGCTGGCCGGTGCCGTAGGCCGAGGCCTCGTTCACGAGGTGCGGCACCTGGTGCTCGATATAGCCGGCCGCTGCGTTATAGTCGAGGAAATACTGGATGAGCGCGCGCTGCAGCTTCGCGCCGTTGCCTTTATACACCGGGAATCCGGCGCCGGTGAGCTTGTTGCCCAGCTCGAAGTCGATCAGGTCGTAGCGCTTCGCGAGGTCCCAGTGGGGCACGGCGCCGGCGGGCAGCTCGGGCTTCGAGCCGCCGCTCCGTACTTCTACGTTCTCTTCGGGCGTCTTGCCGGGCGGCACGAGCTCCGACGGTAGGTTGGGCAGGCGGAGGAGGAGCTCGGTGAGCTGTTGCTCCGTACTCGCCAGCTGCTGCTCAATGGGGGCCAGGGTCTTCTTGAAGGTCTCTACGTCCGCTTTTTTGGCCTCCGCTTCTTCCTTCTGGCCCTTGGCCATGAGCCCGCCGATCTCTTTGGAAGTGGCGTTGACCTTCGCCTTCGTATCGTCGAACTGGAACGAGAGCTTGCGCCGCTCATCGTCGAGGGCGATGATCTGGTCTACGAGCTCCGGCTCCTTGAAATTTTTTACGGCGAGGCGCTCTTTCACTTTTGCCGTGTCGTTGCGCAGGACGGCCAGTTGCAGCATAATCGGGTCTTTTTAAAGGTCGTCAAAGATAAGGAGAAGGGTTTAGGAGGTTTAGAAGGTTTAGGGGGGTGGCTGGCGCATGCAACCTTCTCAACCTCCTGAACCCCCTAAACCTTCTAAACCTATTCTCCCATTACTTTTGCGCCATGCAAATGAACGACGACCTGCAGGTGCGGTGGTGGAAGCTGGAGGAGCAGCTGATGGAGCGCTTCGGCAAAAAGCCCGACGTGGAAACGGTACTCTTCCTGATCGGTATCCAGGAGCTGGGGTCGATCCGGAAGAAGTTCTCCAAAGAGCAGAAGCAGGACCTCATGCACATTGCCATCTGCACGGTGCTGACGCCCAGCGGCTACTACGAGCTTGGCGGCCTCGACGCCGACGGCTGGCCCCACTTCCGGCAGCTGAAGCCGATGCCCGCCCTGATGCCCCACGAGCAGGAAGCCTTCCTGAAAGACCATATACTGCTCTATTTCCAGAGCCACGAGCTGGGGGGATCTGAGATCTGAGATCTCGGATGTGGGATCTGGGATTTCAGATTTCAGATGTATGATTTCAGATTTCAGATTTGGGTGTCCCCGGGTTCGAGGCCCGTGGGCGTGAATCATCCAGGAACCTGTCAACGGCAGGGAGCGTATCCTATGTGGCCCGCCCGCGGGCCTTTCCTCCTCGCTCCCTCGAAAACTGCGCCTACTGCCGGGGCGTAGCTACCCTAATTCAGCGACTTAGGCCCTAAACGACCTTGTCATCCTGAGCTTGTCGAAGGACTTCGCGCCTTTGCGTTAAAATGGATCCATCCCGGCTACCGGGATCCGGGTGGTGAACGCAAAGCCTCGATGCTGCACTGCCTGTTCGCGATTGCCGATTGCCGATTCACGATTATCTTTCGTTCATGCGCAGCTTACTTCTCACACTGATCCTCGTTGCCACACTCGGCGCCTCCGCCCAACAAAACGTCAAGCTCAAACGCCGCGACTACAAGCGTGACGTGGAGCTGACCACCACGGAGGGGCGCATCGTGCTCCGCCTTTCCGACTCCACGCCTTACCACCGCGACAACTTCCTGCGGCTTGTCAAAAGCGGCTATTACGACAGCGTGCTGTTTCACCGGGTGATCAAAGGGTTCATGATCCAAAGCGGCGATCCCAACAGCCGCCGCGTCGCTGCCGGGCAGGGGCTGGGCAATGGCGGGCCGGGCTACCTCATCCCCGCCGAACTCCGTGCCACCCTCTTTCACCGCAAGGGTGTGCTGGCTGCCGCCCGCGAGGGCGATGGCCCCAACCCGCTCCGCTACTCTTCCGCCAGCCAGTTCTACATCGTACAGGGCCGCACCTTTACCGACGCCGAGATGGACTCCATAGAAGTGGCGCGCCTGCAGGGCCGCAAGATCCCGCCCGACCGCCGGGCCATCTATAAGTCCACCGGAGGCACCCCGCAGCTCGATGGCAACTATACCGTCTTCGGCGAAGTGCTCGAAGGCCTCGACGTCGTGGACCGCATCGCCACCACCCCCACCTCCACCGCCCCCCGCGACCGCCCTGTCACCGATATGCGCATACTGAAGGCAAGGCTTGTCAAGAGAAAAGTTTAGGAGGTTTAGGGGTTGGTTGAGGTCGTCTAACCTTTTAAACCTCCTAAACCCTCTAAACCTTTTTATATCGAACTGGTTTATATTGCACCCCAAACCGAGCATATGAATTTTCCGGAGAACGTACGTTATACCAAAGACCATGAGTGGATCCGTGTAGAAGGCGACGAGGCGATCGTGGGCATCACTGATTTCGCGCAGCGCGAGCTGGGCGATATCGTATACGTGGAAGTGGAGACTGTTGGCCAGGCCCTCACCGAAGGCACCGTGTTCGGTACCGTGGAGGCCGTCAAGACCGTTTCCGACCTGTTCCTCCCCCTCAGCGGCACCATCCTGGAAGTAAACCCCAAGCTGGCCGCCAACCCCGAACTCGTGAACACAGACCCCTACGGCGACGGCTGGATGGTGCGGATGCGCATCGACGATATTGCCGCAGTGGACGGGCTTATGGACGCTCCCGCCTATCAATCTTTAGTAGGCTAAATCCAAACCGCATTCATTTACCGTAATTAAAACAGATCGGGCAACGGATCACTAAGAACCAACTTTTGAGCGCCAAAACCACATATCCGGAAGGCGAGCTGGTGACCCTTTTACGTCAGAAAGACGAAGGGGCGTTCAGTTACCTCTACGAGCACTACTCGGGTGCGCTGTATGGCGTGGTCCGGCAGGTAGTGGCCGATGAGGAGCTTGCGCAGGATGTGCTGCAGGAGGTGTTTGTGTCGATCTGGCGCAAAATTGACTCCTACGATGCGCTCAAGGGAAGGCTCTTTACCTGGATGCTCAATGTGGCCCGGAACGCCGCCATCGATAAGGTGCGGTCCAAAGGCTACCAGCAATCGCTGCGGCAGACCTCGCTCGACGTGAGCGAGTCGAGCCACCCCGCGGTGCGCCCCGGGATCGACGACTATGGTCTGAAGAAGACCCTGTCGCGACTCAAGGACGAGCAACGGCAGCTGATCGATCTGTCTTATTACCAGGGCTATACGCACGACCAGATTGCGAAGGCCCTGAACATACCGCTGGGTACGGTTAAAACCCGCCTACGCACTGCACTGTCGCAGCTGCGCACCATGCTATCGTAACAACGTGAACGTAAAAGAATACATATCGAGCGGCATTATTGAGAGCTACGTGCTCGGCCTCGCCTCCGATGAGGAGCGCCGGGAGTTCGAGTCGTACAGCGCCCAATATCCCGAGATCGCCGAAGCCCGCGACCGCTTCGAGCAGCAGCTGGAAGAACAGCTGCTGGCCGACGCGCCCGCCCCGCCGGTGGCCCTGAAGGCCCGGGTGAAGGCGGCCCTGCAGGCCGAGCGCATCGTGCCGGTCGATGGCGACGGCTTCGCCCACGAGGCGCCCGTGCGCCGGATGAACCCCTGGAAGTGGGCAGCGGCAGCCTCGGTGCTGGTAGCCGCCGGCTCCCTGTTCTGGGCCGCGCAGCTCCGCCAGCAGAACCAGGACCTCCAGGCCTCCGTGCGCAACGGCCAGGAGACCCAGCAGCAATTGACCGAGGCGCGCGCCCGGCTCGCCGACCTGCAGGATCAGGCCAATACACTGCGCAACCCCGCCGTGAAGATGGCTTCCCTCAACGGAACGCCCAAGGCACCGAAGTCGCAGGTAATGGTGTTCTGGGATTCGACCTCGCGCGACGTATACATGATGGTCAAGAACCTCCCGCGCCCAGCCTCCACGGAGCAGTACCAACTCTGGGCCCTCCTCAACGGTAAGCCGGTAGATCTCGGCGTGTTCGACTTCCGCCAGGAGCAGCTCCTCATCAAGATGAAAGGCGTGCAGGCTGCCCAGGCCTTCGCCATCACCCTCGAGCCCCACGGCGGCAGCGTGAACCCCACCCTCGAGAAGATGTACGTCTACGGCGACCTCTAAGGAGGATCGCAGATCTCGGATCTTGGATCTCAGATCTGCTCAGGTAGGACGTTTCCCTTTTTCTTTCCTGACTCATTTGCATTGCGCGTCTTTGGTTTCTTCGTCGGCAGTGTCCGGCCTGGCGTCTTCTGCGCGCACACGCCGGCTGGCAATTTTTGCATCCGGAAAACCAGCCTCCGCTTCTTCACGTATCTGTTTATGATCATTTCTTTTTGGCGAATGGAGTGATCTCATAGTTGGTTACCAAGGGCTTTGTCTAAAGCCCTTTCCTTTTTCCCTTCGCTGCGCTACGGGATGACAAGGCCCCGCTCCGCTATGGGAAGACAACGGGGGCGGAACCCGTAACCTTCTCAGCATTCTTCCACCCATTCTCCCGTAGCTTGCAGCATGTCGCGCTCTCTTCGCATCGGGCTCACCGCCGCTTACTTCCTGCTTTGCTGCTACCTCTTCACCATGCCCGGCACCGCCTTTCCGAAAGAGGATTGGCTTGACCGCATCTTCTTCGACAAATGGGTGCACATCGGACTCTTCGGCCTCCTGGCCCTGCTGCTGTGCTGGTGCGGCCCTTACCGCTCCGTGCGCTCCCTGTTCCTCATCGCGGCCCTGCTGACGGCATACGGCGGAGCGGTAGAGTTTGTGCAGGACCGCTGGATCCCCCATCGCTCCTTCGACCTCTGGGACTGGGTGGCGGATGTTGTCGGAATCGGTACCGGGCTCTGGGCCTGGCTGTGGCTGCTGCCCCGGTGGACCGGCAGGCGCAGGAATATTGCTTAACGATTGTTGCCTCACCAGATAAAGAAGCGAGCCCCGGCGCATCGGCCGGGGCTCGTTCAATTAGTTATTGCCAGTTCGACAGTGCAACAGTCCGTTTACCAATGCTTCTTGTCAGTCGGGCTGCTTTTTTTGCAGCAATGCTCCAGTGAGTTGTCGGGGGTTATATAAAAAAATAAACCCCTGTAGAAACAGGGGTCGCAACCAAAACTAACTGCTTATGAGAAAATTGACTGCTTATGTGAGAGATTCTTGATTTCTTGTTGTTGTATTATCTAACGCAAAATTGTTGCCAGTTGTTTGCTCATTCTTGTTAATAGTTTCAAAAAGCCACTTTTGATTCGTTTTACCTTCTTTCAAAGCTGCTTTTCTCTAAAGAACTGCGTCATCAACCGACACAGTATAAGTAGTAAAAATGATGCCAGTTTTTTGAAGCCTTGTTTCGTCTTTGTTAAGAAGACGGTTGTGTACTTCGTTCTACAAGATTCCTCAAAAAAGTGGGTAATGGCAAGCTCATCTTTCTACACTATTCAAAAGCAACGAGTTATATCTAAAGGAATCCATTAGTTCGCAGTGCTGCCGACCATTTTTTCGGCGTTCTCCGCAAACTGCAGCGCATCGATGAGCTCCTGGATGTTCCCGTTGAGCACGTCCTGCAGGTTGTAGAGGGTCATGCCGATGCGGTGGTCGGTTACGCGGCCCTGCGGAAAGTTGTACGTGCGGATCTTGGCCGACCGGTCGCCGGAGGCCACCAGGCTCTTGCGGTGCCGCGCGATCTCTTCTTCCTGCTTGCGCACCTGCTCCTCGTACAGCCGGGTCCGCAGCATCTGCATGGCCTTTTCGCGGTTGCCGAGCTGGGTGCGCTCCGTCTGGCAGATCACCACCGTGCCCGTAGGAATATGGGTGAGCAGCACCTTCGTTTCCACCTTGTTCACATTCTGGCCGCCGGCGCCGCCCGAGCGGGCCGTTTCCATCTTCACATCGCTATCCTTGAGCTCGAAGTCGATCTCTTCGGCCTCCGGCATCACGGCAACCGTGGCGGCAGAGGTATGCACACGGCCCTGCGTTTCGGTTGCCGGTACCCGCTGCACGCGGTGCACGCCGCTCTCGAATTTGAGGGTGCCGTACACGTCGTCGCCCACCACCTCGATCTGGATCTCCTTATAACCACCCACGGTGCCCTCGGTCTCGGAAAGGACGGCCGTACGGAAGCCGCGCTGCTCGCAATATTTGATGTACATGCGCGCGAGGTCGCCGGCAAAGAGCGAGGCCTCGTCGCCGCCGGTGCCGGCACGTACCTCGATGATGGCGTTCTTCTCGTCCTGCGGGTCTTTGGGGATCAGCATCTGGCGGATGGACGCTTCCATTTTAGCCTGGCGCTCCTCGGTTTCGGGCAGCTCGGCCTTCGCCAGCTCGCGGAGCTCTTCGTCGCTGCCGTTGAGGGCCTCGCGGTAGAAGGCCACGTCCTCGAGCACCTTGCGGTAGTCGTTATAGGCGCCTACGATCTTTTCGAGGCTCCGGTATTCCTTGCTCAGCGCCCCGAACTTCCTGGAGTCGCCGATGATCTCGGGGTTGGTGAGGGCCACGCCGATGTCCTGAAAACGGGCGTTGATGGCTTCGAGTTTATCCAGCATAGGGCGGCAAAGGTACGGCAATCGGCGCCGCAAGCGGCGGTTGAGAAGGAACGCCGATGCAGCGGATCGAACGGATGCGTACGGATATGTAACGCAAGGGCCACGTGTGCCGATCCGCTGCATCGGTCCCATCCGCGTACCTTCTCTCGGATATCGGGGCTACATTCGCCCCATGTCCTTCCGCACACTCACTGCCCCACGCATCTTCGATGGCTCCCGTTTTCATACCGATACTGCGCTCGTGCTCGCCGCCGACGGCACCGTGGAAGCCCTGGTGCCCCTTTCCAAGGCCCCCGGCGCCGAGGTGCTCGACGGTATCCTCACGCCCGGCTTCGTCAACTGTCATTGTCACCTGGAGCTCAGTCATATGAAAGGGCAGCTGCCCGAGGCTACAGGGCTGGTGGCGTTTGTAAAAGGCGTGATCGGGGGCAGGGCCGCGGATCCGGAGGTCATTGCCGCCGCCATCGGAGCGGCCGATGCCGAAATGCGGCGCAACGGGATCATGGCCGTCGGCGACATCTCCAATACGTCGGATACCGCGGCCACGAAGCGGCAGAGCGCGCTTGCCTACTGCAACTTCGTGGAGGTGCTCGGCTGGGCGCCCGGCAGTGCGGAAGGCAGCTACGGGAGGGCCCTTGCCGTGGTGGATGCATTCGCCGGCTGCGGACCTGCCGCCATCGTGCCGCATGCTTCATACACCGTTTCGGAAGCGCTGTGGGAACGCATCGGGCCGGGGTTTGCCGGGAAGGTCATCTCGGTGCACAACCAGGAAACGCCGTTCGAGGACGAGTTCATGGAGCGCGGCACCGGGCCGTTTGTAGATATGTATCAATACCTGGGCGTCGACAACACGCACCATGTACCCACGGGCCGATCGAGCTTGCGCGGCTATTTCAACAGGCTGTCGGAGGCCGCACGGCGCATCCTCGTCCACAACACGTTCATTCCTGCAGCCGACGTAGCCTATGCGCTGGAGCAAAGCCCTGCGGACACTACTTTCTTCTGCCTGTGCATCAACGCCAACCTGTATATCGAGCGGCAGGTGCCACCCGTAGAACTACTGCGCAGCGCCGGGGCGCCCATCGTACTGGGTACCGACTCGCTGGCTTCCAACTGGAGCCTGGGCATTCACGACGAGCTGCGCGCGCTGCGCCAACACTTCCCGAAGGTTCCGCTGGAGGAAATGCTGCAGTGGGCGACCCTGAACGGCGCGAAAGCCCTGAATAAAGAGGGGGAGCTCGGCGCGTTCGGGAAAGGCAAGCGGCCGGGTGTGCTGCTGTTGCAGGAAGAAGATCTTTCGGTAGCACGGATCGCGTAGGGGTCGCCCGGTCGGCATCTTGCCCTGATGTGCGGTTTGTTTCGCCCTTACGCACCCGCTCCGGGTGAATACGTATACTCCGTTTTACCGGTGTTCCTTGCCGCGCCCGGTTAGCGGCCGGTCGTCGCTATTGCTCCAGCAAGCGTTCCATCACCACAAATTCATAACCGTCCTTGAAAAAGGTCTCCGCCGTTTCCCGAAAGCCGAAGCGCGCGTAAAAGCCTGACGCGTTGCGCCGGGCGTTGCACCACACACGGCGCACACCGCCGGTTTGTGCCTCTTCCAGCACGTGCGCGAGCAGGCGCGATCCATAGCCCTTTCCCTGGTATGGCTGCAGCGTCGCGAATTTCCGGAACTGCAGCGCATCGCCCCGGCGAAACAGGGAGATGACGCTGACCAGGACGTCGCCCTCGAACAGACCAAGGTGCCTGCCGGAGGCGTCGTCGGGCAATTTGATCCGCTCGAAGTCGAGGTCCGGGTACATAACCTCGTGACGGAGGGGCCACACGGCGGCTGCGGGAACTTCCTGGATCATGCGGCAAAGCTAGCGGCTTTCGTCAGCCGGAGATCTCTTTGAGCACGGGCAGGGTGCGCAGCGTGCCGAACTCGGGCAGGTGCAGGGCGTAGTAGAGCTCGAGCTGCTGCAGGATGCTGCGGCGCAGGTCTTGCGTGAGGCGCACCTCTGCGAGCTCTTCGGGTTGCAGCACCTTGAGGATGTGGGCCACCGCTTCGGCGGCGCGGCCTTCGAGGAAATGCGGGTGGCGCGGTTGCTCGGGTACGAAGGTGCCTTCCTTCAGGTCGAGGTAAGGTAGTTCTTCGGAATATTCGTCGGCAATGCGGAAACCGAAGAAAACGGGCAGGTGCAGCGCGAAGAAGAGGGGGAAGTTGGCCGTAACGGCCGGTGCCGCGGTATCGAGGTGGAGCAGGGCATCTTCGGCGAAGTAAAAGAGCTCGGCGTTGGGTTCGGGTTCCTTGAGGCTTTTGTTGAGCAGCTCGATGCAGAAGAGGGCCACGGCGTTTTTGAGCACGTCGGAGAGGAGGTGCTGGTAGAGGTGCGCCCACTTGAATTCCCTGATGCGGTTCAGGTTGCGGAACTGGTTGTGGTACACCACGAGGTCGAGGAGGGCGCCGGGCTGGAAGCAGGCGGCCTTGGCGGTGCCCCGGTTGGAGGCCTGGCGCACGCCGTTTACGATATAGGACTGGAGGCCGAAGCCTTCCGTGAAGCAGGTCACCACGAGGCTGGTTTCGCCGTATTTGACGTTGCGGAGCACGATGCCTTTGGTCTTCTGAAGCATGGGGAAAGGTACGATGAAACCCGCAACGGGAGCGGGTTTTAGGGGCGGTATTCTGTTGCGTTGCCGTTAATTATCGGTACCCGCGGCGCGTCGTCGCGCGATTATACGACTTCCGATCCGCCCACCCGTTGGGACGCATCATGATACATCCCCTTCACCGCCCGATCACTTACCCTTTTAACGGATTGTTGCGGATATACGCGCGGATGTTATCCAGCGCCTGGGCGTCGCGGATAATGTGTTCGTGGTAGCGCGGTTGCCAGGCGAAGGGGATACCGGTTTTGTTTGCGTAGTTTTTTACGGATGCTTTGAAGGCGCCGATCACGCAGGGAAGGTTCTGCCGTTGCGGGCCGAAGCGGTTCGTTTGCGACCGGTCGAGCAGGCCCGGCCGGACCTCCTGGAGCAGGCGTACGCCGGATCGGGATCTGTCGATGCTCAGGATGGCGTGCAGGTGGTCGGGCATCAGCTGGAAGGTGTCCAGAAGGATGAAGGGGAAGCGATCCGGTATGCTTTCCCAGTTTCGGATGGCGACCTTGCCGATTTCGCTGGGCGCGAGGCTTCCGTTCCTGAGGATTCCGAGCGTGCGTTGCCGGTGTTGCGTGCAGAGCGTTACGAAGTAGGTGCCGTCCTGCGCGTAGTCGTATCCCGCGAGCCGCGTGGTGACCCTGCGGAAGTCTTCGTAAGGTTTCTTCATCGTACCAAGGTACGAGCCGTGGCGGCGGCTCCGGATGAGGATTTACCCCCCTTTCAGTGGGTTTTTTCCCTCCCTACGCCGGCCTCCTTACGACGCCGGTTGCGACGCGCCATGGCGCGTCGTTACGCCCCTCCGGAAGAAGGATCTCCCGACCGATCGTCGTTACGCCCCTCCGGAAGAAGGATCTCCCGACCGATCGTCGTTACGCCCCTCCGGAAGGAGGATCCCTGGTCGCGTCGTTACGTCCCTCAGGAAGGAAGATCTCCCGGTCGCGTCGATACGCCCCCTCCAGAAAGACGGATCCCTGAGGCCGAGGCCTATCGCCCGATCACCACGATCTTCCCTGCCGTACGCTCCTCCTGTCCTTCATCCGTTACCAGCACCAGGTACACGCCCGAGGCGATGCTGCGGCCGGCGTAATCGCGGCCGTTCCACACGGCCTGGCCGCCGAGGGAGCGCGTTTGGTACACGAGGCGGCCGTTGAGCTCCGCGATCTTGACGATGCTGTTCTCCTTGAGGCCGCGGATGGCGATGGTGCCGCCATAGCCGGGCGGCACGGGGTTCGGGAACACCTTCAGCGAATCGTACGTTTCCACGCCCTCGGTGGCGCCGGCACGGAAGGAGCAGATGCCCTTGGCCGTCGACACGAAGACCTCGCCCGTGCGGCCGTCGATGGCCACACGCTTGATGTCGTTGGAGAGCAGCGGGCTGTTCTCCTCGGTGAAGTGCGCGAGGCGCGCGTCGCCGTCGGGCGAGATGAGCCAGAGCCCGTTGCGCGTGCCGACCCACTTGCGGTCGGCGCCGTCCACGGCGATGCTGCGCACTTCCTCGCCCTTGAACAGGTAGTTGGCGAAGTTGGTCTCGCCCTTCACAATAGGCAACGTGGCTTCGCAGCCCCCGAAGAACACCGACTCGGCGCACTGGATCACGGCGACGCCGTCGGTGGTGCCCACCCAGATAAAGCCGGAACGGTCCTTCGCCAGGCACAGCGGCTCGCCCGCGGGGAGGTTGCCGTTGCCCGCGCCGGAGCGGAAGAGGCGCCAGCGGTCGTCGCCGGCGCTTTCGATGGAGGCACCGTGGTTATAGGCCAGCACCCCGTTGCCCTTGGGCGACAGGATCCACAGCTGGTCGGAGTTGTCGACCACGATCGAGGCCGCGGCGTTTTCGTTGAGGAAGAAGGGCGCGGCAAAGGAGCTCCAGGTGCCGTCGGTCTTGCGTACGTGGAGGAAGTTGATGGCGCCGTAGTTGGCCACCCACAGGTTGTTGTTCTGGTCGAAGGCGAGGCCCGCCACGCGGTAGCTCGTAGGGTCGCCCACGGTGGGGCCGATGGGGGAGTTCTGCTTGAAAATGGAATACGTGCCGGGGCCGGTATAGTGTACGAGGCCGCCCCCGTAAGAGCCGGCCCAGAGGCTTTCGTCGCGCGGGTCCACGGCCACGGTGAGAACGTCCATCACGGTATCGAGACCGGGGAGGCGGAACTGGTTGTAGTTGGTCCACTGACCTTCCTTGTATTGGTATACCCCGTTGCGGTTGTACTGGTAGTTCCAGGATTCGTTGACGGAGCCGGCTGCGGCCCAGAGCGTGCCGTTGTACACGGTCATCTCGCCCGTGGCGATGCCATCGGGGCCGTTGGGCTTGAACTGCTCCACGCCCGCCGCATTCCAGCGCGAGAGGCCGCCGTAAAGATCGGCCACCCAGAGGTCGGGGCCGGCGAGGGCGCCTTCCTGCGGGTAGGAGAGCACCGGCGAATTAGTGGCTGTGCGCGCCACGCTGCCGTCGGCATTGAGCACCGTCACGCGCGTGCTGCTGCCGCCGAGCACGAAGCTCTGGGCCACGGCGAGCCTGCCTTCGGTGGCATTGATGGAAACGATGGGATCGCCGTTGGCATAAAAGAGCGTCCAGCTGTTGCCGTTCCGTACAAATACGGTGTCGCGCGCAAGCGCCACGGTGCGGCCGCCGATGACGGCAACCCCGCTGGCACGGCCGGCGGGCAGCCCGCCGGTGCCTGACACCGTTTCCCAGGTGCGGAAGTCGGAGGGCGTGGCGTTGTTGCGGGGCGTGCGCTTCAGCCCTTCGGCCGTGGCGGCCCAGATGTATTCGTTGTCGCGGCTCACCATGTAGGTAGGCACGTAGCCCCCGTTGTTGCCGATGAACCAGGAGTCCTTCGTTTCATAACGCTCCGCGTCGAGCACCCAGATGCCGAGGCCGGTGGCCACATAGCAGACGTCGCCGGCGGGGAAGAAGTCGTACACGGTCTTGTCGCCCGACACCGACTCGCGCAGTAGGTCGGGGATGTTGCGGATGCCTCCGGTGGTGAGCACGTCGATGTTGGAGTTCGTGTAGCCGATATACAGCTTGCCCGCCCCCTCGTCGTAGCGGATCGTGCGGATGCCCGTCTCGGAAAGCCCGCCGACCTTGCTGCGGCGCTCCACCTCGCCGCTTTCGCGGTCCACGGTGAACAGGCTGTAGGGCGTGGCGGCATAGATGCGCTCCGGCGTCACGGCCAGGTCCACGGTGCTGTTGTACGGCAGGTGCTCGCGCCAGCTGCCGATCGCCGGAAAGGTGTTTTGCGCGGCAGCGGAAAGCCCCGACAGGAGCAGGAAGGGGAGGAATCTCACGTATCGAAGGTACGCAACAGGAATCGCAGATCTCGGATTTCGGATCTCAGATCTCGGATCAACGCCCTTCAGGCGCTACCTGGCCGGTATCCCGGCGCTGCCCGGTGTGGTAGTGGCGATGATTGGGGCATTCCCGGAGAAATACGGGATTCCGTTCAAAGAGGAATATCTCCGGCAGACGCGCTGCCTGTCCTTAACTTGGGCCATCAATCCATTTTCCATGCGCTTCCTCCTGTTGCTGCTTCTCCTTTGGCCCGGCCTGCGCCTTTCCGCGCAAGACAGCACCCGGGTTCGGCCCTATGTGCTGGGCGAAGTGCATCGCCTTCGGTCGGCGGCACTGGGGGAGGAGCGGGTGCTCAATATTTACCTGCCGGAAGGCTACGGGGCAGGGGATACGACGCGCTATGCCGTGCTGTACCTGCTCGACGGGTCAGCCGACGAGGACTTCCTCCACATCACGGGGCTCACCCATTATCTTTCCTTCCCCTGGCTGAAGTTGATGCCGCCTACGATCGTGGTAGGCATCGCCAACGTAGACCGGCGGCGCGACTTCACCTACCCCACCACCGTTGTGAAAGACAAGCACGATTATCCCAGCACGGGCGGCTCGTCGGCCTTTATCCGGTTCCTGGGCGATGAGCTGCAACCCTATATCGCGGCCCGCTTCCGTACAGGCACGCGCCGCGCGTTGCTGGGCCAGTCGCTCGGAGGCCTGCTGGCGGCGGAGGTCCTGCTGACGCGGCCCGCGCTGTTTACCGACTACCTTATTGTAAGCCCCTCGTTCTGGTGGGACCGCGGATCGCTGCTGGCGCGCCCCCGGCCGGCTTCCGGTGCGCCGCGCAACGTGTACCTGGCCGTGGGCAAGGAGGAGCCTGAAATGGTGCGCGGCGTGCATCGATTCCTTGCGAAGCTGAAGGCCGCCCCGCGGAAAGGGGAGCAGATCCGGTTCGAATATTTTCCCAAAGAGAACCACGCGACGATCCTGCACCGGGCGGCCTACGAAGGCTTGCAGGTACTTGGCCGCTAAGGAGCTGCTCCGCGGCGCTTGCTGCGTAGATGTTGCCGGGACCTGCAGGAAGATGTAAGGCTCCTGTTCACGACGCTGTCGGGCGCGTCCTATACCGGTTTTCCCGAACTTTAGGAACAGTTCTACGAGGACCATCACCCAAAATCGTCGCTATGCGCCGCCTCCTGCTTCCCCTCCTGTTGCTCGTTTCCCTGTGTTCCGGGGGGCAATCCTTTACGATGATTCCCGACTCATCGACACTTACCGGCGTCAACCTCGAGCGGGTAGCGGAATCATATCCCTTCCTTACGGCCGACGGCCTGCGGCTGTATTTCGCTACGGAGCATGGGAGCGCGGACGCGATCTACCTGATGACGCGGCCCTCGGTGGCCGCGTCTTTCGGCAAGCCGGCGCCGGTCGGAGGGCTGGGTGCGAAACACGGGCAGTTTGCCGCCACGCTTACGGCCGACGAGCGGACGATCTATTACACCGACCGAGTCGGGTATAAAAAGCAAAGCATCTTTTTTGCCACCCGCGCCTCTGTTTCCGACACCTTCTCCGCACCGCTGCCCGTACCCGGCATCAGCTCCAGAGCGCATACTGTCGCCATATCGCCTGATGGCCGCGAGCTGGTTGCCGTCGTTTCCGACACCACGGCCAGGACTACCGACGATGTATTGGAGCATTATTCCTGGGAAGGCACAACCTTCCGCCGCCGGGGGCGGCTCTCCGTGCCGGCGGGCTTCGTGGCGACGCCGGGACAGTTCAGTAAAGATGGACGCAGCTTCATCATCAATGCCGAATTGCCGTTGCCGGAAGAGGGGGAGCCGGTGTACAACAGCCTGCGCCTCATCCGCTTCACGCGTGCTAGCAACGGCGTGGACTTTCAGCCCGGAAACGTACAGTCGCTCGGCGCCTTTCCGCGCGAAGTATACCAGCTGACCTTTGCCGCCGACGAGTCGGTACTGGTGGGCGTAGTGGGGTCGGAAAACAAGTGGCAGAACAATGACCTGATCCTGTTTGATTCCCGCGAGCGGAAATGCAGCATCATCGGGGTCGGGTATTAAAGCGAGATGTTTAGAATAATACTTTCATGATGCGCTGCTTGCTGATGCTATGCTCTCTGCTTTGCACCTCTATAACCGGGTGGGCGCAGCGAGCAAATACCTGTGGTGAAAAGAAAGACGCTTATCCACTCTTTTTCTTTGTTGGTGAACGGATTTCGTTCCGGGAAGCACAGCCCTCCCGAAGCGGCACCGATCTCCACTATATTGCACGCTACCGTGTTCTGGAGCGCGTGTGTGGCAGCTATCGCAGCGACACGGTCACATTCAGGGTTCGTAATCGGTTCGGAATTCCCTACTTCTTTAATTTTCGTCACGTCGCGCTTGTGCTGCAGAAGTCAAAAGGTCGCTTCTATTGGGTCGACGATCTCGATTTTCCCGTTTTCGCTACCCGCGATGGGCGATGGGCTGCACCGTTTAAGAGTTTACGGCGGGTCGGTGATCCATCGGAGCCAACAGTAGCCCCGGTATCGATCGAGTTCGCCGATACGATAGCTTTCGATATGACCTGCTACAAGAAGATGCACCGAAGTGATGCCTTCGCGCGCCCTTACTATGAATGGCGAGGTGATTCGGCGGTAGCGCGCATGGGCCACTACCTGCCTGATCTTTTGCCCTATGTACGGGAGGAGGTTTTCAGGCCTTGGAAGATGTTGGAGCCGGCAGTACCCGAAGGCGCAACCGAAGCAGCCTACATGGAACCGGATAGCCTTGCCTTTGTGGAGCGGCCGCGCCCGGCTCCGATCACTCCGGCGGACTCGGCGAAGTTAGTGGACACCTGGAACCGGTTGGTCGCTGCCCTCCGCAGGGGCGACGCCCCTGCGGTGCGTGCGCTTTCTCTGGACTCGGTCGTCTGTTCCGTGTGCGAGGGGCCGCCTGCCCTCTATTATGAGAACAACCCGGAGCCGGTCGATAGCCTGTTGCCTGCTGCGCAACGCTGGTTCTCCGCATTCGGGCTTTGGGCAGCCATTGAAGAAGAGGAGCGTCGTTCCGCAACCCGTAGATGGATCAGTGCCGAGGAGCATAGTGGTGCCGGCTATCGCTATGAAGACTGGCAGCGCGAAGGCCCTTTTTATACCCTGCGCATCCATACGTTACTTCCCTACGAAGACCGAATGTCCAGGCAGACCCATCATTTCCGTTTTGTGAAACGCGATGACAAGATTTACTTCTCGGGCATGGATACGAATGCTGCCACCTCTTGGCCCATCAAGTGAACTCCTTTTGAACCTGAACCGGTCTTTTCTTTTGACCCTATCTTCCCCGCATGACCCGCGCCCTCGTTTTTGGTAAGTTCCTGCCCTTTCACAACGGCCACGCCGCCCTGCTGCGCTTCGCGCTCACACAAGCCGATTCCGTGACCGCCCTCGTGTGCGCCTCCGACCGCGAGGCGATTCCAGGAGCGCAACGCGCCCGGTGGATCCGCGCCACCTTTGCCGGCGAGGCCCGGCTCCAGGTGCAGGTGTACGAATATTCCGAGGCCGATCTCGTGAACAGCTCCGTTGCCGACGAGGCCGTGGCGCAACAGTGGGCCGAGGTGTTCCGTACCGTGGTACCCGGGCACGATCTCGTAGTTACCTCCGAGCCCTACGGACCGATGGTGGCCCGCGCACTCGGCATCGCCTACCGCGCCTTCGATCCCGGGCGCACGCAGGTGCCGGTGTCGGGCACGGCACTGCGCACCGACCTGGCGGCCCACTGGCAACACCTGCCCGACCCGGTACGCGCCGACCTCGCCCTGCGGGTGGTGATTCTCGGCACGGAATCCACCGGTAAGTCGACGCTCACGGCGGACCTGGCGGCGCATTTCAACGGTACCCTCGTAACCGAGGCCGGCCGCGACCTCATCGCCGACTCCAACGACTTTGTGTATGCCGACCTGCTCCGGGTAGCCGAAGCCCACGCGCAGCGGGTGGCGGCAGCGGCGCGCGGGCCGCGCCCGCTCCTGTTCATCGATACCGACCTGCACATCACCCGCTCCTATGCGCGCTTCGTATTCGGCCGGGAGCTGGAGGTTTCCGCCGCCATCGAAGCGGAAAGCCGCGCCGACCTGCGCCTCTACCTCGACGCGGCCGTGCCCTTTGTGCAGGACGGCACCCGCCTCCACGAAGGGCACCGCAACCGCCTCGACGCTTCGCACCGGGCCGTGCTGGCCGAGCGGAAGCTGCCTTTCACGGAGCTCCGGGGTACCTGGGAAGCACGGCGCGTGGGTGCCATAGTGGCGGTGGAGGAGTTGCTGTCCCTCCCACGCTGGTAAAAACGGTTTCATTAACGGGCTCTGAAAGCAGTATCTTGGTCAACGTTGCTCGTTACAATGAAATGGCCCCGTAGCTTCCTGCTTTTATTCACGCTTGCCCTAAGCACGTTGGCTTTCTGCCAGCCGGCCGCACCTAAGCACGTGCGTGTGCGGATCGTGGAAGCGGGTGGGCTTAAGGTAGTTGATCCCAGGCGCTTGCAAAATGGCTTCAGGCTGGCTGTCAACGATCCGTCCTACAAAGTCGTGCGCTTCGAAGTTTCTTATATCTGTGATGATATCATGGCTTGGAAAGTATCTGGAGACCGGGTTTCCAGCTCGGAGGCTTGGCTGGCGGATTTACTTAGGATGCACGAGTTTTGGGCGGAAGAAATTATCCTGCAAAAGGGCAGCCGTCTTTTCAAGGCGCGTCATGTGATCTGTCTTGTTCGCGGCGGCCGCATCTGCGGTTAACTTCTTTCAATAATGCCCTCAGGTTTAATTCCCCGTCAGAATACCTGCGTTTTCAATGAGGACTTAAAAAAAAGCCGCTTCGCCGCCGCATTTCCTTTCTTTGCGGCCAAATCGCTCCGTTCATGTGGGAATCCCTGGGAAAAACCGTTCTGCGCTACCGCTTCCTCCTCCTCGGCCTCCTGGCCCTCAGCACGATCTTTATGGGCTGGCAGGCGGCGCAGGTCAAAATTTCTTACGAGTTCACCCGCGCTATCCCCACCGACAACGATAAATACCTCGCCTACCAGTCGTTCCGCCAGAAGTTCGGCGAAGACGGCAACCTGATGGTGCTCGGTGTGCAGACGAAAGACTTCTTCAAAAAATCCTTTTTCGACGACTACCGGGGCCTCCAGCAATCCATCCGTAAAGTGAACGGCGTAGAGAACGTGCTCTCGGTGCCGGGCGCCGTGGGCCTGCAAAAGCACGACAGCCTCGAGCGCCTCGTGCCGCAGCCGCTGTTTGCCGACTCGCTCACCGCCACGCAGGCGGGTCTGGACTCCGCCGCCGCCCGCTTCCGGAGCCTGCCTTTCTATCGTGACCTTCTTTACAATCCCGATACCGATGCCTGGCTCATGGGCATCAACATCAATGGGCCCCTGATGGCCTCGAAGGAGCGCACGGTCGTGATCGGCGCCATCACGGAGCTGGCCGAAGCCTTCTCGAAGCGCCAAGGCACCGAGGTGTACCTGAGCGGCCTCCCGCTGATCCGCACGCAGGTGGCCACGCGCATCCAGAATGAGATGCGCTGGTTCATGCTCGGCTCCTTCGGGCTCGCGGCGCTCATCCTGCTCCTGTTCTTCCGCTCGCTCTCCGCCACCGTGCTCTCACTGGCCGTTGTGCTCATCGGCGTTATCTGGAGCTTCGGCACCCTGCACCTCATGGGCTACAAGATCACCCTGCTCACGGCCCTCATCCCGCCGCTGGTGGTGGTGATCGGGATCCCGAACTGCATCTATTTCCTGAACAAATACCACACGAGCTTCCGCGAGTACGGCGACAAAAACAAAGCGCTCGTGCAGATGGTGGCCAAGATGGGCGTAGTGACGCTGTTCTGCAACATCTCGGCGGCCATCGGCTTCGCGGTGTTCGCGCTCACGCGCAGCGCCCTGCTGAAGGAATTCGGCGCCGTGGCCGGTCTCAACATCCTGCTGCTGTTCTTCATCTCGCTCTTCTTCATCCCGGGCGTGCTCTCGTTCCTGAAGCCGCCGCGGGAGCGCCACATGCGCTACCTCGACAACCGGCTGCTCCAACGCTGGCTCGACCGGCTTGAACTCTGGTCGCTGCACCACCGCAAGACGATCTACGGCGTCAACCTCATGCTGCTCATCGGCGCCGGTGTGGGCATGGCACGGCTCCAGAGCGTCGGGTATATCGTGGACGACCTCCCGCGCACCGACAAGATCTACACCGACCTCAAATTCTTCGAGACGCAGTTCCGGGGCGTGATGCCGCTCGAGATCGTGGTGGATACGAAGAAGCGCAACGGCATGCGCAACCTGCGCAACCTGCAGGGCGTGGACTCGCTGCTGCAGTACCTCGCGGCGAAGCCCTATATCGGGAAGCCGCTCGCCATGACCGAAGGATTGAAGTTTGCCCGCCAGGCTTTTTATGATGGCGACAGCGCTTCCTACGCAATGCCCAACGAGTTCGATTTCGTGGGGATGATGGACTACCTGAACCTGAAGAAGGACACGGGTAACGCGGCCGCCAAAGGGGCGCTCGAGCGCCTCGCCACCTCCTTCATCGACTCCGCGAAGCAGCAGGCGCGCATCTCGGCGGCCATGATGGACGTAGGCTCACAGCGCCTGCCCCGCATCCTCGACTCCGTACAAATACGGGCGGCGCAGCTTTTCGATACGGCGAAGTACCGCGTAACGCTGACGGGCACGTCGGTGACCTTCCTGGAAGGCAGCCGCTTTATCATCGACGGGCTGAAGGAAAGCATTCTCTGGGCCTTCGGGCTCATCGCGCTCTGCATGCTGTACCTGTTCCGGTCGGGCCGCATCCTGCTCTGCTCGCTGCTGCCCAACGTGATCCCGCTGTTGCTGACGGCGGGCGTGATGGGCTGGGCCGGCGTGCCGCTGAAGCCGTCGACCGTGCTGATCTTCTCCGTTACGCTGGGCATCGCCATCGACATCACGATCCGCTTCCTCGTCAACTACAAGCAAAACATCCGCAGCGCGCCGAGTGTGGAGGCCAACGTCATCGACACGATCCACTCCACGGGGCTTTCGATCCTGTATACCTCGCTGGTACTGATCGCCGGGTTCGTGATCTTCTGCTGCTCGGGCTTCGGCGGCACCAAGGCCCTGGGCTGGCTCACCTCGCTCACCCTGGTAACGGCAACCCTGGCCAACCTCACCTTGCTGCCGGCCCTGCTGCTGGACCTTACGAAAAAAAAACCGTTTAATAAAGAAGGCCGATCCTGAGGAAAGCGCTTCGACATTACAATTTGATTAGGGCCGTCCGTGGACGGCCTTATTTATGGATAAACGGCAAGGCTGAGCGGGTATTTAGTTGTAATTACTTAAGTAATTGTCTGTAATTTGGTGTTAGACCCTTAATTTAAATCCCTTAGCTGTTTAAAAAAATTAAACCAATCTTAACAATGGTTGTTAGCCGTGGCTAGATTCGTGACCCGCCAAACAAAGCCTCACCCCCTTTTTTTGGCCGCTCTCCCGACGCGAAATTTTTTTCCATGGGACGCAGCAAACCAACCGACCGAACTGCCTAGAGAAACGAGCTTATCCGAACGTTAGTCTTCTTTTAAACACACATATGCACATGAGAAAATTTCCTATGCTCCTGCTTGGAGGTAGCCTGCTTTGCATGCACGTCCAGGCTCAGAACCGCACCGTTGCCGGTAAGGTGACGGACCAGGCCGGCCAGGGGGTTCCCAATGCCACCGTCGGCATCAAAGGCACCAACCTGGGCACCACTACCGGTGCCGACGGTAGCTTTTCCATTTCAGTTCCTGCCAATGCCCGTACGCTCGTGATCTCCTCGGTCGGCTACGGCGCCCAGGAGATCCGTATCGGTAGCGAATCGAGCTACACGGTTTCGCTGCGATCGGCCGAAACAGGACTGCAGGAAGTGGTGGTAGTAGGCTACCAGGCCCGCCGCAAGCGCGATGAGGCCGGTGCCATTTCCACCATCCGTGCCGCCGAGATCGAGAACCTGCCCGTATCCTCCATCGACCGCGCCATGCAGGGCCGCGCCGCCGGTGTGGTGGTGCAGGGCAACAGCGGTATCCCCGGTGGCGGTGTGACGGTGCGCGTGCGCGGCGTCGGCTCCATCGGCTCCGGTAACAACCCACTCTACGTAGTAGATGGTGTGCAGCTCAACACCAACAACACCAACACCTTTACGCAGTCGAACCCGCTCGCCTTCATCAACCCGAACGACATCGAGTCGATCGACATCCTGAAGGACGCGGCCTCCGCTGCCATCTATGGTGCCGCCGCCTCCAACGGCGTGGTGATCATTACCACCAAAAAGGGCAAGGCCGGCAAAACGCGCTTTACCCTCAACTCCTACTACGGTCAGACGAGCCCGCTGAAGTACCTCGACGTGGTGAACAGCCAGGAATACTTCCAGCTCCGCACTGAGGCAACGGCAAACTCGCAGAACCTGCCCACGAACAGCCTCACCGCCAAGCGCTCGGTGCTGATCAACGACTACCGCCAGAATGCCACCCTCGTGAACGGCCTGACGGAAAAAGGCATCGACTCGCTCGTGGCCACGATCCCGACCTACGACTGGCAGCGCGAAGCCTTCCGCAACGGCGCCGTCCGCAACGTAGAGCTCGGTGTGAGCGGTGGTAACGAACGCACTACCTTCCGCCTCTCCGCTAACTACAACGTACAGGAGGCCATCGTAACAAAGGCTGACTTCCGTCGCGCGGGCCTCAACTTCAACCTGAGCAACAAGGCCACCGACCGCCTCACCATTTCCACGGGCATCAACCTCTCCACCTTCGACCAGAAAGGTCCCTTCGGTGGTGGCGGCGGTTCCTCGCTCGGCAACATCGCCTTCTCCTCTCCGGGCGTGCTTCCGTTCAACCCCATCTACAACTCTGACGGCTCCTATTATGGCATGCCCGGCCAGACGCCTTCCAACCTGTCCGGCGTTCTGAGCCAGAACGCTGTTGCCGTAAACGATCTGAATAAGATCAGCCAGCGCACCAATCAGCTCATCGGTAATATCCAGGGTGAATACAAGCTGTTCGACTGGCTGAGCTTCCGCTCGTATTACGCGCTCGACTACCGCAACGTGACCGGCGACAGCTGGTGGGATCCGCGTACGCCCGACGCCTTCGCCCGTGGTGGCCTCGGACAAACGACGGCCAATAACAACATCAACTTCCTGACAACGCAGCTGCTTTCCGCACAGCACAATTTCAACGATGATTTCCGCGTGGATGGTGTGCTTGGTTATGAATACCGCCGGGAGAACTTCAACTACCTGTATGCCTCGGCCGATAACTTCCCCGGTCCCCAGTTTACCACCCTCGGTACTGCGGCCAACCCGGTGTCGATCGACCAGTCGACCTCGCAGTACCGCCAGCAGAGTGTGTTCGGTAATGCCAACATCACCTATGCCGGCAAGTACATCCTCGGTCTCGTAGCCCGCTACGACGGAGCTTCCCGCTTTGGCTCGGAAAAGCCTTACGGCTTCTTCCCCGGTATCAAGCTCGGCTGGAACATCGATCGTGAGAAGTTCTTCGCCCCGCTCAACTTCATTTCCACCTTCCGTCTCCGCGCCTCGCTGGGTAGCAGCGGTAACAACCAGATCGGTAACTTCGACGCCCTCGGCCTGTACAGCGGCCGAAGCATTTCTTACGGCGGCCGCGGCGGTATCCAGTACGCCAACCTCGCCAACCCCAGGCTTACCTGGGAGTCGAACCGCACGCTCAACCTCGGTCTCGACTACGGCTTCCTGAACAACCGCATCAGCGGTAGCGTGGAAGTGTACAACAAGCGCACTACCGACCTGCTCCTGTCGCAAGGCGTGTCGCTCACTACCGGCTTCACCTCGGTGGTCAGCAACGTCGGCGAAGTAGAGAACAAGGGCGTGGAAGTGACGCTGACGGCGAACCCGCTGAAGTCGAAGCGCCCCGGCGGCTTCAACTGGAGCAGCACGTTCACGATGGCGTACAACAAGTCGAAGCTGCTGCAGCTTTACGGAGATGTCAAGAACATCACCGTTGGTTCCAACCCGGTATCCGGCAACGCCACGCATATTGTAGGCGAGGAGCTGTATTCGGTATGGACGGCGCCTTACGCAGGTGTGAACCCCGCTACCGGCCGCCCCATGTGGTACGACTCGCTGGGCAACATCACCTACCAGATCCAGACCCCGCGCGACAACCGCGTGATCGGCTCCGAGCTGCCCAAGTACACCGGCGGTCTCAACAACACCTTCTCGTTCAAGGGCTTCACCCTCGATGTGTTCTTCCAGTACGAGTTTGGTCGCCTCGTCAACGACGGCCAGGTATCGTTCCTCTCCGAGTCTTCCGGCCGTATCAGCTTCCTCCAGTCGATTTATGAGGAGCGCTGGACAAAGCCTGGCGATGTTACCGACGTGCCGCGTATGAACCTCACCGCCGAGCCGAAGGCGTCCGGTGGCCTGGGTGGCAGCCGTCTGTGGGTAAAAGGCGACTACATCCGTCTGAAGAACGTGATGCTTTCGTACGACATCCCGAACAGCATTATGCGCCGCATCCGCTCCACTGGTGCTAAGGTGTACGTTCAGGGTACCAACCTGGCTACCTGGACGGCCTCCCCGAGCTACGACCCCGAGTTTCTGGGTGCAGGTACCGGCCAGATCCCGCAGAGCCGCAACGTAACCGTGGGTATTCAATTAGGCTTCTAAACAAAAGACTTCCAGAGCATGAAGAAATATTTCCTTCCCCTGAGCCTGCTGTCGCTGATGGCGGCAGGCGCGTTCACGAGTTGCAAGAAGGCACTCGATGTAACGCCTACCGAACAGATCAATTCCGACCTTGCCCTCACCACCCGCGATGGCATCAATGCCGCCGTCAATGGTATCTACTCGAGGATGAAGTCAGCTCGCCTCTATGGCCGCGACCTCATCGCCATTCCCGAAGTATTGTCGGACAATGGTTATGTCAACAACCGCTCCGGCCGCCTTTTCGGCGAATCCAACAACCAGCTGCGCGCACACTTCACCGGCGACACCTGGGCGTTCGGCTACCGCAACATCAACGAGGCCAACCTCCTCCTGGAGGCAATGCCCTCCTCGCCGCTGTCGGCTGCCGACCGTGCCAACGTGGAAGGTCAGGCCTACTTTCTCCGGGCCATCAACCACCTGATCCTCGCACAGGTTTATGCCTACTTCCCCGGCGCCGAAGTGCCGGGCCAGAGCCGCGGAGGTATCCCGATCCTGCGCACCGGTACCAAGACCATTGAACAGGCGCTTTCTCTGCGCCCGGCCCGTGCGTCGATCGATTCGGTGTATGCACAGATCGTGAGTGATTTCGAAGCGGCCTATGCCCGCCTCGGCAACAACGGCCTCGCCCCGTTCACCTTCCCGAACTATGCCAGCAAGCAGGCTGCCGCTGCACTGCTCTCGCGTGCCAACCTGTATCGCAGGAACTACTCCGAAACCCGCCGCTGGGCCGACTCTTCGATCAACCTTTCGGGTAGCCGCCTCACTTCCGGCAATGCCTACGTGAGCGGCTGGCGTGCGGCCACGCATCCGGAGACCCTCTTCCAGGTAGCCTTTGTCAACAACAACGAGAACATCGGCGTGAACGAGTCGCTGCAGACCACCTTCACCACCTTGGGCTCGCCGGGCGCTACCGCTACCACGGTAGGCTGGGGCGACGTAGTGCCGTCCCTGACGCTGCTCAACGACCTGGGCATTTCCCTTACGGGTGGTAACACGGTCACCAACTACCGCAACGTGGCCGCCACCATTGCCACACGCTCTGCCGACTTCCGCAACCTGCTCTATGAGCCGGGTGCTGCCGGCCGCGGTAAGGTGTATGTCGAAGGCACCAAGTACATCGGCAAGAACGGTAACGTGAACCTCGACCACGCCCCCGTGATCCGCATCGCGGAGGTGTACCTGAACCGCGCCGAGGCCCTTGCTACGCCGGGTTCCTCCGTATTCGACCAGGCACTCGCGCTCGCCGACCTCAACCGCATCCTGCAGGCCCGTGGCCTTACCCCGGTTGCCCTTACCGGTACGGCCCTCTACGAGGAGATCCTCCGCCAGCGCCGCATCGAGCTCGCCTTCGAAGGTCACCGTTTCTGGGACCTCAAGCGCCTCGGCCGCGACATTCTGAAGGCTCCGCTCTTCAACGGTGGCGATGTGCCCTTCGCCGACATCCGGATTCTGGCCCCGCTTCCGCTTGCGGAACTTCAGAACAACCCCAATCTTACACAAAACGCTGGTTACTAAACAATAGCTATGAAACGACTTTATCTCGGAATTTCCTCGCTCGTTCTCGCGCTCGGACTATTCAGCTGTATCAAGGAAGAAGAAACCCTCTTCACCGATACGCTGGTCGAATTCGACGCCGCGGTCATGAACACCAACAACGCTTATACACCGTCCAAGGATACGATCCTGGGTCGTATCCCCGACGCGAACAAGCTCGATAGCATCGCCTTCCCCTTCCTGGTGCGCCAGCCGCCTATCGGTCGTGCTGCTGCAGCTGCCGACCCGGCCATTACGCGTACCTCGGGTAACGTCCGCCTGCGGATCAATCTCGTAGGTGCCACGCGCAGAACGGCCACCACGGTAAACATTGCCAAGGTGCCCCAGAGCGGCTATACGCTGATCGGCCTCGCCACCAACCTCAACCCGAACGCCGAGGCGGTGGAAGGCACGCACTACGGACCGCTGCCCACCACGGTGACGATCCCGGCCGACAGCTCCTTCGGCTACCTCGACATCCCGATCCTGAACACGGGTATGGCGTCGACCGTTGCCCGCGAGCTGGCGCTCCGCATCACCGGCGCCACCGAGGCTCGGCCGAACCGGAACTATTCCTACATCGGCATTCGTATCTCACAGCAATAAGCCTTAATTGCTATCGCAAGAAAAAGCCCCGACGATCTCGTCGGGGCTTCTTTTTTATCAGGTTGGGCACCTTTACTTCAGCACTTCGGCCAGCTTGGCGGGAAGCGCATCGCCCCGGAGGTCTTCTGCAACGATGACGCCCTCGGGGTTGATGAGCACGTTGTACGGGATGCTGCTGAACCCGAAGATGCCGACGGCGGCGCTGTTCCAGTACTGGAGGTCGGAGATCTGCGTCCAGGCAAGGCCATCGGCCTGCACGGCCTTCAGCCAGGCCTCTTTTTTCTGGTCGAGGGAGACGCCGAGCACCGTGAAGTTCTTGTTCTTGAATTGATTGTACGCCTGCACTACGTTGGGATTCTCAGCACGGCAGGGCGGGCACCAGGAGGCCCAGAAATCCACCAGCACCCATTTGCCCTTGAAGGAGGAGAGCGACACAGGGGTGCCATTGGCATCCGGCATCGTGAGCTCGGGAGCGGGCTTGTTGAGCAGTGCCGATGCGGCGGGAGCAGCGGGCTGGGGTGCAGGCGCGCCGCTTACGGACTGCTGTACCTGGGCAAGGCCCTTGTGCTGCGGGAAGCGGGTCGTGGCATTTTTCAGGATCTCCAGCAACTGCGCGCGGTCGAGAGGCTGCAGGCCGAAGGCCGGGTTGGAGGCATAGCCCTGGTAGGTGCCGAGCGCGAAGATGGTGAGGGTAGGGCTGTTGCTCTTGTTGACGAAGTCGAGGTTGTAGCGGCGCAGGGCATCGGCGGCGGCGCTGCGTTGCGTGCGCACCGAGCCGGTGAGCGAGTCGGAAACGCCCTGCTGGCGGAGGCTGTCCTGCTGCCGGGCATACGCAAAGATGGTGGAGAGCTGGCTGTTGTTCTCACCCATGTACTGGGCAAGGGCGCTGCTGGCGGGGGAGCCGCCCACGGTGTAAGGCACTTCCTTTTTCGCCGGATCGGCCTTTACGGTGATGTCATCGCCGTCGTTGATGAGCGTGGCCAGCGGTCCGTTTGCGCCGGCGAGCTGCACGAGGTACAGGTTCTCCTCCACGCGGCTGCCGGTGAGGCGGAAGGAGCCTTTCTTGTCGGCAGTAGCCGAATCCACGATCAGCGGGTTAGACCGGTCGAAGCGGACCTCTTCGAGGTACACTTTCTTGCCGGCGGCGTCGGGGAACGTGCCGGATACTTCGAATGTGTTGTCTTCTTTTTGCTGGCAGGCGGCAAGGAGCAGGAAGGCGGCAGGCAGGGCCGCTGCGGAGTTGATGCGGGTCATGTAGAGGAACTGCCGGGGTAGGGCAGCGGGACAAAAATAGCCGAATGCCGGCTGCGGCGTTGTTAAAAGGAGGGCGGTTCGCTGCACTCACGAATGCAATTCACGCTGCGGCACGGCGGGAGGCGGCGCAACGGAACGTTTCTTTTGGCTGGAGACCGCATGCCGTTGGTTGTAGCCTTGATCCGGGCGCCGCAAGCGGCTCGCTTTTCTGAAAGCAGTGCGCAGGTTTTCCCGCCTTTGGCGGGCAGGCTACGCAACGGCGCAAAGGTGCGGAATACGTGGAGCATCTTGCGCTGCGCAGGGTCTTCGTCATTGCGAGGAACGTCCCTGCCGCAGGCAAGGGACCGACGAAGCAATCCCCACAATTACGCGTGAGGCCGGGACGAAGGAGTCCGCTACATTTCATAGCAATACAGTCCTATCCGAATCTTTCGGACAGCCCGCACATCCCCGGGTTTATAATCATTCCGCGTAACGCGGGAGATTGCTTCGCTGCGCTCGCAATGACGTGCGCTCCGAGTAAAAGATCATTCTCTGCGTCCTGGGGCCTTTGCGCGAAACCCGCGCTACCCTGCAATGCCTGACAGCCGCTTGCGGCGGTAATTCGTTGAAGCGAGCCTTGCACAACAAGCCAAAAAAGAACCCCGGCGGGAGCGCCGGGGCGTGGCCTGTGTCCAGGCTTATGCGAATAGGATCATCCGTTTATGAAAGCGGCCGCGTACCGGGAGGCAGGCGGCCGCTTTATGGCAAGAAAAAGTCAGCGGTTGTTTAGAGGTCGGCCGTCTTCAGCTTCTTGGGGATGCGTACCGTGATGGTCTGCTCCTTGCCGCCGCGCTGCACCTTGAAGTTATACGTGCTGCCTTCGCGGATGCGGCTCGTATGGCGGCGCAGGTCGTCGGTGCTGTTCACTTCATCCTCTTCCACCTTCGTGATCACGTCGTCCTTTTTCAAGCCGGCCTTGTCGGCATGCGAGTCGTCGTCCACGTCGGTCACTTTCACGCCTTTGCCGTCTTCGGTGTCCTGGATGGAGATGCCGAGGCGCGGGCGGCCGCCGTGGCCGTAATAGGTGTAGGGGGTATGCGGTGCGGACGGCGCCATTACGCGGAAGTCGTTCATGTTGATGCGCGGCGCCACGAAGGTGCCCATGTTCATTCCCTTCCATTTGCCGAGCTCGGCATTGACGGTCTGCTCCTTGCCGTCGCGCAGCAGGCTGATGGCTACTTTCTCGCCCGGCTTGCGCGAGCGGATGGCGCGGGCCACGTCGCCGTCGGAGTCGATCTTTTCGGTGCCGATCTTCGTGATCACGTCGCCCTTCTTGATGCCGGCCTTCTCAGCAGCGCTCTCCTTGGTGACCGAGGTCACCTGGGCGCCTTTCGTGCCGATCTCGGTGATGACGCCGAGCATGGCGCGGTTCTCGTCTTCAGAGAAGAGGGAGGAGCCGTCGTCGTCGGAGAACACCCACGTGTTGCGGCCACCGATACCGTTGATGCTCATGTGCGAGCCGGGCTTCGTGGTGTGCACGTTCACATTCACGTCATCGCTTTTGTCGGCGTCCTTGCCGTTGATGGTCACCTTGTTGCCCTTGATCTCGATGGTGGTCTTCTCGTCGAGGTTGTTGTCGCGGGTGATCACGATCACCTGCTTCTCTTTGTTGTCGGTGCCCTGGCCACCCTGGCCGGTTTGGGCAGCGGCGGGCAGCGCTGCAAGCGCGCTCATCACCACAAGTCCTTTGAAAATGTATTGTTTCATAAGTTTCGATTGTTTGTTTTTGTTTGGCTACGTTGTCTTTCGTAGATCAAATATAGGAACGCGGATTTAAATACGAAACTTTTCGCATTGTTAAAATGTATTTTTCCCGTCTTTTCGGGCCCAACCCGCCTTGGGTGCGGATAAATGGCCGATATATTGGCTGAATGGCGGGTCGTTTCGGGCGGTTTTCTTCATATAACAAAAGAAACGCACATGGAGTATAGGCGCAGCACCCATAACCCATAAGAAAAGAGACGCACAGGGTGCGTCTCTACGGGTATCGTTCGGGTGGAACTGGTTTATAATTTCGCGCGCACGGCGTCGATCACGGCCTGCAGGCTGCCGGTTTCCTGTCCGCCCGCGGTGGCAAGGCCTTTCTGTCCGCCACCGCCGCCCTTGATGAGGGGGGCCACCACCTGCTTGATGAGGGCGCCGGCGTCAAGACCTTTCCCGGCCACGAGCGCATCGTCGAAGGCGATGGCTACCGAGGCCTTGCCGTCGATATTGGCTACGAGGGCCACGGCTGCGTTCGGAAGGCTCCCCTTGATGTCGAAGGCCAGCTTCTTCAGGGCATCCGCATTGCCTACCGACACCTGCGCGCCGATAAAGGCTGCGCCGTTCACGGCTTCCTGCTTCGCGAGCAGTCCCTCGCGCAGGCCATTGAGCTGTGCCAGCTGGTATTTCTCCAACTGCTTCTGCAGGCTGCTGTTCTCGTCCTGAAGCGACGTGATGGCCTTGACGAGGTCTTTCGGGCTTTTGAGCGCTTCCTTCACGGCCTGCAGCTGCTGCAGCTGCTCGTTGAGGTACATTTCGGCCGCAGCACCGCAGAGGGCCTCGAGGCGGCGCACACCGGCCGCCACCGCGCTTTCTGACGAGATCTTGAAGAAGCCGAGCTCGCCGGTCGATCCTACATGCGTACCGCCGCACAGCTCCACCGAATAGTTCGGGTCCATCGTTACCACGCGCACCGTGTCGCCGTACTTCTCGCCGAAGAGGGCCATCGCACCGAGCTGCAGCGCTTCTTCCTTGGGCATCTGGCGGATCACCACCGGGATGTTTTCCCGGATCTTTTCGTTGACGATATGCTCCACGCGGGCGATCTCCTCGGCCGTCATCCGGGCGAAGTGCGAGAAGTCGAAGCGGAGGTACTCGGCATTTACGAGCGAGCCCTTCTGGGCCACGTGCGTGCCCAGCACCTGGCGCAGCGCGGCGTGCAGGAGGTGGGTGGCGCTGTGGTGCACCTGGGTCTTGCCGCGGCGCGTGCCGTCTACCTTGGCTGTCCATTCGCCGCCGATGGCTTCGGGCAGGCTTTCGGCAAAGTGGATGATGAGGTCGTTCTCCTTCTTGGTATCGAGGATGCGGATGCGCTGGTCGCCCATGACGAGGAGCCCCGTATCGCCTACCTGGCCGCCGCTTTCCGCATAGAACGGCGTGCGGTCGAGCACCACCTGGAAGCTTTCCTTGCCCTTGGCCGTTACCTGTCGGTAGCGGAGGATGGTGGCCTTCGTTTCGAGCGAATCATAGCCTACAAACAGGGAGTTCTGGTTGCTTTCGCTCACCGTGACCCAATCGCCGGCATCGGTGGCCGTGGCGGCGCGGGAGCGGTCCTTCTGCTTTTGCATCTCCGCCTTGAAGTCGGCTTCGTTCACCGTGAGCCCGCGTTCCGAGGCAATGAGCTGCGTGAGGTCAAAGGGAAAACCATAGGTATCGTTCAGTTCAAAGGCTTCGGCACCGGAGATGGAGCCCTTGGCCAGTAGGTCGTCGATGCGCTTGAGGCCTTTGTCGAGCGTGCGGAGGAAGGCTTCCTCTTCCTCGCGGATAACGCGGGCCACGAACGACTCCTGCTGCAGCAGCTCGGGGAACACGGTAGCGAACTGCCCGGCCAGCACCGGCACGAGCTGGTGGAGGAGGGGCTGCTTGTAATCGAGGTAGGAATAATAATACCGTACGGCGCGGCGCAGGATGCGGCGGATGACGTAGCCGGCGCCCGTGTTGCTCGGCAGCTGCCCGTCGGCGATGGTGAAGGATACCGCGCGGATATGGTCGGCCAGCACGCGGAAGGCGATGTCGGGCTTGCCGGCATCGGAGCCTTCATAGGTTTTACCGGTGATGCGCTCGATGGCGGCAATGGTGCCGGTGAACACATCGGTGTCGTAGTTGCTCTGCTTGCCCTGGAGCACGCGTACAAGGCGCTCGAAGCCCATGCCGGTATCTACGTGTGCGGCGGGGAGGGGCTGCAGCGAGCCGTCCTTGGTGCGGTTGAACTGGATGAATACGTTGTTCCAGATCTCGATCACCTGCGGGTGGTCGTTGTTGACGAGGGTTTTGCCGTCGATGGCGGTGCGCTCGCTGTCGGGGCGGGTATCCACGTGGATCTCGGTGCAGGGGCCGCAGGGACCCGTGTCGCCCATCTCCCAGAAGTTGTCTTTTTTCTTGCCCAGCAGGATGCGGTCGGGGGCGATCCACTTTTTCCACTCGGCGGCCGCTTCCTCGTCTACCGGCAGGCCCTCGGCTGCGTCGCCCTCGAACACGGTAACGTACATGCGGTCTTCGGGGATGCCGAGCACCTTGGTGAGGAGTTCCCAGCTCCATTCGATCGCCTCTTTCTTGAAGTAGTTGCCGAAGCTCCAGTTGCCCAGCATCTCGAAGAGGGTGTGGTGGTAGGTGTCGACGCCCACTTCCTCGAGGTCGTTGTGCTTGCCGCTCACGCGGAGGCACTTCTGCGTATCGGCCACGCGGGGGTTGGGAGCGGTCTTGTTGCCGAGGAAGTAATCCTTGAAGGGTGCCATGCCCGAGTTGATGAACATCAGGGTAGGGTCGTTCTTGACCACTACGGGCGCGGAGGGCACGATCTGGTGGCCTTTGGCGGCGAAAAAGTCGAGGAAGGCCTGGCGTATCTGGGCACTGGTCATCATGAGCGGGACAAGATTGTTGAGGTTTTGCGGTTTTAGCCGGTAAATTTGTTGGCTCCCGGCGATACTGCCGGGAGGACGGCAAAGGTAAGAGGGGCAATCGGGAATCGGCAATCGGGAATGAGAGAACCTCATCCTGTGCTCCGTTCCTTAACCGGGGTCGGAAATGTTGCCGATTGCCGATTGCCCATTCCCGATCCCATGAAGAAGATCAAATACTTCTATAACACCCACACGCTTCGCTACGAGAAGCTCATCACCCCCCTGCGGGTGAAGCTGCTGCGTGTCTTCTCCTTCGTGGCGGCCTCGCTGGTGACGGCGGCGCTCATCTCCTGGGCGGCGTTCCGCTTCCTGGGCTCGCCGGGCGAGAAGCTGCTGCAGGCCGAGAATGCGCGCCTGCGCGAGCGCTTCCAGGATATGGACAAGCAGGTAGAGGCGCTCCGCCAGCAGATGAGCGAGCTCGAGAAGCGCGACAACGGGGTGTACCGCTCCATCTTCGAGGCGTCGCCGATCCCCGACTCGGCGCGCTTCGCGGCGCTTGAGCAACAGCAGGAGATCGCACGGGTAGGCAAGATGGACAATGCCCAGCTCATCCGCGCCATCGAGAACGACCTCCGCCACCTCAACGCGCGCATCGGGGTCCAACGCAAGTCGTACGACGAGATCCTTACCCTGGTAAAAAGCAAGGAAAAGCTGCTTGCCGCCACGCCGGCCATCCAGCCCGTTTCCAACCAGGACCTCTCGCGCATTGCCTCCGGCTTCGGCACCCGCATCGACCCGATCTATAAAACGCCCAAGATGCACGCCGGCCTCGACTTCACGGCGCCGCAGGGAACGCCTATCTACGCCACCGCCGACGGGCGCGTCACCACGGCCGGCAACGAGGGCGACGGCTACGGCAACCACGTCGTGATCAGCCACGGCTACGGCTACGAAACGCTCTATGGCCACATGGTGCGGGTGAAGGTGCGGCGCGGAGCCTCGGTGAAGCGGGGTGCCATCATCGGTTACGTGGGCTCTACCGGCAAGAGCACGGGCCCCCACTGCCATTACGAGGTGCGCAAGAACGGCCGCAAGGTGGATCCCGTCTACTTCTTCTACAACGACCTCTCGCCGCAGCAGTTCAACGCCCTGCTGAAGCGCGCGCAGGCGAATAACCAGAGCTTCGACTAAGCGGCTTACTGCATCCTGATTCATACGTCACCCGCCGCAAGCGGCTGTCATTTCTTAGAGAACAACGCGGGTTTCACGCCAAGACGCCAAGGCGCCAAGACGCAGGGATGTGTGTCTGCGTAGCCCCGCATTCTTTGCGCGCTCTGCGTCTCCGCGCCTTTGCGTGAAACCCGCGTGCTGCTTTGATCATAGCTAGGCGCATGCGCCGGGTGATAACCGGAAGCTTGTGCTTTCTGAAAAAATGCGCCGCTCGCGGCGGCATACAATGAGGACGCTTCATACTTTAAGAAAAACTCCACATCCCGGGGCTTAACTCCTTGACCCCAAATTGCTAGCTTTGCCGCCCACGCATGTCCAGAGAGCAATCACAGTTCGCATTCGACTTTTTCAGCTCGGAGCCCATCCCCCCGACGCCCCCGCAGCCCGCGCCCGGCGCGGAGCCGCCGCCTGCGTCGAGCCCGGTGGTGCCGCCGCCCCCTCCCGAAGCACCCAAGGCTCCGGAGCCCCGCGTGCCCCAGCTCGACCCCGAGCCGCTCCCGCCCGCGCCGCCGCCTGCCGAAGAGCCCGATTTTGAGCCGATAGAGATGCCGATGGCCGTTTACTTCTCCGAGCCGGTGCCCGACCCGGGCCCCGAGCCTTCGCGGGCCTACCTGTCGGGGGCTGCCCTCGCCGGCGCGCCCGAAAAGCCCAAGAGCAAGCGGGGCCGCAAGTCACAAAAGGCCATGGCCGAAGAAGCGGCGCTCGTGAAGCTTCCCGACGACGAAACCCTGCACAGCAAAGCCTATTACGGAATCACCGAAGTCGCGGCCATGTTCGGCGTCAACGCGTCGCTGCTGCGCTTCTGGGAGGCCGAGTTCGGGCTTACGCTCCGCAAGAACCGCAAGGGCGACCGCTTCTTTACCCCCAAGGACGTGAAGACCGTGCAGCTCATCTACGACCTGCTGCGCCGCCGCAAGCTCACCATCGACGGGGCCCGCGACTTCCTCCGCCGCAACAAGGGCGCCGACGAGCGGCTCGTGCTCATCCAGTCGCTGCAGCGCCTCCGGGGCTTCCTCCTCGAGCTGAAGGCACACCTGTGAGGAATGTGCTAATGGGGTGATGTGCTAATGGGGTAATATAGGTTCAGAAAGGTTCAGAAGGTTGTTCTGGACCCGTGTATCGGAATAAGCCAAGCTTATCCAGTGATAGACACCCCAACTCTTCTGAACCTCCCTGAACCTTTAACAAGGATGCAACCGTTCGAAGCCTGTCGCCCTCTTATTTTCGGCCACCAACGTATTTTAGCCACATGAAACGACTCTTTTTCGCACTCTTTCTCTTTGCCTCCCTTGGTGCGGCTGCCCAGGCCGAAGCTTCCCGCGACTCTTCCGGCGTCAAGATCCTCAAGGGATTCATGACCAAGAAAGACCTGGTTACCGACACTGCCTTTGCCTGGTGGGGCGAGAACCTGAAGGGATTCACCCCGAATGCCGACGCCGTAACGGCGCTGCGCGCTCAAAAAGACTCGATCCACATCCTCGCCTTCGGCGGCACCTGGTGCGGCGATACGAAGCACATCCTCCCGAAGGTCTACGGCACCCTCGAAGCCGCCGGCCTTTCGCAGGAGCGCATCACCCTGCTCGGCGTCGACCGCCGCAAGCAAACCGTGCACAACCTTGCCGCCGCGTTCAACGTCACGCTCGTGCCCACCTTCATCGTGCTGAAGAACGGCCAGGAAGTAGGCCGTATCGTGGAGTACGGCTCCATGGGCATGCCCGAGATGGAGATCGGCCAGATCGTAGGTAAAGCAGCAAAGAAATAGATACCGTCCCGACAAAACCGAGAGCGCCGAGGCGCTCTTTTTTTATGCCCGAAGCGCTGTATCTTCAAAGAGCGGTGGGATTCCTTCATTTCTAAATACCTGTTTATGAGTGGTGTCTCGGTTCGGCTGCTCGCTCTTTGTCTATGCCTGCTTGGGGTGATCCCTGCCCGTACGCAGGTGTCGGTTTCTGCAACGGCGGGAGCAGGAGGGCCTACGTCTTACCCGAAGCTTTCCGCGGCCTTTGATGCGATCAATGCCGGCACTCACCGGGGCGTCATCACCGTGACCATCACCTCTAGTTATACGGAAACGGTCATGGCCCGCCTAGGCGCCAGCGGAAGCGGGCCGGCGCAGTACAGCTCCGTTCAGGTACAACCCGCTACGGGTGGCAACATCACCGTGACCTCCGACCTGACCGGTCCGATGATCCGGCTCGACGGCGCCAAAAACGTGACCATCGACGGGCGGAATCCCACTACGGAAGAGCCCGGTTGCACGTTCATGAATACACGCCAATTCGGAGATAGCTATGTGATCGAATTCACCAACGGCGCCTCGCAGAACCTGGTGCGTTACTGTACGCTGAGGGGCAGTGTTGGAGTGGTGTACATGGGCTATACCAATACCGGCAACGGCAACAATTTCAATACGATCGAGCACTGCCGGATCGGCAATGCAGGAGCATACCCGTATACGTGCATCTCCAGCGCCGGAGATCAGACCGCAGTCAATACCGGTAACCGCTACCTGAACAACCAGATCTACAATTTTTCCCAATATGGTTACTATGAGGGCAACTTCTCGCCGACGGGTGCCTCCCTCAACACGGTGTTGGAAGGGAATGAGTTCTTTATGGAGGGGACGCCACCGGCCGTTTCGAACGAGATAGCCGCCATTCATATCGATAACCTTGCGTACAACGTTACCATCTCCCGCAACTACATTCACGACCTGAAGGCGCCGGCGGTCCCGGGCCCCGCTACCACTCTCGCCGGTATCCAGCTCGTGGGCGTTGATCTGATCAGGGTGACGAACAACATGATCGTGCTGGAAAGCGAAACGGCGCCTTCAGTCGCCGGCATCCAACAGTACTCGATGTTTACTACCGGTATCAAGATCAATTACAACACCGTGTTGATCCGGGGAACGGCTACGGTGCCCACAAGTTCGGTTGCCTTCTACAGGTCACTTAATGCCACTTCCCACGACACGGTCCGGAACAACATTTTCGTGAATACACGTGTGGCGCCACTCAATGCAGGGCTGTACCAGAGTGCCTTGGTGCTGCCTGCCGCGGCGGGCGGCCTGCTTCCCATTCATTCAGATTACAACATCCTGTACAGCAGCGGCAACGCCGGCAACGTGCTGGGCGTTCTTCAGGGGAGTGGCGGCAGCGCAAACGTTTCCACCACGCTTGCCGGATGGACTGCAGCGGCGAACCAGGACCAGCATTCACTACAGGCTCTGCCCGTATTTGTTTCAAACACCGACCTGCACCTGCAGCCGGCAGCCAATGCAGCTATCGGTAATAGGGGGATACCCGTGCCGGATATCGGCACCGATTACGACGGCACCGCGCGGCATCCTTCCACCCCCGATATCGGTGCCGACGAGTTCTCGCCCCCGGTCGTAACCTCCCTGGTACACCCCGAATCACCCGTTTCGGTGAGGCTGTCGCCGAACCCCGTATCCGAAGAAGCCTGGCTACACGTGCAAAGCCGGAAGGCGGGTACGATGTATTGGACGCTGACCGATGCCAGCGGGCGCACGGTTCTCCGTTTCCGGCAGGCACTCCCGGCGGGCACTTATACAGAAGCGTTGCACCTTGGTTGGCTGCCCGCGGGGATCTATCAGCTTGCAGCGGTGATGGGTGCCGAAAGGGTGGCACAGATCCGGTTTATTAAGAAGTGAGGCTTGCCTGAAACCCGGTCACCCCACCTCCACCGCCCGGCTGGAGGCATGTCGCCCGATCAATTGCAGGGCAAGACAGGGAGGCGCTTCGCTGCCAGCGCGGCCTTTTGTGCGTACCCCCGCAGCCAGCCAGCCATTACTTCGCCGGCGCAGCAACCTTTCTGAACCCTTCTAAACCTCCTAAACCTTCTGAACCTTATTTCTCTCCCGCCGGTTTCAGGTCCAGCTCCTCCATCTTGCGGAGCACAAAGAAGTTGAGCTCCTGCTTGATGCTCATGAAGCGGGGCCACTCGATAGGCGCGGTGAAGTACTCGATGGCGATCAGGTAGGCATTGGTGCGGATGTCGCTGAGTGCGATGCTGTGGGTATGAATGTCTTTCGTGTCGGTGAGGAAACCCTTTGTGGCCGTCAGCAATGCCTCCAGCTGTGCCGGCGTCGACTGCACGTGCAGGTGCAGGTCGAGGGTGCCGCGGATCTGCGAGCGGCGCGATACGTTGTCGAGGATCGAATCCACCATCTGCTTGTTGGGCACCGTTACATAGCTCTTGTCGGTAGTGCGGATACGCGTACTCCGGAGGCCGATGCGCTCGATATTGCCCGACACGCTCTGCACCTTCACGAAGTCGCCGATGGTGAAGGGCTTGTCGAAGAAGATGACGAAGGAGGCGATGAGGTTCTCGAGGCTTTCGCGGAGGGCGAGGGCTACGGCGGCGCCAACGATGGAGAGGCCGGTGAGCAGCGTGGTGATGTTGTAGGAGAAGGCGAAGCGCAGGATGAGCAGCAGGCCCACGATGCCCACGAGCACCTTCAGGAAGTCGCGGAAGAACACGATGAGCTGGTACTCGGAAGGGGCCGGCTGCCCGTCGCCGTGCTGCTGCAGCAGGATGGCGATAAAGTCGATGATCCGCAGGATGAGCCAGGTGAAGGCCCCGAGCTGGAGCATGATGCCCACCGCCAGCAGGATCTTCTGCAGGCTGTATTTATACAGGGTGATGTTGACATCGGCCGGGAAGTGCAGCCGGTAAAGGGTGATGATCGATACGGTGATGACGAGAAAGATGCCGAGCGGGTGGATCACCAGGTCGACGAAGGTCTTTTTGTCGAAGTTCTTCCAGATGCGGTGAAAGAACGAATACATCAGCGAGGCCGTCCAGCGCGAGAGCGGGCGGCGGAGGAAGAACACGAACGCGATGATGAGCAGCGCCGTGCCGTAAGCGCCCACCGTGTTGTTGCCAATAACGTGATCGAGAAAATCGGGCATGCGGCAAAGATATACGGGGAGGGGCACGCGGAAAACGCGGAATACGCGGAAAGACTTTTTATTAGGGTCGCCGGGCTTTCGGTAGCAGGCAGAACTTTCTGCCGGATGCGTCGGGTGCGATCGTTCTGCTAAAATCGTCGGCAGGCGATCCGGGCAAAGACACGGGTAAAAACGCGGAAGGAGTAGAGCGGTAATCGCGAACAAGGTCACCGGGATCAGGTCAGAGCTTTATTCTTACAACATTGAGCCGCGGCTCATTTCGTCCATAGGGTTCCGTGTTTTCTAAAAGCTGCTGCACCACCAGGGTTTTGCACTTTTATGATGACTCCCGAACACACAGCGCTTCCATAAGCAGCAAGGCCGAATAAGTAAGTAAAGTAAAGTGTCAAGGAAGAAAAGCATTTCGCGTTTTCCGCGTTTTCTGCGTGCCTAAAACGGCGCGTTGTAGATCGCCACGGAGTCTTTGCCGAGGGCGAAGAGCTTGCTGTTGCTGACCTGGTAGCGCTGAAAGCCGCCGAAGGAGGAGGGGAACTGGTATTGCCGCTGCAGGTAGGTTCCGGGGTTGAGGAACAGGAGCGTGGCGTCTTGCACGCCTACGAGCTGCCGGTCCACCACCTGGAAGGAGCGCCACCCGGTAGCGGGATATTTCTTTTGGAAGGTGCCGTAGTAATCGAACACCAGAACGCCGGCCTTCGGATCGAAGAGGTAGACCTGGCTGTTCCCGTCTACGATCTTTTCGGGCTGGAACGGGAAGTCGAAAAGCTGGCGGAAGTCGGGTGTTTCGAGCAGCAGGCGCCCACTCTCATCGAGCTTTTTCAGCTTGCTTTGGAGCGCATCGAACACCCAGATATTGTTGTCGTAGGCATTGGCCACCGCAGAAGCCTGGGCGATCTCCACGCGGCGCAGGTCGAGGGCTGCCTTGCGCGCGAGGAAGCGGTCGAGGAAGAGGACCGTGGAGAAATCCTTGTAGAACAGCAAGGGGCGGAGCGGGTTGGATACATCGAGGCCATAGACCTTGCCGTAGCGCTTTACGTCGTTGAAGACGGCGATGGAGTCGCCCGCGGGGCCGTACTTCCGGAGCTGCCCGCCGGGCGTCAGGAGGTAGATGTTTTCGAGGCCGTCGATGGCGAAGTCGGCGGCGATGACCGGGATCTTACGGACTAATTTGAACGAGTCCTGAGCACCTGCGGAAGCGTGCGCGAACAATAGAACAAGGAACAGGGAACAGGGAATAAAGAAGTGGAGACGAGTGGTGGGCAACCTATGGGAGATTGCTTCGTTGCCCCTTCCTTCGGTCGGGGCGCCTCGCAATGACGGTAAGCCGGAAAGGCTGCGCGCGGCCGTCTTTCCTTCGCCGTTCCCTGTTCCTTGTTCCCTGTTCCTTGTTTGCTTCATCCTCTTACGATTTTGTGCTCCTGCCCGGTGTAGGACTTGAGCTCGAGCTCCGTGCCGTCAAACACCGCGTAGGTGAAATAGATCACCCAGTCGCCGAGGTTGAGGTAGCGGCTCTCCTCAGATAGACGAAAATCGATGGGCAGGTGTCTATGCCCGAACACGAAATAATCGACTTTTTTTTGCTGGAGCACCTCGCGGGAGTAGGTGATGAGCCATTCGTTGTCGGCCCCGTGGAATACCTCTTCCGAATGCTCGCCGCCGCGGCTCTTGCGGCTGAAGTAATCGGCGAGGCCGATGCCGATCCGCGGCGGCAGGATGCCGAAGCCCCATTGCGCCACCGGGTTGCGGAAGAGTTTTTTGAGCGCCTTGTAGCCATGGTCGCCCGGGCCGAGGCCGTCGCCGTGGGCGATGTGAAACAGCTTGTTATTGAAGGTGAACTCCTTCGCCTCGTAGTATACCGGCGTGCCGAGCTCCGTCTGGAAGTAATCGCGCATCCACATGTCGTGGTTGCCCACGAAGAAGTGGATGGGAATACCGGAGTCCACGATCTCTGCCCACTTGCCCAGGAGGCGGGTATAGCCCTTGGGCACCACGTATTTGTATTCGTACCAGAAGTCGAAGACGTCGCCCACGATGAAGATGACGGCGGCGTCCTGCCGGGCCTCCTCGAGGAAGCGCACGATGAGGCGCTCGCGCTCCCGGCTCCGCTCGGCGTCGGGAGCGCCCAGGTGGAAATCAGACAGGAAATAGACCTTTTTGCCCGGTGGCAGTTGCATGCGCAAGGTTAAGACGTTGCACCGAGATCGTCAATTAAAAACAGGTACACCTCTTTGGGGCCGTGCACGCCGGTAACGAGCGTTTTCTCGATATCGGCTGTGCGGCTCGGGCCCGTGGCAAAGGTCACGAGCGAGGGCAGCTGGCCTTTATACTTCTGCTGCAGTGCCGTCAGCGCATCGGAGATATCATACACCAGCTGCGAGGCGTAGGCCACGCACACGTGCACCGGGGCATACACCGAGGTAAGGCGGCCGCCGCTGTTGGCGGCGCTCAGCACCAGGGAGCCGGTGCGGGCCACGAGCGCCTCACAGTCGGTCACCGAGGCATCGCAGTGCACGAGGTCGCTGGTGATATGGGAAGCGTCGACAAGGCCGGGCAGGAGGTCGTCTTTCTTGAACACCTTGGTCCAGCCCTGCTGCGCGCGCAGCGCTTCGAACTGTTCTTTCAGCTCCTGCTCGTCCTGGCAGAAGGCGAACTTGCCCTGCAGCTTCGTGAACTGCTCGGCAAATTCTACGAGGATGTCCTGCTGCAGCGGCTGCACCACCGGCTCCGTATTGTCGGTGGCCGGAAAAGGAAGTGGCGTTGACTGAGTCAACGCCATCCTGATCTTTTTCAAAATACTGTTACGGGCTCCCGAACTCATTTGGAGGAAGGTTGCTGGTTGAGAATATTCGGATCGTAGGGCGGAACGCCTTCCGAGATGCCGCCGTCCGGAACCTTGTCCTCAGCGTCGGCGATGGGCTTGTGCACTTCAAAGGGACGGGCGCCGATGAGGGCCTCCACGTCGCTCTGGAACAGCACTTCCTTGTCGAGCAGCTTCTCGGCAAGGAGCTCCACCTGGGAGCGCTTCTCCGAAAGCAGGTTCTTCGTGCGTACGTAGGCTGCGTCGATCAGCTTGCGCACTTCCTCGTCGATCATCTTGCCGGTCTCGTCGGAGTACGGCTTCTGGAAGGAGTTGTCGCTCTGGGGGTCGTAGTACGAGATGTTGCCGACGCGCTCGTTCATACCGTACACCGTCACCATCGAATAGGCGATGCGGGTGATCTGCTGCAGGTCGTTCTGGGCGCCGGTGGAGATCTTGCCGAAGAAGATCTCTTCCGCGGCACGGCCGCCGAGCGTCATGCAGATCTGGTCGTTGAGCTGGTCGGTGTTGTAGAGATACTGCTCTTTGGGGGTATACTGGGCATAGCCGAGGGCCGCGGTGCCGCGGGGTACGATCGTCACCTTCAGCAGCGGGTAGGCGTGCTCGAGGTACCAGCCGCAGATGGCGTGGCCGGCCTCGTGGTAGGCAATGATCTTCTTTTCCTCGGGAGAGATGATCTTGTTCTTCTTCTCGAGGCCGCCGATGACGCGGTCCACGGCGTCCTGGAAGTCGCTCATGTCCACCGCGGTCTTGCCTTTACGGGCGGCGATGAGGGCGGCTTCGTTACAGACGTTGGCGATATCGGCGCCGGCGAAGCCCGGGGTCTGCTCGGCGATCTTGTGGATGTCCACCTTTTCGGAAACCTTGATCGGCTTCAGGTGCACCTTGAAGATGGCTTCGCGGCCTTTGAGGTCGGGCTTGTCGATCGACACCTGGCGGTCGAAGCGGCCGGGGCGGAGCAGGGCCGTGTCGAGCACGTCGGGGCGGTTGGTGGCGGCGAGTACGATGATGCCGGAGTCGGTGCCGAAGCCGTCCATCTCCACGAGGAGCTGGTTGAGGGTCGACTCGCGCTCGTCGTTGCTCATCATCATGTTCTTGCCACGGGCGCGGCCGATGGCGTCGATCTCATCGATAAAAATGACGCAGGGGGCTTTCTCGCGGGCCTGGCGGAAGAGGTCGCGCACGCGGGAGGCACCCACGCCTACGAACATCTCCACGAAGTCGGAGCCGGAGAGCGAGAAGAAGGGCACCTGGGCCTCGCCGGCCATGGCCTTGGCGAGGAGGGTCTTACCGGTGCCGGGAGGGCCTACCAGCAGGGCGCCTTTCGGAATCTTGCCGCCGAGCGACGTGTATTTCTTGGGGTTGCGGAGGAAGTCGACGATCTCCATCACTTCCACCTTGGCCTCGTCGAGGCCGGCTACGTCGGCGAAGGTGATGTTGACGCGGGTGCCTTTCTCGAACAGGGTGGCTTTGGACTTGCCGATGTTGAAGATGCCGCCGGGGCCGCCGCCGGTGGCGCCGCCGCCGCCCATCTTACGCATCAGCAGGATCCAGATGGCCACGAAGATGATGATGGGGAGGATGAACTGGGTGATGGGAGAGAGCCAGTTGGTCTCGTTCTCGACATCGGAGGGCGGACGGTTCTGCACGGGGATGCTGTTCTCCTTGTAGAACTCGTTCATGGTCTTGCGCACGTCCTCGTTGGCGGTGATCTTGAAATAGAGTTCCGCGTTGTCTTCGGAAAAGCGGGAATTGGTCTTTTCCTTCTTGTATTTCGGCAGCGCCGCGGGCTTCACCTTCACGCGCACGAGGTCGCGGTTGTCGACGATGGTGTATTTCTCCACGTCGCCGGCCACGACCATTTCCTTGAACTTGTCGAAGGTGATGGCGTCGGTCTTGCTGCTGAGGGGGTTGAAAAAGTTGAAGCCCAGGATGATGGCGAAAATGATGACATATACCCAGTAGATCGAAAATTTGGGGCCTTTGCGTGGTGCGTCGCCGTTGTCGCCACCCGGGCGGCCGGGAAACTTGGGGATACGGTTCTTATTGTCCTGCTTATACGGTTCTTGTGCCATGTTGTACGTGTAATAGATCCTCTTGAATGATTAGGTGGGTTGGCGGCGGGCCGGGGCTTAGCTCTTGTGCTCCTGCGCCTGGGCGTCGCTCCACATTTCCTCCAGCTTATAGAACGCCCTGGATTCGGGATGCATCACGTGCACCACGATATTGACATAGTCGATCAGCACCCACTGCAGGTTGGTGCGGCCTTCCTGGTGGTAGGGCGACTCGCCGCACTCGTCTTTCACGGCGCTTTCGACGCTGTCGGCGATGGCGCGGATCTGGGGGCCGTTGGTGGCCTGGCAGATGATGAAAAAATCGGCGGAGGCCTCCTCGATCTTGCGGAGGTCGAGCGAAACGATCGATTCGCCCTTCTTCTCCTGGATGGCCTTTATGATGGTCTTAAAGAGTTTCGAGCTCCTGGTCAGTCTGGTCACGCTCTTCTTCCGGTTGGATAATGCTTCTAATTGTTCCAAAAACGGTCTGTTTTATGTTTAAAAAAAGGGCTGTTGTTCGGAAGGTACGCCCGGGAAGTGGATAGTTTTGCCAAAAGTAAGAACAAATTGCCACCGCCACCGAAGCGCCTCGGCGCGCCCTGGATCGAACTACAGCAGGTAGACAGCACCAACAACTATGCCACCGCCCTGGTGCATGCAGGCCGCGGAGCGCCCGGTACGGCCGTGTTTGCGCGGGAGCAAACCAACGGCAAGGGACAGCGTGGGAAAAGCTGGTGGGCCGACCCCGGCGCCAACATCACCGGTAGCCTGATCCTCGCGCCCCCGGCGCTTTCCCTACCGCGCTCCTTTCCGTTCTCGATGGCACTCGCCCTCGGCGCGCAGCGGTTTTTTGCCGCCTATGCCGGAACCGAAACTTCTGTTAAATGGCCCAATGACCTGTATTGGCGTGACAGAAAGGCGGGCGGCATCCTGGTGGAGAACATTCTGGCAGGAGCCGACTGGCGCTGCGCGGTCGCCGGCTTCGGCATCAACATCAACCAGACCGACTTTGGCGAAGCGGCGGGCCGCGCTGTGTCGCTAAAGCAGATCACCGGGAAGGACTGGGAGGTGCCGGCGCTCGCACGGGAGCTGGCGGGTTGGGTGGAGGCTGCGCTCGACGAGCTCGGGCAGGACCCGCAGGCTACGGTCGATGCGTACCACGCCGTGCTTTTCCAGAGGGGCGAGGTCGTTCGCCTGCGCAAGGGGGGGCGGGTGTTCGCGGCCACGGTGCTGGGCGTTACCGAAAGCGGGGAGCTGCGGGTGCGGCATGCCGTGGAGGAGTGCTTCGGCGTGGGCGAGGTGGAGTGGGTGTTTACCGACAGGCCGTCCCTCCGGGGCGGAGCGTAAGCGCCGTGCCTGCCGCCGCAAGCGGCTGGCTTTTCCTAAACGAGGATGCGGGTTTCAAAGAGTGACGCCAAGGCGCGGAGCACGCAAATAACGCCCTGCCTGCGGCAGGGAGATTTCACACGGCGGCACAACGGCACGGAGGCACAGCGAATTATTTTTTAAGTAAAGGGCAATCGCCGCTAAGAATACAACGTGCATTCCTTTGATCCAACGACTATAAAAGAACGCCGTGTCGCCGTGGCTCCGTGCCGCCGTGTGCATCCCACCCATAAGCACCCTCCTGGCGGGGTAATCTCCGCAAACAAATACTTGCGCCTTGGCGTCTTGGCGGCTTTGCGTGAAACCCCCGTACGGCTTTGAAGGATGCCAGGCGCTTGCGCCGGGCGAACAGGAAGATAGTGAAACCTGCCTGTCACAATACGAATAGCCGGGCGCTTGCGCCCGAAGTCATAATCCCCTGAGTCTTATCTTCATTCCATGATCTTTTCTTTTCGTGCGGCCGCTCTGGCGGCAGCCTTGCTGATCGGGGGCACAGTCGTAGCCCAGAGCCCACTCCAGGGCAACTGGTACAGCTTCGGCCGCGACCGCGTCATCCGGTTTTCGATCCGCAAAGACAGCCTCATCAACCAGCACCTCAACTGGGACGGCAGCCCGCGCCTCGGGCGGGAGCAGTACCGGCAGGCCTTCGCCATTTTCGGCAGCGTGAAGGAGAAAGACGTGCACTGCCTCCGCGTGCGGCACCTGCAGGAAGGCGAGACCGTTACGAGCGCTACCTGCTTCCGGTTTCCGGGGGCGGATAAGAAGCAACTGTGGCTGGTGGAGCTGCCCGCGGCCGTTCCGGATACGGCGAAGAAAGGTCCGGAGATTCCCTATATGCGCCTCATCAGCGAGGCCGAGATGCAGCGCCTCCGCAAGCTGCCGCGCATCGACAGCATGACGGCCGCCGATTTCCGGAAGTACATCGGCCTCGTCAACGGCCTGCAGCAGCAGCTCAACGCCCTCGAGAGGCAGGGTGTGGATGCTGGCACGATCCGCTACGAGGCCTACAGCCGCATCCGCAGCTGCGCCGCCGCCCTCGGCTACGACCCCTTCTATACCGACCTGCAATACATGCGCGTCGTGGAGCGCTTCCGCAACGACCCGGAAACGAAATCGCTGGTGGAGAAACTCTTTAAGGACTGAGGCTTTTTTAAGTCAAAATTCAAAAGTCGAAATTCAAAAGCGCAAGCGATGCCAGGTGGTACCTGTCTTTGGTCGTCGCTTCGAAAGTCAACATTCAAAAGTCAAAAGCGGGCTCTTCGCCAGGGCGCATTGGGTGCCGCGTGCGTCAGCCTTTTTTGAATTTTGAATTTTTACTCGCCCCGGAACAAAGGACTCCCGAAACCTAATCACCCACCCGCACAAACCCGTCCTTACACGCTTCGATGCACTGCAGGTTGAGCCGGAGCCGGCCTTTGTGAAACTCGTAGCCGAGCGTGGCCGAGTCGTCGGCGTTGCCGTAGATGCGCAGCTGGCTGGAGGAGAGCACGCGGTATTGCTGGTAACGCGCGAGGTACCAGTGGTTGGCCGTCCGGATGCTGCCGTCGGCGCCGAAGGTGACGGTCGATTGCTCATTGGCCGGCAACGCGCCCCACTGGCCGGAGCCGTTGCCGGGGTCCATCAGGGTCTCGGTGCGCTTCCAGGTGCCGGCGATGCCGGTGCCTTCGGTGGTCGTTGTGGATTTGCTGCAGGCCAGCAGGGCGCCGGCGAGGGGCAGCACGAAGAGGTGTTTCATATCCTCCTGACCCCGCCGGAGCGGGAAACGTTGCGTCAGCTTCCGGATTTGATGATCTCTTCGGCGTGCTGCTTGTTGCGTGGGCGCAGGAAGATCTTGCCGATAACGCCTTTCTCGTCGATCACAAACGTGGTGCGGTGCAGCCCGATGACGGTGTTGCCGTACATGTTCTTCTCACCCCAGACGCCGTATTTTTCGATGATCGTCCTTTTCGGGTCCGCCACAAGCGGAAAGGGCAGGCTGAACTTCTGCTCGAACTTTTTGTGCGACGCGCTGTCGTCGGGGCTTATGCCGATCACCTGGTAGCCGTGCTGCTTCAGGAGGGCGTGGTTGTCGCGGAGGTTGCAGGCCTGCACCGTGCATACGGGCGTGTCGTCGGCGGGATAGAAGAAGAGGACGACTTTCTTCCCTTTGAAATCGGCGAGCGAAACTTTATTGCCGTCCTGGTCGGCCCCGGAGAACGCGGGGGCTTTGTCGCCGGCTTTTAAATGTGTAGCCATAGTAGAAAGGTTTAGGGGGGGTTAGAGTGTTTAGAAGGTTTAGAGGTTCGTTCTTAACGTTCGTAGGGTTCGTTGGGTTCTTGGCGTCTAAAATGCGCCGCAAAAGTAGGGCTTACCTATGTGCAGGTTTAACAACCTGCTAAACCTGCTAAACCCTCTAAACCCTCTAAACCTTGCTACCTCGTAACCGTCCACGTGCGAACGGTCTTGTTCCCGGCTTCATCCTCTAGCGTTAATTTGAGCTCGTGGGTGCCGGCGGGGAAGCGCTCGTCGAAGGCGTAGACCCAGCTGCGGCCCTTGTCGTTGGAGCAGCGGAGCCACTGGCCATCGACCTCGAGGCGGAAGGAGCGGATGACGTTGAAGTTGTCGCGCGGGGTGAACACGATCGAGCCGCGGCCGCGGAGGCTTGCGGGCGGCGCATTCACGGTGGGCGGCTCGTTGTCGACGAAGGCCTGGTAGGTGCCGAACTGCCGGAATTTGGCCATCGCCCAGCCGCTGTTCCAGCGCGCGCGCTGCACGAAGGTGCGCGTGCCCGCCTTGTTCACGATCACGGTGCGGGACTGTTGCTCTGCGCCTGCTACGGAAGCCCGGATGCGCACCGTTACCGAGTCGTGCGCGGGCACGCCTTTCTCCAGGAAGCTGAAGCGCGGCGAGGCCACGCCGGCGGCCCAGGCGTCGGCTGCGGAGAAGAGTACCGCCACCGTGTCGTAGATCGTACGTTCCGTTGTGTACAGCTCAAAGTCGGGGCGCTCGAATACATTGACGTGGTTGGGCAGGAAGCGCTCGCCGGCGGTGGTTTCGCCGGAGCGGGCAAGGGCCGGGTCGTACTGCACGCGCAGCGACCGCCGCGTGCTGTTGCCGTTATGGTCGCGGGCCTCGAGCGCCACCTCGTGCACGTCTTCGTCGTCGAGGTGCACCGTGCCGTCGCCGTTATATACTTTGTACGCCACCTGCGCGCCGCCGGGCAGGGGGGTGAGGTGCTGCAGGTCGGGGCCGCCCGACTGGTGGTAGCGGTAGTCGAGCTGTGCGTTGATGAGGCGCGTCTCGTTATAGGAGATATCGTCGAGGGCAAACTCCGACACGGGCTGGCCGTCCACCAGCATCCGGAGGGCATAGGTGCCGTTGGGGTTGTTGGTACCGCTGAGGCGGTCGGTGGTGGTGACGGCGAACGACACGCGGCGCGACCCGACCCGCACGGTGCTGCCGGCGCTCACGAATTGCGGGGTCTGCGCCCAGGTGCTGCGGGTACGGTCGTAGAGCGCGATGCGGCCGATGGAGGGCGGCACGGCGTCGGCGATGGGCATGCCGAAGAGGAGGGGATTGAGGCAATTTTCTGTTTTGGTGTCGCGGATCTCGAAGTGCACGTGCGGGCCCTGCGACGCGCCGGTGGAGCCGCTGGGGCCAATGTAGGATCCCTTGCTGAGCGGGAACTGACCCGGCTTCGGGTAGAAGTTGCCGGCCCAGCTCTCGCGGGCATATTGCTGCTCCTTCACCCAGCGGGCGAGCTCCGGGTAAAAGCCATTCATGTGGGCATAGAGCGTGGTGTAGCCGTTGGGATGGTCGATATAGATGGCCTGCCCGAAGCCGCCGGGCTCCACCGACACGCGCGACACGAAGCCTTCGGCCGCCGCGTATACGGGCAGGTTGACGCGCTGCTGCGTGCGGATGTCGAGGCCCATATGCCAGTGGTTGGCGCGGATCTCGCCGAAGTTGGCCACGAGCTGCATCGGGATAGCGAGTGGGTTGCGGAAATAGCCCTGCGGGTATTGCTGTGCCGACGCGGCGCCGGCGGCGCCCAGCAGGGAAAGTAAGGTGAGCGACTTTAGGTTCATCCGTAAAAAATTGGTCTTTGCTGCTTCAATCATCGTTCCAGAGGGGCGAAGATAGGGGCGGCGGCAACGACGCAACCGGCGCAGGAAGGCTTATGGCCGCTGCCCGCCCTCCTCCTGGGCATCCGGAAGTCGCCCGTACAAAAGGGAGGACCAACAGCAAACGTCAGACTGCTCCCGAGCCGACCTCATGCGGGGGAACAATTATTGCAGCCCTGCCGGAAAACCCCTTTTATGAGTGTCAACAATAAGCACCTTGCCACCTTCCTGCTCGGCGCGGCTGCAGCCTTCGGCGCCTACAAGTACAATAAGATGACCGACGAGGAGAAGGAGGAGCTCTCCAATAAGCTGAAGGACAAGGCCAACAAGCTCAAGGATTCGGCGCTCGATGCCGAGGACAAGGCCATGGAATACTTCAACGAGCTGAAGACCAAGGGCGCCGACGCCTTCAAGGATTATATGCCCAAGGTGGAGGAATTCTTCGAGAACCTCTTCGGCAAGGACAAGGGTGAAGCCCAACCCGCTGCCGCCGCTTCCGGTGCCGCCCCGGCTTCGTCTTCCGGAGCCTCCACACCACAGGGACCGGTTTCGGGAAATGTAGGGGAATAATGTGCTGATGTGCTAATCAGTTAATGTGCTAATACTAAGAAGAGCGCAGTTTCTTTCTGGAGCTGTGCTTTTTTATTGCGCCACCAATCAGGCGGTCTAACTCGTCGCTGGCGAAAGCCTATTAACTCATTAGCCCATTAACTCATTAGCCCATTCTTTATTGGCACGCTATTTTGTTTCTTATTAGTCTAACCTTTTGTAAAACACTATAAACGAAGATTATGTTACGAGCACTTACGTCCAAGCCCCTGATCCTGGCGGGCCTCGCTGCCGCCGGTTATTATGCCTACCAGCGCATGACCCCGATGCAGCGCCAGAGCCTGGTACAGAAAGGAAAGAAACTTGTCAGCGGCCTGCCCCTCGACAAGCTCACGGGCGCGCTGGGCAAAGCAGGTTTATAAAGGAAGGGCCCGGAGTGCCCGCACCGGCCTGCAGTATTGGCCCCAACGGCCTTAATCGGCTTCGCTACGGCGCAGCCCCATGCTGAAGGGTGTTACGCGGGAATGACTTCCGGTCAGCCCATACGAAAATAGCCGTCCCATAGGGGCGGCTATTTTCGTTTTGGGTGGCGTCAGGCTTTGTTTCGATACACGATCGTAAGTATGAAGAACGAAGTGAATACGAATGCACCTATGGATGCGGCGACGATTTTCCACGTAATGCCACCGGGTATCGCCGAGAAAAAGAGGATTTTGAGCGACCAGGTCATTGCGCTGAAGGTCATTGCGATCCGGATCATACTATTCGTGCTCATATGGGATCAGGTTTGGTTATGAACGTGGGGCAAAGAAAAACCAGAAAGCCCTACGGAGGCTTCCTGGTCTGGAAAATTAGAGAACACTCTTCTTCGCCGATGGTTGTTCTTTCTTTTCGGGAAACCGGAACAGGAGCGACAAAATCAATCCGATTACAACTCCGGTAGATATGCCCTCGTAGAGGGATGGATCTCCCATGATAAACCTGTTTACAAGACAGGAAACCAGGACGACGGAAAAGAACAACGCGATCTTGATTTTTGTTTGTCGTTTCATTTTATGGCAATTGGGTTTAGTGTTTTTTAGTCACCGAAGAGCCAATCAACAAAGGCTTCGGCTGCCTTTTTCGCAGAACTGCCCAAGCCGCCTGCTACAGCTCCTACAGCAGCGCCACCTGCACATCCGGCTACGGTGCCGATACCAGGCATGGTGACTGTGCCTCCGACCGCTCCATATGCACAGCCGCTAATGCCACCTGTTACGATACCCGCCACGTCTGCTTTAGCAATATCCTTGGCCGGCTTCCGGGCAGTAGCCGTCTTGCTGCCACTGCCGAAGAAGTTCTGCCACTTGTCCCGGTTCTTTTCCCAGTAAGCCAGGCTATGGTAGGCAATGCTCACTGCCGAACCCCACGCGAGCTTTTCGTCGTAGCTCTTTAAAGTTCCAATTTTTTCTTTTACCAACTCATCGTAGGCGCACCGCATCTGGTTGCGGTCAACATCCTGCATCAACCCGTCAAGTGCAGTAACGGCTTCATAGAATTCGCCGGAGAGCTTGTGCTCAGGATCTGCCACCTTGAACAGGTCCGCCAGCGGCACTTCTGCGTGGGTAGCGATCAGTCCGGTCATGTCGCCGTTAATGAACCTGGAATGATCCAGCTCATCGGAGTTAAAGGTGCTCTTCGCAAAACTGAGTGTTGCACCATCCAGGATCGAATATAGCTTGGGGCGCCCTTCCTTCGGCTTAGTCGGCGGAAACACCTCGCCGTAGGAAGAGCGCAGCTGCTCATAAATATAATCAAGGCCCTGATTATGAAGAAATCCGACCGGCTCGGTGACCTTGATGATCTGATCGTCGGAGAGTTGGACTTCTTCCTGGGCCTTCACCGTGGCGACGGCGAAAAGCATGAGTAAAAATGCAAAAATCTTTTTCATGATGGTTTTTTTGGTGATGATTCGATCGGCGCTGCGCAGCGGCCATTGATGGATCAAAACTACCCCGCCCGGCAGGGGCCAGGCAAGTGGCTTTCACCAGAAAATCATGGGATTTTTCCCAACAAAAAGCGTGTTTTAGAAAGCAGGGCAGGCAAGTCTTTCCACCAGGTTTTTTGTATTTTCGACAGCGTAACACCGGTGTCATGAACGATCTCCTGGAAAACCTGCTGGCCCCCGCGCTTTTCGCCGCCGCCATTATCGGCGCCATCGCCCTCTACCTGTTCTGCGTGTTCGACATCCAGAAGCGCCCCGTCCGCTACCTGTCGCAAAAATCGATGTGGCTCAACATCGTATGGCTGATGCCCGTCATCGGCGCCTTCCTCTACCTCAGCCAGCGCCGCCGCTACTGGCGCCGCCTCGACGCCGGTCCCGACCCCTCGGCCGGCCGCCAGCCACTTTCTTCCGGCAACGCCTAGCTTTTCTTCGTACCGTAACCTGCATTCCGCTACTTTTGCCCCCCGGGCAATCGCCCGGTTTTTTTGTGCCCGCGCGCGTCCTGCCAAAGGACCGCGAGCGGCAGGAAGGAACGGGAAAAGCGATGCCCTCACAGAAGAAAGATGCCCAAAGACCCCTCCATCAAGACCGTCCTCATCATCGGCTCCGGCCCCATCATCATCGGACAGGCCGCCGAATTCGACTACTCCGGCACCCAGGCCGCCCGCTCCCTCGCCGAAGACGGCATCCGGGTGATCCTCATCAACTCCAATCCCGCCACCATCATGACCGACCCGATGATGGCCGACAAGGTGTACCTGCTGCCGCTCACCGTCGAAAGCATTGAGCAGATCCTCGAGGAAAACCAGATCGACGCCGTGCTCCCCACCATGGGCGGACAAACAGCCCTCAACCTCGCCAAAGAGGCCGAGGACCTCGGTGTATGGGAAAAGTACGGGGTCCGGCTCATCGGCGTCGACATCAAGGCCATCGACAAGGCCGAGGACCGCGAGCAGTTTCGCCAGTGGATGCTGCGCCTGGGCGTACCCGTGGCCACGGCCAAGACGGCCAATTCCTTCCTCGAAGGCAAGGAGTTCGCCCAGGAGATCGGCTTCCCCCTCGTGATCCGCCCCTCCTTCACGCTCGGCGGCACCGGCGGCGGCTTCGTGCATACGAAAGACGACCTCGACGAGGCCCTTACCCGCGGCCTCCAGGCGTCGCCCATCCACGAGGTGCTCGTGGAGCAGGCCGTGCTGGGCTGGAAGGAATACGAGCTCGAGCTCCTGCGCGACGCCAACGACAACGTCGTGATCATCTGCACCGTCGAGAACTTCGACCCCATGGGCGTGCACACCGGCGACTCCATCACCGTGGCGCCGGCCATGACCCTTTCCGATACCGCCTTTCAATTGATGCGCAACACCGCCATCATGATGATGCGCGACCTCGGCAACTTCGCCGGCGGCTGCAACGTGCAGTTCGCCCTCAACCCGAAGACCGAGGAGATCATCGCCATCGAGATCAACCCGCGCGTGAGCCGCTCCTCGGCCCTCGCCTCCAAGGCCACCGGCTACCCGATCGCCAAGATCGCGGCCAAGCTCGCCATCGGCTACACGCTCGATGAGCTGCAGAACCCGATCATCAAAACGACCTCCGCCTACTTCGAGCCCGCGCTCGACTACGTGATCGTGAAGATCCCGCGCTGGAACTTCGACAAGTTCAAGGGCGCCGACGATACGCTGGGCCTCCAGATGAAGTCGGTGGGCGAGGTGATGGCCATCGGCCGCTCCTTTACCGAGGCCATCCAGAAGGCCTGCCAGAGCCTCGAGAACAACGCCATTGGCCTCGGCTACTACGGCAAGAGCGGCATGAAGTCGGAGGAGCTCCTCGAATACATCAAGACCCCGAAATGGGACCGCATCTTCCGCATCAAGGACGCGCTCATGCTGGGCGTTTCCGTGAATACGATCCACAAGGCGACCTATATCGACAAGTGGTTCCTCTACGAGATCCAGAAGATCGTACAGATCGAGAAGGAGCTCGGCGAATACTGGTTCCACGAGCTGCCCGAGGAGCTGCTGCGCCGCGCCAAGGCCCATGGCTTCTCCGACGAGCAGATCGCCCGCATCATCACCGACGGCTCCGAGGACGAGGTATACGAGAAGCGCAAGGCCCTCGGCATTACCCGCGTGTGGAAGATGGTGGATACCTGCGCCGCCGAGTTCGAGGCCAAGACCCCGTACTTCTACAGCACGTTTGAAGGCGGCCACGACAATGAAAGTAAAGTAAGCGACAAGAAAAAGATCATCGTGCTCGGCTCCGGTCCCAACCGCATCGGGCAGGGCATCGAGTTCGACTACTGCTGCGTGCACGGGCTGCTCGCCATCCGCGAGTGCGGCTTCGAGTCGATCATGGTGAACTGCAACCCCGAGACCGTTTCCACCGACTTCGACATCGCCGACAAGCTTTATTTCGAGCCGGTGTACTGGGAGCACCTCTGGGAGATCATCGAGCACGAAAAGCCGGATGGCGTCATCGTGCAGCTCGGCGGGCAAACGGCCCTCAAGCTCGCGAAGCGGCTCCATGAGAAAGGCATCCCGATCATCGGCACTTCGTATGACAATATGGACATCGCCGAAGACCGCGGCCGCTTCTCCGACCTGCTGAAGGAGCTCGATATCCCCTACCCCGAATACGGCACCGCCACCGATGTGGACGAGGCCATCGACGTGGCCAACAAGGTGGGCTACCCCGTGCTGGTGCGCCCGAGCTATGTGCTGGGCGGGCAGCGCATGCGCATCGTGATCAACGACGAGGAAACGGAGAAAGCCGTGATCTCGCTGCTGAAGCACATCCCCGGCAACAAGATCCTCATCGACCACTTCCTCGACCGCTGCCAAGAAGCCGAGATCGACGCCCTGTTCGACGGCGAAAACTTCCACGTGATGGGCGTGATGGAGCACATCGAGCCTGCCGGCATCCACTCCGGCGACTCCAACGCGGTGCTGCCGGCCTTCAACCTGAGCCCGCTGCTCGTGGCCACGATGGAGAGCTATGCCGAGAAGATCGCGCGCGCGCTCAACATCAAGGGACTCATCAACATCCAGTTCGCCATCAAGAACGGGATGGTGTACGTGATCGAGGCCAACCCGCGCGCCTCGCGCACGACGCCCTTCATCGCCAAGGCCTACGAGATCCCCTACCTCAACATCGCTACCCGCATCATGCTGGGCGTGAACAAGCTGACGGACTTCACCTACGAGAAAAAGCTCCAGGGCTACGCCATCAAGGAGCCGGTGTTCTCCTTCAACAAGTTCCCGAACGTGAGCAAGGAGCTCGGCCCCGAAATGAAAAGCACGGGCGAGGCCATCCGCTTCATCAAGGACCTCCGCGACCCGTATTTCCGGCAGTTGTATAAGGACCGGAGCATGTACCTCAGCAAGTAAGCGGCAATCGGCAATCGGTAGTCGGCAATCGGCAATAAGGGCCCGGGGAGCATTTCCTGGGCCTTCTTTTTACGCGCCGGGAACACAGATGTTACGGATGGTACGGATCGGAGCCGAAATATCCGTGGCCATTCGTCCCATCCGTGTTCTTTGTATTTCCCGGCAGCACCCTTGTTAAAACCCCGCCGCCGCTCACGCCTGACGCCTCACGCCTGACGATTTCCGGCGTACCTTTGCCCCGATTTTATCCCTACGCTATATGAGCTATCAACTTCAGAACAAGGTCCGTATCGTTACCGCCGCTTCCCTTTTCGACGGGCACGATGCCGCCATCAATATCATGCGGCGTATCCTGCAGAGCAAGGGCGCCGAGATCATCCACCTCGGCCACAACCGCTCGGTGCACGAGATCGTGGAGTGCGCCATCGAGGAAGACGCCCAGGGTATCGCCATCACCTCCTACCAGGGCGGCCACGTGGAGTTCTTCAAGTACATGAAGGACCTCCTCGAGGAGAACGGCTGCGGCCACATCAAGATCTTCGGCGGCGGCGGCGGCACCATCCTCCCCCAGGAGATCGCCGAGCTGCACCAGTACGGCATCACCCGCATTTATTCTCCCGACGACGGCCGCAAGATGGGCCTCGAAGGCATGATCGAGGATGTCATAAAACAGTGCAGCCCCCTGTCCCCCGAAGGGGGAACTTCGGTAGAGCAGTCTTCGTATTGGAAAGCTTCCGAAAGTTGGAATGGTAAGTTGCCTCTTGGTGAGCGAAAAGATGTACGCCGGATTGCTCGGGCGATTACGCTCGCCGAGGATGGAAAGCCGTACGATGAGCTCCTTGAGAAGATGAAGGCTCTCGGCGGCGATACGCATCTATCGCCTTCGGACAGCATGAAGCCCCCGGTACTTGGTATTACCGGTACGGGAGGTGCGGGTAAAAGCTCCGTCACCGACGAGATCGTGCGCCGTTACCTCTCGACCTATACTGACAAGACGATCGCGGTGGTGTCGGTGGATCCCTCGAAAAAGAAAACCGGCGGCGCCCTCCTCGGCGACCGCATCCGGATGAACTCCATCTCCTCGCCGCGGGCCTACATGCGCTCGCTGGCCACGCGCGACTCCGAGGTGGCCCTGTCCGCGCACGTGCAGGACGCCCTCGACATCTGCCGCGCCGCGGGCTTCGACTTCATCATCCTCGAATCGGCCGGTGTGGGCCAGAGCGATGCCTCCATCCTTGATTACTGCGACGTGAGCCTCTACGTGATGACGCCCGAATACGGAGCCGCCTCGCAGCTCGAAAAGATCAACATGCTCGACTACGCCGACGTGGTCGCCATCAATAAGTTCGACAAGGCCGGCGCCCTCGACGCGCTCGCCGACGTGCGTAAGCAATACAAGCGCAACCACGCGCTCTGGACCGCCAAGGACGAGGAGCTGCCGATCGTAGGCACCATCGCCGCCCAGTTCAACGACCCCGGTGTGAACACCCTGTTCGCGAAGCTGATCACGACCGTCGAGAAGAAGACCGGCAAGTCGTTCGGCACCGCGGCCGTGGAAGAGACCGGCGAGCTTTCCTCCAAGAGCCTCATCATCCCGCCGGCGCGCGTGCGCTACCTCGCGGAGATCTCCGAGAACAACCGCACCTACGACAGCTGGGTGAACGAGCAGTGTGCCCTCGCCTCGCAGTGGTACAAAGTGAGCGGCATCATCGGCGAGAAAGAAGTAAGCGCCCTTCCCGAGCTGCAGCAGCTGAAGCAGCGCTTCGAAGAGGGCCTGCACCCCGAGTGCAAGAAATTGATCACGAATTGGGCTGCCGTACAGCAGAAATACGGGGCCGACTATTTCGAATACCAGGTACGCGACAAGGTGATCCGCCAGGACCTCGTGTCGAAGTCGCTCAGCGGAACCCGCATCCCAAAAGTGGTGCTGCCGAAATATAACGACTGGGGCGACATCCTCCGCTGGCAGCTGCAGGAAAACCTTCCCGGTGAGTTTCCCTACACGGCCGGCGTGTTCGAGCTGAAGCGCCAGGGCGAAGATCCCACGCGGATGTTCGCCGGCGAGGGTGGTCCCGAGCGCACCAACAAGCGCTTCCACTACGTGTCGGAAGGACAGCCCGCCAAGCGCCTCTCCACGGCCTTTGACTCGGTGACGCTCTATGGCGAGGACCCCGCATATCGACCGGATATCTACGGTAAGATCGGCAACTCCGGCGTGAGCATCGCCACGGTGGACGACGCCAAGAAGTTGTACTCCGGCTTCGACCTCTGCGACCCCAAGACCTCTGTGTCGATGACCATCAACGGCCCCGCGCCGATGCTGCTGGCCTTCTTCATGAATGCCGCCATCGACCAGCAATGCGAGAAGTACATCGAGCAGCATGGCCTTTGGGATGAGGTGAAGAAGGTGAGCCAAATGAAGTACAAGGCCGTCGGCGCACCGCAATACTACAATCCTTCGGCGCCGGAGCGCCTGCCGGCCGGCAACAACGGGCTTGGCCTGAAGCTGCTGGGACTCAGCGGCGACGAGGTGCTCCCGAAAGATGTGTATGAGCAGTTGAAAGCCCAGGCCCTGCAGCAGGTGCGCGGCACCGTGCAGGCCGACATCCTGAAGGAAGACCAGGCGCAGAATACCTGTATCTTCTCCACCGAATTCGCGCTGAAGCTGATGGGCGACGTGCAGCAGTACTTCATCGACCAGAAGGTGCGCAACTTCTACAGCGTATCCATCTCCGGCTACCACATCGCCGAGGCGGGTGCCAACCCCATCACGCAGCTTGCCTTCACGCTCGCCAACGGGTTTACGTACGTGGAGTACTACCTGAGCCGCGGTATGAACATCGACGACTTCGCGCCGAACCTTTCGTTCTTCTTCTCCAACGGCATGGACCCCGAGTACAGCGTCATCGGCCGTGTGGCCCGCCGCATCTGGGCCAAGGCCATGAAGTATAAATACAAGGGTAACGATCGCTCGCAGAAGCTGAAGTACCACATCCAGACCTCCGGCCGCTCGCTGCACGCGCAGGAGATCGACTTCAACGACATCCGCACGACGCTGCAGGCCCTTTACGCGATCTACGACAACTGCAACTCGCTGCACACGAACGCTTACGACGAGGCCATCACCACGCCCACCGAAGAGAGCGTACGCCGCGCCATGGCCATCCAGCTCATCATCAACCGCGAGCTCGGATCCGCCAAGGTGGAGAACTTCATCCAGGGCTCTTTCGCGATCGAGGAGCTGACGGACCTCGTGGAGGAAGCCGTGCTCACCGAGTTCGACCGCATCACGGAGCGCGGCGGCGTGCTGGGCGCGATGGAGCGGATGTACCAGCGCAACAAGATCCAGGAGGAAAGCCTCTTTTACGAGCACCAGAAGCACACCGGCGAGCTCCCGCTGATCGGCGTCAACACCTTCCTGAGCAAGAACGGTAGTCCTACGGTGCTGCCCAACGAGGTGATCCGCTCCACGAAAGAGGAGAAGGAGCAGCAGATCGTGAACGTGCAGGCTTTCTGGAAGCGCAACGAAAGCAAGAGCGCCGAAGCGCTGCAGCGCCTGAAGGAAGTGGCCGTGCGGAACGGCAACCTGTTTGCCGAGCTGATGGAAACGGTGAAGTATTGTTCCCTCGGGCAGATCACGCACGCCCTGTACGAGGTAGGTGGCCAGTACCGCCGCAACATGTAAGGGATGTCAGATCTGTGATCTCAGATTTCAGATGTGCCGATACGACGCAAAAAAAGAGACGCACCATGTGCGTCTCTTTTTTTGCGTCGCGAACCCTATGCATTTTGCGTCTCGCGCAACACGTGCATCATTTCGATACCCGTTCGATAAAGGCCTTCATCCGTTGGTAATGGGTGCCTTTCCAGTATACCTTGCCACAATGGGCGCACTGGAAGTATTCCTTCTGGAAGCCGAGTACGCGGGGCGGGATGAGGGCGCGTACGTCGGCCTCGGCCACGGCGGCGATGGCGCCGTTGCAGGAGAGGCAGCGCCGGAAGGGCGCAATGGCATCCTGCAGCCGGTAGCGACCGATCACCTCGGCGAGTTGCTCCTCGCTGTGCTGCGAGCGCAGCCAGTAGCCCCAGCGCACCTTGCCGTGCTTGAGCAGGCCGATGTCGCGGGTAAGTACGGCGCGTTGTTCCGCGGCGGCGATGGCAGCGATCTGCGGGTCGCTGTAATCATTTTCGTAGAGGCAGTCGAAGCCGAGCAGGCGCAGGGCGCGGGCAAGGGAGCCCAGGTGCACGTCGAGTACAAAGCGCGGGGCGGGGAGGGGCGCATCGTCGGGGAACACCTGCAGCTCGTGGCCGGGCTGCAGCGGGTCGGAGAAGCGCGCGCCGGTGCCGTTTACCAGCAGGGTGCCGGCCTCCACATGCGGCACGCCGAGGGCTTCGATCGCGTCTTTGATCGTAGGGTGGCCCGAAAAGCGGTAGTGGCCTTCGGGTGTTAGCGGGCCGGGGCGGAAGTCGGCGAGCCGTCCTTCGAAGCAGACCCGGGCAGTATGTAGGGGTGCGTCCATGCCGGATGCCGGAAAAAAGAATGCCGGGTACGGGACCGGCATTGCAGGAAGGTGAAATTGATCAGTTATTACCGAGGCGCGACTCTTTTTCCTTGATCACATAGGTATTCGTCCAGCTGTCGTGCCAGGGGAGGCAAGGGGTGCCAAGGGCACTGAACGCCTCGAAGGGAACCGCGCGGGAAAAGCCGCGGGCAAAGGCCGTTTGGGCACTGATGGGGGTGCCGTCCGCGTTAACAGCGCGGGTGCCGGTCAGGAACTTGCCGATGGTTATGCCGTTCAGGAGCGTTTCCTGGAAGCCAATGTACAGGGAGAACAAAACGCTGGTAAGCAGGAAGTCGACGATCGGGTTGATGTCGGCCAGCCAGTCGACGGAGCCGGGGGCAAACATGCCCAGGAGAAATCCGAGCAAGTAGATAAAGCCCATGAAAAGCAAGCGGTCTACGAGAAGGTTGACAAAGCGCAGGCCACCATCGGCCTGTACCAGTACGGGTTCCATCTCGGAGAAGAGGTCCTGCTCAACAGGCGGCTGCATAGGGTCGACGGTATTCATAAGCGCTGGCTTTCAGGTGGCAACGAATAGATAGGAAAATTTCTATGTAAGCTCAGGCCTCGTCCTGGTAATAGAGCTTGTAGTACTTCCGCCCGTCGAGGTCCACGCCCTTCTCGATGAGGTCGGTGCGGCCGTGGATATACACGTGGAAGTTCTTATCGAGCTTGAGCACGCTCTTGAAGATGCGGGCCTGCTTCTTCACCGCGTCCTGGGCGATGTCGAATTGGGCGGCGATGTCGTAGTCGTTCTGCTCGGTATAGCGGGATCCGAAATTGCGGAAGGAGTCGATGACGCCGTCCTGCTCGCCGAATACCTCCTGCTGGAACTCGTCGATGTCGAAGGACTCTTTCGTTTTGAAGTAGCCGATCGATTTGTTGAGGAGCTCCACCTGGTCTTTGCGGCTGACGCCGTGCTCGCTCTCGAGCTGCTCGGTGATGAATTGCTTGGTGAGGGTCAGGAACTGCGCGGTGTGGTGAAATTCGTTGCGCTGCGGGTCGACGCCGAGAAAGCTTTCCTTCCAGTAGAGGGCTTCCTCGCCGCGGTTCTGGTTGTCGAACAGGAGCACGTCGTAGCCTTCTTCCTCGTTGCGGTTGATGATGAGGCAGCCCTTGTCGATCTTGCTCAGCTCCACGCCTTCGCGGAGCTGGAGCTCCATTTCGCGCTGCTGCTGCCGCGCGTCGAGGAAGTAGGAGCGGTTCTCTGTTTTAAAGAGGCCGATCGCCTTGTGCATGCGGCTCTCAATGGGCAGTCCCTCGATAAAGGCCACATAGAGCTCGCCGCCCTTCACCTTCGGGTGCGTGGAGGCCTCATAGAGGTGGCGGGCGATCTTCCCCGACAGCTCCACGAACTGCGCCGGGTCGGCAAAGGCTTCCTTGCAGTAATTATACACCTCGTTGTACTGGAGGGAGGAGGTATGCGTGAAGGCGTAAAGCTCGGGGATGTTCCGGAAGCGGGCCAGGAGGCCGCTTTCGAGCACGGTGCGGGTGTCTTCGTCGAGTTCGATCCCCTTATCGGCCACGATCAGCGCGTCAAGGTTGTTCTTGCTGCCCACGAAGTGCAGCGCCAGCTGCCGCAGGACGGCGGTGTTCATTTCCATGGAAAGCATGGCGCGAAAGTAATGTGCTAATGGGGTAATGTGCTAATGTGCTGATGGCGCAAGGTTCAGGAAGGTTTAGAAGGTTTAGGAGGTTTAGAGGGTTTAGGAGGTTTGGCGATCCGAAGCGATTAGCGAGGGCACACGGAGTTTGGGTGAAAAAATCTGAAATCTGAAATTCCCCATCCAAGATCCAAGATCTGAGATCCAAGATCTGAGATCCTTCTTTGGTCTCTATCTTGCAGGGCGTATGGCGATGCAGCGAATTTTACTTGTATTGATTGCCGCGGCGGCGGCGCGGGGTGCGGCGGCGCAAAGCACCATCGTGGCCCGGATGAGCAATGTGCGCAACGACAAGGGCGTGTGCCGCGTGTGTCTTTTCGATAAAGCAGCGGCGTTCAAAGGCGAGAGCGGGAGCCCGGTGCAATGCCAGCAGGTGCCGGTGAGCGGAGGTGCGGCCGAAGCTACGTTCACGGGATTGCCCCCCGGCAGCTACGCCGTCTTCGTTTTCCACGACGCCAACAACAACAACAAGATGGACAAGAACTTCCTCGGCATCCCGAAGGAAGGCTACGGCGCCTCGCGCAACAACCTGCCCTTCGCCGCCGCGCCCACCTTCGACGGCAACAAGATCACGATCACCGACAAGACCATCACCACCGTGCGGATGCGGTTAAGGAATCTCTGAGGAATACTTGATTACTTGAATAACCGAGGGCAGGGATAGGGGGAACAAGAGCGGTCTTCCTCATACACTCTCACATTTTCCCTCACCTCGAGTACTCGGTTGATCATGTACTCTATTATTCAAGTACTCCCACTCTCCCCCTCATAATTCTTCCCCCGTCAATGCGAAATAAAGGTTCTGCAATGCATGCAGATGAAAGACGGGATTAGAGGCCACGAGCCCGTTGACCGTGGCCCAGGCGAGGCATTCGCCGTTACTTTTCACATAGGCCACAAGCGCATGCTGCTCTTTTCCCTTCACCGGCAGCACGCGGTGAAACTCGCGCGCCTGCGGGTAGAGCGCGTAATCTTTGTTCTCCGTAAACCCGCGCGCTTCCAGCACTTCGGCCTTCAGCACTACCGGGAAAAAGTCTTTTGCACCACCGCCGGCCAGCAGCGCGAAGTGCTCGGCCCCGCAGGCAACCGGCCCGATGCGGGGTCCGTTCTTGAACAGTACCTGGTTGCCCCAGCGCAATTCTTCCGCCTTGATCATGGGCTAAAGATAAGCGCCGGGGGTGGGTTGCAGTATAAGGTGTGGCGTCGCAGATAAGGGTTAAGAAAATTACTTATCTGTTAAGAAAAAGTTTATAAATACACTGAATTGCACTAATTTACTACCCTTCAAACCCTTACACACACTAAAAAACCGTTTGACACATGAAGAAACTGCTCTTCGGATTCTGCGCCCTCGCGCTGGCCATCTCCTGTCAGAAAAAAGTTGCCAATGAGCCCGAGGCCATTGCCGACGAACCCACTTCCGTAGCCCGCCATTGCGCTGCCGAGGAAGTGCTCCAGCAGCAGATCGCTGCCGATCCGCGCCGCGCCGAGCGCCTGCGCGAGATCGAAGCCTTCACCAAGAATGCCATCGAGACCGGCCGCCTCGTAAATGGTGTCATCGAGATCCCCGTAGTGGTGAACGTGCTGTACCGCACCACCGCCGAGAATATCTCCGACGCACAGATCGCCTCGCAGATCACGGTGCTCAACGAAGACTTCAACAACACGAACGCCGACGGCACCAAGACGCCGGCCGAGTGGAGCAGCCTGCGCGCCAACTACGGCATCCGCTTCGTACTTGCCAAGACCGTGCGTAAGGCTACCAACAAGCGTAGCTGGGGCACCAACGACGACATGAAGCGCTCGAGCCGCGGCGGCATCGATCCGACCCTGCCCACCACGCACCTCAACATGTGGGCTTGCAACCTCGGTCAGGGCCTGCTTGGCTATGCCCAGTTCCCCGGCGGCCCCGCCGCTACCGACGGTGTGGTGGTCCTCTACTCCGCGTTCGGCTCCCGCGCCAAAGCTGCCGGTACCTACGTGGCCAACTACGACCTCGGACGCACCGCTACCCACGAAGTGGGCCACTGGCTCAACCTGCGCCACATCTGGGGTGATGCTACCTGCGGCAACGACCTCGTAGGCGATACCCCGTATGCCCAGACCTCCAATGGCGGCTGCCCCGCTTACCCCAAGGTAAGCGCCTGCACCACCGGCGGCACGCACAACGAGATGACCATGAACTACATGGACTACACCTACGACCGTTGCATGTACATGTTCACCACCGGCCAGAAGGACCGCTCCCTCGCACTCTTCGCTGCCGGCGGCGCCCGCAACAGCTTCGCACAGCCTTAATCGATCTTTGCATCCGATACGAAAGCCCCGGCCGCAGCGCCGGGGCTTTTTCGTTACCTTAAGGGCATGATGTCTTTTCGTCGTTGCACACCGCCTGCCTTGCTGGCGCTGTTGCTTTTCATCTCCTGCGACCGTACCCGCGTGGCTGGTTCCCGCAAGCTGCCCAAGGGCTTTCCGTCCGAGCGTACTGCAGCCGATTTCCCGAAGACGCAATTCCTGGCTACGCTTGAAGAGGCGCCATCGGCAGGGCGCAATACCGTGTATACGCCCACGCTGCTTTATGCCTGGAACGGCGTGGCGCAGGAGCTCCGGGGCGGGATCGCTCCGCGCCCAGGCAGCTCACCCGCTTTCCGGGCGCTCACTGCTTCGAAGGGGCACTACGGGGCGATGGAGGAATCGGAATACGCGGTCGAAACGACGGTGGAAGGGGAAGCGGTTTCCGTGCGGGCCTTCTTTCACAAGGCACTCGACTTCCCGGTGCTCTTGCAGAAAGCACCGGGGGGTCTTTCGTTTGGCGGGCGAGCCGTTGCTGCTTTCGGCATGAAAGACTACGAAGGGGCCATTACGCGCTTCGTGGAGATCCTTTACTACAAGGACGACGATCATTTTGCGCTGCGGCTGCGCCCCCAACAGCACGACCAGGAGATCGTACTGGCGAAGGGGCTGCCGCGGGCGCCTTCGCTGCTGGCATTGCTCCGTGAGTTAGACACTGCGATCGCCAAAGGCAGGGAACTGCAGAAAGTGACAGCGCATCAATGGCGCTACCGCTGGGAGACAACCGACCGGTTCCTGGTACCTGAATTTGCGTTTCATATCCGGGCAGAATTTCCGTCGCTCCTGGGGCAGCGCTTTGCTTCCAGTGCGGGACCCAAGCGGATCGAAGAGGCCTGGCAGCGTAATGCTTTTGTGCTTAACGAGCGCGGGGCCATCGCCGAGAGCGAAGGGTCCATCGGGGTCACTGCCGATACCGTGGTTGCACCGGAAGTAAAACCGCAGCCGAAAAATTTTATCCTCGACAAGCCTTTCCTGCTCCTGCTTCGCCACAACGAAAAGCGCCCGCCCTATTTCGTGATCGACCTGCAACATCCCGAGCTCCTGCGGTCGCTAAACATCAAGCAGTAGCACCTTGTCACCACCAACCTTTCTGAACCCTCCTGAACCTTATTAGCACATTAGCACATCAACCCTCCCTCGGCAAGCTCGGGATGACAAGTTCCCATTGTCAGGCTGAGCGAAGTCGAAGCCAGCACATTACTCTATCCGTTCCAGCGCGCGGAGGTAATCGTATTGCAGGTCCTCGTGCAGACTGTCGATGGCAGCGCGGATCTTCCTCACCTGGCCGTTGTAGAGGTTCAGCAGCACCGTGCTTTTGTTGAGCGGCAGCTTTGAGCCTTTGAGGCTGCTGCAGAAGTGGAGCAGCAGCTCGATCTCGGCTTCTTTCTGGCCGACGTAGCGAATGTGCTTGTTGGCGAGGCGAAGCACCTTGCGGATCGTTTTTTTGGCGAGGTACACCGAGCTCTTGTTCATCTCGGCAAAGCCTTCGTCCATCTCCTCCTTCACGCCCGCGAGGTAGGCCGGCAGGTTGTCGGCATCGAAGATGAGGTAGGAGAGGAGCTCCTTGTTGTCTTTCTTGTAGCGGGCAAGGCGCAGCACGAGCTCCGAGAGTTCTTTCGCATCGTAGTTCTTCAGGGCAGTTTTAATGTCGGGGATCGAGGCGGGGGTCATGCCGGCGAAGATACGGCGGCCGAAGGCCGCCGTATCTTCTTGAACAGATGAACAAGGAACAAGGAACAGGGAACGGCGAACTGAGGTGGCGCAAATGGATAGATGGATGTTGAAGGGAAAAGCAGGACCCGTCTCAAGTTCCGTTTGTCGTTCATTTGTTCATCTGCTCATATACTCATCTGCTCCCATTGGGCTGCTTTAAGTTCGTTCGCCAACGGGGTGGAACAGACTGGACGGAAACAAATCTGAAATCTCAAATCTGAGATCTGAAATCCTTTCTTCGCTAGCTTCGCTGCATGCAGCAGATGATCGAAACCATTCGCACCCTCTATACCCAATGGGCCGGCGCCGAGCCCGCGCAGCTTGATGTGTTGCCGCAGGCCGGCTCCGACCGCCGCTACTTCCGCCTGCAAGGCGCCGACGGCCGCTCGGTCATCGGCACCTTCGGCGCCAACGTGCGGGAGAACGAGACCTTCATCTACTTTGCCTGCCACTTCGCCGGCCTAGGCCTCAACGTGCCCGACGTACTGGCCGTAAATGAAGAAGGCACGGCCTACCTGCAGACCGACTTCGGCGATCAGTCGTTGCTGATGGCGCTGGAGGAAAAGGGCTATACCGACGAAGTGTATGCGCTCTTCCGCGAAAGCCTTGCCGAGCTCGCGCGGCTGCAGATCGGCGGCGATGAAGGACTCGACTACAACCGCTGCCTCACCAACAAGGAATTCGGCAAGCAGGCCATCATGGCCGACCTGCTTTACTTCAAATACTATTTTCTCGACGCCCTCCGCGAGCCTTACGACAAGCAGCGCCTCATCGACGACTTCGAGGCCCTCGCCACCTACCTCACGCACACGGAGTACAAGTATTTCATGTTCCGCGATTTCCAAAGCCGCAACATCCTGCTGAAGCCTGGCGGCGGCGTGGCCTTCATCGACTTCCAGGGCGGTATGAAAGGCGCCCCGCAGTACGATGCCGCGTCGATGCTCTGGCAGGCGAAGGCGGCGCTGCCCGACGAGTGGAAGGAGCGCCTCCTCGAAGACTATATGGACGCTTTTGCCGCACAGCTCGACGGCCCGCTCGACCGCGCCGTGTTCCGCAGCCAGTACAACGGTTACGTGCTCATCCGCCTCATGCAGGTGCTGGGCGCCTACGGCTTCCGCGGGCTCTTCGAGCGCAAGGCCCACTTCCTTACCTCCATCCCGCTCGCGCTGCAGAACCTGAAGTCCTTCATCAACCGCTACTCGATGGGCATCGTGCTCCCCGAGTTCCGCCGCGTGCTCGACCTCTGCGTGGCCGATAAGGTGATCGAGCGATTCACCCCGATACAAGCCAACAAGAACACCCCGCTCGTGGTGAAGGTCTGCAGCTTCTCGTACCGGCAGGGCTATCCCAATGATGAGACCGGCAACGGCGGCGGCTTCGTGTTCGACTGCCGCGGCATCCTCAACCCCGGCCGCTTCGATGAGTACAAGGAGTTTCATGGCCGCGACAGATCGGTGATGGAGTTCCTCGAGCAGCGCACCAAGATGCAGGAGTTCCTCAACTCGGTGTTCGACGTGGTGGACATCGCGGTGGAAGATTATATCCAGCGCGGCTTCGAAGACCTCGCCGTGAGCTTCGGTTGCACGGGTGGCCAGCACCGCAGCGTGTACGCCGCCGACGCACTGGCAAGGCATTTGCGCAACAAGTACAAAGTGACGGTGGAACTGTGCCATACGGTGCAGGAAGCCAAGAACTGGATCAACAAGGTGAGCAAGTGAGCAACTGAGCAGGTGAGCAGGTGAGCAGGTGAGCAGGTGAGCGGGTTTACCCGATGGGAAAGTGCACTACTGCTTTCGGACCTTTCGCGTGTCGCAGTGGATTGCTTCTCTCAACCTACGGTCGGGATCGCATTGACTTTCTGCCTCGCGATATTACTGCGACGGGTAACGACTCCCGCTCTGTGAACGACCCTTTACCAATAAACCAATAGACGAATAAACACTCCCTATGAAAGCAATGATCTTCGCCGCCGGGCTCGGCACGCGCTTCAAGCCCTGGACCGATCAGCATCCGAAAGCCCTGGCCGTCGTCAACGGTAAAACGCTGCTGCAGCGAGCGGTGGAGTACCTGCAACAGTACGGCATCAACGAGGTGGTGGTGAACGTGCACCACTTTGCCGAGCAGGTAGAGCAAGCGGTTGCGGAAAGCAAGGGCTGGGGATCGCGCATCCACATTTCCGACGAGCGCGACGAGCTGCTCGATACGGGTGGCGGCATGCTCAAGGCAAAGCAGTGGCTCGAAACCGGGACGTTCGTCACCCTCAACGTAGATATACTGTCGGACGCCAACCTGAAGGACTTCCTCGTGGAGCACCAGCAGGACAACGCCGTCATCACCCTGGCCACCTCCGACCGCGACTCGTCGCGCAAGCTGATCTTCAACAAGTACGACCGGCTCTGCGGCTGGCGCAACGAAAGCAGCGGCGAGGAGAAGATCGTGCTCGAGGCAAAAGATCACTTCCCGAAAGCCTACAGCGGCATGGCCATCTTTGAGCCTGCGGTGTTCAACCTCACGAAGCTCACCGGCAAGTTCTCCCTCATTGACCTGTACCTCGAGCTGGCGCACGACAACAAGATCTCGAGCTGGGATCACTCCGGCACCAAGCTCCTCGACGTGGGCAAGCCGGGATCGGTGGAAGAGGCCGAGCGCATCTTCGCCTGACCCTCATTATAGAAATACAAAAGCCACCCCGCGGGGTGGCTTTTGCGTTGGCTGTGGGCTGGTCATTTGAACTTATAATATTCCTTTGCTTCCTGTACGCCTTTGGCGGCGGCCCCCTGGCCCAGCACTTTTCCCAGCTCCTTCAGTTCCTGCTCCTGGTCGCCCTGGCTGCCGTCCACGAGCGCGCGGGCGATCTTGTACAGTTGCTGCGGCGTCGCTTGGGAAGTATAGGCCAAGAACTCCTGCATCACCGTGGTTTTGTCGGGCGCATCTTTCAGTCCGGCCGCCGTGTAGCGGAGGAGGTTCAGGTGGGCCGGGTAGTAGCCTGCGGCAGCGGCCTGTTGCCAGTAAGCGATCGCCTCCTTCCGGCCCGAGCGACGGATCTTGCCGCCGAAGGAAAGCACCCCCAGAGCATTGAGGCCAGAGGGGTCGCCGGCGGCGGCCAGTTTTTGCAGTGACGGCATCCAGCGCTCCAGGAAGACCTCGTCGATATCGGCGTCGATCTGGGGCTTCCCCCCTTTTACCACGGCCTTTTCGATCTCGATCAACTGGTCGCCTCGATCGGCGATTACGGTCGCGGCATCGCGCCCCTGCGCTTTCCCTACCTCGATCCAATAGGCGGCGGGTTTGCCCTCGAGGTAGCCAGTGAGGTTGGTGAGGTGGTGCGGGAACTCCCGGCAGGCGTCCTTCCATTTATAACCACGCTCGGGGATGCGGAACCCCAGTTCCGCAAGGCGGAGCTGTGCGTCGCGGTCGCCTTTTTCCTTCGCTTTGCTGTAGAGGCTGTGCACCGGGCTCATGCCTTCTGCCGTGGCGCAGGATTGGAGGGCGGCCTCCGGGTGTCGGGTGTAAAGCTCCAGGAACAGGGCCTCGAGCTCCGCTACCTGGGCCGGGGTGCGGTTTGCGTATTGCGCTTCCGTATAGATCGGGTGCCGTTCGAATGTGCCCGAGTAGAAGTAAAAAAGACCGACCAGTTGTGCCCGCTCCGTTTCAGCCGTTTTCTCCGGAAACCGGGTGGCGAGGAACTGCTGCGCCTTCAGGTAGGAGTAGCCGGCGATCTTGAATGTTTCCGCCAGTGCTGCAAGCTCTACATAGGTGCCAGTGGCACGCGCCGCCGTGAATCGGGTGTAGGCGTCTTTGAGGGCGGAGAGTTTCTTGCGCACGTTCCAGTTCCACTCGGCATCCCGGTCGGCATCAGTGGGGATCGCATTGATGGCGAAGCACCAGGCCTCGCCTTCAGTGAGGCCGATAGCCTTCATCTCCGTGAAGTATTCCACACGGGCAGCCTTGCGCGCGGCTTCCCGCTCTTGTTTCGACTGTTGGCGCTGGTACGCCGCCTGCGCTCGTTGATAGTCCTCCCGTTGCTTGCGGTCCGCCTCCTGCTTCTGCAACTCAAGTTGCTCGGCGGTGGGCTTCGGCGCTTCAACCTTTGGGGCGGCAGCAGGGCCTTTGCCGGCATTGTGGCGGAACTTCTCAGCAAGTGCCCGGGCCGCTTCGTCGTCCACTTTGCCCGATGAGCGGGAGGGTGTGTTCCGGTTATACTTCGTGCCCTCGATGTAATTTTTATTGTATTGGGCGTTGGCCTGCTCGCGCTTCGTTTCCGCGTACGTCTTACCGGAAAGTTGTGCGCGGGCGGATAGATGGAAAAGACAAAAAGCAAGGGCGATGAGCAGGAAGCTGCGGAGCATAGATCGGGTTTGGGCAAAGGTGGTGTTCCTCCCATGGCTGCCTATACCCTGCACACGGTAGATTGCTGCACCGCCGTCGGGTTGCGGCTCCGGTAAAAAGGCGGGCGTTTCCGCGAAAGAGCGTATCTTTTTGGATATAATCCCGAGCGATGCGTATCCCCTTTTATTTGCTGGCGGCCCTCCTGCTAGGTAGCTCCTGCAGCCGTCCTGATGATGAACCGCAGCCAACGCCGACGCCGCCTCCGCCCGTCAGCGATCCGGCGGCCCTCATCGTGGTCCAGACCCGCCATACCACGCAGCACCCCTTCACCCACCGCCTCACCGCCTACACGCCGCAGGGCAGCGTGCTCTGGCAACGCAACGACCTGTACAACGCCACCGGCCACCGGTATATCTACCGCAACGGGATCTTCTTTCTCGGCGAAACCAACTGGGACCAGGCCAGCAGCACGGCCGCCTTCCGCGTACGTGCCCTCCGCGCCACCGACGGCAGCCCACTCTGGACGCTGAATAATGTGCAGGCGCAATACGCAGGCCTTGCCGCCAGCGATAGTATCCTCTACCTCGCGGTGATCCAGGGGAACGCAACTTCGCTGCGGGCCTACCATGCCCAATCGGGCGCGCTGCGCTGGCAGCTGCCGCAGCCGCGCTCCATCGCGCACCTCCGGTTCGACAATGGAACACTTTACTACGTAAGCTTCCAGCCGTTGAATGCCGGGGCTACCGTCGTGGCCTTCGACCCGGTGGCGCGGCAGGAGCGCTGGAGTGCCCCGCTGGGCTCGGCCGTCACCAACTTCGTGTCGGGCATCCGCCTCTCGGCCGATGCCGTGTACCTCACCAACGCGGCCGGTGCCGTACGCGCGTACGACCGGGCTACCGGCGCCCTGCGCTGGACCGGCTCTGCCGCCTTCAACGACCCGCACGCCATGGGCAACACCGTTTTGGTACGGGGCAGCCAGGGCGCGGTGGCGGGCCTCGATCCCGCCACCGGCGCCACCCGGTGGACCTGGCAGCAATCGGGCGGCACCCCGGCCTCTACTTTCTCGCTTGCCGACGGCACCGTCACCTTCTCGGAGTATGTTTCGCAGACCCAGCACTACCTGACGCGCCTCGATGCCGGCACCGGCACCCTGCGCTGGCGCTACCCGGTGCCCGACGCGTACATGGAGGTAGTTGCAAACGGCGACCGGGCATACGCACTCCGCACCTTCATCAGCGGCAGCAGTGCGCCTCCCTTCGGAAAGATTGTTTTTTATGACCTGGCCAACGGGCGCGCGTCGGACTCGGTGCTGATCAACGACCAGGAGATCGCACAGCTTTCAGTGGTCACGGCCTCGGGCGCCGTACTGGGCTCGGGCGGCTGGTAATGCCCGCAGCCGGGCCCCTCTACGAGCATCGTCTAAAAAAAAGAGCGCCAACCGGCGCTCTTTTCGTTTATTTCTTATCGATCTGCCGCAGCAGCTCCTGCACCGCCGTATCCAGCTGCAGGTCCCTTTCGGTTTCGCCGAAGGGCTGGCTCACGAACACATCTACCGGCCTTGGATTCAGCTCCATATTCTTGCCTTCGTGGTCGGTGATCCGGGTCGCCGGCATCCGCATCACCGAGCCGTCGAGCAGGGTGAGCGAGCTCGTGTAGATGATCCAGCCGGAGGTGGGCTCGCCCACCACCTTGCCGAGGCCGAGCGTGCGGTAGCCCTCGGTGAAGTCTTCGGCGTCGGAGAGCGAGTGCTGGTTGATCACCAGGATGGTCGGGGCCTCGAGGGAGCGCTGGCCCAGCAGCAGCCGCGCCGGCGCCGGCGGCAGGCCGCGCACCGTCATCTGCAGATAGCCGCGGCGCGCGAATACATCCAGCGCATAGGCATTCACGAACCCGCCGTTGTTGTTGCGCAGGTCCACCACCACGCCCTCGCGGGCATGGTTCTCCTGGTCCATATCCACGTAGAGCTGGTCGAGCGAGCCCTGCGACATGTCGTACATATGCACGTAGCCGAGCCGGCCCTTGCTCACCTTCGTCACGTAGTCGCGCTGCTGCTGCACCCACTGCCGGTAGCGCAGCGATTTTTCGGCACCAAGCGTGATCGGCCTTACGGCTACCTCGCGCTTGTCCTTTCCCTTCGCATCGGCACTCACCGTCAGGAGCACACGCTTGTTGACCTGGTACTCAAGCAGGCTGTCGACCGGCGTGCGGTGGGTGAGGGGCGTACCGTTGACGGCCAGCAGGTAGTCGCCGGGGCGCACCTGACCGGAGAGTGCGGCGGGTCCGAGGGGCACCACTTCCGCTACTTTCAGGACGCCTTCGCGCTCGTAGGTGGCGGGGTCGAAGCGGAGGCCAAGCTGGCCCATCGCCGGTGCGCCCGCCGGCGGGCCCGAGATGCCGGAGTGCGACGCATTGAGCTCGCCCAGCATGAGGCTGATGAGGCGCCGCAGCTCGTCGCCGGTGGCCGCGCCTGCCGCGTACGGCGCATAGATGCCGCGGATGGCGCCCCAGTCGGCGCCGTGGAAGGCCGTATCGTAGAAGCCCTTGTTCTGTCCCTCCCAGGCCTGCTCGAACACCACCATCTTGGTGGCCGCGAAGTCGACGTCGAGTTCGGCGGTGACGGCCAGGGGCCGCACGGCCCTGCTCTCCAGCGCAACCGCCTGGATCCGGCCGTCTTCGAGGAAGAACACCTCCTTGCCGTCGATGCTTACCTGCAGGTCGCGCTTGGCGCCGCTCGTGTTGGTGAGCTGCTTCAGCACCGCGGGCTCTTTCGCCAGCTCGTCGAGCGAATAGCTGTACAGGTTGGTTTGCCCGGCAACGGTGGCCAGCACCACGAGGGTCTTGCCGTCGCGGGTGGCTACGAGGTCATTGACGTCCGCGCCCAGCGGGAGCAGGCTGAGGCGCTGGCGCAGGCCTTCCCACTCCACCTGCACAGCCGGTGTGCGGGGGGCGGCAGGCGTGTTCTTGCTCAGGGTGTCGGGGGCTGCCGGCGCGGGCTTGCGCGTGGGTACGGCCGGGGCCGGGGTGGGCACCTCGTCGGAGAAGAGCTCGCGGAACTGGCTCTCGCGGAAGCGCGGCGCCTGCGGCACCAGGTCTACGCGGGCCACATAGGCATTCTCGGTGCGCTGGCGCGTGGTGAAGAGGAGCGACTTCCCGTCTTTGATCCAGACGATGCCCTGCCCGAAGGCGTTGGCGAGGAAGCTGGCCGGGCGCGCCGTGCCGCCCGCCGCGGGAATCAGGTAGATGTTGAGGAAGGTCTTGCCGCCATAGGCTGCAAAGGCGATCCACTTGCTGTCGGGCGACCAGGAAATGACGTGGGGCGCGCCGAAGGATACGCGTCCGAAAAGGGCCGTCGTCAGCAGCGCGTCCTTGCCCGTGGTAAGGTCGAGCACGTGCAGCTCGCGGTCGTTGCGCACGAAGGCCACCTGCCTGCCGTCGGGGGCAAGGGCTGGCGCGGTGTCGTCGCCACCGGAGGCAAGCAGGGGCCGCTCCCTCCCCGTGATGAAGTTGTATTCGAAGAGCTGGCTGCGGCCGTTGCGCTCCGATACGTATACGATGCGGTTGCTGTTGGGCAGCCATTCGGGTCCGCGCTCGGCGGCCGGTGTGGTGGTGAGGCGCACGGCATCGCCGCCGTCTTTGGCTGCCGCCACGAACACGTCGCCATAGGCCACGAAGGCCACTTTCTTTCCATCGGGCGACAGCGCCAGGTCGCGGAAGCCGGAAGTGAGGCGCAGGTGCTCGGTGAGGGGTCCGGCGGGAAGGCCGCGGCGCGTGATGGCGATGGGCTGGGCGGTGCCGCCCGGCGTGTAGCTCCAGATGCGGAAGTCGCGCTCGAACACGAGGAGGGAGCCGTCGGGTGCCATCGAGGGCCAGAGTACGCGTCCGTTGGTGAATTGCGTCAGCTTGCGCTCGGCGCCCTCGAGCGGCTTTACCCAGAGGTTCTCGGTGCCGCCGCTGTCCGACACGTAGTACAGCGACTTCCCGTCGGGGTGCCACATCGGCCAGAGCTGCTTGGCGTTACGCTGCGTGAGCTGCCGGTAGCTGCCGGTGGCGCTGTTGCGCAGCCAGAGCTCCGAGCGGTCGAGGTGACTGCTGCCCTTGCGCCACCATTGCAGGAGGCCGAAGCCGCGGCCCACGAAGGCTAACTGCGACCCGTCGGGCGACGGCGCGGCCATGAACTCGGAGGTGTAGCGGGTTTCCGATACGGCTGCCGGTGTGCCGCCGGTGACCGCCACCCGGTACACGTCCTTCATGCTCGAGATGTCGCGGTCGCCGGTGGCGAAATAGAGGTGCCGGCTGTCGGCCGACCAGGCGCTGAGGTCGTCGGCACCGTCGCCCCAGGTGAGGCGGCGGAGAGCGCCCGTGGCGAGCTCCAGCACGTAGAGGTCGCCGTTGCCGCTGCGGGTGGACTGGAAGGCGAGGTAGCGCCCGTTGGGGGAATACAGGGGGCGCGACTCGTGGGCGGCATGCGTGATGAGCAGGTGGGCCTCGCCACCAGCGGCGGGCACGGTCCAGATATCGCCGCCGGAGCTGAAGGCGATCTCGCGCTTGTCGGGGGAGAGGGCCGGCTCGGCATAGGCAAACCGGGGAGCCGCGGGTTCCTGCGCGTGCGCGGTCAGGAGACTTAGCAGAAATACCACAAACAGGCAGGCCCCTTTGGGGTAACGTAAGGAGGGAGTTTTCATGTGCATCGGTTGAGGCTCCAAGATAGAGCGATTCCAAAACGGGCGCTCCCTCAAGATCTCAGATCTCAGATCTGGGATCTGGGATCTCCCTGTTGCCATTCCTGTAAAACCACGGTTCGCTCGGCCGGCATCGCGTACCTTACTGGCCCCAAATCCCTTTCATGACGATCAAACACACACTCCTGCCCCTGTGCCTGGCCGCCACCCTGTCGGCCGGCGCCCAAAAGCCGGCGGCCAAGGCGGCGCCGAAGCCCGCGGCCTTCCAGCTCAAATACGAGTCCTTTACCCTGCCCAACGGCCTCAAGGTGATCCTGCACGAAGACCACTCCGATCCCATCGTGGCCGTGAGCACCGTGGTGCACGTGGGCTCCAACCGCGAGAAGCCCGGCAAGACCGGCTTCGCGCACTTCTTCGAGCACATGTCGTTCAACCACTCCGAGAACACGCCGCGCGGCGCCAACCGCAAGCTCATTCCCGAGTGGGGTGGCAACCGCAACGGCGGCACCTGGAGCGACGGCACCGTGTATTACGAGGTGATCCCGAAAGACGCCTTCGAGAAGATCCTCTGGATCGACTCCGACCGCCTCGGCTTCATGATCAACACCGTTACCAAGGAAGCCCTCGAAAAGGAGATCCAGGTGGTGAAGAACGAGAAGCGCCAGAACTACGACAACGTGGCCTACGGCAGCACGGGCGAGGTCATTCTTTCCAACCTTTACCCGAAGGAGCATCCCTACAACTGGACCGTCATCGGGTCGCTGCCCGACCTGCAGGCCGCCTCGCTCGACGACGTGAAGGAGTTCTACGATCGCTACTACGGCGCGGCCAACGCTACGCTCGTGATCGCCGGCGACATCGACGCGAAGAAAACGAAGGAGCGCGTGCAATACTGGTTCGGAGAGATCCGCCGCGGCCCCTCCGTGCAGCCCCTGAAGCCGCAGGCCGCCCGCCTCACCGAGACGCGCTCGCTCTCCTTCGAGGATAATTTCGCCAAGCTGCCGGAATACACCGTGGTGTTCCCGACCGTGGAGCAGTACCATCCCGACTCCTACCCGCTGGCCATCCTGGCGCAGCTGCTCACGGGCTCCAAGCAGGCGCCGCTGTACAAGACCGTGGTCACCGAGCGCAAGCTGGCGCCCAACGTTTCGGCCAACCACCAGGCCAAGGAGCTGGCCGGTGAGTTCTACCTGCGCGTGCGCGGCAATGCCGACACCGACCTGGACCAGGTGAAGTCCGCGCTCGAGGAAGGCCTCGCGCGCTTCGAGAAGGAAGGCTTTACCGACGCACAGCTTTCCCACATCAAGACCGGCCTCGAAACCAGTTTGTACAGCGGCCTCGAGAGCATCCTGAGCAAGGCCCAGCGCCTCGGCCGCGACAACGAGTTCAAGGGCGATCCCGGCTACGTCATGAAAGAGGCCGGCCTCTGGCAGGGCGTAACGCGCGCCGACGTACTGCGCGTGTACAACCAGTACATCAAGGGCAAACCCTATGTAGCTACCTCCTTCGTGCCGAAGGGCAAGATCGACCTCGCGGTGAATGGCGCGAAGCCCGCCACCGTTTGGACGGAGCCCATCGTGCAGGGCGTGGCCAACGAGGACGTAGCGCCCGGCGCCGACGCCGTATTCACGAAAACGAAAACAAAGAACGACCGCTCCGAGCCCGCCTTCGGCGAAATGCCCCTGTTCCGGATGCCCGCCGTGTGGACCGACAAGCTGCCCAACGGCATCAAGGTATACGGCATCCCGAGCAGCGAGATCCCGGTGGTGAACTTCGAGGTGGTGATCAGGGGCGGCCACTTCGCCGACCCGCTCGACAAGAGCGGCGTGGCGGCGCTGCTCGCTTCGCTGATGACGCAGGGCACAGCAGGCAAGACGCCCGCGGAGCTCGAGGCCGCCATCGACGCCCTCGGCGCCAGCATCAGCATGACCGCTACCAACGAGGAGCTGCGCCTCCGCGCCTCCTGCCTCTCGCGCAACTTTATGCCTACGCTGGCCCTCGTGCAGGAGATCCTGCTGCAGCCGCGCTGGGACAAGACCGAGTATGACCGTATTTATACGGCCACAAAGACGGCCATCAAAGGCCGCGAGGCCAACGCCACCGTGCTGGCCGGCATCAACTTCAACAAGCTGCTGTACGGCACCGGGCATATCCTTGGCCATCCCGCGGGCGGCACTAAGGAGTCGGTGGCGCGCATCACCCTCGACGACCTCAAGGCCTATTACAGCACCTGGGTGAAGCCCTCGGCCGCGAGCATCCACCTCGTAGGTGCGGTGCCGCAAGCAGATGCGATGAAGGGCTTCAGCGGGCTTGCGCTGGCCTGGCAGGGTTCGGCCCCTGCGCTGCCCGCGTACACCGTGCCTGCGTCCGACAAGGGCGGTACGGTCTACTTCATCGATATCCCCGGCGCCAAGCAATCGGTGCTCTACGTGGGCAAGATGGGCGTTTCGGCCACCGATCCCGATGCTACCGGTATTTCGTTTGCCAACGAGGTGCTGGGTGTGAATTCGAGCGGCCGCCTCACGCAGGTGCTCCGCATCGGCAAGGGCTATACCTACGGCGCCTCCTCGCAGCAGGTGCGCAGCGCCGAGCGCGCGCCCTTCGTTGCCGTGACCTCGGTGCGCGCCAACGCCACGCTCGCCTCGCTGCAGATCATCCAGGACATGCTACGCGACTACGGCACCACCTTCACCGAGAAGGAAGTGGAGGTAACGCGCAACAAGGTGCTGAAAGGCTCCACGCTCGACTACGAAACCCTCAATGCGAAGCTGGGCCTCCTCAACGAGATCTCCAAGTACGGCCGCCCGCTTCGCTACGTGGAGGAGGACCAGCAGCAGCTCGTGAAGATGAAGCTGGCCGACTACCAGCGCCTCATCGGCACGCACTTCAAGGAATCCGACATGGTGTACCTCGTGGTAGGCGACAAGGCCACGCAGCTCGAAGAGGTGCGGAAGCTCGGGAAGAAGGTCGTGCAGCTCGATGTGGACGGCAACCCGGTGAGCTTCTGACGGCCCCCTGTCCCCCAAAGGGAGAACTTGGGTCGATGTTGCCTTTCAATAGCAGCTTCGCCTAAAGAAGCACGATTCCGTTTTGCATTTATCAAAAGCCCCGGCACATTGCCGGGGCTTTTTTTGGAGCCGATACAGTAGGTGCAGCTGTTTTTGCAATACATCCTCGATGCCTTGGCGAAATGGGGCCGGCACTCGTCCAGATGCGCTATTTTACACCGATCCGAGTAGGGCGACACCGCTCCATTCACGATTGACGATTCACGATTCACGAAAACGACCGCCATGCTATCCGTTCGCGAGCTCCGCACCGAAGACATTCCACTGATCGTTGCCTACTGGTTCGGCTGCACGCCGGAGCAGATGGCGGCTATGGGCGCCGATGCAGCGAAGCTGCCGACCCGGGAGCAGCTGGCTGCCGGGCTCGCCGGCCAGCTGGCGCTGCCGGTGGAACAGCGCCGCGCCTACGCACTGATTTGGGAGCTCGACGGCGTACCGGTGGGGCATTGCAACACCAACCCGACCACCTTTGGCGAAGAAGCGTTCATGCACCTGCACCTGTGGACGGGCAGCGATCGCCACCGCGGGCTCGGGCGGAAATTCGTGTTGCTCAGCCTCCCGTATTTCTTCAATACCCTGCAGCTGCAGCGCCTCTACTCCGAGCCCTATGCCCTCAACCCCGCGCCGAACCGCACCCTGGAGAAAGCAGGCTTCCGCCTCGAGAAAGAGTACGTTACCACACCCGGCTCCCTCAATTTCGAACAGCCGGTGAAGCGCTGGGTGATCACGAAAGACGAATGGGAGGCTTCGACAAGCTCAGCCTGACAAACGGCATTTGTCATCCCGAGCTTGTCGAGGGAGGGGTAATGTAGGTTCATAAGGTTCATAAGGTTTTGGAGGTTCTGGAGGTTGCGGTCGGCGGATGTGGGTTAGGGGTGCCGGGCAAGATCGCTTCGATCGTACCCACTGATCAAAAACCGCCTTATCGGTGAGAAGGGGGTAGGGAGCCAATCCGTGTTCATCGTATAAAATCCGTAACCCCGAAGCTTCGGGGCTGCGTTCTTTCGCTCCTCGCCTGCGGCCGATAATGCAGGTCGGCAGGACTATGTACCTTAGCCCCCTCCGCATGAGCCTCTCCCAACTACTCACCGAAGCCCGCAAGCGTAAGGGCCTGACGCAGGAAGACCTCGCCGAGGCCTCCGGCGTTACCGTGCGCACCATCCAGCGCATCGAAAGCGGGGAGACGGTGCCGCGCCCCTACACCGTAAAGGCGCTTGCCGGGGCGCTGGACGTTTCCTTCGAGTCGCTGCAGCCGCCAGTGGCGACGGAGCCTGCCTCCGAAGCCACCACTACCCCACCTGCCGCCGACGCCGATGCCGACCGGCATTTCCTGCAGCTGCACACCCTTTCCTGCTTCAGCTACCTGTTGCTCCCGTTCGTGCATTTCCTGCTGCCTCATTTCCTGTTGCGCCGCCGTGCCGGTCTCCCGGCCCCGCTCCTCCGCTTTGCCCGGGCCACGGTGCGCGGGCAGGTATACTGGGTGGTGGCGCTCAACATCAGCCTGCTCGCCCTCGTGGGCTGGAACAGCCTGCGCGCCGCCCGCTTCGGAGGTGCCGGCATCCTCGGGTACGGCTGGCCCATCGGGATCCTGTATGCCCTCAACGCGGGGCTTATTGCCCGTCGGCTCCTGCAGGCTGGCCGGTTGATCGATACGCAACAGGCTGATCTTCAATGATTGTCGGGTAAATGTCGGGCCAATGACGGTGCTGCGGAGCGCCGCTGCCGGTAGGTTTGCATCAAATCGAAACCGATGCGTCTTCCTGCCTTTTTGCTCGCGCTTGCCTTCTTTGCCTCCGTCCTGGTTGCCTCCGCACAGGCTCCCCTTCGCCTTCCTGCCGGCACTCACCGGGTGCCGTTTGAGTGGCTCTCGTCCAGTACCCCCGCCGGTCCCGAGCCGCATGCCGCCCTCTTGCTGCCGGTGGTGCTGCCCGGCTGCCCGGAGCGGCTCTACCTCCAGTTCGACCTCGGGGCGCCGCACACCATCCTGTATACCGATGCCGTGGCCGGCCTCCGCGCCCGCCATCCCCGCAGCCTGCCCGCGCCCGACTCGGCCGGCCGGCTCCGGGCCTTTGCCTTCCGCCTGGGCACCATGGCGGTGGAAGCCCCCTCGATCGGGCTCAAAGATTACGATACGTCGGGCGCCGGTCCGCGCATCATCGGCACCGCCGGCTCCGACCTCGTTGCCGGCCGCATCGTGGCGATCGACTACCCCGGCAGAGCGCTCGTTTTTGGCGACAGTCTTCCGGCACCACTGCGCGCCGGTGACATGACCCCGCTCGTTTGGGCGGCGGGCCGCGTGCTGCTGCCGGCGGTGGTGCAGGGCCGCGAAACGATGCTGTTCTTCGATACGGGCTCGAGTGCCTTTCCGCTGCTCACCGACAGTATGCAGGCAGCGGCCCTTTCAACACGCGGGGCCGCGATGGTTTCCTATCCTGTGCGCTCCTGGGGGCGCACCCTCACCGCCAACCAGGCCGCCTCCGCCGACAGCATCACCATCGGTCACCGCCGCCTCCCGCTGCGCACCGTGACCTGGATGGGAGGCGTGCCGTCCGCGCAGGTGGAGGGGATGCGCAGGATGGGCATCGGCGGCATGACGGGCAATGCCCTGTTTTCTGGCTCTGTGCTGGTACTCGACCTGAAGGCAAAACAATTTGCCGTGCTGCCGGCGGGCGCCCCTGACCGCCCGGCAACGGGTAGCGGTCACAACAGGAAGCGGTAGCCGACGTCGCCGTTACCTTCCCGCAAGCGATCCCTGTGAACGTTTTGTCAAAAGCCGCAGGCGCTTGCCTTGCCGGCGGAATGCGGTGTACCTTGAAGGGGCGGCAGTTAACCGCCGCCTCATGTACCGCTGTTTCTACGTCTTACTCGTCCTTGCCCTCTGCGCCTGCGGACCCAATAGCCGCCAGCCGCCTGCCACCAGCTCGCTGACCGCACCAGGCACCGTTGCAAAGCGCCCGGCCCTGCCCGATACCGTGTGGGAAGACGACAGCACATACTACGTAGAACTACTGGAGCCCGGTCTCGACTCGGCGCACTACATCGACGCGCTGTCGGCCATTGCCCTCCGCAAGCTCAGGGAGCACCCGGCGGAAGCAGCCTTCGATACGGCTGTTCTTCTTAACGGCTACGCCGGCGCGCTCCGGTTCCGGCAAGGCGCGCTGTTCCGCACCGGTGCACGCCATGCGCTGGTGCAGGTGCGGGACGCGGACCGCGAGCCCTTCCTCGTTTTTCGCTGGACAGGGGACTGGCGCCTGCGGCAGGTCTTGTACGTCAACGGGAAGGTCCCCGATTCGGCCTGGCAGCTTGCCGATTATGATTTCGACGGCGACCGGGACCTCGCGCTGCGCTGGTACTATTCGGCCGGCCGGTGCAACTGCGGGAAGCAATATTGCCGCAGGCTCTATGTGTACCATGCCCGACTCGACAGCCTGCTCGAAGTGGACGGCGTGCCCGGTTACCTCGATTTCGCCTTCGTGCCGGAAGAGCGGGCCCTCTACCTGGGGGAGCACTGCGACGGCTATTTCGGAAAATTCCGGATCGTGAACGATAGCCTGCAAAAGGTGGAGGAATATCAGTTCTACAACGACTTCTACGCGAACGGGGAGCCAACCTTCGACGGCGTGGAGCACCGCGTTTACCGCAACGGCAGGCAGCGCAGTACCCGGCGCGTGGCGAATGGAAACATGCCCCGCAAATGGCAACGGCTGTTGTCGGTGCGCACCCCCGTCCGCTAGCGCCCTCGAAGGCTTCCCGGGTGCGGATGCTCGCTCGCTTACTTCTCGAGCCAGTTGCGGAACCAGCGCTGGTACAGGGGAAGGATCACGTAAAAGACCGTGGGCACGGCGATGATGGTCAGTACAAAGGTGCGCAGCAGGAGCGGCATGCGCTGCAGCACGCCGCCCAGGGCGAAGAGCAGGAAAGTGATGAGCGGGTAGATGGCGAGCCACACCAGGAAGGCCCGCTTATGTTTTTCATGTTTTGGCATCGGGCGCAAAGGTAGTGCGGAGCCGTCCGGGGAAGTGCAGTGCCGGAGATGGCCATTGACGCCGTCCACTTAGCGGGGCAGGTTTTTCCGGAGGATGAAATTCCGCTCCGCCACCCGGAGTGCGCCCTCCGGCTGCAGCCGCAGCACGCCGGGCGATCCGCCTCTTGGTGCGGCCGGCGTCCGCTCTTTCGCGGTCAGCAGCGGGTCGTCGTCGAAATAGTAGTCTTCCAGCCAATAGTATGCGCCATCACGCTCCATCAGGGTAACGTGGATATGCGCCGGCGCCGCCCGGCTCGGGTACACGCCCGGCCTCAGCGTATAGAACGTATAGCGGCCGTCGGAGCCGGTGCGCACCCAACCCCGGATAGCGCCATGCCGCCGCGCCCAGCCGGTGGCGGTGGCGGGCGCCGCGTACAGGCCTTCCCCGTTGGTGTGGTACACGTACAGCACGACGCCCTCCGCCGGGGTTTGTCCGTCGCTTTCATACACAGTACCGGAGATCCGGATGCCCTGCCCGCTGTCGCGGAAATCGGGCAGCGTATCTACGGGGCGCAACCGGCGGCTTCCGTATTCCAAAACGGCTTCGCAGCCTTCGCAGGCGCCGCCGGCAAGCCGGGGCGCGCCCGTTTGCCCGTTGATCGGGTCGGCACAGGCACTGAGCCCGATCGCGAGTAATGCGATTGCTGGCAGTTTCATCGGTATGATTTGAGGGTTCTTTTCGAGCACGGCGCAGGGTCGCCGCGTACTTCTAATGTACGGGTTCCGCGGCCTGCGGGGGGCGGACTTACATCAGCGCAGGCTGTGGCCAGCGGGATTGCACCCTGCCGGTATGAGCGGTACGTGCCTGGAATCGGGGCGGGGCATTACCCTGCGAGCGGCCAGAAGTGCAGCAGCTGTTCGTCGTTCTGGTCGCCCAGCGCGAAGTTGCCCTCGCCTTTCAGGATCCGGAGCAGCGCCGTTTGCAGCAGCGCAAGCTCGCGGGCGCCGAAGTGGAGGTGGAGCGTGGCGCCGTCTTCGCGGGTCTGCCAGCAGCTCGCTTCACCGGCATCGTAATGCAGTGCAAGTTGTTGGATCACGCGGAAGGCGCGGCCGGCAACACGGGCCACTGCTGCGGTGGCGGGCGACAGGGGCAGCAGCTGGGACACGGGCGTTGCACTGGCTTCGATGGCTTCGAACAGGGCCATCAGCGCGGTGCAGCCGGCTTCATCGCCACGAAGATGACAGCCACGGTACAGCGGGTTCTCGCCCGCATACCACCAGGCAAAAAGGCGGCCGTCGTGTGTGATGGGTTCCATGAATTAAAAGGGACTTGCGCCGGATGATCAGTGGTCAGCCGCCTTCCGGTTCATTTTTACGAGGGCATATACAAAGAGCACCGCAAACAGGCCCATGAAAATAAAAATGGGCTGCACCGGGAGTCCGGGCAGGAGGAAGCCCAGCGCCACGCAGGCGATGATCAATGCATAAAAACCGTAGACCCTCGCGTCGGCTTTCTGCCGGCCCATCCGGTATTCGTACAGGTATTTGAAATAGCGAACGACCGGGTCGGTTTGCTCCTGTGCGGGGACGGGCGTGCTGGTTGACTCGCTTTCTTCGAACGGCATTGCCGGACCCGCGCTGAGCGGCACCCTTGCGCGGATCAGCTCGAGGGCGCGGTTGTATTGGTTGCCCAACACCGCGGGCGTGATCAGCACCGACGATCCCATCAGTTCGCCGGCAAAATTGGTGAGAGCCTGCAGGGCAGGATTGTAGCGGGCCCGTTGCTTTTCGGGGTGGTGCAGGTACAGGGCCAGCACCGTTTCCGTTGCCATCGATCTCCGGTTGCTGCTTGGTACTTTGATCTCGCGGGCTTCCTTGATCTCGCTCCAGCGGATGAGTCCCGTAGTAATACCGCCCTCGTTCGACTCGATGCCTTCGTCGTCCATGCGGAACACGAACTCGTTGCGGAGAAAGCGCTGGAACAGCTTTACACTGAGGAAGCTGCCCACCAGCACCATGAAGCCGCTCATGACGTACATCATGGTGGGCATCTCGTTGCCCTCGGGATTGACGAAGGTGAAGTATACGAACAGGAACATGAGGCCCAGGGCAATGACGATGGGAATGAGGTACAGGAAGCGGTTGGGACGGATCTCGATCGGGGTCATGGTAAGCGGATAGGCGGTTGGCCTAAAGGTAGCAAAAGGCGCAGCACCTTAACGGCCCTTTTACACCGCTCCGCCCGGTTTTCGCGTATTTTACGGGCCTATCTTTCCCTCATATGAAGAAAACCCTGTTCGCCCTTTCCGTTCTCGCATGCGCATTCGGCGCCGGAGCGCAAACCGCGCCCGCACTACCGGCAGGCAAGTACGACCACCGCGCCGCCTTCAACCCCGGGTTCTATACCACACCCGGCAACGAGTTCCGCTCCGCCTCCGGCGCACCGGGACCGAAGTACTGGCAGAACCGTGCCGACTACAGCATCGCCGTTACCCTCGACACGGGAGCGCACCGGGTGAGCGGCACCGCGGCCATCACCTACAGCAACAACTCGCCCGACGCCCTGCAGTTCCTCTGGCTGCAGCTCGATCAGAACATTTACCAGGCGGGCTCACGCGGCTCCGCCACCACCACGCAGGCCGGCGGCCGCTGGGCCAACCCCGCCTTTACGCAGGGCAACGTACTCCGAAGCGTGCAGCTCGCCGGGAGCGGCGGCGCCAAAACGGCTGCTAAGTATATCGTCACCGACACCCGCATGCAGGTATGGCTGCCTTCGGCCCTGAAGCCGGGCGAGAAGACGACGCTGCACATCGACTACGAGTTTGTGATCCCCGAGCGCGGCACCGACCGCATGGGCCGCATGCAGACGAAGAACGGCAGTATTTATACGGTGGCCCAGTGGTTCCCGCGTATGGCCGTATACGACGACATCCAGGGCTGGAACACGCTGCCCTACCTCGGCGCCGGGGAGTTTTACCTCGAGTTCGGCAACATCGACTACAGCATTACCGCACCCGCCAACCTGGTGGTGGTGGGCTCCGGCGCGCTGACCAACGAAGCCGAGGTGCTCACGCCGGTGCAGCAGGCGCGCCTCGCGCAGGCACGCGCCTCCGAGGCCACCGTGGCCCTGCGCACCGCCGCGGAGGTCACCGACCGAAAGGCGAACCCCGCCTCCGGCAGCAAGACCTGGCGCTTCCGCATGGAGAACACCCGCGACGCCGCCTGGAGCGCCTCGCGCGCCTTTGTGTGGGACGCGGCGCGCATCAACCTGCCTTCCGGCAAGAAGTCGCTGGCCATGAGCGTGTACCCCGTCGAGAGCATCAAGAAGGACGGCTGGCAGCGCTCCACCGAGTTCACCAAGGCCTCGATCGAGCATTACTCGACGATGTGGTACGAATATCCCTGGCCCGCAGCCATCAACGTGGCGGGCAACGTTTCCGGCATGGAGTATCCCGGCATCGTGTTCTGTAGTTATACGGACAGCGGCGCAGACCTCTGGGGCGTCACCGACCATGAGTTCGGCCATGCCTGGTTCCCGATGATCGTGGGCTCCAACGAGCGCAAATATGCCTGGATGGACGAAGGCTTCAACACGTTCATTAACGACCTCTCTACGAAGGCCTTCAACAAGGGCGAGTTCGTAGCCTCTGACCTGGCGGGCATCGGCGGCGATATGACCGGCTATGTGTTCCACGACAAGATGGACCCGCTGTGGACGGCGCCCGACGCGGTGCAGCAGGCCAACCTCGGCGTCACGGCGTATTTCAAGCCCGCCATGATGCTGGGCGCGCTCCGCGAAGTGGTGCTGGGTCCCGAGCGCTTCGATCTTGCCTTCCGCGAGTACATCCGCCGCTGGGCCTTTAAGCATCCCACGCCCAACGACTTCTTTCATACGATGGAAAATGTGAGCGGTGAGGACCTCGGCTGGTTCTGGCGCGGCTGGGTGTTCGGCAACTGGAAGCTCGACCAGGCCGTGACGGCCGTGAAGTACAATGCCAATGACCCGGCGAAGGGCGCCTCCATCACCGTGGAGAACCGCGAGCAGATGCCGATGCCGGTGATCGTGCAGGTCCGCGAGAGCAATGGCAAAACGCAGACGATCCAGCTCCCCGTGGAGGTCTGGCAGCGCGGCGCCACCTGGACCTTCCGCGTACCCACCACGAGCCGGATCGAGGAGGTGCTCCTCGACCCCGATAAGAAGCTCCCGGACGTCGATCGCACGAACAATACCCTGAAGCCGAAGGAGTTTTAATGTGCTGATGTGCTAATGAGTTAGTGTGTTAATGTGCTGATTTGGTTGAGCCCTGTCGTAAGACGGGGCTTTTACCCATCCCCTAACCCCTTCCCTTTGGGAAGGGGTTAGGGGATGGGCGTATTAGCACATTACCCCATTACCCCATTAGCACATTAACTTGCGGTATGCGTTCCGTGGTACTTGGATTTGGCGGATTGATCCTCCTGTTGTTGCTGTTCTTCCGGCTCAGCGCGCTGCAGCTGTGGCGGGGTGAGGCCAGGCTCGAGGTGGTGGTGGCCGGGGCGGCGGTGCTTTTCTTTTGTATCGGCGTCTTCGTGAACCGCCGGAGCCTGCGCTCGCAAGCAGCGACGGATACGCCCGTGGCCGCTCCGGCGGCGCCTGCCAGCCTGTCACCCGATGCCGGTGCCGCGCAGTCCGCGGGGCTCACGGCGCGCGAGCTCGAGGTGCTCCAGAAGATGGCCGAGGGCCTCTCCAATGCGGAGATCGGGGCCGCGCTCTTTCTCTCGGAGAGCACCATCAAGACCCATGTCTCGAACATCCTCTTCAAGCTCGATGCAAAGCGGCGCACCGCCGCCGTGCAGGCGGCAAGGGCCCGCGGAATCCTTTTCTGATGCCTATTTCCTACTTTCGGAGGAGCAGTTTCCGCCTTCCGGATGACCCGGGTCCCAGCCGCGAAGCCGAAGTTTGCCCCCTAAACAAAACCCGTTATGAAACAAACTGCACTTCGCTACGGCGGCCTCAGCCTCGCCTCCCTGGTGGTCATCTTCAGCCTTACCTTCCTCGTTTTCCGCGGCAGCACCGACTATGACAAAATGGAAGTGCTGGGCTATCTCAGCATGCTCGTGGCGATGGCCTTCGTGTTCTTCGGGATCCGCCACTACCGCAACGAGGTGGCCGGCGGCTACCTTTCGTTCGGGGCCGGACTAAAGGTGGGATTGCTGATCGTGATCATCCCCGCCATCGGCTTCGGGCTCTTCGACCTGCTCTATACAGAGGTCCTCAACCCGGGCTGGAAGGCCTCCTATACGGCGCACCAGCTCACGAAGCTGAAGCCCGAAGAGCAGGAAGCCTTCCGCAAGGAGATGGAAGCATTCGCGAATCCCGTCTTTCAATTTGTGGCAATGGCCGGCACCGTACTCGTGCTTGGCCTCATCGTGACCATCATCTCCACGCTCGCCCTTATGCGGCGGCGGGGCGTAGCTGCGAGTTTGTAGTTTGAAGTTTGTGGTTTGAAGTTTTGCGGAGGGTTCTTCATTCCTGATGGCCCCCTTTCCGGTCAGGCTGCAGGGTAACATCAACGGAATGCGCCCGGCATACCCCTCACAACCCAACAACCCCAGAACCTTAAACCCCTTCACTTCTTCGGTTCCCTGTTCCTTGTTCCCTGTTCCACTGTTCCCTCTGTTCCCTCTGTTCCCTGGATCTGCGCAACTACCGGCGTAGCCGGCGTTTGCTCTTCGCATTCGACCGCTTTGCGCAGCTCTTCGAGGCCGGCTTCCTCTACCACGGAGCGGAGCACCTCGTTGCCCCGGCGTTCCCATTGCACGAGGCGAAGGTGCCCGTCGGCGATCTCGATGCCCGAGATGGACCCGTCGGCGAAGCAGCAACAGCCCGAGTTGAAGTAGGAGGGCTGCAGCTTCAGGTAGTCTTCGGAGATATTGCTGTATTCGAACTTACGCTCGCGGATGGCCGCCTCGGCAGTGGCGATGGCGGCGGTGTCGCTGCCGGCGCGGGCAAAGAGCAGCTGGCGGTAGAGGCGCTCGATGTGCGTGAGCGATTCGAATACGGGCTGGTGCGTATGGCCGGTAATAAGCAGCAGGCCGGGCTGCGCGGCGCTCCACTCGTACATGAGCGTGTTGTGCAGGGTCTTGAGCGTGGTGTCGTAGGCCGGCGTGTTGGGGTTGATGGCAAGCCAGGCCTGCAGCGGCGCCCAGATACGCGCCACGAAGAACTTGGAGAACCAGTTGCCGTCGCTCACCTCGTCGCCCTGGTGGCCGTGGGTGCAGAAGATGTCGAGCGGCCCGCCAGCCGTTTCGGTGCGGAGGAGCACGCCTTCATACACCGGCATCTCCGTGCCGTACACCGACCGTAGATATACGGGTGCGAGCGGGTCGTTCTCCCACTGCAGGTCGTGGTTGCCGAAGATCTTGATGAAGGCGCCGCGATCGTGGAATTCTTTTTCCTTGGCGAAGGTGGCGCTGTGGGCCTTGCTCACGGTGAGCCAGCTGTTCTCCCAGAGCTCCTCGCAGTCGCCGAGGGCCACCAGCGTATAGCCCTCTCGGGCATAGTGGCCGAGGGCGCCGAGGTAGGCCGGCTCGCAGGTAGCGAAGTCGTCGGCGCCGTTGCGCCCGCCCTTGTGCTGGTCGGAAAAGATGATGAATTTACCCTGGGCCTCGGTGAAGGGCAGCGCGAGTCCTTTCTTGTATTTCCCCTGCCGGATGCAATCAAGCAGCTTGCTGAGCGCCGTGAACACCCGCGTCCGGTCGGGGCGCGACGAATAGCGCGCGCTGAGGCGGAGCACAGGTTTCAGGAGGAGCTTTCGGAGCAGGCGCTTGATCAATGTGCTAATGGGTTAATGTGCTAATGGGTTAATGAAGGGAAACGAGCGGATACTGCCATGCGGATCGGCAGGCAACAGGCCCGTATCGTTTACCAACATGCCCGGTTATCCATTCAAAAATGGAACCACTCGCTTACGCTTACACTGCGGATCAGCTGGCGCGAGCCAGGTTGAGCACATCAGCATATTAACTTATCAGCACATTACTTCAACCTGTATTTCTTCATCAGCGCCAGCAACACCCCGTTGGTCCAGCCGAAGCCGTCCTGGGTGGGGTATTCGCCGCCGCCGCCTGGCTTCGCCGCGTTCACGACGTCGTATTTCTCGGTGAGCTTGCCGGTTTGCCGGAACACGCGGAGGTTGAGGCGCACCCAGCGCTCCGCCACCGTGCGGGCGAGCGCTTTGTGCCCGTACTGCTCGAGGCCCATTACGGTCACCCACTGCAGCGGTGCCCAGCCGTTGGGCGCATCCCACTGCTCCCCGGTGCTGCGCAGGGTGGTGACCACACCGCCGGGCTTGAGGAAGCTTTTCTGCAGCAGGGGCAAGGCGCGCCGGGCCTGCTCCTTGCTGGCGATGCCGAGGAAGAAGGGGTACATGCCGGCGAGCGTGGGCGCATGCGCGGGGCGCTTCCCTTGCAGGTCATAGTCCGTGAACCAGCCGGCCTTCGGCGACCAGCACCACTTGATGATCGCCTGGCGCCGCGCGGTGGCGGCGGCATCGAAGCGGCGCGCGGTTTCCTCCATGCCCTTTTGCCGCAGGGCTTTGGCGATCGTGCCTTCGAGGTGATAGAGGAGGCAGTTGAGGTCAACAGGAAGGAAGGTGGTGGTGCGGATGGTGGCCAGCGAACGGCCGTCGCCGAACCAACGCGAGCTGAAGTCCCAGCCGCTCTCCGCGGCGGAGCGGATGTCGCGGTAGAGGCCTTCGCGGGAGTGCAGCCCCGGCGGCGTCAGGTGGGTGTCTTCGTGCCAGGCCTCCTGCCGCGGAAGCTCCAGCTGGTCCCAGTAGCGGTTCAGCACGGAGCCGTCGGGCATGGTCACCGCGTGCCTGGTAGCAGCGGTGCTGTCCATCCAATAGGCATACTCCCGCTGCAGCTGCGGCAGGTAGGTGCTGTATACGTCGTTGCCCTTGATGCCGGCGAGGAGCTCCACCATGAGCGAGAAGAAGGGTGGCTGCGAACGGCTCAGGTAGTAGGTGCGGTTGCCGTTGGGGATATGGCCGTAGGTGTCGATGAGCCAGGCGAAGTTCTTCACGAGGTTCTCGATGATGCCGTGCTCGCCGCTTTCGCGGAGCCCGAGCATCGTGAAGTAGGTATCCCAGTAATAGATCTCGCGGAAGCGGCCGCCCGGCACGATGTACTCGTAGGGAAGGGGCAGCAGCGAGGAGCCGGCGGCGGTGCTGTCGGCCTTGCGGTGGAGCACATGCCACAACCGGTTGATATGCTTTTCGACGTCGGTCTCCGTGGTCTCGTAATCGGAGAGCGGCTTTTGCGGCAGGAAGAAGTGCTCCTCCACGAAGCGGGCGAGGTCTACGTGGTCGCCGTTCTTGACCAGTGCCAGGTATTTATACTGGATCTTGTGCGGGTCCTCCTTCGGGATGGCATCCACAAAGGTTTTGGAGTCGGGGAACAGTCGGCTTTCCTGCACCGCCGTGAACAGCGGTCCATAGAGCTGATCGGGAGTTTCCTTGTTCTGGGCCATCGGGCAATCTGCGAAGGAGATCAAAGTCAGGAGTAGGAGCAGGGGGCGCATGGGGAAGGGTTTTGAAAGGTTCAGTGGGGTTCAGAAGGGTTCAGAAGGGTTGGGTGTCCCTTACTACTGTGCCGCAACCTTCCTGAACCTTCCTAAACCCTCCTAAACCTTGTTCTATTGTCCTGCGATCATCGAGATCTCGACGTTGACGAAGCGGGGCAGCGCCGACACCTGCACGGTTTCGCGGGCGGGGAAGGCGCTGTCGAAATATTTCCCGTAGATCTCGTTGACCTCGCTGAAGCGGTTCATGTCGGTGAGGAAGATGGTCGTTTTCAGCACATGGCTGAAGTTGAGTCCGGCCTCCTGGAGGATCGCCTTGAGGTTGTGCATCACCTGGTGCGTTTCTTCCTGCAGGTCGGTATTCTTCAGCTGGCCGGTGGCCGGGTCGAGGCAGATCTGGCCGGAGATGAAGAGCAGGTTGCCGAAGCGCACGGCCTGGTTGTAGGGCCCGATGGGAGCGGGGGCGTGTGGGGTTTGGATGATCTGTTTTTCCATGGGCCGAATATCGGCATTCATCGGCCACGGCACCCGAAAAGTTTGGCGCGGTAGCCGCGATTGGGCTAGGTTTGCGCCATGCAGATCGCGATCCTTTGTGCCGATGCGCGCCGCGCGGAGCTGGCCGCCGCCTTTCCTTCCCTCACCGCTGCGCAATGGGGCGCGGCGCCCGAAGCCGTGGGCTCCGCCGACCTCCTCATCGACCTCTTGTTCGATGGCAGCGCCGACCGCCTCCGGACGCTGCGCGGCAAGGGCCGGCAGGTGTGGGTGCAGTACGCCGGCACCCCGGTCGAGGGCATCGACGACGTGGTACGGATCGCGGGCTGGCCGGGCTTCCTCGACGGCAAACTGCTCGAAGTAGCGGGCGAAGAAGCGGTCCGCGAAACGACCGAGGCGGCTGCGGTGGCTTTAGGCAAGCAGCTGCTGTGGGTGCCCGGTGGCCCAGGCCTCGTTACGCCGCGCGTCATCGCCATGATCATCAACGAGGCCTACCATGCACTTTCCGAAGGCGTGAGCACGAAGGAAGCCATCAATACGGCCATGAAGCTAGGTACCAACTATCCCTTCGGGCCCTTCGAGTGGGCGGAGCGGATCGGGCTGAAGGAGGTAGCAGCACTCCTGCAGGCGCTGGCGCAAACGAACGATCGGTATGCGCCTAATGCGTTATTGCTGGAAGAAGCCGGCCTTCGGAACCAGTGATCAGTCTGGTAACTTGTGTTGCAGGACCTGAGTTAGGTATGCGGCCGCAGGCGGCCTTTTTCACGCGGCGGCGCGGCGACGCAACGCTTCGACTTCTTTCGATATAGTACCGATAGCAAAATCTCCTGTGTTTCGTTGTGCCGTCGTGCCGTCGCGTTGCGGGGCGACAGCCCCGGTAACCGCGCATGCGCGGTGCTCCTGATCGATTCGCCAGTAATTGAAGTAGCAATCAGCTATTCTTATCTCAGCATCCCGCGCAACGCAGCCACGTATTCCGGGTTGTCGGTGATGCCGTCGTGTCCTTGTCCCGGCAGCGTGATGAGGGTATCGCCCGGCTTCAGGTGCCGCTGCAGTTTGAGCGAGGAGCCATAAGGTACTACGTCGTCGCGGTCGCCGTGAAACAGGGTCACCGGCACCCGGCACGACTCCAGGTAGGTGCCCGTTTCGAAATTGTACTTCAGCAGGAAGGTGGGCAGGATCCGGTAGTGGTGCCGCATTACGTCGGCAAGGCTGTAGTAAGGTGCCTGCAGGAGGAGCTGCTTTGGCTTGTTGGCCGATGCGAGCCAGGCGGCCGGCCCGGTGCCGATGGAGTAGCCGAGCACCACGATCCTGTTTTCGGGGTATTGCCGCTTCTGGTCATCATAGGCTGCCTGCACCGCGTCAAGTAGTTGCTTCTTGCTGCGGATGGCGCCGCCGCTCTTGCCGTAGCCGGGATAGTCCAGTAGAAATACGTCCCAGCCGAGATCGGTATACCGCTTTGCCACCGCACCCCAGCGGTTCACCGAGCCGGCGTTGCCGTGGAGGTAGAACACAAGTCCTTTACTGTTGTCAGCCTTGAAGTGGAGCCCGTGCAGCGTGTCAGCGCCATGGCGGATGAAGCGCTCTTCGAAAGGCGTATCAAAAGAGAACCCGTGGTCTCGCGCCAGCCGCTCCGGGAAGAAGATCAGCTTTTCCTGGAGCAGGTACACCGCGATACAAATAATGAGGTAACCAACGGCAAGTAGTTGCAGGGTGCGGAGCAGGATCATTTTCGTATTGGGTAGGGCCATAAAGAGGGCATTGCTGCAGTGGGCGTTTTAGAAAGATAGCAATTCGCTGCAAAGCGCCTGCTGATGGTGCGCAGCTCCCATGATAACAAACGAATCCAACACCGGCCATACCGTTGATGATTGTTTCTTCCCCGACGACTGTTTCCCTTATGTCTGACGCTTCACGCCCCGCCGATAAGTACACCACATCTCAACGCTACCCGGACCCATTCACGATTGACGATTCACGTCTCCCCTCCTTCCTGGGGAGGGGCCGGGGGATGGGTCACGCCCCCATATGGTGGATCACGTAGGTCACCACGCCCCAGATCACTTTATCGGCATCGCCGTCCACGGGAATGGGCGCGAGCTTGCTGGCAGGCACGAGGCAGGCCTTGCCGCCCTGCTTCTCGTAGCGGCGGATCAGCAGCTCGCCGTTCACCACCGCGATCACGATGCGCCCGTGCGCCGCCTCGAGGGCACGGTCCACGATCACCACGTCGCCCGTATGGATGCCCGCGCCCGCCATCGCCTCGCTGTGTACCCGCATGAAGAAGGTGGCTGCCTTGTTCCGGATCAACTGCTCGTTGAGGTCGATGCCCTCGTGCTGCGCCGCGCCGAAAGAGGGAGCAGGAGCCTGTTCGATGTTGTCGGTGCTGTTGCGGCGGGAGGGCAGAAAGTAATCGTTGGGCTCCATAACAAAAAATTTGGTTTGCTAAATTTCTGGGTAAATTTATGCTAATTACTTTAGCAAAAAATAAACCAGCATCTATGGAATCCCCGATCGCCTCCCTTCCCGGCTACCGCATTCACGAATACCGCCTGGTGGTGCCTCTCTCCGAAGCGTTGCAGGAGCGCATCGGCACCTTACGGGAACGCCTGTACGAACGGCACCGCGTAAAGGCAGGACCAGAGGCTCCGCCCGCGCTCGCGCTGCTGCACTTCCATGCCTTCGAAAAGACCGAGTCGCGCCTGCTCGAGCGCCTGCAGGGTGTGGCTATGGGGGTTGCGCCGTTCAAAGTGGAGCTCCAGAATTTCTCGGCCTACCCGTCGCACAGCATCTACATCAACGTGCCCACGCGTGCGCCCTTCCAGGAGCTGGTAAAGGAGTTGAAGAAATTGAAATGGCTGATGAACATACAGGGCCACGAGCCGCATTTTATCTCCGAGCCGCAGCTCGTGCTCGCGCAGCGCCTGAAGCCGATGCCCTTTATCGGCATGTGGATGGAATGCGAGCACTCGGAGTTCAGCGGTCGCTTTATCGCCGACGAGCTGCTGCTCCTGCGCCGCAATGCGGAGCGCGGACGCTGGGAGGAGCTGCGCCGCTTCGAGCTGCAACAGGTAGGCTCAGTCGTGAAACAGGGAGAACTGTTCGGGTGAGTCGAGCTCAGGATAGGCCACGTGCTTCACGGTGTCTTCATGGTTCGTGTCGGCACCGGGGCGGCCGAGGCTGCGGTCCACGGTATGGGCACGCAGGTAGGCGTCGGGACAGGGATGCAGCAGTTCCTGGATGCGCTCCTTCGGCAGCTCGGGTTGCAGCCACTCGGTCCAGGCCGCCGGCGGCAGGATCACCGGCATCCGCTGCTTCGTGTTGTGGATGCGTGCCATCAACGGGTTGGCATCGGTGGTGATGATGGCGAAGGTGCGGAACAGCTCGCCCGTCTCGGGCTCGGTCCAATGGCTGTAGATGCCGGCAAAGCCGAAGAGGCCCTCGTCCTGCGCCTGCACATAGTGCGGGTACTTCTTTTTCTGGTATTCCATCCATTCGAAGAAGCCATCGGCGAGCACGAGGCAGCGGCGCTTCGGGATATAGCTGCGGAAGGCAGGCTTCTCGAAGATGGTGTCGTTGCGGGCATTCAGCGTCTGGGCACGCAGCTTCTGCGCATCGGCGAGCGAGGCCGTCCAGTGCGGAATGAGGCCCCAGTTGTAGGCCTGCACCGTACCGGGCTCCTGGCTCGTGATCACGGGCATCGTGGGAAAGGTAAAGCCGTTGGCATGATAGACCGGCTCATAGGGCAGCTCCCACTCGGCGGCGATGAGCTTCATCACCTGCTCCTGCTTCTTCGTCAGCGAATAATGGTAACACATCGTCCGATAAAGGTAGAGCAGTTTCAAGTGTAACATGCGCAGCCGCCAACCTCCTAAACCTCCTAAACCCCCTAAACCCCCTAAACCTCCTAAACCTTGCCCTCCGACCTCCTCCATTCCAAGTCCAACCTCCATTCCCTCGGCCAATCCGAGGGCGAACCCGAATACAAGGCCGGCCGCGGGGCGCAGTTCAACACGCCCAACCGCTTCGACCGCACCCGGCACGTTGCCGAGCACATCGAAGGCATCGACGAGTGGGTGGCCGAAGACGTGCGCACGCAGTTCATCGAGGTGGAGGCGAAGTCGCTCGTCAACAAGGTCGACTCGCCCGATGTGGGCATGCTTTACAGCATCAACCCCTACCAGGGCTGCGAGCACGGCTGCATCTATTGCTACGCGCGCAACTCCTTCGAGTACCTCGGCTTCTCCGCGGGCCTCGACTTCGAAAGTAAGATCCACGTCAAGAAGAACGCACCACAGCTGCTGCGGCAGTTCCTGCTCCATCCCAAATGGCAATGCGTGCCCCTGTCGCTCAGCGGCAACACCGATTGCTACCAGCCGGCCGAGCGCCGCTTCGGCATCACGCGCAGCCTCATCGAGGTGTGCCGCGAGTTCAGCCAGCCCGTCGGCATCATCACCAAGAACGCCGGCATCCTGCGCGATAAAGAGTTGTTGTCGGAAATGGGTCAACGGCGAATCGCTTCCGTGCTCATGACCATCAATACGCTCAACGAAGACCTGCGCCGCGTGATGGAGCCCCGCACGACCACGGCGGCCCAGCGCCTGCGGGTGCTGGAGGTGCTGAGCAAAGCCGGCGTGCAAACGGGTATCATGATGGGGCCGCTCATTCCCGGGCTCAACGACCACGAGGTGCCGGCACTGCTCAAAGCCGCGGCCGATGCCGGCGCTACCTTTTCGGCCTACACCTTCGTACGGCTCAACGGGGCCGTCAAGTTCCTGTTTCACGATTGGCTCTATACCAACTTTCCCGACCGTGCCGACAAAGTGTGGCACCTGATCGAAGATGCGCACGGCGGGCGGGTGAACGATTCCGAATTCGGGCGTCGTATGGCGGGCGAAGGTGCGCTGGCCAAACTCGTGGCCGATCAATACCGCGCCTATACGAAGAAATACGGGTTTGGGCACGAGCGCCACGGGCTCGACTGCACGGCCTTCCGGAGGCCGGGCGAGCAGATGAAGCTGTTCTGATGCAGCAATCGGCGCGGTGCTGCGGTCTGTGTTAGAAACCGGGCTTATGCGACCACTGCTCCTCGCGCTGCTGCTCTTCGGCAGCCTGCTCTCTCATTCCCAGGCGCGCTTCGCTTCCAACAGCGGGTGGGTCGTGCTGAAGCCCGCGCAGCTTGCGCGCTGTAAGGTGGAGGTAAGCGCCGATCCCTTCATCGCCAGCACCAAACTGGAACTGGAATTCTACAATCCCAACGACTCGGTGGTGGAAGTCCGGCACTACCTCAACCTCGATCCCGACCAGGCGGTCACAGGCCTCGAGCTCGACCTCAATGGGCATTTCCGCGAAGGCAGCATCGAGGAGCGCTGGAAGGCCCGCCATGCCTACCAGGAGATCACCGGGCAGCGCATCGATCCTGCCCTGTTGCAGATGGACGGAGAAGGACGTTTCTTCCTGCGCGTGTACCCGGTGCCGGGCCACGGAAGGCGACGGGTGCGGATCACCCTGCAGCAGGTACTTCGTATGGGTAAGGACGGAGTTGCATACCAGCTTCCCCTTTCGCTGCGCGACACGCTGCAGGAGCTCGACGTGTCGGTAAATGTGGTGCGCGCCCCTGCGCTCCCGCTGGCGGGGGGCGGATTCCTGGCCGGCCGCAGCTTTGTTTCCGCTGAAGGAGGCTACCGGTTGACGCGTAGCGAGCGCGGCGTGGTGCCGGCTGCGCCCGTGGCGTTTGTGATGCCCCTGCCCGGGAGGTCCTGGTATTGCGGGTGGCAGCAGGAGGGAGGCACCGGCTTTCTGTTGCATGTGCAGCCGCAGCCCGATGAGTGGGTGCCGCTGAAGCCGAAGAGCGCGCTCGCTGTTTTGGATCCGGGCGTATTGGCCTTCAGCAGGGATCAACAGCGTGAGCTGGCCTTCCTTAAGGAGTATATCTGGATGCATGGCATCAGCCGGCTTACGGTGCTGGTGTTGCGCGGCAACCGGAACGACACCCTGCACTACAATGCCGCGCAGCTGCGTGCCGGCGCCTGGGCCGATTCGCTCAGCAAGATGTCCTACGGCAGCTACGAGCGCCCCAGGCTGGTCGACCTTTCCGGGTTCCAGGCCGATGTAGGTTTCCTGGTTGCGGGGTGGAACCTCTCCGGTGTTCCGGTGCGCGGGGGCCGCATGCCCGTATTCCAGCTGCGCAACCGAAACAATACCGCGCTTCACGCCGAGGGCGAGCGCGCCGAGGCGCTGCCCCATGTGGACCTTTCCCTCGTATCCTTGTCGGATGCCGTCGTGTCGGCCAGTCGCGTCCGGAGCGGGCTCACGGGCTTGCGCCGCACTTCGGGCCTGCCGGTACAGTACTACGCTACTACCGATGGCGGATGGACGGTCTACGGCGAGCTCGCCCCCGGCGATACCCTTCAGGCCCTGTACGGCGACGTGCGTACGGAACAGGTAGACGGACAATGGCGGCTGCCCGATGGTGCCGGCTGCAACGGTATCGATGCCACGCGGGTGCAGGCCTTGCTTCAGTACCGCCTGAAGCTGCGCACCGACTGGACGGAGCAGCTGCGCTTCGGAGCCCGCAACGGCATCGTCACCTACTATGCCTCCTACATCGTGCTCGAGCGCGTGGAAGACTATATCAAGTACAATATCCGTCCGCCCAAGGACCTGGAGGAAGAGTGTGCCCGCCGGAATTTTGTGTGGCAGGACCGCACGCACCTGCTCAAGGACTGGACCGAGCTGGAGCTGCTGCAGGAAGCGGCAGCCGAGTACGGCAAGCGGCTCCGGATGTGGAACAGTGAAGCTCCCGCCATTGCTGTGGAGTCGCTCCCTGTGGTTAAGACAGAACAGGCGAAAGTAGCTTCGGCCGCTACCAGTACGGCAGGCACCCAGGGCGGGCAGCCGCTCAGCGGATCTGCACCCGGACTGAACGGGAACCGTCAGCAACTGAGCGAGGTGGTCGTAGTTGCTATGGGGCAGACGCGCGTTGCCCGTGATATGACCACTTCCGTAGCCAGGGTGCGGTCGGCAGAGATCACCCAGGCGAAACCCCTGACGCTACAACAGGGACTCACCGGCAAAGTGTCGGGGCTTTCGATCCAGCAAACCAACAGCAGCGTGTTCGCCGACACCCGCATCACCCTGCGCGGCGTGCGCTCACTTACGGGCAACAACCAGCCGATGCTGGTGGTGGATGGCCTACTGGTGCCGCTGAATTCGATCTCCTATATCAACCCGAATGATATTTCCGACGTCACGATCCTGAAGTCTTCCTCTGCCGCCGCGATCTATGGCGCTGACGGGGTCAACGGGGCGATTGTAGTGACGCTGAAAAAGGGAAGTCGCTACGGTTACGCGCAGTACGATGGACGGAACCTGTACCGGCTGAAGGACATGGAAGATGAGTGGTTCCTGACCGAATGGAAAGAGACGGAGCCCGCGAAGCGTCTGGACAAGTACCGGCAGCTGCGCCAGGAGGCCCGGTTCTCCGGGAACTCGAAGTTCTACTTCGATATGGCGCAGGTGCTCCATGCCGACGGGCACTTGGGTGAGGCGATGGGCGCCCTCCGCGTGGTGCTGGATTCGCTCGCGCCACGCAACCACAACGCAAAGCGCGCCGCGGCCTACCTGATGGAGGAGTTCGGGCAGCTCACGGAGGCGATCGCCCTGCACCGCCAGCTGCTCCGCGCCGGCGGAGAGATCCGTAGCTACCGCGACCTTGGTCTCGCGCTGTACCGAAGCGGGCATATCCAGGAAGCGGTGGACACGATGTATGCCGCCGTCCGGAAGGATTGGCTCCTGCGCGGCGAGCGGGTGCTGCCCTGGAAAGGACTGCTGCTGCAGGACATCAACATGATCGCGGCCGCGCACCGGGCAAACCTCGACCTGTCGGCGATACCGGAGGCGCTGCTCCGCCCCGTGCCCGCATCACTCCGCATCGTGGTGCAGTCGCTGGATGCGAACAGCTCCGGATACTTCGAAGTAGCAACACCCAACGGAAAGAAGATCACCCGCCAGCAAGGAAAGACGAATGAAGACGGCCTCATCAGCAACGGTAACCTGGGCGATGGGTTCGTGGAGTACCAGGCAGCGAAGGAGCGACGCGGTACTTATGCACTGCGCCTGCGGGCTTATTACTCCGCGATGTGGGACCGCGATGCGCCTTCGATGCTCCGGGTGCTCGTGTGCCGCACGGCTGAAGGGCAACCGCCCGTGCTGACCGTGCGCAACGTCACGATGGATAATCAATACGGTGCCGTCGAGTTTGCCGAGGTGCCGGTTCCGCAGTGATCGTAGAAACACGGTTTTGCATAAACGCTGCAAAAATATTCTGGACGAAAAATTTGTTGGTACGCATTTCGTTTCTCTATTTTTGCCACGCAAACAACAGATCATAAAAACAACAACCATGCTCCGCATCACATTAAATAACAGCTATAAAGGATTCAGCCCGATGGGCGATCTTTTCTGCGGGGCCTGTATGGTTGAATGGTAGTGTAAACCAGAACTCAACATACTAAACCCCGCGGGCAACTGCGGGGTTTTTTGTTTTCCGCAGCGGCCCGCCCGCCATAAATCTCTTTGCTCAAAAATGAATTTGTGTAACGAACCGATACATACCCGCTCCATCGGACGCACCGCGTTCCTCCTGCTGCACGCCGCCGGCTCCCTCCAAAGCTGCACCGGCAGCCGCCTGGACGGCGCATGCCCCGACCCGAGGCCCCACCCTGCCTGTTAGCGCATACGCGTTACCGATAGCAGCCCGGCCCCGGAAGTGGTACCGGGCTTTTTTGTGTCGCTATTGATAACCGTTAAAACAACAGGTATGGAAACAGGAAGGTATTGGGTGATCACCCGCTCGGGACGAAAGTTCCTCGTAGAGGAATGGGGCAGCAACCACGTGCAGTGGGGCGACCTCGATCCCGCCACGAAAAAGCTGCACAAGGTGCGCGTAAAGGACGTAGAAGAAATTGGTGCCCACAACAGCATCATCAGCAAGGAGCGCGGATTCAAGAACATCTGTTTTCTCACCCCGGGCACCTCGGCGCTCGGCTACATCGACCTCATCGACGACTCGGGCGTTGAGCGTATCGAAAGCGCCGACGTTCAGTATGTCGACTAAAAGTTGTCTTTGAACCGGTCGCTCCGCTCCTTTTCGTCAGGCGTTAGGCGTGAAGCGTGGGCGGAAGTGCCTGGCATGAGTCGTTTTCTGCTCATTCCGCAACCGCGTTTATGCATCATTATGCTACAAGAAGGTATTGATTTAGCGACAGCGTAAATAATAAAGGAGGTCATCATGAAGTTCCTCATCGCGGTGCTTGCCGTGCACTGGCTGCTGCAACGACTGCTGCCGGTGAAGCGCGGGGCCGCCAACGAATAAAGCTGCACTGCAGCAACAAGCTTCCTTAACGGGAAGAAGGGTATCAGCGATCGGAAGCCCGGACCAGGCGTGGGTTTCTGTATGGCCCCGCAGTGCGGCGTCGCCTCGGCGTCCGTATGCTGCCGGCACCGGTACTGTGCCCTCCATAACCTGTGGGTCGAAGGTTCAACTCCTTCTGGCGCTGAAAACGCCATAGCTCAGTGGTAGAGCAACAGACAACCTGGGTTCGATTCCCAACCTGGCTTGAAACACCAGTTCTGGTAGAGAAGCGCTCAACACGCTTGCGGAGACGGTCGCTCCACAAAGGCCGACAACAAGGAGCCCGGCGCGTTTTCCGGATGTGCATCACCGTTAGGTTGCTGTACGTCGCCCGGGAAGCTGCCAGCGGCCGGATCGCCGGCCTGCGCTTACGCCCGCTGCCTGTCGTTGTTCACCCGCTCCCGGCAGGGGTGGATCCGGCAGCCGGCCCGCCGCGGCGCAGGAGGAGCCGGCCCCGCAACCGCCTGGGTGGAAACGAAGCCGGGCTCTTTTATTACGAATGATTAAAACAGAGATACGATGAAAAAGGTACGCATCGCTGCCGGACAGGCAGCACTGGTTTTCCGCAACGGCCACTACCGCCGCTTCCTTACCGAGGGGGTGTACTGGCTGTGGGCTTTCGACCAGGTTATGATCTACGACCGTGCGCAGCCCTTCGTGCCGGCACAGGAACTCGCCCTCCTGCTCCGCGACGAAGCACTGGCGGCCGAACTGGACGTGGTGGAAGTGAAAGACGGGCACATCGCGCTCCAATACACCGGCGGACTGCTCACCGCGGTGCTGCAGCCTGGTCGCTACGCGTTCTGGAAGGGGCTGATCGACTACCGCTTCGTGTTCGTCGACCTGACGAAGATCGACATCACCGAGCCCATCGACCGGGCAACGCTTACCGGCAAGCTGGTAGCGCCCTATGTGCGGGCCAACACCGTGGAAGCTTACGAGCGCGCCGTGCTCTTCGTAGACGGTAAGTACGTGGGCCAGCTGGAGCCCGGTGTGTACCTGTGGTGGAAGAACGCGATCCCGATCCAGGTGGGAAAGGTCGACACGCGGATGCAGCAGCTCGAGCTCAACGGCCAGGAGATCCTGACCCGCGACAAGGCCATGCTGCGCGTGAACGCCTATGCCCGATACGCGGTCACCGACATCGAAAAGGCGCTCCTCGAAAACAAGGAGCACGAGCGCCAGCTTCATGTGCAGGTGCAGCTCGCGCTGCGGGAGTACATCGGCGGCTACGGCCTCGACGAGCTCCTCGAGAAGCGCAACGACCTCGCCCCCAACGTGCTGGGCTCGGTGCTGGCTATGGCGGCCGGTCTCGGTGTGGTAGTAGAGCACTTCGGTATCCGCGACATCATCCTGCCTGGCGACGTGAAGGAGATCATGAACAGCGTGCTCCTCGCGGAGAAGAAGGCGCAGGCCAACAGCATCATGCGCCGCGAGGAAACGGCGAGCACCCGTAGCCTCCTCAATACGGCGAAGCTGATGGAGGAGAACGGCATGCTGTTCCGCCTCAAGGAAATGGAATACGTGGAGAAGATCGCCGAGAAGATCGGCAGCATCTCCGTGGGCGCGCAGGACGGTGTGCTGGAACAACTCCGCACGCTCCTCGTGCCGCGCAAATAAGCAAGACCGGGCGGGTACGCCCGCCCGGTCTTTTCACTGGCCCGTAGCTCAACCGGCAGAGTACGTGACTCTTAATCACGGGGTTGTGGGATCGTAGCCCACCGGGCCAACCAGAGAGGATCTCAGATCACGGATCTGTGATTTCAGATTTAAGAAAAGAAGTAAACCGAATCAAAATGAAGAAGACGGAACTGTTCGTAATGACCCCAGGCAAACCGCTGCAGCCGCGGCGCTGCAGCCATTCATGGCTACACAAGCGATCATTATGGACAACAAACGGGAACAACATGAGGACACCGATATCGGGTGTTACCGGCTTCGATCAGAGCGGCGCAGGAAGCGCGACCGGATCGGGGCGATAGAAAAGCAATTGCGTTCGCTCGACAAGCGGCGCTGGGAGCTCAACGCACAACGGAGGGCACTGCCCTTCATACCCCTGGAGCCACCGGTGCAGAAGGGGTGGATCCGGTACTTCGTAGTACGCGACGATGTGGCGCGCAGCGACAAAGGCGCGTTTTACGAAGGGCTGCTCGCGAAGCTGAACACGCGCGACTGGAGCTACCGCAAAGACTTCCGCGTGCGGGGCAGGTGCCACGGTAAGAAGGTCTACCTGGTGAAAGACCAGAGCCTGCGGGAGTGGCACGAGTGGGAGTTTTTCAGGCAAGGCTTCACCGATGCCGAGGCGCGCTGCTTTTATGCGGAGGATCGTTACGACCGGCACAGCGGACGGCTCTACCGGGTCTTTGTATTCAGCGAGCCGTGGCGATACGTGCTGCAGGTGCGTCCGAATATCATCGACAAGGTGCGGCTCACCGACCCGGAGCTGGAGTCGGAGGAGCAGCGCCTCGAAAACAACATCTTTCGAAATGCACTGGACCGGCAGATACAAAAGGTACTCGACGGCGCTGTATACCGCTGGCGCGACTATGCGCCAAAGCCGTGGGAAGGGCACCCGTATAAACACTGGCCTACGGGCCGGATACTGGATCGGATAAAAGAAGAATCAGAATGACCGCAGCACCTGTGCTGCACCAAACAAAGGAGGTAACTATGCTTGCACGACTTTTCCGCCGCCGGATCGCAACGCCGGCCGGCCTGTTCAATGGCGCCTTTTTCGACGTGCGCACCCTGTTCGTACTCGAGCACGACGAGCTGCCCTCGGTATGCCTCGTGGCCGACATCGACGGCGCACGTGCGTACGCCTTCCTGAACGAGCGCATCGGCGCGCACGTGGAGCGGACCTACCAGCATACGCACTTCGACCACGAAGAAGGAAAGCTGCTGTTCACGAGCACCATCTACGTGCTGCCCGGCAAGCGCATGATCGAGGTCGGGGCCAAGTACGTAGAAGTACTGCACGCCGGCGACTTTCACTTTGCGCACAGCCTCGCGAAGGAGCTGGCCGCCTTCAGGCTTTCGCCGCGCGAAGCGCCCATCGGCTTTGTGCGCAACGGGAACCTCAATTGAAACAAGAACGAATCATCACGATTAAAAGAACCATCAAATGGACCAACTGATAAGCCAGCGGCACTTCAACGCCGGCAGCGTACTCGATGGCCGGTTTCTCGACAGCAAGACGCTGTACCTGCACCGCTTCGGACGCCTTCCGAACCTGTACGTGGTCGAGCGCATCAACGCGGAGAAGGCCTACGGCCCGTTCCGGGAGCGCTTCGGACACCTTATCGAAGACGAATACCAGTATCGCAACTATGATAAGGGGCGGAAGCGGTTCGAGTTCGACGAGACCTTCTTTATCCTGAAGAACGGCTGTATCGTGTTGCTCGATACCTATTCGGAACTGCTCCACGATGGCACGCAGGAGGCCTTCGTCAACGAGGCGGCCGCCTTGCTGAGCAGCTTCCGCGAGCGCAGCAAGCGGCAGCCCCGGGAGATCAACCTCATCGTGCGCGGCGCCTCGGGATTGCAGCTGAAGGCCATGGAGATCAGGCCCGCAAAGCTCGATGTGGACCTTTTTTACGAGGCGGATTTCGCGCCGGTAGACGCCGTGATCCGGAAGCGCCTCGGAAGGAAAGACGACAAGGGCATCGTGTTGCTCCACGGCCTGCCGGGAACGGGAAAGACGAGCTACCTGCGCTACCTCGTAGGCAAGATCAACAAGCGGGTCCTGTTTCTGTCGCCCAACGTGGCGGGGAACCTTACCGATCCCAGCTTCATCGACCTGCTGGTAGACAATCCTAACACGGTGCTCGTGATCGAGGATGCGGAGAACGTGCTCATGGACCGGCGGGCGAACAGCCAGTCCGGGGTGTCGAACCTGCTCAACATTTCCGATGGCCTGCTCGCCGACTTCCTGAACGTGCAGCTCGTGTGCACCTTCAACAGCCCGGTGGCGCTTATCGACGCGGCACTGCTGCGCAAAGGGCGCCTCATTGCCCGCTACGAGTTCGGCAAGCTGGGCGCCGAACGGGCGCAACGGCTCAGCGATCACCTCGGGTTCAGGAGTCGCATCACGCGGCCCATGACCGTAGCCGAGATCGCCGGGCAAAGCGAGCCCCAGCTGCCGGAGCAACGCGTCGAGGTCATCGGCTTCCGATCGGCAGTGCTGGACAACTGAGCAGCGAGAAAGAACGCGGCCCCGAAGCTTCGGGGTGATGGTCCAAATGATTTACGCCGATGAGCTATATCCGTGCCCATCTTGTAGCATCCGTTCTATCCGTGTTCCTTCTCTCTGGATCCTGAATCAAAACAAACACACAACCAAGCAAAACAAAATGACATGAACCGGGTACACAAATGGCGGCGGCTGGATGGCAGGCCCATCCGGCGGCCCATCGAAGAAGAAGTAAGAATGACGATCCTGAAGGAGCTTGCCTGCGGCCACCAGTTGCAGGTAAGCATCGGCACCGACAGCCAGGTGAAAGGCGGCGACACGGCCTTCGCCACGGTGATCGTATTTCTGCGGAAAGGAAAGGGCGGATTTCTCTTCATCAGCTCCGAAACGTTGCGGCGGCCCATGACCGTGAAGGAGCGGATGCTGGAAGAGGTGGCGCGGAGCATCGAGGTGGCCTACGCCCTTGCGGATGTGTTTGCGCGGTACGGCCTCCCCGTGGAGGTGCACGCCGACATCAACCCCGACCCCAAATTCCGGAGCAACGAGGCGCTGAAGGAAGCCATGGGCTATATCATGGGCATGGGCTTCGCCTTCCGGGCCAAACCGCACGCCTTCGCCTCTTCGAGCTGCGCGAATAAGATCGTGCAGTAAGATGTGAGATCCCAGATCGAGGATCTCGGATCTGGATTTCAGATTTCAGATTTCAGATTTCAGATTTCAGATTTCAGATTTCAGATTTCAGATTTCAGATTTCAGATTTCAGATTTCAACGGAACTTGTTAAGGTAGTTCATTTCCAGGTCGGCGCATGAAGCAATAAGTGCACGAATATTGAACCGGATAGCACATATCTGTAAAGACTGACTGATCTGTAAACGACCCTTACCAATAGACCAATAAACAAATAGACAAATAGACGCAAATGGCAAAACTGAAAATAACAGGAAAGGACCTGCGGGGGATTGGTTATCCCGAGTCGCCGGTCATCTCGCTGGCAATGGGGCTGATGGAGAAACACCATAAGCACAGCCGGCTGGAAGATGTGCTGAAGATCCTGTCGAACGTAAAAGCACGGCCGGAGGATTACCTGGAGCACCCGGTGCTCGGCAAGATCGCCGAAGGACTGGTGCCGAAGCCGCAGCCCGGGGATACGGAGATCTCGCTGAACGGCGAGGGGATCTCGTTCCCGATCTTCGGGTCGGCCTTCATCGAGCAGGGCGCGCTGAGCCAGATGTACACCGCGGCGAAGCTGCCGGTGGCTGTTGCCGGCGCGCTGATGCCCGACGCCCATGCGGGCTATGGCCTGCCCATCGGGGGGGTACTCGCTACCGACAACGCAGTTATCCCGTACGGGGTGGGGGTGGACATTGGCTGCCGGATGTGCCTGTCGGTGTTCGACATCGACCCGAAGGAGCTGAACCAGAAGACCTCGTTTTTCACCAAAACGCTCGGCGAGGTGACGCTCTTCGGCTCCGGTGCCGTATTCCAGCGGGCCGAGGACCACGAAGTGATGGAGCGGCGGGAGTTCCGCGAGATCGCGCTGCTGAAAGGGCTGCACGGCCGGGCCTGGAAGCAGCTCGGTACCTCGGGCTCGGGCAACCATTTCGTGGAATTCGGCCTCGTGGAGATCGATGAGCTCGACCCGGTGCTCGGGGTGCCGGCCGGCGCTTACCTGGGCGTGCTGTCGCATTCCGGTTCGCGGGCCCTCGGCGCCAACATCGCCAATCACTTCACGAAGGTGGCCAAAGAGCTGCGACGTCTGCCGCAGGAAGCCGCTAACCTCGCCTGGCTTTCGCTCAACGAGCAGGAGGGTCAGGAGTATTGGCTCGCGATGAACCTGGCAGGTGACTACGCCTCGGCCTGTCACCACGTGATCCACGAGAAGGTGGCCAAAGCCCTGGGCCGGAAGCCGCTGCGCCGGGTGGAGAACCACCACAACTTCGCGTGGAAGGAAAAGTGGGAGGGCCGCGACGTCATCGTGCACCGGAAGGGCGCCACGCCGGCCGGCGAAGGGGTGCTCGGCATCATCCCCGGATCGATGACTGCTCCCGGCTTTATCGTGAAAGGAAAGGGTGCGTCGGCTTCGGTGAACTCGGCGTCGCACGGGGCAGGGCGTCGGATGAGCCGGACGGCCGCTATCAACAACATCACCCAGCATGCGCTGCAGGACGCCCTGCAGGAGCACGGTGTGACCCTGATCGGTGGCGGGCTCGACGAGGCGCCCGGGGCCTATAAGGATATCCGCGAGGTGATGAAGGCGCAGACGGAGCTTGTAGACACGCTCGGCCGTTTTTACCCGCGCGTGGTGCGCATGGACGGCGCCGCCCACAAACCCTGGCAGAAGAAGGCCCGGAAAGTGGAGGAAGACGATGCCGGTGAAGTGATGGGGGAGTAGAAATCAAAATTCAAAAGTAAAAAGTCAAAATGGGTGGGGCCTTCGGGTCCCACTTTTTGTTACTGCTTATAGCTGGTTCCGGCGCGTTAATGCGGTCTTGTGCCAACCATCGGTCCCCATCCGCCCCACCGGTACCATCCGTGTTCTACCGCTCCCGGGCACAGAAAAGCCCCGTAGAGACAGGGCTTTGTTCTTAACCAACTGCAGCGCGGATGTTGGAAACCGACGCTGGAAAATTTATTCCCCGGCCCGCCATCGCTGCGGGCCGTTGTGAAAACAAGCGGCTTCAAAAAAGGTTCAGTGAAAAAGTGCGCGTACGTGGGGCCAGAACAGCAGGATGCCGATTATGGCGGCCCCGGCGGAGGTCCAGAGCACCGCCCCGGCGGCGCCGTCCTTGATGCGGCCGATGAGCGGGTGGTAGTCGGTGCTGTAGAGGTTGCACAGCGTTTCGAGCGCCGAGTTGAGCATTTCGAGCGAGATGACGGCCGCAATGCAGGCCAGCAGCACGATCCACTCGGCCCGGCTGATCCCGAAGTAGAGCCCCGCCGCGATCGCCACCAGGGCAACGGCGCCCTGGATCTGCCCGTTGCGCTCCGTGCGGAAGAATGCGCGGATGCCCCGCGCCGCGAAAACGAAACTTTTGAGAAAGGTGCGCATAGGGCGAAAATAATGGGGGAATGGGATAATGGGGGAATGGGGGAATGGGGGAATGAGCGAAAAGGTTCAGGAGGGTGGAGGGGGCGCCGATTCATTCATTGCGGCCGAGATAAAGGTCATTGCTGCTCCACCAGCTGGCGAATCGCAATGACGTCAGCCTCCGTGCCGCCGTGCCTCCGTGCCGCCGTGCGAAACAAGTTCTGCCGCAGGCGGTACCGAAGTTATGCGTGCTCCGCGTCTCCGCGTCTCCGCGTGAAACCCGCGTGCCGCTTTGAGAAAAGCGAGGCGCTTGCGCCGGGAAGCCCGTGTTCCATTGCCGTCTGGTGAAACCCCCGCGCGCTTTCCCTACTTTTGATCCCACACAATTGCTATGGCTATTCGCATCTTCGTTACCGGCGGCACCTTCGACAAGGAATACAACGAGCTCACGGGGCAGCTCTTTTTCAAAGACTCGCACCTGCCCGAAATGCTGCAGCTCGGCCGCGCGCGCGTCGCGGTCGACATCCGCACGCTGATGATGATCGATTCGCTGGAGATGACCGACATCGACCGTGAGCTCATCGCCCGGCATTGCCAGGAGGTCGACGATACGATGATCATCATCACCCACGGCACCGACACGATGGCCGAGACGGCCAGGGTACTCGCGCAATCCGTGCAGGGAAAAACGATTGTCATCACCGGCGCCATGATCCCGTATAAATTCGGGTCCTCCGACGGGCTCTTTAACCTGGGCTCTGCCATCGCTTTCGTGCAAACCCTGCCGCCGGGCGTATACGTGGCTATGAACGGCCGCTACTTCAATGCCGGCAACGTGCGCAAGAACAAGCTCACGGGCGAATTTGAAGAGCTGGCCTCTTGATTGCATAGGGTTGGGGAAACATCCTGCCATGCCTGAAAGCCGCAAGCGCCCCGGGGCGCATTACGAAACGCCCGCCGATATTCCCGCCAGCCAGCGTACCCACGCCTCCACGATCCTGGCCCTCCTGGTGGCCCTGTTCGCCGCCATCATTGCCTGGTTCCTCGGCGCCGGCACCACCACCCTCGTCATTGCCGTGCTCGTTGCCGCCGCCGCCGGCTATTTCGCCGGCAAAGCCATGGAGCGCAACGCCGCGCGGAAGTAGGTCGCAAGACGGCAATCGGGAATCGGCAATCGGGAATGCTGGCGCCAGGCGGCAATCGGCAATCGGGAATGCTTACGCCTGATTACAAGAGAACGTCCTGCTATAGCGGGACTTTCTCTTTCGCCGCGCATTGCCGATTCCCGATTGCCGATTCCCGATCCCCGATCCCCGATCCCCGGTTCACGCTCCGAATTGCCGCAAGTGATAATCGACATGCCGGTAGGTAAAGCGGCTCCATTCCTGCGCGGTGAGCCTGCCGAAGAACGGATGCTGGGGCGGGTGGAGCAGGAGGCTGCTCTCGGAGAAGCGGTAGATCTGCGTGGCGAGCCGGGCGCGCTCGTTTTCGAAGGAAGGCTCACCGGGAAGGCGGGGACCTTCGGCGCCGGGCAGGTTGGGCGGCCAGGGCTCCGGCGAGAAGAACCGCTTTTTCGCAAGGCGACCGAACAGCAGTCCGGCAAAGCTCTGGCGCGACTTGCGCTCCCCGAAATACACGTCGAACGGGTCCTGGCAGTGCAGGAGCATCTGCGCCGCACTCATGCGGCCCCACAGCGGCCGCTGCCGCGCATCGAGGCGCGTCAGCCGGTCGAGCAGACGCCGGGCGTCCGCGGGGTCAAACAGGTCCTGCATCGGGGTCTTGGTCTAGGTGCGTCAAGTTACCGCAAAGTAAGTTTCCGGCAAAGAGCAAAAGCGGTTTGCCACCGCGGGGAAAGCGCGCAGTTTGCGGCGATGCAAAAGCAAACAAACATTGAAGAACTACTGGAGGCATTCGCGGAGATCCTGATCGATATTTTATTGGCAGAGCAGAGTCGCGAGACTAAAGGGCGATCCCATTCCGAAACGCATTCGGCAAGCATCGCCACTAGCAGCGAGAAAGGGTCGGCACAGGTGGAAAGGGACCAGGCGGGCTGAACGTAACACAATACTTGATCGTTCGGGCGTTTGTGGATTAGGGGCACAGGACTGGATTCGAACCAGGTGGGCAGCAAGCATTACTATCCGTTCGGAATGCAAATGCCTGGACGGAAGTTCGCTGTCGAAAGCGGCTACCGGTACGGGTTCAATGGAAAGGAAGATGATGTTGAGACCGGCCTGCAGGACTATGGAATGCGGATTTACAATCCGGGTCTAGGTAGGTTTTTAAGTGTTGATCCGATCGCACACGCGTTTCCTTGGAACAGCCCATACTCATACGCTGAAGGCGATCCAATCAATTACATCGATTTAGATGGATTGGAAAGACCTGACGAAAAAGCTCAAGCAGTAGTTGGGGGAGCAACGAGGACATTTCAGCGGGTAACGGTTGGGAAGACTTTCCAACAAGGCACATCCGAGTTTGCCAAGAGGTCCGCTGTAAGTGGGGGATCAAAAGTTGCTCAGCAGGCTGGTCAGCACTGGTTCGTAAGGGGACTCAAAGCTATAAGCAAAAAGAGTGTCGGTTTGACAATAGGCTTCGTTCTGAGTGACGGGGAGTTAGGGACAGGCCAATATGCGCCTGAACTTAGAGCGTTTCATGAGCAGTTAAAAACAGGAGGTAAAACTTCGCCAGAGCCAGCCCCAAGCCCTCAGCCCCAGCATCAGCGTGAGCTTGATCCATACGAGGTGCCAGGAAAAGATGATGATGGAAACGAATTGTACTATGTATACCGAACATTGCGAGCGATTAAGGACGAACGAGGGTTAGTTGTTGGCGTTCTGCCTTATTTCGGAATTACAAAAGACCGAATTGTTAATGGGCGCTATCATAAAGACAGAATTGAAGCGAGAAATGTACAATTGCTGGCAATTGGTACATACCACCAAGCGAAAGGAGCTGAGCAGGCATTGATTAGCTTGAATAGTCCAGGGGGGAATAGACCATATCTTAGCACCAGTATTGATAATTTGATAAATTCAAATAGTAATCCTGTAAAGGTTGACTATCGACTACCGCTTGGTATCGTCTTGTTGAACCTTCAACAACCAGGATGGCAGGCAAAGTTTAAAGAACGCGAGTTACCCAAAGGGCCTAACCACCCTTCAAAGACACCGTAATATGGATATTGAACAAGGTTCTATTTTTGCAATTCCTCTAGAAAAAAACTTGGGGTATGCTTTTGTCAAATGCGTCTTTATTCAAGGTGCAGGAGGCTCGTCAAATTTGACCCTCAAGATTCTTGACATGCGATCGGAGGCGTTCGCGAAGAAATCGAGTGGTAAAATAGAGGAGGCTGATGAACTTTGCTATCGGTTGCTCATGATGGGCAGACCAAGTGTACGAGGAAAGAATAAGTGGCATTACCTTGGCACGCAAAGTCTAACATCGGAAGAGGCTAATGAAGTGCCTTCCTTTAAGCAGTTATCGGGGCCAATGTTAGATTTAATTGACGAAAAAGATTGGTCAAAACTCAATTGGTCGGTTATTTTGAATTTTAGCCTAATGAATCAAGTCGATAGTTTACCCTACGCTTCCATCAGGCACTTGGGTCCATGGATGCACTCGTCTGATCTGGATATCACAATCCGTCTTACAATGATTTGGCTTAAAAAGCTAGGGTATGATATCAGAAGCTTTTACAACACAGAAGAGCTTGATAGCCCCAAAAACGTTTGGAACAAGATTGCCTATAACGAAGCCATGAATATTGAGTTTTACAGTGAAGTAGAAAGGAAGTTTCGCGGTAAAATTATCTCCTGATTAAGTTGAAAAAATTTAAAACGGTTTGGTTCAGCATGAAACAAAAAATTGAATTGTTCGGTGTTCAAAATTCAATGGCCATTACCAGCTGCGTGAAGTAAGCCGTACGTTACTGCTCGAAACATTCTTGCGTTATTGGATTTAGTGTCCAAACTTATTGAACACAATTGCATTAACGAACGGGATCCCATTGCTGATTCCGGCCACATATAAAAGAAAGCAGACAGCATTGTAAAAGCACCTTCCTTAAACACGGAGATCGCCTACAATTACGATGCCGCCGGCAACCGGATCGGCAAGAGGGTGACGGTTAACGGTGTGAGTACGTATATGTTCTATGTGCGGGATGCTCAGGGCAATACCCTTGGCATCTACACCAAGACTGGGAATGGGCCCGTTCAATGGGGCGAGCAGATGCTTTACGGCAGCAGCCGCTTGGGGACCATCCACCTGAATGTTCCGGTACCGGCCGCTCCGAGGGTGCCGGTTGGGACGGCTACGCTCCACGACGGGTTCGCGTATGTCCGTAAGATTTATGAGCATTCCAATCACCTAGGCAATGTCCTGGCTACTATTTCTGTCCCCAAAAAAGGGGGGAATCAGTGCGCAGGTGGTATTTTTTGACTAGTTTCTCAAGAATAAAACTACGATCCGATTGCAACAGGGTAGTTTTCTTAAGACAATACGAATACGGTTTAAAAAGTTCTCACATGATTAAAGATTCTGAATTCCTTATCAGGAATTATTCACAAACCTCTACATCACTATAAAAGGAATATTTAGGTTTTATTTGTTTGGATTTTTGAATGTACTCTCCTTCATCCGACATTATAACCTGGTATATTTTCATTCCACCGTTATGATTTATCCTATAGAACCGCGGCATACAATCCTCCTTATTCAGGGCTTTTATTAGAAGCAAGGAGTCATTTCCTACCAATTCATCAATGTAGTCTTCAATTACAGTAGAATTGAATTCCTCCTTAAATATTATCAACTTATAACCCTTGTCTTCTTGGTTGCGAGGATTAATTACCGAAATATTGCCCACAATGTGGTCCGAATCACCCCGGAAAATATCGAAGCAACCAGTTAGCAAAATCAAATTAAGAAAAAGGATCACTTTAAAAGCCATACGTCTCATAAGTTGAGTTTGGTTTGCGAATTTCCTGAACGTTTATCTCCCAAAGGTATCTTTGATACGTTGGCTCTACATCAGGTGTAATCTTACGTAAAATAGGCCTTCTGTCAGAAGCGGATTCCACAGTTTTAGAATCATAAATGCAAATCACTGCCTTGCCATATCCAGTCACTCTTAAACTGAACCCATATGACCCCAACCAATTTTCAGCAGAGAAAAATTTATTGTTCTGTAATTTGCCTGAAAACAAGTCTTTTGTTGACTGCCAAAGAATTCTGCGTCCATTTGCATCTATGAGTGTCCCTATCGAATATGATCCTTTGTAAAATTCACCTGCCTGGAGCTTGCCGTCAGCATTGAGCGCATTCATAGCTTTATTTACTAAGTCACGTACGCTCGGAAGGCTCTTAATCTCATCTAGGAATTTTCCGCCTATAACAAGAGTATTTTGAGAATATTCATCGCTGCCGGAGTTGATAAAAAATTCTCCAGCCAAGCGGCCCAAACTAGCTTTGGAACTCTGAACAAATTTTCCATTATTGGAATTATTGTATGCTGTTAATGGATTGGATTGGAAGTCGCTCTCTGGTTCACCGTATTCCATATAAAGATCTTTGCCATTTCGGCTCGAACCAATTGTTAACAGGCTGCCCGCGATAATCTTGTTGGGATCCTTAATATGTGAATTAAGAGCCAAGAGGTCACTTGTCCGCATATTATATTTCTTAGCTATTCCGTTTAATGTTTCACCTTTATTCACCCTATGGTACTCCGGAGGGGTAGGTGTAGATCCAGTCGGATCAACGAAATAAATTGGGTTATTAGAAAAAGTAGCAAATGGACTTTCTGATTGGTTAATTACCGGATCAACGTTCCAACGACGTCCTATTCTACTGTCGTACTCCCAATACATCGCACCGAAGATCTCAGTGCCAATTTCTTTATCCTTTTCTTGCCCATTAACTCCATATCTATAGCCGTTTTCGCCCTCGAACTTCCGTCCGGGGATTTGCATTCCGAACGGATAGTAATCATTGGCAGCAGCAACATCCGCTATGTAATAGTCAGAATTGCCATCTGCGACCACGTCTAACCCCCTTCCTCAGACCAGAGATAGTGGCCAGACCAAGATGGTTTACCTATCATAGGGTTACTTAACATACACAATGCCACGGGACAGTGAAGCAGCTCTCTTGGATAGGCTAATCACTTGCTCTGGTGCAAATTCCAAAAAGTGGAACGCTGTAAAAGGCTACACTATTCGTACACTTTTGCGGCTATCAAGATGTTGGCAAACACTTTCCAACTAATGTTTTCTGGAAGAGGTATATCATTGTTTTGATAATAGCCTTCCATATCCTCTGTCCAATTAATGATAGCCTCCAAGTATGATTCGAGCGTTTTGTTCTCCCACTCACTTGGGTTTTTTCTCAAATCAGTGATCAATAATTCCACAAATTTTAGAAAATCGTTCTTGTTTCCAATTTTGTTTACTTCATATACTAATTCATTCATGGTCATTTTTTTTTAGTAAACGACTTGATTTGTGCCATCACTGAACTTTAACTTAATTGATGTTCCCCCATTCTTCGTTGTCATTTTCCACATCTGGCTTTGCACCTGTGATTTGGAGGCCCAATTTACTGGAACCTTATTTAACCCTGACAACCGAAATGCAGCCAACCTTCTATGATCTAATGTCCAAATTTTACCTGTTGCGTCTTTCCATACATTTATTCTCAACACATTTGGGTTCAATGTGCCTGCGCTCAAAGCTTCTGCGTTTCCTAAGACTGTAAATTCCCCGGTCGTATTTTTAATACTACTTTGCATGAAATGAATTTCATTTGGGTTGAGTGAACCTCTTGAAAATCTAACAAAAGGCAAAGCGCTGGCCGCCGTTTCTACGCCAAACCTTCCAAACGAACTTGTTGCTCCGTCCGCATCATCATTACCAAGCCTTCTGAACCCTTGCACTAAACTTCCTATCATCGGAAATTCATCGCCTGGTCTGACACTTTCGCGCTGCTGAAGATCCTGTTTTATTATTCTTACATAAGGATCAATCTTTTCGCTTTCTGCTTTCTTGACTCCAATGCTTGATGGCCCATTCGCTTGTGAAACAGTTGCCTGCCTTCGTGCTGTCGCAGGCGCAGTGTTCATTGCAATGTTTCGGCTCGGACACCCTTGACAATTAGTTGCATCAGCAACGTGTTGAAGGACAGGTCTCTTTTGTGTTTGTGGGGCTTTGATTGGCGTTGAGTACATTCCAGTAACAAACCCATCTTGCTCAAGTCCGGCAATATTCAATGGACCGGAGAGCACTTGACCGGTACTTGGATTAACGGCCCATGCTTCAAGGCCATCTAGGTCAATGTTCGAAATTGGACCGTTGCTAGCAAACTGAAAAGGTGTAAGCTCGGGATACTCAATACTAATCGGATCTACACTTAGAAACCTTGCTACAGTGGGATTGTACATCCTCATTCCATAGTCCTGTAGACCGGACTCTGGATCGTCTTCCTTTCCATTAAAACCATACCTATAGCTGCTTTCAACCGCGAACTTCCGTCCTGGCGTTTGCATTCCGAACGGATAGTAATTCGAGGCTAGCTATAGCCAACAGCCAAAAACGTTTGACCAAGTGGTCAAGTGCAAATGCTTCTTACATCATAAAGACGATCCATTAATCCATCTACACGCAGAGTCTGCAATTTAAAGTCGGTATGATCTTGCTAATACTACAGTATTAAGAAATGACATAATTACGCGACAGTCTAATGCACCTTTGTACTAAAGCGACGAGTTCTTAAATGCGGGCAAATTATACTCTACTATAGAGCTGATGCAGCTTAGTCAAACTTCCTGCTACCTTTAAGCAAGACGAACGATAGCAGCACTATATTATTCGCACCAAGCTATCCTGACAAACAATTTGCAAACCATTACTTAAAGTTGATACTATTTTCAAAGTCTTGCTTTTGCCGATCCAATCACTAACTAAAATTCTTCCAACATTTCCTTCCATTCGAATAATTTGGACGGAATCCCCATCGATTTCCGCATGTATTTCGTTCCTATACCCCTCTGGTTGTGCGAAGCAAAACTCGAACTCTTTATCCTTCCCTTTTTCAACAATGGCGATATTCGGACTAATGCAGACCCCATCTTCTTTTATCAATTTCAAACTTTCAGTATCAAACTTCCTCACGTAATAAACATCGCCGCTGAAATCCCGTTCATTATAAAGCATTAATCGCCCATCTGTGTAATAGTAAATCGGTCCTATCGGCTTATCATCTCTAAAGTACCCTCTTGATAAAGAGTCGCCATTCGCGTCAAACGACACGAAAACTCCATTTAGTCTGTCATTTATGTAAGTGCGTTTTTCTTCAACCTGGCCATTAGGGTAGAAGGATATCACTTCTTTCGTACTTGTTTCACCTTTCTTATACTTTGTCTCTCTCCTTATCTTTCCATTCGGATAATACTCCTTTTTAGTACGTGACTTTTCATTGCACGATATTGCAAAAGTTGATGCGATTAAAAATACCGGGAGCGAGTTTCGCATAGTTACTTTGGTTGGTTTCTTAGTTCGTGATCGGCGCGAGTCTTCGTTTTTCCTCCGTGATAGTTTTCCAAAGGAATATTCGAATTGTTGATCGTTCCTTTTGGAGCTATCTTTCCACAGACAGTGCAAGAATCACTACCAGTCGGTAAAACTTGTAATGCCGTGTCAGTCCTCTTGCCATTTGCAGCGTCAGAATCACGCTTAAACATGTCTTGTACTTTGGCTATAGCATATTGAGTTAGCTCCGATTTGTCTAATCCCTTCTTTGTAAAAATGCCTGTCATTGTTTTGGCAAATAGATCAAAAGAGGCGACGTCTCCAGCCTGTCCGAAGGCACCCATCAACATATCGATATTTTCTAAGTAGGCGTCTGGAAAGTCAGCAGTAGGACCGCCGCCTTGTCCGCTGGCAGAGGTAAATCCAATACCACCTCCACCCTTCCTATGGCCTTCTTTCCTTGGCTCTCTATCGTATAATCCTTCCATGAACCTTCCCCATTTCGTATCTAAGTCATTGTCCGATACAAATTGTATAGTGTTGCCTGAAGAATAATGTGAAGAGCCAAAAATCTTTTGGCCTTTTGAGTTTATGGTTGTAAAATGGGTTTCGTAGGTATCATAGTACTCAAAATTACCTGTGGGCTTACCGTCTGTATCGTACTGCTGAACTTTTCTGTAAGTTTCCAAGCCGCGTACAACAACTCTTCTCGTGATAGTTATGGTTGTACCATCTGTGGCCTGCCTTGTTAGTACTGTAGTGATAATTCGATCATTTCCGTCCGGATCACGAAAAACGATCGGATTCCCACCGCAGTAAAAGTATGCGTTCTCACCAGGCCTTTTTGCCTGGAGCTTATCTAGGCTTAACCAACGCCCAATCCTACTATCATAAATCCTTGCACCGAAATCGTAATTCTCCGACTGAAAATCTATTTCTCGCTCCATTCCATTAAATCCATAACGGTAGCTGCCTTCAGTGGCAAATTTCCGTCCTGGCATTTGCATTCCGAACGGATAGTAATCATTGGCAGCAGCAACATCCGCAATATAATAGTCAGAAGTGCCGTCTGCGCCCGGATCTACCCCTCTCTTCTGATCGGAAACAGTAGCCAGAACATTGCCCAGGTGATTGGACAGCTCATACGTCTTCCGGACATACTCGAACCCATCGTGCAGCGTGGCCGTCCCAACCGGTACCATCGGAGCGGCCGGTACCGGAACATTCAGGTGGATGGTCCCCAGCCAGCAGCTGCCATAAAGCATCTGCTCGCCCCTTAAACAGGGTGATTCCAAGTATTTTGGTCAACTTCTCATCGAACTCGTTCCGTACATAATCTTTCCTTAATAACTTAATATGTCCGACGTTATAAGTATCGGTATACTTGCACGAAATGATTAATCAAACTATGCACGCAAGAACGTAAAACAGCTACTGGGATTAGGAAACACGCTTGTTCCATCCTTCACGTTATTTGGTCTCGTGTAAAATTTGTCCTATAATCTTGTACTCTTTGGAAAACTCTTTCTTCCAGTCTTTTACAGCATCAACAAAAGAAATCTTTACATAATCAAACTTCAGGCCCAGCCTATCGTTCATCAATGCAACGGCTATGTTGTGAGCATATAGGTCGCGATCTGTTTCCTTTACTTGAAAGAATGAGTCGTTTTTTAGAACATACAAAGTTAGAAAAGGCGGGTAGGTTATTGTAGGCAATTCGCCTTCTTGCCAGTGGTCTAGCAAAAAAGTATCATTTGACAAGAGCTTTCGCACTTCGTGCTTTCGTTCAATGATTCTATTGTTTAGAATCTCTCCCTTGTGTATTAGATCACCATTAAACCTATACTCCCATTTTCCACATGGTATACCATTACTAAAATTATGGATTGAAGTATGTGGTGGATTGCTTATCGTTAAGGTTCCAGTAAAGAGGTTACTGTCACGCTTTGCACGAACAAGTCTTTTAACATAGATGTCATCTTTACCAAAAGAGTCTGGTCGAGGTGAGCAGAAAGATCCGCACATGCCGACATATACTAATAAAGTCACTCTAAGCATTCGCAGTACTTTTACTTGAATAGAACAAATCCATATTTTATAAAAAACTGGTCTCTTCCAGGATCAGACTTTCCCGTATGAAATATCTGATCTATGTCCGCACCCGAAGTTAGTTCTGGCAAACCATACCCATAGGCCTTTCCCCAAGCTCCAAAAGCCGCATTACCATAGTCGTCATAATTCATTAGTCTTCCTCGATAAAACGAATATTGACCAATAATTACAGCGGCAAATGATTGGATCTGTTGCAAATTTTTGCGGGTTTGGCTTTTCAAATCAAACGGCATATTTGGCCCCACCATCCATACAAAAGCTGCTTTCTTTCCTGCATTCATCTTTAGAACTTGATCAGCATCACAATACCAGCATTTTTCCATCATCTTGATTTGTTCATCCCAGCGCTTCCCTTTCTGTGCAAAAAAGGGTTTCCACTGTTGGACGACTGTATTGAACTCCACATTCATATCCAGCAAATCTTCCTCATAAACTTGATCGCCGGCTTTCCACCCTTTACCAGCAAGCGGGTGGTTCCCACGTAACAAAGTTCCTCTGATCCCCTTTTCCTTTGTGTCTCCACCCACCGTATAAGTCAACTTTTGTGCTGTTTTCCAAGGGTTATTTTTATCAAAACCCTTTGCTGAAGGATCAACAGTCCAAATTGCGGTTTTATCCAAAGCTGGTGTTACCCCTCTTGCGATTAGTCCACCAGTCGACGAGTTGTAGAGTGTAGAATCTGCACCGTTGGGATCAATAAACCAAATTGGATTTCGTGCAAGGATACTGTATGCAGATTGACCGTGTTTGACAACCGGATCCTGATTCCATCTGGTAACAATTCGGGGGTCATACTCCCAAAATTGAGCTGTATAACTATTGCCTTCGCCTTTTACTTCATCGGTTTTTTCGTGGCCACCAAACCCGTACCTGTATTCACTTTCGGTATAGAGTTTTCGTCCCGGCATTTGCATTCCGAACGGATAGTAATCATTGGCAGTAGCAACATCCGCTATATAATAGTCAGAAGTGCCGTCTGCGCCCGGGTCTACACCCCTCTTTTGATCGGAAACAGTAGCCAGAACATTGCCCAGATGATTGGACAGCTCATACGTCTTCCGGACATACTCGAACCCATCGTGAAGCGTGGCCGTCCCAACCGGCACCATCGGAGTGGCCGGTACCGGAACATTCAGGTGAATGGTCCCCAATCGGCTGCTGCCATAAAGCATCTGCTCGCCCCACTGAACGGGCCCATTCCCGGTCTTAGTGTAGATGCCAAGGGTATTGCCCTGAGCATCCCGAACATAGAACGTATACGTGCTCACACCATTAACCGTCACCTTCTTGCCGATCCGGTTGCCGGCGGCATCGTAATCGTAGGCGATCTCCGTGTTCAAGGCAGGTGCTTTTACAATGCGGTCAATCTTTCCGTATACTGTCCAGTAGATATGATCCAGCTTGCTCTGGCGGTCACGAATTAGGTTTCCGATCCGGTCGTAGTCATAGTTGTCGGTTGCAGGCTGAAAGGTCTTCACCTCCGCCCGCACTACGTTGGCGTCCATCTCAGGGGTCTGCGAGTCAATATCCTCCGTGCCGTGGCCTGCAGGGGTAATGTTGTACTCGTTGGCGCCAACAGCGTCATAAACATAGCGCAGGCGGTTACTCACCAGCTTCGCCTTATTCGTCGCAAGATCAAGCACTTGTGGATACTTGTAAATCAGGTTATCCATGCCCGGCTTTGCCGCTACTCCATTGCGCTTGTATTCCAGAATATTGCCATTGGCGTCATAAGACACGTCCTCCGCATACTCCTCATCGGCCGCAGCCAGGGTAAGGGAAGGCGCCGTCGTACCTACTGGAGCTGGATCCTGATTAGGTATCGTGACGCCAGCGATCTCTTTTTCTTCGTGTCAGAGGAAGTCACATTTGATTCAATAGTCGCGCTCAACTTATGTCCGTCAAGAAAAGATCTAACCTCCCTTGAGAATATGTTTATTGACTTTCGATATCAGAGTTGCTCGGCAAAAAATTCATTGTATTCAAACGCCAGTTTTATGCGAGGCTTACCTACGCTTCCACTAAAAATGATCTCGAACGTTTTAGGTTTCTGATTTTCTTCAAAATTTTGTACTCCCAAGTCAAACAGTTCTACCAACTCTATTTCGCTAATTGATAGATTGCTTACTCCGTAGAAATGAACTTTCTTTGATAAATACTCTTGCTTTATTTCTATAAATTCATCGACGACTAGTGTAAGTGATTTTGTTGAAAAGTTGATATTTAGCTCGCCAACTGGGCAATCATGTTCGAAAATGTCGCTCAAGTTTATCATTGAAGTCTTGTTTGAAAGATATTGTTTACTGCCATTTTATGGAGATCAAATCCAAACCTCATTCTCCCTTGCCATCCTTTGGTTGGTTTCCTTCCACCACTTCTTTATCCCGTCTAAAGATCGTCGAAAGAAACCTTTACGTTCAGGTTTGATTATTATCGGTTCTAAAATCAGAGACTTCGGAGCTTCGATATGTGATGGATCCGACCCCTTACTGGTCGGCCTTCCATACTTATCCAAATAATAGTCTTTTGTGCCTGTTCTATTTGGGTTGTGTCTATGCCAATGGTTAATTCTATCCCAACCATCCTTACTCTTGGGATCCTTCTTTGCGGGATCGTAAGTAATTTTCTCTCCGGTTTTTACATTTTCGTAATCCCTACCGTCATTATCGCTCGCTTCTTTTCGTGGGTCTGTTATGTCTTTCCAGTCTTCGCCTAGAAATTCAGGAGATGCCGGCACATTATTGACCCAATCAATTGGTGAGCTTTCAGACATTTCGACCTTCGGCTGTCCAACAGTTATTCCCGAAGGAACTGAAGCCCCTGGTAATGGCAAGGTGACTTCCCCCGGATGGAGAGGCATAGTTGGCTTTGGAATACTAATCCTTGGTAGTGCGACGCGAGGAAGAAAGATTCGTGGTAAAGTTAGTGTCGATGTATTTGTAACGAAGGGTTCAAGTCCATCCAGATCTATTGCTGCAATAGGCATATTGCCAGCAAAAGCATAGGGTGTCCACCAAGGAAACTTTTTCGAAAGCGGATCCAGGCTTAAAAACTTTCCTAATGCAGGATTATATATCCGCATTCCATAGTCCTGCAGGCCGGTCTCAACATCATCCTCTTTCGCATTAAACCCGTACCGGTAGCCACTTTCGACCGCGAACTTCCGTCCCGGCATTTGCATTCCGAACGGATAGTAATCATTGGCAGTAGCAACATCCGCTATATAATAGTCAGAAGTGCCATCTGCGCCCGGGTCTACCCCCCTCTTCTGATCGGAAACAGTAGCCAGAACATTGCCCAGGTGATTGGACAGCTCATACGTCTTCCGGACATACTCGAAGCCATCGTGCAGCGTGGCCGTCCCAACCGGTACCATCGGGGCGGCCGGTACCGGAACATTCAGGTGAATAGTCCCCAGCCGGCTGCTGCCATAGAGCATTTGCTCGCCCCACTGAACGGGCTGATTCCCTGTCTTGGTGTAGATGCCAAGGGTATTGCCCTGAGCATCCCGCACATAGAAAGTATATGTGCTCAAACCATTAACCGTCACTTTCTTGCCGATCCTATTGCCGGCAGCATCGTAATCGTAGGCGATCTCCGTGTTTAAGGCAGGTGCCTTTACTATGCGGTCAATCTTTCCATATACCGTCCAGTAGATATGATCGAGCTTACTCTGGCGGTCACGAATGAGGTTTCCGATCCGGTCGTAGTCGTAGTTGTCAGTCGCAGGTTGAGCGGTCTTCACCTCTGCCCGTACTACGTTGGCGTCCGTCTCAGGGGTTTGCGAGTCAATATCCTCCGTGCTGTGGCCTACCGGAGTAATGTTGTAATCGTTGGCGCCAACAGCGTCATAGACATAGCGCAGACGGTTACTCACCAGCTTTGCCTTGTTCGTCGCAAGATCAAGCACTTGCGGATACTTGTAGATAAGATTATCAATGCCCGGCTTTGCCGCAACCCCATTGCGCTTGTATTCCAAAATACTACCGTGTCATAAGACACCTTCCAGAATCAAACCTGCTCTTAAAGTCGTCCTTGAATGATACTGTTTAACATGCTGGAAAACCAATAGACCAAGGCTCTTTTTTAATACTTAGGATACTAGATTTGCCTCGAGGAAAGCCACAACCCAAAACTATCCGCATGGGTGTTCGCCACTTGAGGTATATTCAAGAACCTTTTGAACCCCATAAGCTCATCCAAGTGATCATTGGAAAGGAAAGGGTTCGAGTACAATTGGAACATCACAATAGTATCAGTCAGTTGCCTCTTCTGCCATCGAGATGTGGATTGTGACGATGTATCAATGCCAAGAAAATCTAAGAAGCTTTCATCGCAATAAAACTTCCAAGTAGCGGACAACAATATCGCGTCCAATTCGACTTCCTGTCCGGGGTTAGAAGAGATATCGATGTAAAATGGAACCCCATTGTCATAGATTGTATTCTCCGGCAACTTGCCGATTAACAACTCATAATTCGAGACATCGGTTTCATTCTGAGTTTTGGCAAACGAATAGTCATACACATTTCCACAAATGAAAAGACTGTCAAACGACTTGATTACTTCGTCATAGAAAATAGAATATTTTTCAAATGACGTCCAATCGGAGGAAATAAAAATTGAAAAAACACGATTTCTTTTTGAAATAGTCATTCTCGATCTATCAGATACCACATCTTCCAATACCATTGAAAAATGTTGTCGGTTACCCGCTATTTTAACTATCGTCGGTAAATGATCGATAGGATGATCTTCTCCTCCATAATAGAATTCACTGAATTGCAAAGATGAAGTTTCCAGCAGAGTCATTACCGAGCTTAACATATCCTCTTTCCATATAAAATATGCTCTCTGCTGAATAATCTCATTTTCCATATAAAATTCTTTATTGAACGCTTGCTTTTCTAACCGGGTCTGTGAAAACATTTACTCGTACTCCCTGCGAATGTCCGTAATCAATGAGTTTATTTATGCTCTGCTTAAAAGTATTTATTACTTCGTCATTTTTGAACATTATGTCAAGATTTACCTTGGAAAACTTCACGCCTTCGAGTCCACCATTGGCAGCTGCTTCACTTAAGTCATCAACAATCCTCCTATAGTCGGATAGTTTGAATGTGGCAGCGTCAAATGTTTTAAGGGATGCAGCTCTATTCCCAGCAAGAAAATCGATAAGCTTAATGTTTTTCTTTACAACAAGATTTAGGTCAATCCATTCAGAATACCTTGTTGTTGCTAAAACTCTTTCGAGCTGCGTGCCTCTTGTTGTTCCATATAAGCTTCCGAATAATTTATCAGAGATCTGGCGAAGTACATTGTTGTGGATGACTTGTGGAGATGCTTGAACTTCCGTCTGAGCAGCTTTTGCTGCTGCAACTTTTTCGCCCCCCGGTACGATTTTGTTTGACACAGCTCTTGCTACTTGACGCTCCATCCCAACCTGCGCTGTAGGGGCTGTGCTAATGGATATTGTTTTGTGTAGAATTAACTGTGTCGTTAAACTGACTGCTGCGTCACCCCTAGACATTCTAGGGTAGTCACTCGATGCACCGTCGTACCCAGTTGTAATGATTAAGAGATTGTTTAGCGGATTGAAATCCCGGTTGAATCCAGATGCAGCCTTATGAGCAAATCCATCAGTCTTTAATGGATTGTCAGGCTTCTGCATCCAATTCATAAAGTCCCTGAAATCATAATCGTACCAATGCCTTCCTTCTTCAGCGCCGTCAATATCTATATACTTTATAGGCTTATTGCCTGCATAGGAGTACGGAGTATAATGCGGGTAGGCATTTGAAAGCGGATCAACTGATAAGAACCTGGCAAGACTAGGATTATATATCCTCAATCCATAGTCCTGCGTACCCGTTTCAGGGTCGTGTTCTTTCCCATTAAAACCATATCTGTAGCTGCTTTCGGTAGCGAACTTCCGTCCAGGCATTTGCATTCCGAACGGATAGTAATCATTGGCAATGGCGAACTGTAGTATGTTTTGATCACGAGTGCCATCTATGCCTAAGGCAACTCTCTCCATCTGGAAATAGTTGCTAAAGCGTTGACTAAGTGATAAAAAGTTTGAGGTGTCTTTCCCATTTTCGACCGTTCAACCCAAATCAACCTTACGATTAGACGGTCGACTGAATCAAACGGCGAGCAACAGAGTACTTTATTTTAGCCCTCGGCAGGCCCATCGAGTAGTGAAGCCGAAAAATAGTTTTTTTACATTATGGTGTACTCATCTTAACACACAAGTTCCTTAAGATTTGTTCAGGCATTTCCGATATGAATAGAAACTGGGCGAACGTGTATGAGTGCGCCACTATCCTTTATTTATACAACCGGTGCCACAAACAGTTTGAAGGTGCCTACTCTTATAATTATTTACCGTAGGGGTAGTTCATCATACAAACTGCGATTAATGTCGCTACATGAAAATAATCTCGTCGAACACTAATGAAGGATTTGATATTCTGTCACACTCATCGCCCCAATTATGCTTCCCAATTATACACGATGACGCTACTAGATAACTATTTGACTCATTTTGTAACTCAAAGACTTTATACCTCCCCCCAATTGAATGCTCAGAAAACTTTCTCGGTACATTTGAGCGCAGCTCATCTATTGTGACACCATGCATTATAACCGGCAAATCAATATATTTTACCCCATAGAACTCAATCTCAACATTATAATTTTCGCCAGTAAGGTCAGAATTGTTTGAACCTCGTAATGTCAAAATATTATGACTTACAGAATATGCCCATAGCTTAAATAAAAGTTCAGACCGGTAAATCACTTTAAAATGGTTTATTAACGACTTGATAAGTGTTGTCGACAAATTTATAGAATGTAGTCCTGTCTAGCGCTCCTGGAATGTTGTAAATCTTGTATAACTCCCAATTGGTAACATTGCGGAGAGCAGGATTCGGACTAACAGGATTGGCAGCATACTTTATGTATTTCCATCTTGTAAAGTCTTGGAGATTGAAATGAAGGTTGTTTGATGGATTCGCAATTTTCAACAGGATATCGTTGGGCCTAAATCCGCTACTGAACTGCCTATAATTCAGGGCGCCTGTCGCATTCGAGAAATCATCCAACGTATGCCCGAGGCCAAGAGCTATATTTTCCCCTTTACTAACAAACCTTAATGTACCCAACGCAGATGCCGCTTCTGAGGTCGTAACACTTGGGTTATACCCAAATGAGAATGGCACCCTCTCTGCATCAGCCATCATACTGAGGCTAATCATTGTAAAGGAAACTTTTAGATCGAAAGCTAGAGGATCCTTGTTCCTTTCAGTTTCCATGAAACTTCCGAACTGATAAAGTTTATATTTCCAACTTGATGTAAAACTGGATAGTGCTTCTTCAAAAGTTTCCCCATCGTCATTCAAATACCCGTTGAAAGCTACAGAGCCGTCGGTGTTCGTCTTCCAACGCGCGCTAAAGCGCCCTAACCCGTTCGTGAATGACCTTAGTTCACCAGCTTGGGTCGGTATACGTGTTTGAGAACCAGTAACAGTGTAAGTAGAATTAGGTTGATAGAACTCCAATTTATGAGACTTATCATCTATTTCGGCTTTCATTGTACCTCCCGCCGCGGTGATACTCGTATCGCCGCGTTGATCGCTGAATGCAATTGGGTTCCCCATGAAAGTGGAATAGGGGCTAGTGCCACCAACCGGTCTAGGATCAATGTTCCACCTCTTCCCAAGTCGGGAGTCATACTGCCAAAACTCTGCCGCCATTGAACTTCCAAAATTGTCGACCTCGTCACTTTTTTCTTGACCATTAAACCCGTACCTGTAGCTGCGATCAACTGCAAATCTTCGCCCGGTCATTTGCATTCCGAACGGATAGTAATGAAATTCGGCTGAATGTAATACCAACAAAGCTTTCGTGAGAGTCCAAGATCCCGAAAAAACGTCGTTTTTGGCAAAAAATGCAGTTTTTTGGAGCCGATATACCGCAACTTCCTTTTTGCTTTGTACGCACGCCCATCAATCATACTTCCGTAGCCCGCAGCGGCTGGATAAAGGAGAATCTTTACGTCAGATCCTACTGATCCGCCTCGCGCAAAGGCTTCGGTTGCAGTGCGAAAGCTTCCTCGTGCCTATTCGGTATGGCTGGCTGTTGTGCACGAGCGGTAAAGTGGTTAAGACGAGGGGTAGATTCCCGGCGGTTCTGAAAAGGCGTTTTCTTGCTCTCCGGCGCAACTATTGGTGCACGATCCTGGTTGAGCCCTCTTTCCAAAAAGGACTTTCCATCGTGCTTTCGGAACCAGTTCCCTTATGGCTGTTCGGTTGAAATAGGTTCATTTTGAATTAGATATATACCGCGGTTCGGTCCGCGGCTGCTGCGGGCCTGACGTCACTTCATTCTGACACAGCGTCCTTGGGTTAAAGGCGTTCCGCATGTATTGCAGCTCGTTCGTCATAGGGTGTTGGCAGTGCGTCGGGGAGGAAAAGCAGGGCGTCACCGGGCGGTGTAGCCGCAGTCGGAAAGCCCGTACACATCGTCCCGGCCGCCCCGACTGGCCGTCGCGGCCCCTGAGGCGCCCCGCAGGTGCCGGAATGCCACCCGCCCCAACCCGTTGCCGGTGCGTCGCAACCAAGTGCACCGCATTTTGGTTATACCGGTTCACCATACCAAAAACAACATATTATGACAAAAAGAAACCTCGCCCGCGTCAGCATGTTCAACGCCATGCTCCTGTTCTTTGGCTCCTATGCCGCCGTCATCAACCGTATTCCTGCCCTGGCCGCCGCCGTCGACCGCTTCCGCCGGTTCCTCGAGCAGTGTAAGGAAGCGATGGCCGAGGAGCAGCTCGTAACCGAAGGGATCACCGACGACAAGGCAATGGCGCAAGAGCGTCTTTGCAAACAAACCGCTGTCATCACCGGGGCAGCATCGGCGTACGCCGCTGAGAAGAACCTCGGTGAGCTGGCTGGTGAGATGAAGTACTCTGCCCGCGACCTCGGTCGCCTGGGCGCTGCCGACCTCCTTTCCACGGTTCGCCGCATCCTGTCGCAGGTAGAGCCGCACCTCCTTGACCTGGTCGACTACGGTATCACGCGGGAGCTGTTTGACCGTACCCGGGAAGCTGCCGACCTCTTCGAAGGGAAAACGGGTACTCCGCGGCAGGGCATCACTATCCGCTCCGACGCAGGTGAGCGTGCCGCCGAGCTCGTGGCGCAAACCAATGCCGTGCTCCGCAAGTCCATCGACAAGCTCGTGCGCCAGTTCGAGACCACCGATCCCGAATTCTACAGCCAGTACTGGAAGAGCCGCGTTGTGGTGGATGCGGCTACCGCCTCCACCGACCTGGTCGTTGAGGTCGCCCATGCCACTGCCGGCCCCATTGCAGCCGCAGAGGTACGGGTAGAGGGCTCCGGCGTTACTGGAACCACTGACGCCTTCGGACGCTGCTTGCTCCGTGGGGTCGAGCCCGGCACCACCCGTATCCTGATCACGCACCGCGACTATACCCAAAAGACCGTCGAGGGCGTGCAGCTGAAGCCGGGCAAGAAGACAAAGCTCACCGCGAGCCTCGAGCGGCAGGGCTGATCGTTGTGTTGAAGAGCAAAGAGAAAGGCCGGGATGAACTCCTGGCCTTTCTGTTTCCTGTAATTGGGGTTTCTCACTACCGAAAACTCCGCGTAACGCAAGGGCCTTCGAAGACTCCGCGTAACGCAGGAGATTGCTTCGCTACACTCGCAATGACGTTCACCGTTCACCCCGCTGCAGGTGGGGTCCATCGTCGCCAAGCCTGGCGCAACCCCAGCCGCCGAACCATTCCAAACCATTCTAATCCTTTGTGAACCTTCAATTACCCCATTCCCCCATCATCCCATTACCCCATTCGTCTAGTCGTGCTTCGTATACTGCCCCGTGGTCGCATGCTTGCCCTCCCGTATTTCTTCAAGCATCTTTTTGATAAAGGCATCAAGGTCTTCGGGGCTGCGGCTCGTGACGAGGCCGTTGTCGGTCACCACCTCCTTGTCCTGCCACAGGGCGCCGGCGTTCTCAAGGTCGGTGCGCACGGAAGGGTAGGAGGTGAGGGTGCGCGTGGCGATCATGCCCGTTTCGATGAGCAGCTGCGGGCCGTGGCAGATCGCGGCCACCGGCTTGCCGTACTCGAGGAAATGCCTTGCGAAGTCCACCGCCTTTTTGTTGGTGCGCAGCGTGTCGGGGTTGAGCACGCCGCCGGGCAGCAGCAGGGCGTCGTAATCTTCCGGGTTCGCGTCGTCGAGCACTTTGTCTACGGGCAGCTCGATGCTCCAGTGGTCTTTATCCCAGGCCTTCACTTTGTCTTTCTGCGGCGATACGATGTGCGCCTCGGCGCCCGCCGCGCGCAGGGCTTCCAGCGGCTGCGTCAGCTCCACTTCCTCGAATCCGTTCTCGGTGAGTACGGCTACTTTCTTTCCATTCAACTGTGTCATAGTGATGTTATTTAGCGGATAGCTACCGGCTCAAAAACCAATCCAGTGCTTCTTGTACAGTTGTGGATTCCTCACTTGTTTCATCATTCATCCGTTCGGGTAAGTCAAAATTCAAAAGTCAAAAGGCAAAATGGATCCTTCCGTTGCGCACCGTTATTTTGTTAGTGAGATTCTGCATTAGCCGGACGGGTCGGCCGCAAGCGGCCTTGGCACGCGACGGCGCAACGGCGCAACGAAGGAAATAAAACGTGTTACTCGCGTTTCGTCCTTCGGCAAGCTCAGGACGCTGTCGTGTTCCCGCGAAGCTTCGGGGGTGCAAAGGGGCGGAAGCCCCGCAAGCCGTGCCTGCAGGGCACGCTACGTGAGTTTCTCCATGACTTATGCAGTTTCGAAGTAACGCCTGCGAAATGTCATCCGCGATCCGCTTTTGAATTTTTACTTTTGACTTTTGAATTTATATCAAGCCGATGCCCCGTTTCCTTTCCCTGAGCGCCCTTGCCGCCGTTGCCCTGTTCCTGGTTCATTGCAGCCGCGGGCCCTATGCCGCCACCAACAAGCAGTATAAGAAGATGACGAAGGGCTTTGCCAAAGACCTGCAGGCCCCGCCCGCGCAGCAAACGGTAGCCACCGCGCCGGAGTGGGTTGGCGCCATCAACTTCAACATGCGCAAGCCCAACATCGTGGTGATCCACCACACGGCGCAAAAGACCTGCGACTCGGCGCTGCAGACCTTCACGAAACCCAAGACGCAGGTGAGCGCGCACTATGTGATCTGCCGCGACGGCATCGTGCACCACATGCTCAACGATTACCTGCGCGCCTGGCATGCCGGCGCCGGCCGCTGGGGCAATACCAACGACATCAACTCGGCCTCGATCGGCATCGAGCTCGCCAACGACGGGTATGAAACCTTCACGGAGCCGCAGCTCGGCAGCCTGATGACCCTGCTCGACTCGCTCAAGAAGAAGTACGCGGTGCCTGCGGGCAACTTCATCGGGCATGCCGACATCGCGCCCACGCGCAAGAACGACCCCAACATCCACTTTCCCTGGAAGCGCTTTGCCGATGCCGGCTATGGCCATTGGTGGAACGATACTTCGGGCGTAACGGTGCCCGCCGGCTTTCAGCCGCTCGAAGCCCTCCGCATCGTGGGCTACGACGTGCGCGACAGCAGCGCCGTGTACAGCGCCTTCCGCCGCAAGTACCTGCAGCGCGAAGCCCGCGGCACCCTCAGCGAAGCGGAGCGCAAAGTGCTTTACACGTTGTACCGGAAGTACCTGCAGTAGGAGGATTTTAGATTTCGGATTTCGGATTTCAGATTTGCATTGACGTCGCCGGCAAGCCTTGATTTTGTAGCTTGCCCAATGTACAATAGGGAGCTGAACATGGCGCGCGAAGTCCACCACCCAGGGTGTTGGGCCAGGCTGAAGCGTACGCCGCTACAAATTGAGGCGAAATTACCTATTCGGGCGTGCGTTCACCGCTTTGAGGCACACATCTGAAATCTGAAATCTCAAATCTGAAATCAATTGTGGCGCGCTTTGGCGGAGGTATCATAGCTGACTACGGTGCTGGAGTCAGGCGCGGCGCCGGTGGAGGTGTCGAGGGGCTGCTGCACGGGCACGTTGGGATCCGAAGACGGCGCCTGCTGCTGGCTTTCGGGGTCCACCTTGGTTTCGGTGCGGTTGTCGCTGGCGCCCTGGCAGGCCGTGAGCGCGAAAAGGAGGGAGGCAAAGCCGATCCATTGTTTCATAACCTTTCTGTTTGGGACTACCGCTCCAAACGAAGTGCCATAAAGGATCTCAGATCGCGGATCTGTGATCTGCCTTCAGTAGAACAGTCCTTTTCGTTCGTACCACCCTGCTTGTCGATACGATGATCTTACGACGCATTGCTCCAATAGCAGACCTTAACACGACAATGGCGAAGCTCCCTCTTGAAATCGATCCGAGATCTGCAATCTGCGATGTCTATTGATGCGATAGGCCTCCTCTCAGTCGTACCGCCAATGTTTGCCCAAGCCGCGCTTACCGGTCTGCCTCCTCCGACAGCAAACGTTACCTGTGCAGTAGAAAATCTTCCGCTCGGAACAGATCCGAGATCTGCGATCACCGATCTGAGATCCTCTGGCCGGTTTTTTGCACCCGCTCTACAAAAAGAGCTATGAATGTGAAGCGCACCTTCGGGGTGATCCTGACGATCCTGGGCATTGCCGGGCTGATCTATGCAGCCGTGGTGTTCATGGACGCGAAGGGCACCTCCCAGCAGATAAAGACCCTCATCGTATATGGCCTCCTCGGCGGCGTCTTCTTCTTTACCGGCATCGGCCTCATCCGCAGCACCGCCGACGAGATCCGTCATCCCATCGGCTCGCCCGGCGACGGCCGCACGGTGCACCGCGAAACGCGGACATACCGGACGGATACGGACATTTAGCCGTTTCCATACCATCTCTTTAAAGCGCAGGCGCCCCTGCGCTTTTTGCGTTGCATAAGGGTGGCGGTTCCGGTAAAATCGCGGTACGACGGCCTAGGCGGCCTCAGTAATAGTGGTAGCAATAAGTGCCGGCTATCCTCCAGCGCCCTTTTTTCTCCAGGTAGAAGACCTGTCCGCCACCGTTCGTATCCAACAGGATGAAGGCTCCGGTTTTGTTGCGGAACACAGGCTCAGATAGTGCTACCCGGTTCCGGTAGGGAAAGGGTTTCGCGGCTGCATAAGAAATTACTTCGATGCCCCGGAGCCGGATCTGCTTCCAGCTGAATCCTGTTTTTTTTCGGGTTTTGCTGACGATCCTTGCCGAATCGGTTGCGTTGATGCCCAGCCTGGTAAAAAGAGAAGGGAAGCAATCCAGCAGGTCGAGGGTTTGCGCGGAGTCGACGAGGATCCGGCTGTGCGGATGGGTACGAAGGGCAGCAACGGCGATGGCCGCTCTGTCTGCCTGCGTTTGCGCCCGGAGGCCGTTGGTGAAAAGAAACAGAAGGGCACTCAGAAACAGTAGCTTCCTGTTCGGCTGCAGTAGGTAGGGCAAAGTCGGTGCGCGCATTTCAGCAGAGTCGGGTGTACTTGGAAGAAAGGTCTTCGGCAGTACTTCGTTTCACCGGAAGCCGGATCGGTCTTTCGCGCTCGTAGATAAACCGGTCCAAACAAGCCAGCCCGGCATCGACCGCATTTTACCAATAGACCAATAAACCAATAAACCAATAAACCAATAAACCAATAAACCAATACCCCAATAGACAAATAAACTAATAAACTAATATCCAGTCCGCCTATATTTGCCGCCATGCCAATCCTGCTGCACCTCGACACTGCCGTCGCCGGCGCCTCCGTGGCCCTCTCGGAAGGCAGCGCCCTGCTGGGCGAAAAGCGCTTCGACGGTCCGCGCGACTCCGCCGCCTGGATCCAGGTGGCCATCCGCGACCTGGTGCAGGAAGCCGGCCGCTCCCTTTCCGATCTGGATGCGGTGTCCGTCACCGCCGGCCCGGGCTCCTATACCGGCCTTCGTGTAGGGCTCGCCACGGCCAAAGGACTTTGCTACGCGCTCGGCCGCCCGCTCATCGCGCTCCCTACCTTGGAAGTAATGGCCGCGGCTGCCGGTGCTGTGGAAGGGCTTCTGTGCCCGATGATCGACGCCCGGCGGATGGAAGTTTTCACGGCAGTATATGACCATGCGGGTAATGAAGTACGCCCCGTGCAGGCCCTTGTGCTCGACGAGCACTGTTTTTCCGACCTGCTCGAGGCCGGACCCGTGACCTTTTTCGGCAACGGTGCTCCGAAATGGCAAGGGCTTGTGCCGCACCCGAATGCCCATTTTCAGGTAGTGGACTATGCCGCGCGGCATGCGGTGGCGCTCGCCGAAAGGGCTTTTTCGGCGGGGCGCTTTATGGACCTCGCCTACGGCGAACCCTTGTACGGAAAGGAATTTTACACGCCGCAACGCCCGCCGGTGGTCCGAATTTGAGGAATAATGACGCACTATCGTTTTTTACGGATCTGCTTTATACATTTGTAAAATATTAGAATTAACACGAATCATTATATGAGCGAACTTTTACTGGAAAAGCCCGCGAAAGGAGAAACTGAGCTGAAGATCGATGTGCTGACCCTGAAGAAAGCGGCCCTGGTCCTGCGGGCTATCAACCATAAACTGCGCCAGCAGATCCTCAAGCTCATTCAGCAGCGGGGGGAGATCACCGTTACCGAGATCTACGTAAAGCTGCGCCTCGAGCAGTCCGTAGCTTCCCAGCACCTCGCCATCCTGCGCAAGGCCGGCTTCGTGCAAACGAACCGCGAAGGCAAGTTCATCTACTACTCGGTGAACGAAGAGCGCCTTACCCAGGTACACGGGTTTGCGCAGCAACTGTTAAAATAATCCTTCGCCGTCCTTCGACTGGCTCAGGATGACAACAGCACCTGTCACCGTGAGCTTGTCGAACGGCCTCCCCAAGCCCGGGATGACAATCAATTGACGAGGATCAGCAGGGTGGCGCTTTCGCAGCACGTACCTTTGCGCAAAGGACCGGACATGTATATCCAACAACTCTATACGGGCTGCCTCAGCGAGGCGGCCTATTATATCGAAAGCAACGGCCAGGCCGCCATCGTGGACCCGCTGCGCGATATCGATGCTTACCTCCAGCTCGCCACCGAGCGCGGCGCCTCCATCCGATACATCTTCGAAACGCACTTTCACGCCGACTTCGTTTCCGGGCACATCGACCTGGCGGCGGCTACCGGCGCTACCATCGTATACGGACCCGATACCGAAACGAAGCTGCCCGTGCACATCGCGAAAGACGGCGAAGTATTCTCCCTCGGCGACATCACCCTCACCGTGCTGCACACGCCCGGCCACACCCTCGAGTCGACCTGCTACCTCCTGAAGGATGCCGATGGAAGAGAGCATTGCCTCTTCACCGGCGACACGCTCTTCGTGGGCGACGTGGGCCGCCCCGACCTCGCGCAAAAAGGCTCCGACCTCACGATGGAAGACCTCGCCGGCATGCTCTACGACAGCCTGCACAAGCACATCCTCCCGCGCCCCGACGACGTGATCGTGTACCCGGCGCACGGCCCCGGCTCCGCCTGCGGCAAAAGCCTCGGCCCCGAAACCTTCAGCACCATCGGCACCCAGAAGCAAAGCAATTACGCGCTGCAGCCCCAGACCCGCGCCCAGTTCGTACAGGCCGTAACGGAAGGGCTCGCCGCACCGCCCCAATATTTCCCGATCAACGCCCGCATCAACAAGGAAGGCTACGAATCGCTCGACTCCGTGCTGGCCAAGGGACTGACGCCGCTTTCGGTAGCCGACGTGAAGGCTGCGCTGGGGCAGGACGCCCTGGTGCTCGACACGAGGCATGCCTCCGAGTTCACCGGCGGCTTCATCCCCGGCTCCATTTTCGTGGGCCTCGAAGGCCGCTTCGCGGAGTGGGCCGGCTCCCTGCTGCCCTACGATGCACCGATGATCCTGGTCACGCCCGAAGGCAAGGAGCGCGAATCGCTTGTGCGCCTCGCCCGCGTCGGCTTCCAGAATGTGATCGGCGTTGTGCAGGGAGGCTTCGCTGCCTGGCAGGCCTCCGGCGAGGCTATGGATATGATTATCGACGTGGATACGGACGAGCTGGCCATGGACCTTCCCTTCGACGAGAACCTCGTGGTGGTTGACGTGCGCAAGCCGGCAGAGTTTGCCGAAGGCCATGTGAAGGAAGCCGTGAACGTGCCGCTCAACGAGATGACCGACCTCGCCTATGTAGCGCAGTTCGAAGAGGAGCAGAACCTCTACGTGCACTGCCAGGGCGGTTACCGCAGCGTCATCGCCGCATCGCTCATGAAGCGCCAGGGGCTGCACAACCTGCGCAACGTGCTCGGCGGCTGGAACGCCATCAAGAAGGAAGAGCGTATTCCTACGGAGAAGGAAAAGAGCGTGCTCAACTGATCCGCGCAAACAACTCATCGAAAAGCAGGCAACCGCCTGCTTTTTTCGTGTACGGCGGGTGCCGGTAGGCGAGCTGCGCAACAGCACGGCACCGGTCTTCCGGGTTTTGGCCTGCCCTCAGCTCATCCCTATTTTTTGCGGCTTCATCCGCATCTCCGGAAGCCCTTGCGGCGTTGGGCATCGGGTGTTATGCTCGCCTTGAAGCCGCTCCTGTAGCGGCTTTTACGCGGCTCTGCCACACTTTGCCATCGTGAAAAGCGTGCAAACATGGTTGCGGGCTGCGATAGGGCTGCTGTACTTTAGCACTGTGACCGGCAAGGACCGGCATCCCGAAGAAAGAAACAACGAATTCATATAGCAAGCAATCGTTACGTCTCCTGTTTCCACAGGGGACTTTTTTTTGCTCGTACTTCTACGGATACCCTCCAGATCTAGGATCTCAGATCTGAGATCTCAGATCCAATATCACAGGAGTGGCCAATGCGGATGGTGCTCGTATTTCCATCGGCGGTGGCTCCAGAGCCATAGCTCGGGCTGCTCGGTCATCACGCGCTCGAGGTATTGGGCGTACTGCCTGGTAAGGGCGCCTTCGGGTAATTCGGCGGGATGCGCGGCCGCGAGCTCGGCATGGCACACGTAATGGCCGCGCCGTGGTTTTGTAAAGTGGGCGAAGAACACCGGCAGGTCGTTCCGGCGCGCCGCTGCCTCCGGCTGCTTCAGAAAGGCCGTGGGGCGGCCGAAGAACATCGTCCAGTGAGCCTTGTGCGGGATCGAGGGGCTCTGGTCGGCGATGAGGCCGAGGATGTACTGCTGGTCGCGCAGGCGCAGCATCTCTTCGCGCATGCGGTTGGCCGGGATGAGGTAGGTGCCGAAGCGCCCGCGGATGTAGCGGAAGAGGCGGTCTATGGGTTTTGCGTTGATGGTCAGGTAAACGCCGTGCAGCTGGTCGGGCAGGTACTTGGGCACGGCCAGGTTGGCGAGCTCCCAATTGAAGTTGTGGCCGAGGTGAAACTGGATGGAGCGGCCGTCTTTATACACCTCGTGCACCTGCCGGAAGTCGGCGCTGAAGCGCTTGTCGAAAAACGAGGGGGGCGCCGAGATGAACTTGATGGTTTCGATGAACGTATCGGTGAAGTTGCGGTAGAACTTTTTGGCGATGGCGATGCGCTCGGCCTCTGATTTCTGCGGGAAGGCGATGGCGAGGTTGCCCATCACCACCTCCTTCCGGTAGCCCATCAGCCGGTACACGATAAAGTACGCAACGTCCGATAACAGGTACAGCACCCGCATGGGCAGCAGCGACAGCAGGTACAGGAATCCGAAAAGGAGGTAATACATCCGGCTGCAAAGGTGGGGAGAAAATCAAAAGGCAACAGTCAAAATTCCGTTTGGCTCGCTGCGCTCACTTAATCACGCAGCGACGCGACGACGGGCGGCGCGGCGGATTATTTGTTCTTGCACGGTTGTTTTTTCGACACTACTTTAAAAACTTCCCTGCTGTAATTCATGCAGTATTGCGTTAAGATCTACGGCCTGATGGCGATTTGTTGCTATCTCCGCGTCGCTCTCCGCCGCGCCGCCGCGTGAAAAAGTCCTGCCGCAGGCAGGACTCAATAATTTTTGCAAAGCCTTGAAACCTTACAGCACGATATTCTGCAGCAACTCCGAGCGCTCGGGGAAGTCGGTATTGTAATGCAGCCCGCGGCTCTCCCGCCGGAACGAAGCTCCTTTTGTGATCAGGTAACCGACGGTGATCAGGTTACGCAATTCGAGCAGGTGCGGCGACACCGTGGTGTTGCGGTACAGCTCCTCCGTTTCTTCGAAGAGCAGGTCGATGCGCTTCATCGCCCGCTCGAGGCGCACCGTATTGCGTACGATGCCTACGTAGTCGCTCATTACCTGCTGCAGCTCTTTCAGGCTTTGTGTGATCAGGATCATCTCTTTCGGCTCGGCCACACCGGTTGCGTTCCAGTCGGGGATCTCGGGCAGGGAGCCAGGCGTGTCGAAGCGGCGGGCGGCATCGAGATAGCAGCGGTGGGCAAAGACCATCGCCTCGAGCAGGGAGTTGCTCGCCAGGCGGTTGGCGCCGTGCAGGCCGGTGGAGGCGCACTCGCCGCAGGCATACAGGTTGGCGATGGAGGAGCGGCCCCAGGCGTCGGTCTTGATGCCGCCGCAGCTGTAGTGCGCTGCCGGCGCCACCGGGATCATCTGCATCGCCACGTCGATGCCGAGCGACAGGCATTTCTCGTAGATGTTCGGGAAGTGCTCGCGGAACTGCTGCTGGTTCATATGGCGGCAATCGAGCCATACGTGCTCGGTACCGCCGATCTTCATCTCGTTGTCGATGGCGCGGGCCACGATGTCGCGCGGGGCGAGGTCGCGGCGCTCGTCGTAGCGCTCCATGAAAGCCTCGCCCTTGCTGTTGCGCAGGATGCCGCCGTCGCCGCGCACGGCCTCGGTGATGAGGAAGGCCTGGCCGCGGCGCCCCGCTTCGTACAGGGCCGTGGGGTGAAACTGGATGAACTCCATGTTCTCGATGCGGCCCTTGGCGCGGTACACCATCGCCACGCCGTCGCCGGTGGCGATAAAGGGGTTTGTAGTGGTGCGGTATACCTGCCCGTTGCCGCCGGTGGCCAGCAGCGTTACCTGCGACAACACCTTCTCGATGCGGTTTGTCTCCATGTTGAGCACGTACACGCCATAGCAGGAGATGTCGGGCGTCGATTTGGTGACCAGGAAGCCGAGGTGGTGCTGCGTGATGATGTCGACCACGAAGCAGTGCTTGATGATGGTGATATTGGGCGTATTCTCGACGGCGGTGAGCAGCGCGCGCTCCATCTCTCTGCCGGTCACGTCCTTGTGGTGGAGGATGCGGTCCTCGGAATGGCCGCCCTCGCGCCCCAGCTTGTAGGAGCCTTCGGCATCCTTGTCGAACTGCGCGCCCCAGTCGATGATCTCCTGCACGCGTGCGGGTCCCTCCTTCACCACCAGTTCCACGATCGCGGGATCGCAGAGGCCATCGCCGGCGATGAGCGTGTCGTCGATATGCTTCTGGAACGAGTCGTTCTCCAGGTCGTTCACCACGGCGATGCCGCCCTGTGCGTACTTGGTATTGGTTTCATCCGCTGCCGCCTTGGTGATGATCGTCACCTTGCGGTCGGGAAAGTGTTGGGCGATCTTCAGGGCATAGGTAAGCCCGGCGATCCCGGAGCCGATCACGAGGAAGTCGGCCCCGGCGCCGGCGCCGGCCCCCTGTCCCCCGAAGGGGGAACCTAGGTTGGTTCTTTCATTTATGTTTTCCATCTTTTCTCAAAGAATAAAGCCCAAAATAGGCGTTGGCCAATTAAGTGGCCCCGACTCATGGCAACATATAAAAAGAGATTGTCACAAGGATACCTTTCTCACGGTGCTTTGGAAAAACTTGCTACCGGAAAGTAGGATCCACCTGAGTTCCCCCCTCGGGGGACAGGGGGCCGGTACAGGGGGCTAATTGAGCAGCTCCATCCTGCGGGCCTGCTCGCTTTTTTGCGGCACCGGCACGGGGGCGCTGTGGTTGAGGAGGCCGAGGGTCAGGAACAGCTGCGCGAGCCCGTAGGTACTCATAATGAGGAGCCCGTAGTGGGGGGAAGGTGTCTTCCAGTAGAATTTCTGCAGGGCCAGCACCGTGTCGGAGGCAACGAAGAGGAGGGCGCCTCCAAAAAGGAGGGCGGCGGACTTGCGGTTCTTGAGGGGCACGAGCTGTACGGCCATTGCCAGCATCGTGCTGATCACGGCGCCATAAACGAGCACGGGCGTGCGGAGCGCGCCGAGATGGTCCCACAGCAGGCCGATCAGGCATACATAGAAGGCGATCACGGGCACCAGCCCCACGAGCCGGAAGCGAACGCCCTTGCGGATACGCAGCTTGCCCAGCGCGACGCTGTAGGCCACCTGGGCCACCAGGAAGGCGCCGAGGCCCGCCATGAAGAATTCCGGGCCCTCCGGCTCGAAGAGCAGCAGCGCATCGCCGGCCCAGGAAAAGAAGAGTGCAGCCAGCAGCAGCACCTTGAGCGCCGAAGCGCCCCGCGGCCCCGCATGCAGCACCATGCCCATGAGCAGCGGCATCAGCGCCGATTTGCTGTAGGGGCGCAGGCTCACATCACCCACATAGAGGATCACGAGGTCCACGGCGAGGGCGGCAACGTAGAAGAGGGTCCAGTAGGTTCGTTTCATAACGTGAATCGGCAATCGGGAACCGGGAATCGCACCTGACCTTCGGGATCGTTATTGCCGTTTGCCGATTCCCGATTGCCGTTCTCACGCCAGCACCGCCGGCTCCACCCAGGCGCCGTTGGCTTTCAGCAGCCCGATGAGCTCCTCTACCGCCACTTCAGAGGGTACATTGCGCTTCACCACTTCCTTGCCCTTGTACAGCGTGATCTTGCCCGGCCCGGAGCCCACATATCCGAAGTCGGCGTCGGCCATCTCGCCGGGACCGTTCACGATGCAGCCCATGATGGCGATCTTGACGCCCTTCAAATGATGAGTGACGGCGCGGATCTTCGCCGTCGTTTCCTGCAGGTCGAAGAGGGTGCGGCCACAGCTCGGGCAGGAGATGTATTCTGTTTTGGAGATGCGGGTGCGGGTGGCCTGCAGGATAGAGAAGGCGGTGCTGTTAAGGAAGCGCTCGGCGCGGTCGGCCCCCGTGCTGTAGCGGCGGCCGGAGAGCGTGTTATATTGGTCGAACTGCGCGTAGGCGGCGGGCGTCATGCCGAGGCAGATGCCGTCGCCGATGCCGTCGAGCAGGAGGGCGCCGGCTTCCACGCCGAAGTGCACGAGGTGCTCGTCGGCGGTCTGCCAGTTGCTGTCGGTGATGAGCACAACCGGGTTGCGGACGCCGCGCTGGTCGAGCTCAATCACGAGGCGGCGCACCGACTGCATCGCGTTCTTGTTGGTGCTGCTCAGACAAAGCACTACGGAGGGATCGTTGGCGAGCGCTTCGAGGTGCGTCGCGGGATCCGTAGGACTACTGTAGGCGTCCACCATCACGAAGTTGAGCTCGCGGCTTTTCGCCATCGCGCCGGCGAAGCCAGCGTCGTCGAAGATGGGAAAGTATTTTTCGAGCGGGTTCTCGGCTTCGATGCCGTGTTGCTCGATGGTGAGCTCCCAGGTGGCGGGATACTGGATCACTTTCAGGGTGCCGGGCAATGCAAAGGGTACGGACAGGTGGCCGGTAAATACGTAGTCGGCAGCGGTGTCGGCGATCGTCCACTTGTCGGTGGCTTCGTTGTAGGTATACCCAATGTGCTTCAGGTCGGCAGGCGTGATGACGGGTAGCTTGGAGAGGTCTGCTATCACCACGGGTACCTGTCCGCCGCCGATGTTGGAAACGGCAAACGAAGTGCGGCGCTTGTATGCATACGGGGAGAACACCCCCTCCCAGCCTCCCCCGGGAGGGGGAGGAGTACCCGCTTCGGGAGAAAGGTCTCCCTCCCCCCCGGGAAGGGACGGGGTGGGGTGGTATCTTTTTACCAGGTCCCTGCACACCGGGATCTCGAGCTCGGGGTCTTCGGTCAGCGACACGCGGATGGTATCGCCGATGCCGTCTTCGAGGAGGGCGCCGATGCCGATGGCGCTCTTGATGCGGCCGTCTTCGCCGTCGCCGGCCTCGGTCACGCCGAGGTGCAGCGGGTAGCACTCGCCGAACTCCTGCTGCATCTGCCGGATGAGGAGGCGGTAGGCCTGCACCATCACCTGCGGGTTGCTCGATTTCATTGAGAGCACGATCCCGTGGTAGTCTTCGCTGCGCGCGATGCGGAGGAACTCCATGGCGCTTTCCACCATGCCCATCGGCGTATCGCCGTACCGGCTCAGGATGCGGTCGGAGAGGGAGCCGTGGTTGGTACCGATGCGCATGGCGGTGCCGTGCTCGCGGCAGATGCGCACGAGCGGCGTGAAGCGCTCTCGGATGCGGTCGATCTCCTCGGCATATTCCGCATCGGTGTATTCGATGTGCTCGAACTTTTTCTTGTCGACGTAGTTGCCCGGGTTCACCCGCACTTTCTCCACGATGCGCGCGGCGATCTCGGCGGCGTTGGGCGTGAAGTGGATGTCGGCAACGAGCGGCGTGGTATAGCCGCGGCGGCGGAGTTCGTCCTTGATGGCCTGCAGGTTCTCGGCTTCCTTTTTTGAGGGAGCGGTGATGCGCACGAGCTCAGCGCCCGCCTCGATGCAGCGGATCGTCTGCTCCACGGTGGCCAGGGTGTCCATCGTGTCGGTGGTGGTCATCGTCTGTACCCGGATCGGGTGGTCGCCGCCGATCCAGAGATCGCCGATGCGCACGGCGCGGGTACGGAGGCGCTTATAGGAAGTCAGGCTTTCGGTATAATACTGCATAGGAGTGTGGCAAAGGTAGACTAATGTGCTAATGGGGTAATGTGCTAATGGGGTAATGGGAGAATGGGGTAATGGGAGAATGGGGTGATGGGATAATGAAGAACAGGTTTTGGAAAGTTGGCGGAGAGAGCGCCATTCCTGTTTGTTACCCCGGGCCTGCCGGGGAAGCAATGGATTTTCAAGGTGACATAAGGGACCGGAATGACCTGGCATTGATTAGCACATCAGCACATTAACCCATTAGCAAATTAAACCCTACCAATCCTTCGAGGGGTTGTTGCCGCCGCCGGGCTGCTGCTTGCTTTGCTGGAGCTTGCGCTCCTTGTCTTTGAGTTGCTCAAGCTTTTTGTCGGCCTCCGAATTGTTCATTTTAGCGCCGCCGCCTCCGCCGCCGCTTTGCTTTTTGAGCTCCAGCAGGGCTTTTTGCAGGTTGTCGCGGGCCTCTTTGTCGGCCGGGTCGATCCGGAGCGCCGATTTGTAGGCGTCGATGCTTTGCTCCAGGGCCTTTTGCTTCGTGTATACCACGCCGGTATTGTACCAGGCTTTCTCCTGCAGGGCGCGGTCTTCGGTCTGGGTGGTGAGCGGCGCCAGCACGGCCAGGGCTTCGTCGAAGCGGTTCTGCTTGATGAGCGCGTTGGCGAGGTTGTACTTCGTGGTGAGGTTGTCGCCCGCGCGCCGGTAGAGCTGCTCGGCGGCCGCGTAATTGCCTTCGCGGTAAAAGTCGTTTCCGCGCTTCACCTCGTCGGCCTGGGCGGCGGCTGTGCTAGCGGTCAGCGCCAGCAAAAGGGTGGAGAGCCATTTCATGCGGCTACCTTTTTTCGTTCGGGAAGGAGGCCCTGTAGCACGAGCAGGACGAGCATCGGCAGCAGGAGCCAGTGGTAAAAGGGGTCGTAGCTGAGGTTGGCCTTGTCTACGAGCGGGGCGCTCTTGACGTTGGCCACGGCCGCCAGCAGGGCGCTCTGGGCGGCGGCCCGGTCGCTGAGGAGGAGATATTGTCCTTTGCCTACCGAAGCGATGTTCTGGAGCAGCTCCTGGTTGAGGCGGGAAACCACCGTATTGCCGGACTCGTCCTTCTTGAGCGTTTTCGTCTTGGGATCGATGAGCGTAGTGCCGCCGGGCGAGCCGATGCCCACCGTGTTGATCAGCACGCCGCGGTCAGTGAGTGCTTTGGCCGATTCGAGGGCTTTGTCGTCGTGCGTTTCGCCGTCGGTGAGCAGGAGCACGGTGCGGTAGCGGCCGGTGTTCTCGATGCCGAACAGCTCGCGGCACTGGTCGAGCGCTTCGCCCACGGCGGTGCCCTGCGCGGGCAGCTGGCCGGGGTTGGCGGCGTCGATGAAGAGTTCGGCGGCGCTGTGGTCGTAGGTGAGGGGGAGTTGCGCGTAGGCATGGCCGGCAAAGACGACCAGGGCTACGCGGTCGTTGCGGCGCTGGCGGATGAGGCTTTTGAGCAGGTCTTTGGCGGCCTGGAGGCGGTTGGGCGCCACGTCGCTGGCGAGCATCGAATTACTGACGTCGAGGGCGAACACCTGGTCGATGCCGGTGCGGAGCTCCGGATCGCCGGCGGCGGGCCGGCGCGGGTTGGCAAGTGCCAGGATGCCGAGGGCAAAGGCCAACAGACCCAGGAAGAAGCGCGTGGCGGCGCGGTGCGGGCTGCGCCCGGGCATCATCCGCGCGATGAGGGCGGCGTCGCCAAGGCCCGCGATGCGGCGGCGCTGCCAGCGGCGATAGCTCCACCAGGCCAGGGCCAGCAGGGGCACCAGCGCCAGCAGGTATAGGGCCTCGGGGCGTCCGAACTCGATGTCGAAGGGAAGGGTCATCCGTGCCGTAAATGTAAATATCAGGCCAGCAATTAATTTGCTAATGTGTGAATGTGCTGATGTGCTAATAAGGTTCAGGAGGGTTCAGAATGGTTCAGGAAGGTTGGTGGCGACCAACCAGCCCACGGCTTCAGCCGTGGGTTTTCGAAATGTACCAGCCCATAGCTTCAGCTATGGGTTTTCGATTTGCCCTTATTACCCCGAGCTTGTCGAGGGATACCTTGACTTCGCCTGAGGCGACGTGGCCAAGGCAACGCCAACAAAAAAGCTCCCAAATAGGGAGCTCGCTGTTTTTTGAGCTGATCAGCACATTAGCACATCAACACATTAGCACATTACTTCTTTCCTTCCAGGAAGCCCAGGTGCTTCAGGATGCCTTTGAGCATCGAGAGGCGTATGGTGGCGAGGTCAGCGCGGGAAGGGTCGGCCTCGAGGTTCATGACGAAGAAATAGGGACGGTTGTTCTCCTCCACCCAGCCCACGATCCAGGCAATGGAGCGGCCGTTCTCGCGGTGGCCCCAGCCGGTCTTGTAGCTTAGCTTGTACTGGGGCGTATTCTCGAACAGCATCGCGCGCTTCACGATCTCCTGGTTGGTCTTGAAGAAGGGCAGCTGGTTGAAGTACAGGCGCTTCACAAGGCCCAGCTCCTCGTCGGGGCGCACCTTGAGCGAGTTGTCGAGCCAGAAGGTATCGATCTTCGAGATCTTGCGGTTGCCGTAGGACAGCGAGTCGAGCCAGTGCTGCATCGTGTCGCGGCCGATGCGGCGGGCGAGCTCTCCGTACCAGGCCGGGCAGGAGATGCGGAAGGCATCGTACATCGTCATGTCGCGGTTGCACTCGGGGCGGCCACGGTCCACGCCGTCCCAGCGGATGACCATCGAGTCGTTGGTGATCTTGCCGGTCTGCAGGCCGACGAGGGAGTTGACGATCTTGAAGGTGGAGGCGGGCAGGTAAGCCGAGTCGCGGAAGCGCGTCAGGTTGTGCACAGTGAACTCCCCGTTGGTATTGTCCATGAGGGCGAAGCAGCCGTCCACTTTGGCGTCGGTAAAGAATTTGGCGAGCGATTCGTCGGTGGTGACGTTATTGGGCGAGCAGCCCGCGAACAGCAGCAGGGCCAGCAGGGAAGCGAGGAAAGAACGCATAATGGTGGGATTCGGCCGCAAAGTTGGGAGGTGGCACGCGGAAAGCGCGGAAAACGCGGAAAAATATTTCTTTACTAAGATGGCTTACTTCGGTTTGCAGCATCCTCAAGGTGCTGCGGCTTGGTGGGCTGGTTTTCTTATTCATGCTACCTTTCTTTCGGTGAAAGTCATTTGATAAAACGCGGAAAACAAAAAGAGAATACAAGCGGCATAGACCTCCCAGCCAGCTTCGTTAGCCACTCTATTAGACCCTCCCTTTTCCGCGTTTTATAAGTGCGACTGCCCTCAAAGACCGCTTCAATTTTTAGCCGGAAAGCTCGTTCCGGGGCACCCGCACGAAAGGAAAAGCCGGTTCAATAGAGCGGCTTCCCGCACTAAATGATTCAGCGTGTTCCGCGTCTTCCGCGTGCCACCCCGCGCCATATCCACTTTTTTTGGCATCTTTAGGGCACCAAAAACTGTTTCTCCTGATGCGTTTGCTCTCCTTGTCGCTCCTCGCTGCCGTGGTCCTGTGCAGCTGTAAAAAGAATCAGAAGGCCGAGGCCCGGGCACAGCTTGTATTCAAATTCAAATTTGACAGCACGCAGCTGCGTCTCGACAACATCGGCCAGCCGAGCAATATCGCCGCCGGCGGCGCGGCGCAGAGCCCTGTCTTCAATGCGATGAGCGCTCACTACCTCGAGCTGGCACCCACGGCCTTCACGGCCCTCGGCTCCGGCCTCGTGCTCTGGCGCGCCCCGGAGGTGGCCTCCGCCACCGGCCCGGCCATCGATTTCGACCAGAGCAACGTGGTGGGCGACGGCGGCACCTTTTTCAGCACCCCGCTGCGCAACATCCCGCCCGGCGAGTACGAGTGGCTCCGCCTCTCCGTAGCCTACCAGAATTTCGACGTGAAGTATTCCATCGATACCACCATCGCCGGCAACCGCATCCAGCAGGAAGCTTCCGGCACCATCGCGGGCTTTATCGGCTTCAACAACTTTATCCGCAGCTTCCGGGTAAAGGAGCGCAGCATTGCCGTGAACGGCGCCCGCCCGCAGGGCTTCTGGGGCTTCGAGTCGGCGCTGCGCTACAACGGCATCACGTTTACGGTGCTCGACTCGGCCACCGCCCCTTCCGGCGCCACCACGGTGGTGAACCCGCTCTTTACCTCCTCGCCGGTGCCCGCCGGCTCCTGCGTCGTTACCGGCTCTTTCCTCCCGGGCAAGCTGCGCATCACCGGCGCCGAAACCGAAAACATCGTGGTGGAAGTGTCGCTGTCGACCAACAAAAGCTTCGAGTGGGACGACCGCATGCCCAACGGCCGCTGGGAGCCGCTCAAAGGCGAGAAGGTGCGCGATATGGGCCTGCGCGGGATGCTGCCGCGGATCATGGAATAACGCGAGAAAAGGTTTAGGAGGTTTAGGGGGTTTAGAAGGTTGGCTGGCGCACGCAACCCCCTAAACTTTCTAAACCTCCTAAACCTCCTAAACCTCCTAAACCTCCTAAACCTCCTAAACCTCCTAAACCTCCTAAACCCTTCTCTTCAGAACATCACCGCATTCGTTCTAACACCGCGCGCTGGTAGCTTTTCGTGGGGAAGCTTTTAACCTCGGGCGATGCTTCGGTGCCGTGGCCGGACGTGCGCACCGGGGCAACGCCGGTGGCATGAAATTCGGCGATGAGGCGGCCGCCCTCGAGCCAGTAAGCGTTGTGGATGGTGCTGCTCTGCACGCTGAAAGCGCTCGTGAGGCGCCCGCCCACCCAGTACTGGTCGAGCAGGATGCCGTTGCGCTCGTCGATGAGCCAGTGGCCTTTGGCGCTGTCTGCCGGGCGGAGCACGTAGGGCCGGTCGTCCCGAAGCGAGTCGCCGTAAACGATCCGCCAGGTGTATTGCCCGGCCGTGTCGGTGCGCCCGATCAGGAGCTGCATCGTGACGGTCCGGGGCTCCTTCTTGCCGGCGGAATACCAGTGGAGGGTACCCTTCCAGTGGCCCACGAAGGCTTCAGGAAAGTCCTGGGCGGCGGCAGTGCCGGAAAGCAGTAAGAGGAACAGGAGCAGGCGTTTCATCGCCGAAAGCTAGGGAATTCCGGAAAAGGTTTTGGAAGGGTTTTGACGGGTTTTGAGAAGTTATTGGTCCCTCAACTGTGTTGTTTCACCCGCGCCTTTTCGTGTATCACTTTTTAGATCCTTTTGCCAAGGCCTGCCTGGTCGCACAACCTTTCAAAAACCCTTCTGCACCCTCCTGAGCCTTATTCCCCCATCAGCACATTACCCCATTAGCACATTAGCAAATTCTCCCATTATCTTCGCCACGATGGCATTAACCAATCAAGATGACGCGGAGCTCCTCCGGCAGTTTCGCGAGCCGGCTACGAAGGAGGCTGCCTATACGGCGCTGGTGCGGAAGTACCAGGAGCGGCTGTACTGGCATGTGCGCCGCATCGTGGTGAGCCACGACGATGCCAGCGACGTGCTCCAGAACGTGTTCATCCGCGTCTGGAACGCCCTTGAAAATTTCAAGCAGGAATCGCAGCTCTACACCTGGCTCTACCGCATCGCTACCAACGAATGCCTGACCTTCCTGGAGAGCCAGAAAAAGCGGGCGGCGGTGCCGCTCGGCGACGTGGAATCGGGGCTCGAGAACCGCATCAAGGCCGACCCCGGCTTCGACGCCAACCGCCTCGAGTGGAAGCTCCAGCTCGCGATCCAGCAACTTCCTGAGAAACAGCGCATTGTGTTTACGCTCCGGTACTACGACGAGATGCCCTACGAGGAGATGAGCCGGGTGCTCGAAACGAGCGAGGGCGCCCTAAAAGCAAGCTATCACCACGCCGTCAAAAAAGTAGAGGATTATATCAAAAACCATTAAACCTCATCCCCCGCCCGGGGTCAGAGAACCCGTATGACCGAACGCAGGCACATAGCAGAAGAGCTTCACGGGCTGGGCAGCACGCTGCCGCATGGCCCGACGGGGATCCCGTATGCCGTTCCGGAGGGCTTTTTCGACGCTTTCCCGGGAACGCTGCTGGCCCGCCTGCACGAAGTTGCCGCAACCGACGACCCGAAGGCGGAGCTAGAAGGGCTCTCGCCCCTGCTGGCCGGGCTGCCGAAGCGGATGCCCTTCTCGGTGCCGGAAGGTTTTTTCGGAGCGACCCCCGCCCTTCCCGGGGCGCCGGAACTGCCCGCCCTGCTGTCCGCTCACGACCGCCGCATGCCGTACACCGTTCCCGGGGGCTACTTCGAATCGCTGCCGGAAACCCTCCTCGAAGCGGTGCGCCCGAAGGCCAAAGTAGTACCCCTGGGCCGCCGCCCCTGGTACCGCACCGCCGCCGCTGCGGCCGTGGTGGGACTGCTGGCGATCGGGGGCTGGTTCTACTCGGGCTCCGGCACGGGCACTACTCCCGATGTGGCGGCCAACCCCGAGGCCTGGGTAGAGAAGCGCCTCAACAGCGTACCCGACCAGGCACTGGAGGAGTTCATCGAAACGGCCGACCCAGTGCACGGCGCCGACCTGGCCCGCAACGAGCCCCGCAAGGCGGAGGTCAACTCCCTGCTCAGCGACGTCTCCGACCAGGAGATGGCTGCCTTCCTGGAACAGGTGCCTACCGACGACGAGCACCTGAACGCGATCAATTAATACACACGCACTCATACCGGTTTCGAACGAACTTTGTGTGACCCTGGCAAAACCGAATGAAGACCATGAAACGATTTTTATACATAACCTGCTTTTTGATCTCCCTCGGCCTGCCGGCCGCGGCACAGGAAGGCCCCGGTGGTCCGGGCGGCCGCGTTCGGGAGCGGATGCGCGAGTACCTGCAGAACCGCCTCAGCCTGTCGCGCTCCGAAGCCGACCGCTTTGCACCGGTATTCCTCAACTATTTCAACGAGCTCCGCTCCATCAACCAGCAGTTTCGCGGCGACCGCCTTGTGCTGCAGCAAAAGATCGTGGACCTGCGCCTCCGCTACCGCGAGCAGTTCAAGCCGATCATGGGCGAGAAGCGCTCCAACGACGTCTTTATCTACGAGCATGATTTCGTGGATGAGGTGAAGCGCATCCGGGAAGAGCGGCTACAGAACCGGTTCGACGGCGATCGTCCCGGAAAAAGATTTTAACACCGTTGTTACTTTGAAGAACAATTTCTCCTATATTTGGAATTGGTGTTTTTCATAGGTTAGCAACGGCCGGCTCTTTTTAGGGCAGGCCTTTTTTCTTTTTAGGCCCTCCCGAATGTTGTAAATCTGTTAAAACCCGCGTCCCTGCTGGGTTTTGTCACTTCACGGGTTTTACGCGCCCGCTTTTCTCCACTAAGAAATTGCTTCTTTTTCTTCCTGCCGCTGGGGCTGCGCGCACCTCCGTCGCCTCCGGTGAAAAGCCCGCAAGTGGCCCTCCGCTCACCCCGGAATCCCGGCTGTGGAAAAAATCCCGTCGATCTTCCGGCCTTGGTCCCGGTATAGAAAGAGCCCCGGCATTATCGCCGGGGCTCTTTCTATGATTTGTAAGTCCGGATCAGCGGATCAGGGTCATGGTGCCTTTGCGGAACACCGGCTTCCGGGTGTCGCGGTCGGTATAGCGGGCAAACCAGACGTAGACGCCGGCGCCCTGGTCGATGCCGTTGACGCGCCCGTCCCAGCCGGCCTTCCAGTTATTGGTCTGGAACACCACCTGGCCCCAGCGGTTATAGACCATCAGCTCGAAGTCCACCGCCTTTACGGCGTTCAGGATCCGGAAGCGGTCGTTCTTGCCGTCGTTGTTGGGGGTAAATGCATTTGGCACATCCACGTAGCAGCTGTTGTAGACCACGATGCGCTTCCGGGCTTCGGCCGTGCAGCCGAAGGAGTCGGTGACCTGGAGGCGCACCCAGTAGGGCGTTTCGCGCACCGGCCCTGCATATACCGGCACCGGCGTTTGCTGGGTGGAGGTCTGGCCGTCGCCGAAATCCCAGGCATAGCGCAGGCCGCGGCCCACGGAGCTGTTGACGACGGGTACGGTCTCCTCGGGACAGTTGTCTTCAAAGATCGAGAAGTCGGCCTTCAGGAAGTTGATCAGCTCAAAGGAGGCGCGGGCCGTGTCGTTGCAGAAGCCGTTGCTCACCACGAGCTCCACGGCTTTGGTATTGAACTGGGCGTAGATGCCGGTCGGGTTTTGCAGCGTGCTTTCCTGCCCTTCGTCGAGCGTCCACTTCCAGCTGTCGACGCCGTTGGCGCCAGGGTGGAGGTAGCGGACCGTATCGCGCTGGCAGCCATAGCCTATAGTATAGGTGAAATCCGCATTCACGGTGTCTTTCACGCTGAAGGATACGTTCTGGCCGGCGGGCGTTTCCTCGCCGCATTCGTCGATGAGGGTATTGCCGTCGGTGCCGCGCTGCAGGATCACCTGGAAGGCCCCTGCGCGCTGCAGGGGCGCTGAAAGCGACAGCACGATCACCTTGGAGCCTGCCGTGCCGGCATCGGCGCAGGTGGCGCCGGTAACCGTTACCGGGTAGGTGCCCGCCACGCGGAAGTCGGACCCGTTGGGGGCTACCGAGACGCAGCTCATGAGGCGCTTGAATACGAGGCGCAGCTCGCGCGGTGCACAGGCCACGGGGGCGATGCTGTCCATGCGGGTGGGCACGCGGGGGGTGATGGTGATGGGCAGCGATTCGGTAGTGGCGAGGGACTGGTCGCAGTAGTCGAGCAGGGTGTTGCCGTCGGTGCCGGCGCGCACCTGCAGGGTATAGTTGCCTGCGGCGAGGGGGGCAGCGAGCTGCAGGAGGATGGAGTCCGTGTCGAAGCCGTTGCTGCAGCCGATGCCTGTGGCCGACACGATGGCGCCGCCGCCGGCGAGCACGAACTCGGAGCCGGAGCCGGTGAGCGAGCTGCACTTCATCTTCTTATTCAGCTTCACCCGCAGCTGGTCGCCGGCGCAGGAAGCCTCGAGGCTCCGGAGGCGCGGCGTGGTGGTGTCGGTGATGACGGCCGTGCCGCCACCGAAAGAGAGGCCGTAGCCATACTGGGTGGGCGTGAAGTGGGAGATGAGCAGCAGGTAGTTATGCCCCTGGATCAGGTTGGGCATGCGGCTGAACCGGGGGTTGGGCGTGCCCCCGCATACAAACTGCTGGGTGCCGGCGCTGCTGGCCCCGGTGAGGCCGGTTTCGCCGCTCCAGTTTTTGGAGATCACGAGGCTGCCGTCGGTGAACACGTCGTTCGGGTTGCGCCCGGTAACGTCGTAGAGTTCCCAGTCGTAATCGGAGGACATGTTGTTGGGCGTGATGAGAAAGCCGAGGGTGCCCGACTGGAAGCAGGTGAACTTATACCAGAATGGGTTGACATCGGTGAGTACTCCCTGGTTTGGATTGCAGCCGGGAGAGGGAAGGGGGGTGCCGCCGCAAAGAGGTACGGTTGATTGCGCGAAGGTGCTGGTGCCGCATACCGGGAACGCTGTGGCGGGCGTCTGGCCCGGCGTGGTGCAGGTCTGGGCCCGCAGTCCGGTGGTGGTCAAAAGTAGCAGCAGGCTCGCCAGGAATCGCAGTTGCATAGTGATGGTATAGAGGGTACAAATATCCAATATGCTGCATCGCCGCGCTGCCAATGCCTTGTGAAAGTAAACAAATTGCAAAAAAGAGCGTGTCAACTGCGCCGTGCCCCCGGCAGCCGGGCGTGGCGCTCCCGGGGCACCGGGGCGCGCGGAAGGCAAAGAGGCAAATCTCTTATATTCGCCGCTCAACCCTGAAGTAGTATGAAGCCTGGACAGTTGGTGATTTCGCTGGATTTCGAGTTGAACTGGGGCGTGCACGACACCCTCTCCCTCGACACGTACGGGCCTAATATTCGGGGGGTGCAAACCGTCATTCCGCGCCTGCTCGACCTGTTCGGGCGCTACCACGTAAAGGCCACCTGGGGTATCGTCGGGTTCCTGTTCCACCAGGACAAGGAGGAGCTCCTGGCCCACGTCCCCGATCGCCTGCCGGCCTACAGCAACCCGAAGCTGTCGCCCTACGGCGCTTACCTCGACCGCGTAGGCAAAGGCTTCCCCGAAGATCCGCACCACTTCAGCCCGCACCTGGTCCAGCTCATCCTGGAGCAGCCGCAGCACGAGGTGGGCACCCATACCTATTGCCACTACTATTGCCTGGAGCCGGGCCAGAGTGCCGCCGAGTTCGAAGCCGACCTCGAGATGGCGATCCGCGTCGGGGCCGAGCGCGGGGTCACCATCACGAGCCTGATCTTCCCCCGCAACCAATATAATAAAGAGTACCTGCGGATTTGCGCAAAGCACGGGATCCTGTGCATCCGCGGCAACGAGCGCCACTGGCTCTATGCCGCCGACAACGCCGCCGGGCAAACACCGGCGCGCCGCGGCCTGCGCCTCCTCGATTCCTACGTCCCGTTGAGCGGCAACCATGCCTTTGACCTGGATCGACTGCCGGCCACCCTGCCGATCGACATCCCCGCCTCGGCGTTTCTGCGCCCCTATATGCCGCGGCTGGCCTTCCTGGATGGCCTGCGCCTGCGGCGGATCAAGAAGAGCATGACGCACGCCGCGAAGAACGGCCTGGTGTATCACCTCTGGTGGCACCCGCACAACTTCGGCATTCACCAGGACGAAAACTTCGCCTTCCTGGAGCTCATCCTGAAGCATTACCAGCAACTGAACCGTCAATATGGATTCGGCAGCAGTACCATGAGCGAGCTCGCCCGCCAGGTACTGGCGGCCAATAACCCCGCACCTTCCCATGTCTCATCCTAATCCCGAGCCCGTTTTCGCGTCCGCAAGCCTGGAGGAGGCCGACCGGCTGCATGCCCTCGCCCGTGCCAACGGCGGCAACGAGAACATGACGGCCGATTTCATCCGCCACTGGTATTTCGCCAATCCTTCGGGATCCTTCTCCTTCCAGGTGGTGCACCTCAACGGCGCCCCCGAAGGATATGCGACCACCAACAACTTCCGCTACCGCGTCAACGGGCAGGAGCGGCTCGTGGCGATGCCCCAGAACGTGCTCACCTCCGGCGCCCTGCGCGGCAAAGGCATGTTTGGCAAGCTTTATTTCCGGACCGAGCAAGACAATGCCGGGCACGGTGTCGATACCTTCCTGACCTTTACCAACGAGATGAGCACGCCGATCTTCCTCCAGAAGTTCGGTTACCGGCGCGGACGCTGCCCCGACGTGCTGCTCTATCCCTTCGGTGCCGGTGTCCTCTTCTCGGGCTACCGCTTTCGCCGGCTTCCCGGTATCGACGCCGTCGCGTTTCCGCCGCAGCTGTACCAGCTCGACAACGCCGCCATCAAATCGCCGGAGCATTACCGCTGGCGCTACGCCAACTACCCGACGGGCGTCATCCACGTGGTGGAAGTAACGAAGGGCGGCCAGGTGACCGGTTACCTGCTGCTGAAGCGCGAGCAGAAGAAAGGCATTCCCTTCCTGCTGCTCATGGACGTGATCGCTGCCGACGAGGCGCGCTTCGTGACCACCCTGAAAGCGGCTCCCGCCTACGGTGCGCGGGCGCTGGCAGCCTTCGTGCTTCTTTATGATCCGGGTCTGCCCGTGCCCGGCGGGTTGCATAAGCGCATCCGCAACCGCTTCAACTTCCTGGTAAAGGGTAAGGGCGAAGCCGAGACGGAACGCCTCGCCACTACCGAGTTCCGGTTCTTTTTCGGGGATATGGACATCGTGTGACGGCTACCGCCGCTCCGGCCCCCTGTCCCCGGCCCCCTGTCCCCCGAAGGGGGAACGTAGGTTCATCAAACCTTACCAGCTGAAATCTCTTCAAAGCGGAAAATGCAAAAGGCCCGGATCGCTACGCGATCCGGGCCTTTTTTAGCTGGTTACTTTAAAAAAATAAATCTAGTCGTAATGTATCATCGACCTAAGTTCCCCCTTCGGGGGACAGGGGGCCGGGCCGGGGGCTAGTCTACGATTTCGATGTTGAACCGGTTGCGGATGATGTAAGTGGTCACCATAGTGCGCATGAGCTCCATGGGGATCTGGAGGTAGAGGGCACACATGCCGATGCGCTCCGAGGTTTCTTCCGATACCTGGCCGGTGTCGGTCATGAGCTCGCAGATCATGGCGAAGAGGGTTTCGCGGAACTCGGCCGACACCTGCGGGGCGGCGGCTTCGATGAGGGCCTTGGCGCCATGCTGGCTGAAGAGGGAAAGGGCATGCTGGGAGAGCTCGCTCAGGTTGTGGCCCCGGAAGCGGGAGCACAGCACGAGCATCCGCGAAAGGTGCTCGATACGCGATTCGCCGGGCGGCTGCTGCCCCTCCTGGAAGAGGCAGGAGAACAAAATGGCCACGGAGGCTTCCTGCTCGGAACGGATGGTAAGGTCGGTCATGGCGTAAAAGTAAGGTTTAGGAGGTTTAGGGGTGGTGATAGGTTTTGATAGGTTTAGAAAGGTTCAAGAAGGTTCAGGAAGGTTCAAGCAGGTTCAGGAGGGTTGAGTTCAGGGTCGTCGCTTGCGCAAACCTTTCTAAACCTTTCTAAACCTCCCTGAACCTTTCTAAACCCTTCTAAACCCTTCCAAACCCTCCTAAACCTTGACGTAGATCTTCCGCTTGTCCATAAAGTAAACGATGCTCCAATAAAACAGGATCATCAGTATGGCGTAGAGCAGCGAGCCGTTCTCGGGGGCGCCGGGCACCTGGGCACATATATATTTATAGAACCAGCCAAAGGGGGCAATGTACTTCGGCGTACCGTCGTCGGCCGTGCCGTCGGGGATGCGGATGAGGGCCTGGAGGCGGGGCAGGAGCGAGCTCAGCGCGAAGATGAACAGCGGGTTTTTGCCGAACACCTCGAAGAAGCGGCACCACCAGCCCCGCTTGCCCCGCAGCTCGATGGCCCAGAGCATCGTCGCCAGCACCGCGATGGCCAGCCCCGTGGTGGTGACCACATAGGAGCTCGTCCAGATCTTCTTGTTGACGGGAAAGCTCATGTGCCAGCAATAGCCGGTGAAGAGCAGGGCCACTGCAGCCACGAACAAGCCCGTGAGGGTGGCGTAGAGCGGGTGCTGGCCCGGCTCCTCGCGCAGGGCCGGTGTGTCGGCGCCCGTATGCTGCGGCAGCACGGCCGTACTGCGCTTCAGGATATAGTCGCCCACCAGGTATCCGAAGATCACCTGGGCCACGGAGGGGAGCGTGTGGATGAGCCCTTCGGGATCGAAGGCAAAGGGCTTGCCGTTCAGCTTTTCACCATGATAAAGGTGCGGCTCGCCCAGTACGGCAAGGTCGATGCGGGTGCCGAACCAGCCGGTGAGGCTGTAGGGGTCGGCGGGATTGCCGAGCACGCAGAGCGCCCAGTAGCCGAGCAGCAGGAGAAGCGCCGCGTAAAAGGCGCCACGCGGCTTCGCATAATAGATGATAATGGCGGCGAGCCCGTAGGAAAGCGCAATGCGCTGCAGCACGCCCATGATGCGGATGCCCGACAGGGCCCCGGTTTTCGGGTCGGCCCAGGTCCAGGTCTTGGCCACGAGGCTGTCGCCGGCCCAGCGCACGAAGGGCGCCCAGCTCAGGAACAGCCCGATGAGGAAGATGAGCACGGTGCGCTTCAGTACTTTACGCCAGAAGGCGCCGTCGCCGCCGGCGGCGAAGCGGGGCATCACAAAGGCCAGGGCATTGCCTACGGCAAAGAGGAAAAACGGAAAGACAAGGTCGGTGGGCGTAATGCCATGCCAGGGCGCATGCTCCAGCGGGTCGTAGATATGGCCCCAGGAGCCGGGATTGTTCACCAGGATCATGAGGGCGACGGTGGCGCCCCGGAATACGTCGAGGGCATAAAAGCGTTGAGCGGGCTTCATGGGCTAAAGGTCTATTAAAAAAGCATTAAGAGTGTTCCTGACCCGGCAGTAAAAAATAGGGAAATATGCTTATCAGATATGTGTACCGTCCTCATAATCAGGTAGGTACCAAAATCGCGGCAAAAAGCGCAAATTTCAGTTTAACTGATTCATAATCTGTATTTTTTATCGGCTTGTCAGTCCCACCAATCCGACTATATTTGCACCTCAAAATCGCTCCGTGACCTCCGCTTTTCTGAAATGCGGATGGGACTGAGGTGGCGAAGCTATATCTAAATGTGAACAGGTGAGCGCGAAGTGGTTGGCCATATATACACGTCCCCGGTGGGAAAAGAAGGTGCACCAGCTGCTTCTGCAGAAGGGCGTGGAAAGCTACTGCCCGCTCAACAAGGTACACCGCAAGTGGAGCGACCGGATCAAGCTCATCGAGGAGCCCCTGTTCAAGTCGTACGTATTTGTACGGATCGAGGAAGACCGCCGCACCGAGGTCCGCATGACCGAAGGGGTGATCAACTTCGTGTATGGCGACGGCAAGCCGGCCGTGATCAAGGACAAGGAGATCCAGGCCATCCAGCGTTTCCTCTCGGAATACGAGGACGTGGAAGTGGTGAAGGTGAACTGGAAGCCCAACGAGCGCGTGATGATCACCGGCGGGGCCCTGATAAATACGGAAGGACGGGTGGTGCAGGTCGGCAGTAAAACCGTCAAAGTGATGATCGAAAGCCTTGATTATCTGCTTTTAGCGAAAATCGATAAATCCAAGCTAATTCCTCTCGGAGAAGATAAAACAAAATAGTATATGCGTTTTTTTTGCTATATATTTGTGCTGCTTATTCTTGCCTCGTGCGGTCCGCGTCGTGTGGTTTACAACTACTTGAGTGACATCAAGGACACTTCGTTCCGCAAGGGCGTATTCATTGCAGAGCCGGTGATCCAGAAGAACGATCTTCTGTCCATCAAGATCACCTCCGCGAGCCTCGACCCCGCCACCGACGTGCCGTATAACCTTACGGCCACGAGCCAGGCCAGCGGCCTCGCGCAGGAGCCGGGTTACCTGGTGGACGTACGCGGGAACATCGAGATCCCGCGTATTGGACTGATCAAGGCGGAAGGCCTGACGAAGGACGAGCTGTCGAAAACGGTCCGCGCCAAGCTGAAGGACGTGCTGACGCAGCCGAGCGTCGTCATCCGCTTTCTCAACTTCCGGGTAACGGTACTCGGGGAAGTGCGCAACGCAGGCGTGCTCTCGGTGCCGACGGAACGCCTCTCGATCCTGGAAGCGGTGGGCATGGCCGGCGGCATCACGGAGTTCGGCACCATCAAGAACGTGCGGGTGCTCCGCGAGATCGACGGGCAGCGCGAAACGGGTGTGCTCGATCTGACCGCCGGGAACATCTTTGAGTCGAAGTATTACCAGCTCCGCCAGAACGACGTGATCCTGGTAGACCAGACGGATTATAAGCTCCAGCTCGGCGAGCAACAACGCCGGATCCAGCAGCTAACCCTTGGCCTGACTATCCTTACTAGTTTAGGTCTGCTCTATAGTATCATCGTAAGGCGATAACCTTTAACTCAAGTAAGTATCAATGAGCTCTCAAAACCAGGCCACACGCAGCGACCAGACGGGATTCAGCCCCAAAGAATTCCTGTTCAAGTACCTCCGCTTCCTGCCTTTGTTCATCCTGTCGGTGGTCCTTTCACTGATCGTCGCGTTCTTCTACCTGCGCTACACTTCCCCGGTATTCCAGTCGAAGGGTGCGCTCATCCTCACCGAGGACAAAGGCGCGAAGTCGGGCGACAAGTTCGAGCAGCTCTTCAGCGACGACCGTTCCAAGAACATCAACAATGAGCTCGAGTTCCTGAAGTCGCGCGCCCTCCTCGAGCGCGTGGTGGCGGAGCTCGGCATCAATACCCGCTATTACGCCAAGGGCAAGATCAAGGAGCTCAACATCTATAAGGATGCGCCCTTCCGTCTTGAGATCCTCGCCCAGAAAGACAGCACCGCTCCCTTCGAGTTCGCCGTTCATTTCAAGGACGCCAACAGCTTCCAGATCAACGGCAAGGGCCGCGTGTACAAGACCGGGCAGGAGATCTCGCACCCCGCAGGCCTCTTCCGCATCAACGCTACCGGCCCCCTCAGCAGCAAAGACGTGTACAGCGTTAAGTGGAACTCCCCCGCCCAGATGGCCACTGCCCTCCGGAAAGGGCTCCAGGCCTATAACAAGGCGGGCTCCTCCGGTATCATCATCATCAACCTCGAGTCGGAGAATCCCTGGATGTCGGCCGACATCGTCAACAAGCTGATGAAGGAATACCAGGAAGGCACCATCGAGCAGAAGAACAGCAAGAACCGCCAGACGATGGACTTCCTGAACACCCGCCTCGCGCTGGTGAACCGGGAGCTCGACTCCATTGAGCGCAATGTGCTTGCCTACAGAAAGTCCAACGACCTGAGCGACATCCAGTCGATGACCTCTTCCTACTTCTCCCGTGCCGACGCCGCCGACGAGAAGATCACCGAGCTCCGCGCGCAGCTCAACGTGGTGAAGCTGATCCAGGACTACCTCCGCGACAACAAGCTTACCTATGAGATCGTGCCCTCTTCGCTCGGCCTCAACGATGTGACGCTGAACCAGCAGGTGTCGCTGTATAACAACTACCAGATGGAGCGTAAAACGCTCATCACCGAAGGCAACGTGCCGGTGGGCAACCCCCGCGTAAAGCTCAAGGAAGACCAGATCGAGAAAATGCGCGGCAACATCTTGGAGAACCTTTCCAATGTGCGCCGCTCCTACGAAGGACAGCTCGCCGATGTCGACCGCAGGAACACCGCGCTGCAGGCCTCCATCCGCGGCTTACCTGAAAAGCAGCAGGTGCTGCTCGGCCTCGAGCGTGAGAAGCAAAGCAAGCAGGCCGTGTTCGCCTTCCTGAGCGAGAAGAAGGAAGAGACCGCGATCTCCCTCGCCGCTACCATCTCCAACATCGGGGTGCTGGAAAAGGCCGAGGTGAACCGGGTGCCGGTGAGCCCCTCGTCGATCAAGATCCGCGGTATCGCCCTGCTGATCGGCATCATCATCCCGCTGCTCTTTGTGCTTGTGCTCGAGATCATGGACGACAAGATCTCTTCCCGCGTCGACATCGAGCGCCATACCTCTGCCTCCATCCTGGGCGAGGTGAGCCACGCCGCCAACGAAGAGACCCTAGTGGTAAAGCCGCGCAGCCGCTCCTTCATCGCCGAGCAGTTCCGCATCATCCGCTCCAACCTGCAGTATATGCTTACCGAGACTGGCCGCACGCCCGTGCTGCTCGTCACCTCCTCGTTCTCGGGTGAGGGTAAGTCGTTCATCTCCACCAACATGGGCGCCGTAATGGCCCTTGCCGGCAAGCGCACCGTGATCCTCGAGCTTGACCTCCGCAAACCCAAGATCCTGCAGGGCCTCAACATGACGAAGAAGCCCGGTTTTACCAACTACCTCCTGGGCAAGGCTTCGCTCGACGACCTCATTGTACCTGTTGAAGGTATCGACAACCTCTTTGTGCTGCCTTGCGGACCCATCCCGCCGAACCCGGCCGAGCTGCTGCTCGACAAGCGCATCGATGAGGTCTTCCACTACCTCCGCACCAACTTCGACTTCGTGGTACTCGACACCGCCCCGGTAGGCATGGTGGGCGATGCCATGACGCTCGCCAACTACGCCGACTCCTGCCTCTACATCGTGCGCCAGGGCGTTACCCACAAGAAGCAGCTCGAGATGGTGAATGATTTTTACAAGGCCAACCAGCTGCCGCGCATGTCGCTCATCCTCAACGACGTGAAGCTCCGTGCGGGCTACGGCTACTATGGCTACGGCCGCTACGGCTACGGCTACGGCAACGGCTCTTACGGCTACGGATACGGATATGGCTACTATGACGATGATGTGGAAGGAACTTCTTTCCTTCGCCGCTGGTTTGGCTGGGCCATGCCGAGCAAGAAGAAAAAGGCCAAGAAAGAAAAGGCTGGATAATATTTTATGCACATACTTGTTACAGGTGGAGCCGGTTTTATCGGCTCCAACCTCGTTGAGGAGCTCCTCCGTGACCCGCGGGTAACCGGGGTGCGGGTGCTCGACAACCTGGCCACGGGCTTTGCCCACAACCTGAAGGACTTCGAAGCCGACCCGCGTTTCGAGTTCCTGCAGGGAGACATCCGCGACTACGAGACCTGTCTCGCCGCCTGCAAAGGCATCGACCGGATCTCGCACCAGGCGGCCCTCGGCTCGGTACCCCGCTCCATCAACGACCCCCTTACGACCAACGCCGTCAACATCACCGGAACCCTCCACATCTTCACGGCCGCCCGGGAATGCGGGGTGCAGCGGGTGGTGTATGCCGCTTCCTCCTCCACCTACGGCGACCACCCCGGCCTGCCGAAAGTGGAAGACGCGATCGGCCGCCCGCTCTCGCCCTACGCGGTGACGAAGTACGTGAACGAGCTCTATGCCCGCGTGTATGCCGACGTTTACGGCATTTCCTTCGTCGGGCTCCGCTATTTCAACGTGTTCGGGCCGCGGCAGGATCCCAACGGGGCCTATGCCGCCGTGATCCCGCTCTTCATGAAGGCGGTGCTCGACAACGTGCCGCCGCACGTCAACGGCGACGGCGAAACGAGCCGCGACTTCACCTACGTCAGCAATGCCGTGCACGCCAATATCTGCGCCCTCTTCACCGAGAATACCGACGCCCTGAACCAGGTGTACAACATCGCCTGCGGCGAGCGCACCACGCTCAACGAGCTCTTCGAGACCATCAAGGGCATCGCCGGCTCCGACCTGGCGGCGATCCACGGCCCCGAGCGCGCCGGCGACGTGCGCCACAGCCTCGCTGACATCTCCCGGGCCCGCACCCTCCTGGGCTACGACCCGAAAGTAACCGTGCGCGAAGGACTCAAGGAAGCCTTTACCTGGTATCGCCAGCACCACAACTACTCTTACTCCATATGAATAAGACGCTCCTGATCACCGGCGGCGCGGGCTTTATCGGCTCGCACGTCGTCCGCCTCTTCGTGACCAAGTACCCCGGCTACCGCATCGTAAACGTGGACGCGCTCACGTATGCCGGCAACCTCGAGAACCTCGCCGACATCCAGGATGCGCCCAACTATGTATTCGAGAAGGTGAACATCGTGGACGCCGCCGCCGTGGATGCGCTCTTCGCGCAGTACCAGCCTGACGGCGTCATCCACCTCGCCGCCGAGAGCCACGTAGACCGCTCCATCGTGTCGCCGCTCGACTTTGTGTTCACCAATGTGATCGGCACCGTGAACCTGCTCAACGCCGCCCGCCTCGCCTGGAAAGGCCAGGAGGAAGGCAAGCGCTTCTACCACGTATCCACCGACGAAGTGTACGGAGCCCTGGGCGCCGAAGGCTTCTTCACCGAGGAGACGCCCTACAACCCGCACTCGCCCTATTCGGCCTCCAAGGCCTCTTCGGATCACTTCGTGCGGGCCTACCACGACACCTACGGCCTGCCCATCGTGGTCACCAACTGCTCCAACAACTACGGGCCCAATCACTTCCCCGAGAAGCTGATCCCGCTCTGCATCCACAACATCATCCACAACAAGCCGCTGCCCGTGTATGGCGACGGCAAGTATACCCGCGACTGGCTCTTCGTGAAGGATCATGCCGTAGCCATTGACCTCGTGTTCCACGAGGGTAAGAACGGGGAGACCTACAATATCGGCGGCTTCAACGAGTGGCAGAACATCGACCTCGTTAAGCTCCTGTGCCGCCAGATGGACGAGAAGCTCGGTCGCCCCGAAGGCACCTCGGAAGGGCTCATCACCTTCGTGAAGGACCGTCCGGGCCACGACCTGCGCTATGCCATCGATGCCTCGAAGATCAACCGGGAGCTGGGCTGGAAGCCGAGCGTCACCTTCGAGGAGGGTCTTTCGCTCACCATCGACTGGTACCTGCAGAACGAGGAATGGCTGCGCCACGTCACGAGCGGCGCGTACCAGCAGTACTACGCCGGCCAGTACCAGGCCTGATGCTCCCCGGTACCCACATGTAGCCACCACCCATGCTGAGCAAGCTGAAGCCTTTTTACATCTACACGTTTACGACCTTCTTCACCGCGGGCGTGTCGTTTGTGGTGTTCTCCTTCCTGACGCATTCCCTGAATGCGGCGGACTACGGCGTGATCAACTTGTACAGTGCCTTCTGCATCTTCATGACGCCGTTCATTGGCCTCGGGATGCAGGTGATGCTCGGCGTGGATTTCTTCAAGCTGTCGGAAGGAGACTTCAAGCACCAGTTCGTGAACGCCATGGCGCTGCCGTTGCTCGCGACGCTGGGCTTCACCGCGCTGTTTGCCGTTTTCCACCGGCAGGTCGAAGCGCTGCTGCACGTCAACACGGTCTTCGCCGTCACCTTCCCGCTGTGCTGCTTCATGATCCTGGTGAGCGACATCTTCCTCGTGCAGCTCCGCAACCGCGGCAACCACCTCGGCTTCGCAGCGGTATCGATCGTGAAGAACCTCGTGGAGGTGAGCACCACGGTGCTGTTCATCTATTTCATTCCCCTCGCCTGGAAAGGCCGCCTCCTCGGCAGCAATGCGGCCCTGCTGGTGAGCCTGCTGATCGCCATTTACCTCGTACGCAGGTGGCGCCTCATGGAAGGCAAGTTCGAGTCGTCGAAGCTGAAGGCCAATTTCCGGATTGGCCTGCCGCTGGTGCCGGAGCGCCTCGCCATATTCGTGTTCTCGTTCTCCGACCGCTTTTTCATCGATCACTTCAGCACGGTGAAGGACGTTGGCCAGTACAGCGCCGGCGCCCAGATATCGGTGATCGTGCGCCTGATGATCGTGACGCTGCTGACCACCTTTCAGCCCGGCATCCTGCGCGAGCTCGCGCGGGAGCAGATCAATTTCGCGGCGCTCCGAAAGATCAACCTGCAGTTCATCGCGGTTTGCCTCGCTACCATGCTGGGTATGCTGGCCCTGACGCCGCTCATCTTCCGGTTCTTCATCGGCGCTGCCTTCCAGGAAGGACAGGCCTATGCCTTCTTCCTCACGCTGGGTATGTTCTTCTCGGGGCTCCAGAGCATGTTCATGACCTACCTGCTGTTCCTGAAGAAGAACAAGCTGCTGATGGTGACCTCGCTCGTGGGCGTCGTCACCTGCTGCGCGCTCAACTATGTCAACGTTTCGTACTTCGGCCCCATCGGGGCTACCTATACCAGCGTAGCGGTGTACGCCCTCATGTCGGGGATCACCCTGTATTTCGTGAACCAGTTCTACGGGCTCCGCAAGCTGCTCGGCGGCAACCCGTTGCGCCGGCAGGCCACTCCGCCTCCCGCCGGCGAGCCGGAGCCGCCGCGCGTGAAAGAGACCGCGGGCGGCGAATGACCGCCCCTACCATCGTCCATCGTTTCTAACTGCTGAACCATGTTATTCAACTCATTCGAGTTCCTGCTCTTTTTCCCGATCGTGACGCTGATCTTCTTCCTGCTGCCGCACAAGTGGCGCTGGCTGCACCTGCTGATCGCCTCCTGTATCTTCTACATGGCGTTCATCCCGGTGTATATCCTGATCCTCATCTTCACGATCATCATCGATTACTACGCCGGCATCTTCATCGAGGAGGCCGAGGGCAAGCGGCGGAAATGGTGGCTCGGGGCAAGCCTCGTGGCCAATGTCGGTATCCTGGTGGTGTTCAAGTATTACAACTTCTTCATCAGCAACATCAACGAAAGCTTCGGCCTGCAGCAAACCACGCCGCTGCCCCTGCTCAACATCATTCTTCCGATCGGACTCTCGTTCCACACCTTCCAGGCGATGAGCTACACCATCGAAGTGTACCGGGGCAAGGAAAAGGCGGAACGCCACTTCGGCATTTACTCGCTCTACGTGCTCTTCTACCCGCAGCTCGTGGCGGGCCCCATCGAGCGACCGCAGAACCTGCTCTTCCAGTTCCATACAGAGCAAAAGTGGGACACGCAGCGCGTATACGAGGGCCTCAAGCTGATGCTGTGGGGCCTCTTCAAGAAAGTGGTGATCGCCGACCGCCTCTCGCTGTACGTAGACCAGGTGTACGGCGCGCCGCAGGACTGGCCCGGCGCCAACATCATCGTAGCCTCGGTGCTCTTCGCCATCCAGATCTATTGCGACTTCTCGGGCTATTCCGACATGGCCATCGGCTCGGCCAAGGTGATGGGCTTCAAGCTCATGACCAACTTCAACCGGCCCTACTTCGCCCGCAACATCCAGGAGTTCTGGAAGCGCTGGCACATCTCGCTCTCCACCTGGTTCCGCGACTACCTCTACATCTCGCTTGGCGGCAACCGCGTATCCAACGTGCGCCGCTACCTCAATGTGGCCATCGTATTCCTCGTGAGCGGCTTCTGGCACGGCGCCAACTGGACCTTCATCATCTGGGGCGCGGTGCACGCGGTGCTCATCACCGGCTATACCTTTTATAAGGAGTATATCAACAAGAGCCACAAGAGCACCTGGCTGGGCAACATGTGGTCGCTGGCCCTCACCTTCGGGGTAGTGGTGATCGCCTGGGTGTTCTTCCGCGCCTCCAGCGCCAGCGAGGCCTTCTATATGATCGGGCAGATGTTCCAGGCCGACTTCGGCAACTTCACGCTCAACCCGAAGGCCGACGACGCGCAGTTCGGCAACACGTCGGCGCTCATCGCCCTGTTCATGATCGGGCTGCTCTTCGTGAACGAGCGGTACCAGGACGTGCTGCAGACGCGCCTCAACAACAAGCCCTACCTCGACGTGGCCTTCAACACCATGATCCTGTTCTTCATCATCGCTTTCGGCGTGTTCCAGCGCGTCTCCTTCATCTACTTCCAGTTCTAGTGCCATGAATACCATCCTGAAAATGATCGTTCCGGTGGCCGGCGCACTCGTGCTCGCCACCCTGCTGCAGAAAGGGATCGAGAAAGGCAGCGCCCGCTATCATGTGCACAAGAAGGAGCGCATGAACGAGATCCTGCGCGGCACTACCCGCCACGACATCCTCTTCCTCGGCTCGTCGCGGATGCACAATACGGTGAACCCGCGCGTAGTGGACTCCGTGACCGGCCTGAACACTTACAACGCGGGCGCCGAGGGCGGCCGCTTCGTAGAGTTCCGCACCGTGCTCGAAGGCTACCTCGCCAAGCACCCCGCGCCGCGCCTTGTCGTACTGTCGGTAGACGGGCATTCGTTCTATACCAAGACGCGGATGTTCTTCCCGATCCAGTATTTTGATCACCTCGACAACCCCGTGGTTGCGACCGCCTTCAGGGAGCAGAAGGAGGATTTCAACTGGATGTACCTGAAGTACCTGACGCCCCTGCGCATCATCTACTACGACGACTATGCGAAAAGCCTTGCGTTCCGCGGGCTGCGCGGGTCCAACGAGCTGAAGATGGCCAAAACGTACAATTACAAGGGCTACCTGTCGAACGGAACGGCCTGCATCGATACGCTCCACGCAAAGCCGTATAAGAAGGTGACGCTCATCTTCGACGAGGAAGGCAGAAAGGCATTTCAGGATATCCAGCGCATCTGCGCCGGGCGCAACATCCCGCTGCGCCTCGTATACGTGCCCGAGTGGCGCGGTATGATGCAGCAGTCGTTCAACAATTTCCCGCAATGGCGCACCGTGCTCGACTCGCTGCGCGGCAACACCCCGCTGGATATGGACGATAACCTGCCGCTCAGCCAGGACCCCTGCAACTTCGCCAACTTCGGCCACGTCAACGACCGGGGTGCCGCGCTCTACTCGGCGCTCCTCGGCCAGCGGCTGAAGCCCCTCATCACGAACCCTTAAACAATCAACTGCCCGCCGCGCGCGGGCAACACCCACATATGAAAGTAACGCTTGTAGCCGGCGCCCGCCCCAACTTCATGAAGATCGCGCCGATCATCGAGGCCATCCGCCAGGCCGGCGCCGCCGGCCAGCCCATCGAATACCGCCTCGTGCACACCGGGCAGCACTACGACAAGAACATGAGCGAGAGCTTCTTCACGGAGCTGGGCATCCCGGAGCCCGACGCCAACCTCGAGTGCGGCGGCGGCACCCAGGCCGAGCAGGCCGCCAACATCATGGTCCGCTTCGAGCAGGAGCTCTTCGCCAACCCCACCGACCTCGTGCTGGTGGTGGGCGACGTTACCTCCACCATGTCGTGCTCCATCGCGGCCAAGAAGCTCAATATCGACGTGGCCCACGTAGAGGCCGGCATCCGCTCGGGCGACATGACGATGCCCGAGGAGGTGAACCGTATTGTTACGGACTCCATCACCGACCTGTTCTTCACCACGTCGGAAGTAGCGAACACCAACCTGCGCCGCAGCGGCGTAGGGGAGGAGCGCATCCACTTCGTAGGCAACACCATGATCGACACCCTGCTGAAGCAGCGCCCGCGCTTCGTGCAGCCCGCCTTCTGGAGCGACCTCGGCCTTCAGCCGCAGCAATACTTCGTGCTCACCCTGCACCGCCCCGCCAATGTAGACGATGCGGAAGGACTGCGTACCCTCATCGATACGATCACGCAGACGTCCCGCAACCTGCCCATCATCTTCCCCGTGCACCCGCGCACGGCCCGCAACCTGAAGCAATTCAACATCTCGGCGCCGAACCTGCACCTCGTGGAGCCCATGAGCTACCTGCAGTTCAACTACCTCGTGGAGCGCGCCCGCGCCGTCATCACCGACTCCGGCGGCATTACCGAGGAAACGACCGTGATGGGGGTGCCCTGCATCACGCTGCGCAACAGCACCGAGCGCCCCGAGACCGTGACCGTGGGCACCAACGAGCTGATCGGCACCGACCCGGCAGCCTTACCTCCCTATATGGAGCGCCTCTTCAGCAACGACTGGAAGCAGGGCGGCGTACCCGAGCTGTGGGACGGACAAACGGCCGGCCGCATCGTGGACATCCTCCTGCGCACCTACAGCAGCAAAACCCAACCCGCAACCACCAACTAAGCTTATATGAAGGGAATCATTCTGGCCGGCGGCAGCGGCACCCGCCTCTACCCGATCACCAAGGCGATCTCGAAGCAGCTCATGCCGATCTACGACAAGCCGATGGTGTATTACCCGCTTTCGATCCTCATGATGGCCGGCATCAAGGAGATCCTCATCATCACCACGCCCGAAGACAACGACCAGTTCAAGCGCCTGCTCGGCGACGGCTCCCAGGTGGGCTGCCGCTTCGAGTACGCGGTGCAGGCCGTACCCAACGGCCTGGCGCAGGCCTTCGTGATCGGCGCCGACTTCATCGGCAACGATAAGGTGGCCCTCGTGCTCGGCGACAATATCTTCTTCGGCTCCGGCCTCGGCCGCCAGCTGCAGGAGCTCAACGACGTGAACGGCGCCTACGTATTCGCCTACGCGGTGAGCGATCCCGAGCGCTACGGCGTGGTGGACTTCGACGACCAGCAGAACGTGCTCTCGATCGAAGAGAAGCCCGCGCAGCCGAAAAGCAACTACGCCGTGCCGGGCCTGTATTTCTACGACAACTCCGTGGTGCAGATCGCCCGCGACCTCGCGCCCTCGGCGCGCGGCGAGTACGAGATCACCGACGTGAACAAAGAATACCTCCGCCGCGGCGAGCTCAAGGTATCCGTGCTGAAGCGCGGCACCGCCTGGCTCGACACCGGCACCTTCGACTCGCTGCACGATGCCTCCGAGTTCGTGCGCGTCATCGAAAAGCGGCAGGGTACCAAGATCGGCTGCATCGAGGAAGTGGCCTACCGCATGGGCTTCATCTCGGCCGACGAGCTCCGCAGCCAGGGCGACGCCCTCATCAAGAGCGGCTACGGACACTACCTGCACCAGGTATTAAAAATGGCACGATGAGCGACACCCACTCCTGGTTCGCGCACCCGAGCGCGATCGTAGACGAAGGCTGCAGCATCGCGCCCGGCGTCAAGATCTGGCACTTCAGCCACATCATGCCCGGATGCGTCATCGGTGAAGGCTGCAACATCGGCCAGAACGTGGTGGTGTCGCCGAAGGTGGTGCTCGGAAAGAACGTACGCGTGCAGAACAACGTCTCGATCTACGAAGGCGTCATCTGCGAGGACGACGTGTTCCTGGGCCCCTCGATGGTGTTCACCAACGTCATCAACCCGCGCAGCGCCGTCAGCCGCAAGCACGAATACCAGCAGACGCTCGTGCGCCGCGGCGCCTCCATCGGTGCCAACGCCACCATCGTGTGCGGCAACGAAATCGGAGAGTACGCCTTTATCGGCGCCGGCGCGGTAGTAACGAAGCCCGTACCGCCCTTCGCCCTCGTGGTGGGCAACCCCGCGCGCCACATCGGCTGGATGAGCGAGCGCGGCCACCGACTGCACTTCGATGCGGAGGGCCACGCCACCTGCCCGGAGAGCGGCGCCTCCTATGAACTCAAGGACCGACAGGTCAAAAAAATAAGCTAGTGGAACCCGAACAGAAAGTGCGCTTCGCGGTAATCGGCTGCGGCCATATCGGGAAGCGTCATGCAGAGATGATCCAGCGCCACCCGGAGGCCGAGCTCACCGCCCTGGTGGATACGAGTCACGAGGTGACCAGCAAGCTTGCGCCCTTCGGCGTGCCCGTGTTCGGCAATGCGGAAGATTTTTACGCTTCCGGGATCCCGGCCGACGTCATCAACATCGCCACGCCCAACGGGCACCATGCCGCGCAGGCGCTGCAGGCCCTCGAGGCACGGAAGCACGTGGTGATCGAAAAGCCGATGGCGCTCCGCCGGGTGGACGCCGAAAAGGTGATCTACAAAGCCCTCAACGCCCACCGCCACGTATTTGCGGTGATGCAGAACCGCTACTCGCCGCCCTCGGTCTGGATCAAAGGACTGGTCGACAGCGGGCGCCTCGGCCGCATCTTCATGGTGCAGCTCAATTGCTACTGGAACCGCGACGAGCGCTATTACAAGGAGGGCTCCTGGCACGGCACGCGGGAGCTCGACGGCGGCACCCTCTTTACGCAGTTCTCGCACTTCATCGACGTCATGTACTGGCTCTTCGGCGACATCGAGCACATCCGCACCCGCCTCGCCGACCACAACCACGCGGCGCTCACCGAGTTCGAGGACTCCGGCGTCGTGACCTTCGACTTCGTGAACGGCGGCATGGGCTGCCTCAACTTCTCCACCTCCGTGTGGGACCGCAACCTCGAGAGCAGCATGACCGTCGTGGCCGAGCACGGAAGCGTGAAGATCGGCGGCCAGTACATGGAAAAGGTGGAGTACTGCCATGTGAAGGACTACACGCTGCCGGAGCTCGCCCCCACCAACCCGGGCAACGACTACGGCGCCTACAAAGGCTCGGCGCAGAACCACCACTACGTGATCGACAACGTGGTGGACGTGCTGAAGGGCCGCGCCACCATCACCACCAACGCCCTCGAGGGCCTCAAGGTGGTCGATATCATCGAGCGGGTCTATGCCGCCACCGACAGTAACAACGGCTTTAAGCAATAGCTTCCGGAAAGCGGGAAGTGCAGGGAGTGTCAACTGTAGGACCTCCAGCCTATGCCTCCCGCCCCATACCGGCTCCGCTGAGCGAAACGCCTTTATCATATCCCTTAACCCTAGACCAGAAAACGTACATGGAATTAAGAAATCACTATGAAGAGATGCGCGGCACCCGCGTGCTCGTGCTGGGTGGGCTCGGCTTTATCGGGCACAACCTCGTGAAGACCCTGGTAAATGAATACGACTGCGCGGTGATCTGCCTCGACAACGGCAAGAACGCCAGCGTGGAGAGCATCGCCCCCGTGCGCAACAAGGTCCGCTTTGTGCAGGCCGACGTGCGCGCCCTCGACACCTGGAAAGAGCTGATGCACGAAGTGGACTATGTGTTTCACCTCGCCTGCATCCAGGTGGCCCACTCGCACGTGGAGCCGATGGAAGACCTCGACGTGAATGCGCGCTGTGTGCTCGAGATGCTCGAGTATATCCGCAGGAACGACCTCCGCAACATCCGCCGCTTCGTGTACACCTCGTCGTGCTCGGTATACGGCTACTCCTCCAAGCTGCCCGTGGCCGAAACCGACCCGGTGAACCCGCTGAGCCATTATGCCGCCACCAAGTACCTCGGCGAGACCTACACGCTGATGTACAACATGCTCTACGACGTGCCCACCGCCTCGATCCGCTACTCCAACGTGTACGGCTACGGCCAGAGCACGAAGAACCCGTATTGCGGCGTGCTCGGCAAGTTCATCGACCAGGCCATCAAGGGCGATGAGCTGACGGTGATCGGCGACGGCGAGCAGACCCGCGACTATACGTTCATCGACGATGCCATCGACGCCACCATCCTGTCGGCGGTGCACCCTAAGGCACTCGGCGCCGTGTTCAACGTAGCCACCTGCCGCGAGCTCACGGTGAACGGGATCGTGCACATCCTGAAAGGACACTTCTCCAACCTGAAAACGCAACGCGTGCCGGAGCGTCATATCGACAACATCCGCCGCCGCGTCATCGACATCGAGAAGATCCGCCATACGCTCGGCTGGAACCCGAAGGTGACCGTGGAAGAAGGCATCGAGCTCACCATCAAATCCCTCCAGGAAGCTAAATCCCTCCAACCCTCATGAAGATCTGCAGCCGCTGTATCTACGACGAGCGCGTAGCCCGGATCTCCTTCGACGAGCAGGGGGTGTGCAACTATTGCAAAATGTCGGACGGGCTGAAGGAGCAATACAAGACCGGCACTCCCGAAGGCGAGGCCGCGCTCATGGCCTACATCAGAAAGATCAAAGCCGAAGGCAAGGGCAAGAAGTACGATTGCGTGATCGGCCTTTCGGGCGGTACCGACTCCTCCTACATGCTGGCCAAGGCGGTGGAGTGGGGCCTGCGCCCGCTCGCCGTGCACTTCGACAATACCTGGAACTCCGCCATCGCTACCGAGAACATCCGCAAGGTGACGAAGGCGCTGGGTGTGGACCTGTCGACCCTCGTGGTGGACAACAAGGAAATGGACGACATCACGCGCTCGTTCTTCCTCGCCAACGTGCCCGAGCTCGATTGCCCCACCGACATCGCCCTCGCCGAAACGCTCTACCGCGCCGCTTCGAAAGCCGGCGTGAAGTATATTCTCGAAGGCCACTCCTTCATTGCCGAGGGCGTGAGCCCGATGGGCACCAACTATTTCGACGGGAAGTACATCTCCGACATCCACCGCCGCTTCGGCAAGCGCCCGATGAAGACCTTCCCGAACATGAACTTCGCCTCCTTCATGAAGTGGGTGCTGGTGAAGCGTGTGAAGAAGATCCGGCCCCTCTGGTACATCGACTACTCGAAGGAAACGGCCAAGGCCTTCCTCGCCGAAAAGTTCGGCTGGCAATACTACGGCGGCCACCACCTCGAGAACCGCATCTCGGCCTTCACCTACTCGGTGTACAAGCCCGTGAAGTTCGGCGTCGACGACCGCAACTGGACCCTCGCCGCCGCCGCCCGCAACGGCCTCATGCCCCGCGAAGAGGCACTCGCTATCTACCGGAAGCCCATCGAGCCCAATCCCGAGCTCGTGGCCTACTTCCAGAAACGCACCGGCTTCTCGCCCGAGGAGTACGACCGCATCATGACCGGCGAGAAGAAGAAATACACCGCGTACAAGACCTACAAGAAGCGCTTCGAGCGCCTGCGCCCGCTGTTCTATATGCTCGCGAAGGCGCAGCTCGTTCCGATGAGCTTTTACATCAAGTACACCTCCAAAACCGAAGGCGCGTGACGACGATCGTGGATTACGGCCTGGGCAACCTCGGCTCGGTGCTGAACATGTTCAAGAAGATCGGCGCCCCCGCGCAGATCACGGCTGACCCCGACGTACTGGCAAAAGCGGAAAAGGTGCTGCTCCCCGGAGTAGGTGCTTTCGATGCCGCCATGGAGCGCCTCAACGGCACGCCGCTGCGCGAAGTGCTCGACCACAAGGCCCTCGTGGAGAAAGTACCCACGCTGGGCATCTGCCTCGGCATGCAGTTGCTGACGAAGGGCTCCGAGGAAGGCGTGCTGCCCGGCCTCGGGTGGATACCTGCCTTCACACACCGCTTCCCGCCCGCCGAGGGACTGAAGGTGCCGCATATGGGCTGGAATGGCGTGAAGCCGGCCACGCCGAGCCCGCTTACCGCCGGATTCGATCCCGAATACCGCTTTTACTTCGTGCATTCCTATTATGTAAAGGCCGAAGACCGCCGGAACGCCATCCTGGAGACGACGCACGGCGTCACGTTCGACTCGGCGCTGCAGCAGGGCAACATCTTCGGCGCGCAGTTTCACCCCGAGAAGAGCCACCGCTTCGGGATGCAGCTCTTTAAAAACTTCGCCGCCCTCTGATATGCTCCAGACCCGCGTCATCCCCTGTCTCCAGCTTGTGGGCGAAAGCCTTGTAAAGACCGTGCGCTTCGGCAAGTGGGGCTATATCGGCGACCCGGTGAATACGGTGCGCATCTTCAACGAGCTGGAGGTGGACGAGCTCGCCTTTGTCGACATCCGCGCTTCGAAGGAAGGGCAGGAGCCCAACTACGCCGTATTGAAAGAGATCGCCGACGAGTGCTTCATGCCCCTTAGCTACGGCGGCGGCATTAACTCGGTGGAGAAGGCCCGCCGCGTGTTCGGCCTCGGCTTTGAAAAGGTGATCCTCAACACGGCGGCGTTCCGCAAGCCGGCGCTCATCGCCGACATCGCCGCGATCTACGGGTCGCAGGCCGTGGTGGTGGCCGTGGACGTCAAGAAGAATTTCTGGGGTAAGTACGAGGTCTACAGCCTCTCGGGCACCGTCAACGAAAAGAAGGACCCCGTAAGCTGGGTGCAGGAGGTCGAAAAGCAGGGCGCGGGCGAGATCCTGCTCACCTCGATCGACCGCGAAGGCACCTGGAAGGGGCTCGATACCGACCTCGTGCGCCTCGTAACCGCCAATACCTCGCTGCCCGTGATCGCCCACGGCGGCGCCTCCTCGATCGAGCACATCGGGGCGGCGGTGCATGGCGGCGGTGCATCGGCCGTGGCCCTCGGCTCCATGGTCGTGTACCAGGGCAAGGACCTCGGCGTGCTGGTCAACTTTCCCGACCGGCAGAAGCTGGCGGGGATGCTCAGATCTCAGATCTAAGATTTCAGATCTGAGATGTTAGATCACTGTATTTAATCAGAATTAGCGTCCCTTCGGGGACCATAAGCATATGAGAATTTTTGTCGGTTGTGTGGAGATCTGCGGGCTGGTGACGCTTTACGCCAATGAGCTGAAGCGGCAGGGGCACCAGGTAACCACCTGCGCCAACACGAAGCACCGCTTTTTCCCGGACCACCACTACGACCTGCTCAGCGACCGCTGGGCCGATTACGTGCTGGGCCGGGATACCGACGTGCCCTTCGGAACGCCCAACTCGCTGCTGAACCAGGCGGCGCTGAAGCTGCGCGTCACCACGCCGCTCTTCGACGGGCTGGTGACGAAGCGCATCTTCGCCGAGCACGACGTATTCATTTTCATCTGGGCCGGCTGGTACCTGATGCGCCATGGCAAGGACCTCGAGGTGCTCAAGAAGATGGGCAAGAAGGTGGTGTCGATCTGCGTAGGCTCCGACGTGCGCTACCCGCAGGCCTTCGAGCAGGAGTTCGGGCTGCCGGTGAAAGACTGGCCGGCCGTGTACCAGCAACCCTTCGCGCACTACCTGCGCCTCCTCCGCCAGGTGGAGCTGCACAGCGACCTCATCTACTCCCTGCCCGACCAGGCCGGGCTCGCGATCCGGCCCTACGATCACTTCCCGATCCCGCTGGAGCTCGACCAGTATAGCTTTCACTACCCCGACCGCGACGTGCCCGTGATCGTGCATGCGCCCTCGGCGCCCGCCATCAAAGGCACCGACGTCATCCTGGGCGTATTCGACCGGCTCAGGTCCGAGGGCATTGCCTTCGACCTGCGCTTTATCCAGAACATGCCCAACAAGGAGCTCCGGGCGCTGCTCCGCGATTCGGACCTGCTGGTGGACGAGCTCATCCTTCACGGCCCCGGCATCCTCAGCGTGGAAGGCATGCTCACCGGCAACGCCGTGGCGACCCGCTACTACGGCGGCTCCCCCGGGTTCTTCCGCCCGCCGGTATGCCCCATCGACCACGATAACCTCTACGACGTGGTGAAGCGTATGATCGTTGACAAGGAGTTCCGCCGCGAGCGGGCCTACGCGGGCCGCGCCTGGGCCGAGCAGCACAACGACGTCGGCCGCATCACCTCGGGCATCCTGACCCAACTGCAGGAGGGAGCGACTGCATGTCCTTACCAGCCGCTGTTCTTCCGGGACCACTTCGTGCTTCCGAAAGGCGAAACAGCATCGAACACCGATAAACGACTGACGAGGGCCGTGGCGGAAAAGTGGATGCCCGACTTCGCGCAACATAAAAAGAGCCTCGAAGCAAGGGGCCTTATCTGAGGATGCTGAAGCACTTCAAGCAACTGGCGGGCGACAGCCTCATCTACGGACTCTCGAGCGTGATCGCCGGGCTCATCTCGCTGTTCCTGGTGCCGGTGTACGCGCGCATCTTCACCCCGGCCGACTACGGCATCGTGAACCTGGTGAACGTGACGTTCTTCCTGCTCACGATCTTGGTGGTGTTCGGGCTTGATGCGGCCGTGGCCGTCTGGTTCTGGGAGCACCCCGAAGAACAGGAGCGGCGCAGCACCTTCGCCTCGTGGTTCTGGTTCCAACTCGGCGCCGCCGGGCTTTTCGGGGCGCTCATTTTCCTCAGCGCACCCCTGCTGAGCCGCGCCGTGCTGTCGCGACCCGACCTGGGCTACCTGTTCCGCATCATGGCGGTGAACCTGCCCTTCGTGACCACCCACCGGCTCCTGATCAACTGGTATAAATACGGACGCAAGCCGGTGCCGACGGTGATCTTCACGCTGCTGGTGAGCCTGACCATGATCGGCGCGAGCATCGTGCTGGTAGCCTGGCTCCGCATCGGCGTGTCGGGGGTGTTCTGGGCGCAGCTGCTCTCCTCGGTGCTGGGCGCCGCTATCGTACTTGCACGGATGGGAAGCTGGCTGAGCGTCCGCCACTTCAGCCGGGAGCGCCTCCGCGCCATGCTGCGCTTCAGCGCGCCGCTGGTGCCCGCCGCGCTCTCGTTCTGGGCCCTCGGCAATGCCGGCTCCTATGCCCTCGAGCACCTGAGCGCGCAGCGCACCACCGAAGTGGGCCTTTACCAGATCGGGGTCACCTTCGCGGGGCTGGTCAACATCATCGTGATGGCCTTCAACCAGGCCTGGGCGCCGTTCGCGCTTTCCATCGCGCGGCAGCCCGACCACCGCCAGGTGTATGCCCAGGTGTTCCTGGTGTACATCACGGCCGGTTCGGTAGCCGCTGCGGGCCTCTGGATCTTTGCACCCGAGGTGCTGCGGCTCTTTACCACGGCGCCCTACTACCCGGCCGCCGGCGTCGTGGGCATCCTGGGCTGCAACGTGTTCCTGATGGGCATTGCCAACATCACCACCATCGGCTGCAACCTGGCCCGCACCAACAAGCCCTATGCACATGCCGTGGGCATCGCCTCGGTGCTGACGGTGGCCCTCTACTTTGCCCTGGTGCCGCCGCTGGGCCGCGCCGGCGCGGCCTGGGCTACGCTCGCCGGCTCGGTGGCCCTCAATATCTATATCGCGCGGGCCGCGCAGCGCCTCTACCCGGTGCCCTACAACTGGACCCGCGCAGGCGGGCTGCTGGCGGTGGCGGCGGGGGCCGTGCTGCTGGCGGCGCCCGGCGTCAACGGCCTCGAAGGCACCGGGCTCCTCGCCGCGAAGATGGCTATCTTTGCGCTCCTGATCGCTGCGGCAGGGCTGCTCAACCGGGGTACGCTCCGCCGGCTTGCTGCCGCCTTCAGGGCCCGCCGCGCCACCGGCAACCCGGCAGCCGAGCCCGCCTCCGCCGCCACCGACCCTTAAACACACAACATGAAAGGCTTACTTATATTCCCGATCATCCGCGACCTCAACAAGGCCGACGGCATCGTGGTCAAGAACCAGGGCATCCGCGACGGATTCATCAAGAATGGCGTCGACATCGATGTGATCGAGTTCTACTCCACCGGCATCCACCTCAACGGCAAGCCCTTCTACGCTTTCCCCTCCGGCAAGTACGCACGCATCTACCGCTACCAGGTCACCGGCTGGAAAAAGATCCGCCAGCATGTGAAGGCTAATTCCTACGACTTCATCTGGTACCGCACCCCGATGGTATTCAAGCCCATCGCCGACTTTATCCAGGGCCTGCGCCGCGACCATCCCAGGGCGAAGATCATCCTCGAGTACGGCTACTACCCCTACGTGAACGAGCTTTCGAAGATGAAGAAGGTGCTCTACCGCCTCAACCGCGGCAACGAGCTCCGCGCCCACCGCAATGCCGACTTTACGGTAACCTATGCGGGCCAGGACTTCGTGGACAACCTCCCCAATATTCCCATCAACAATGGCATCGAGCTCGACAGCCTGCCCGTGGTGCAGGTGAAGACCGACGTGCGCCAGCGCGTCAACTTCATCTCCGTGTCGAGCCTCAAGAAGTGGCATGCCTACGAGCGCCTCGTGGCCGGCATGCCCGCCTACCTCAAGAGCCCCGGCGCCATCCCGGTCCACTTCAACATCGTGGGCATGGGCGCCGAGTACGACAAGATCAAGGCAATGGTAGACGAGTTCCAGCTGGGCGAATACGTCACCTTCCACCACTTCAAGACCGGCGCCGAGCTCGACGCCGTCTATAACGACAACCACCTCGCCATCGGCACGCTCGGCTTTCACCGCATCGGCATCACCTTCTCGAGCTCGCTGAAGAACCGCGAGTACTTCGGACGCGGGTTGCCCATCGTGGTGTCGACGCCCGACGAGGACATGCCCGCCGACCTGCCTTACGTGCTCTACGTGCCCGAAGGCGAGGAGCCGGTGGACGTGGGCGCCCTCGTGCAGTTTGCGCAGCGCGTGCACAGCACCACGGACATGAGCCAAACCATCCGCCGGTATGCCGAGGACAACGTGTCCTGGGCCTCCAAGATCCGGATGGTGCTCGATTACCTGAAGCGTCCCGCCGAAGCGGGCGCCGCCGCGCGCACCCCCGCGGCACACTCTTAAACCAACAACCTATGTGCGGAATCGCCGGATTTTTTACCCAGGGCAACACGGAGCTCCAGCTGAAGGAAGCGACCGACACCCTTGTGCACCGCGGCCCCGACTCGGGCGGCTATTTCTTTGAGGATTGCGGCATCGGCCTCGGCCACCGCCGCCTCTCCATCATCGACCTCTCCGAAGGCGCCAACCAGCCGATGGACTCGGCCAACGGGCGCTACGTGATGATCTACAACGGCGAAGTGTACAACTTCGAAGAGTTGCGCGCGAAGCTCCCTGGCCACGCCTGGAAGACGCACGGCGACTCCGAAGTGGTGCTCGAACTCTTTGCGCACTACGGCGCCGAGAGCTTTGGGTGGCTCAACGGCATGTATGCCGTGGGCATCTTCGACAAGCAGACCCAGAAGCTGACGCTGGCCCGCGACCCAGTGGGCATCAAGCCCCTGTATTACTACTACGACGGCAAGTCCTTCGCCTTCTCTTCGGAGCTGAAGTCGATCAAGCAGCTGTACCCGAACCTGCCGGTGAACCGGGAGGCCATCGCGTACTTCCTGCACCTCGCCTACATCCCGGTTCCGCTCACGATCTATAAGGACGTCTATAAGTTTCCCTCGGGGCACTATGTGGAAGTGTCGGTGGCCAACGGCAAGCCGGAGCTCTCCGATATCACCGCATTCTGGAACGTGAAGCAGCACATCAAGCCCGGCACCATCACCGACGAGGCACAGGCGAAAGGGCAGCTGAAGGACATCCTCTTCGGCGCCGTGAAGCGCCAGCTCATCTCCGACGTGCCCTCGGGTACCTTCCTCAGCGGCGGCATCGACTCCTCCTGCGTCACGGCCATCGCGTCCAAGGTGTCGGACACGAAGATCAAGACCTTCTCCATCGCGGTGGTGGACGGTAAGGTGAACGAGGCACCCTATGCGGCGGCCATCGCCAAGTACCTCGGCACCGAGCACTACGAGCTGCCCATTCACCAGAAGGACATCCTCGACATGGTGCCCGACCTGCTGAGCGTGTACGACGAGCCCTTCGGCGACACGTCGGCCTTCCCGACGATGCTCGTGAGCAAGCTGGCCCGCCAGCACGTGACCGTAGCCCTCTCCGGCGACGGCGGCGACGAGCAATTCTACGGCTACGGCACCTACACTTGGGCCCAGCGCCTCGGCAACCCGATGCTCCGCGCCCTGCGCCGCCCGCTCTACGCCGCGAGCCGCCTCGCGCCCGACTACTACAAAAAGGCCGGCCGCATGCTCGGCTACGAGAAAAGCGGCCTCCTGAAAAGCCATATCTACGGGCAGGACTACTTCCACAGCCATGAGCTGAAGCAGCTGCTCACGTTCAACGGCTACTCCTTTGATGCCCTGAACCAGGACATGGACGCCGCCCGCCCGCTGACGGTGCGCGAGCAGCAGTCGTTCTGGGACATGGCCTACTACCTCCAGGATGACCTGCTGGTGAAGGTTGACCGTGCCTCGATGAAGTACTCGCTCGAGACGCGCGTGCCGCTGCTCGACCTCGAGGTGCTGCAGTTCTCGCTCAACCTCCACGAGAGCCTGAAGGAGAAGAACGGCGAGCGCAAGTACCTGCTGAAGCAGGTGCTCTACGACCTCGTGCCCGCGTCCTACTTCGACCGCCCGAAATGGGGCTTCGGCATCGCGCTGGACAAGGCGCTCCGCGAAGGGCTGCGCCCGCTGGTGGAGCAGTACCTCACCAAGGCCGTCATCGAAAAGCACGGCCTCGTGCACGCCGGCCCCGCGCTGGCGCTGAAGGACCGCTTCTACAACAAGGGCGAAAACTCCTCCTACTTCCGCCTCTGGCTCCTCACCGTGTTGCATTGGTGGATGGAGGAGAACGTAAAGTAGTTTATTGGTCTATTAGTTTATTGGTAAGAGCCGCTCCGGTGCTCCTTTCTTTACGGTAGCGGCCTTTGTTCATATCCTGATAAAACTGGATTCGTTACTTGCGTCTGGCCTACAAGGTTTGAGCATACGGAATTAGCACATCAGCACATTAACTCATTAGCACATTATGCGAGTCGCTGTCTTCGGTTGCAACGGTTATCTCGGTCAGCACCTTGTGCACTACCTGCTGCACGAAAAGGGCGCAGCCGTGACCGGTTTCGACATACAGGTGGCCTACGCGGGCACGGATGCGATCGCGTACCGCGCGATGAACATCACCGACGCGGCACAGGTGGCCACGCTGGAGGAAGGATTCGATACGCTGTTCTACTTCACCGGCCTTACGGGCACCGACGTGTCGTTCGAGAAATACGAAGCGTTCGTGAAGGTGAACGAGCTCGGGTTCCTGCACCTGCTGCAACACCTGCGCGGCTTTACAAAGCGTCCGAAGATCGTATTCCCCTCCACGCGCCTCGTATACAAGGGTGTTACCGGCATGCCGCTGAAAGAGGAGGCCGAGAAGGAGTTCAAGACGCTCTACGCTTCCTCCAAATACAACGGCGAGCTGTACCTCGACATGTACCGCAACCTGTTCGGCTTCGACTATACGGTGTTCCGCGTGTGCGTGCCCTACGCCAACCTCGTGGCAAAATCCTTATCCTACGGTACCATCTCGTTCTTCCTCGACCGCGCGCAGAAGGGCGAGCCCATCACGCTCTTCGGCGACGGCGCCCTGAAGCGCACCTTCACGCACGTGCACGACATCTGCCGGCAGATCGTGGAGGTGGCGGCACTCGACGGCAGCAACGGCGAAACCTTTAATGTTGATGGCGAAACGTATTCGCTCAAAGACATCGCCACCATGATCGGCAACAAGTACGGCGTGCCCGTACAGTTCGTGCCCTGGCCCGAGAAGGCCCTCAAGCTCGAGTCGGGCGACACCATTTTCAACGGATCGAAGATCTCCTCCCTTTACCCCCATACCACCACTTACGCTCTTTCCGAATGGATACACGCTTAAGCAAGCAAGACTTCAACCAGAATGCCGAGCTGCTCTTCCTGCGCTCGGCGCTCACCCTGGAGAACCCCTTCAACAGCACGCAACAGGTGCTCGAGTGGGTGCAGGAGCGCAACCGGCAAGTGACCGTTAACATCAGCCGCATTCCCTTCAGCGAGATGCGCAACTGGTTCATCGACGAGCAGCAGGTAAAGCTGCAGCACTCCTCCGGCTCCTTCTTCTCCATCGAAGGCATCAACGTGCGCACCAACGCCGGTCCCGTCTCTGATTGGGACCAGCCCATCATCAACCAGCCGGAGATCGGCTACCTGGGCATCATTACGAAGGAATTCAACGGCATCCTCTACTTCCTGCTCCAGGCCAAGATCGAGCCCGGCAACGTCAACAACGTACAGCTGAGCCCGACCCTGCAGGCCACCAAGAGCAACTACACCAAGGTGCACCAGGGCAAGACGCCCAACTACCTCGAATACTTCACCGACCGCGGCCGCTGCGAGATCCTGCTCGACCAACTGCAGTCGGAGCAGGGCGCCCGCTTCCTGAAGAAGCGGAACCGCAACATCATCATCCGCACTTCGGAAGACATTCCCGTGCTCGAAGACTTCTGCTGGCTCACGCTGGGCCAGATCAAGGAGCTGATGCGGATGGACAACGTGGTGAACATGGACACGCGCACGGTGACCTCGGGTATCTCCTTCGGGGCGCACTCCAACGAGACGGTGCAGTTCTACAACCTGCTCAACGCCACCCGTACTACTACGGGTCCGCGCTTTCTTTCGTCGGAGCTCAACGCCGAAGTGGCGCTGCATTCCTTCGACGCCATCATCCACTGGTTCACCAACCTGAAGGCCCGCTACGACCTCAATATCAAGAGCCTGCCGCTGCAGGCCGTGCGCGACTGGGTGATCGAGGAAGACCGGATCCGCCATAAAGACGACAAGTACTTCCGCGTCATCGGGGTACACGTGGAGATCGCCAACCGCGAGGTCACGAGCTGGGATCAGCCCCTCATCGAGCCGGTGCAGGAAGGCGTATGTGCCTTTGTGGTGAAGGAGATAAAGGGGGTGCTCCACTTCCTGGTGCAGGCCAAGGTAGAAAGCGGCAACTTCGACATCCTGGAGATGGCCCCCACCGTGCAGTGCCTCACCGGCTCCTACCGCGACCCCAACTCGCTGCAGAACCTGCCCTACCTCACCTATGTGCTCGACACGCAGGGCACCGTGATCTACGATGCGCTGCAATCGGAAGAGGGCGGCCGTTTCTACCGCGAGCAGAACCGCAACCTCATCCTGCTCGCCGGCGACGACTTCCCCGAGGAAACGCCGGAGAACTACATGTGGATGACGCTGCACCAGCTCAAGACCTTTATCAAGTTCAACAACTATCTCAATATCCAGGCAAGGAGCCTGATCTCGGCGATCTCGTATACGTGAGCGGGTGAGCAGGTGAATAAGTGAGCGGGTGAATAAGTGAGCAGGTGAACAGGTGAATCAGTAGACGCATGACAAACGGCGCTCACCCGCTCACCCGCTCACCTGCTGACCCGCTCACCCGCTCACCCGCTCACCCGCTCACCCGCTCACTACATCATACATCATACATCATACATCTTACATCACACATCCTACATCATGAAATGGGGCATTCTCGGGGCTGCGAACATCGCGCTCCGCTCAGTGATACCGGCCATCAAAGGCATCGAGGCCAACGAAGTAGTGGCCATCGCCAGTCGTAGCCAGGCTACGGCCGATGCGGCCGCGCAGCCCTTCGGCTGTGCCGGCGTGGAAGGCTATCAGGCTTTACTGGACCGCAACGATATCGAGGTCGTCTACATCCCCCTGCCCAACAGCCTGCACTACGAATGGGTGACCAAAGCCCTCGAGGCCGGCAAGCACGTGCTCGTGGAGAAGTCGGCATTCGTGAACCTTCGGGAAGCGGAAAGCGCGGTGGCGCTCGCGCGCAGCAAAGGACTCGCCATCGTGGAGAACTTCCAGTTCCAGCACCACAGCCAGCACCGCACCGTGAAGGGGTTGCTGCAGGACGGCGCCATCGGCGAGCTGCGCTCCATCCGCTCCTCCTTCGGCTTCCCGCCCTTCGGCGGCGACGCCAATATCCGCTACAAGCCGGAGCTCGGCGGCGGCGCCCTCCTCGATTCGGGTGCTTACGTGCTGAAGGCCACCAGCTTCCTGTTCGGCGGCAATTTCGAGGTACAGGCCGCGCACCTAACCTACAACGAACAATACGGCGTGGACTGGTTCGGCGGCGCCTTTCTCGTAGACAAGGAGCAGGGCCTCTTCTCGGAGGTAGCCTGGGGTTTTGAGAACTTCTACCAATGCAACTACGAGCTCTGGGGCTCGAAAGGAAAGCTCACGGCCACGCGTGCGTTTACGGCGAAGGCGGACTTCAAGCCTTCGGTCATCCTCGAGCAGAACGGCAAGACTGAGGAGCTCGTGCTCGAGGCCGACGACCATTTCCACAATATGCTCACGCATGTCAACCGCATCGTGGCTGAAAAGAACACCGAAGAGGAACTGAACAAGATCCTCGTGCAGGCGCGCCTCCTCGACGGGGTGCAGCGGCTCGGCGGGTTCAGAACAATGGGGTAATGGGGGGATGGGAGAATGGGGTAATGGATGAACCCCCTCACATGAGAGTAGCCATTTTTTTGGGACGATAGTAAGGACGCGTCACAACGCGTCCCAATAAACTAATAGACTTGTCGAAGACAAACAACATACTCGTACTCGTGCAGGAATTCGGCCAGGGCGGCGCCGAGAAGGTGGCGGCCATGGTGGCCGCGATGCTGCAGGAGCGGGGCCACGGACAGGTGTATTTCTACGCCATGAGCCCTGCCGGGAAGCTGCCCGTCATTCCCGGTGTGGAGGTGGGCACGCTCGATATTGCGCCGGCCGCCGGCGCCCTTGGTAAGCTGAGAAGCTACTGGGGTAAGATCGGGCGCCTGCGCGACCTGAAGAAGCGCAAGAAGATCGGACTCACCATCTCGCAGCTCTGGCCCGTGGACTGGATTTCGGCCCTCACCGGCACCGAGCGCAAGGTGGCCGTGATGCAGATCAACATCCTCAACAACGAGCAGAACAAGGCGATGGTGAAGATGCGGCCGCTCGTTACGTATATCTACAAGCGCTTCAACAGGATCGTGCTCGGCTCCTCCAACCTGGTGCCGGAACTCACGGGCTTTTTCAACCTGCCGCCGGAGCTGCTGGAGGTGATCTATAACCCGATCGACACGGTGGCCATCGACCGTAACCTGAAGGCGCCCTTACCCTATCGCCTCGAGGAGGCCTACGCGGCCAACCGGGTGCTGGTGGCGGCCCATCGCCTCGCTCCGATCAAGAATACCGAAGCGCTGTTCCCGATCTTCACCGGACTGCCCGGCCGCGAGGGCCTTAAGCTGCTCCTGATCGGTGAAGGGGAGGAGAAAGAGCGTCTCGTGCGCGATGCCGCGGCCGCCGGCCTGCGCAGCACGCAATGCGAAAGCGCGGACTTCGACCCGTCGGCCGACGTCTACTTCCTCAACTTCCAGTCGAACATACACAACCTGATCGGGCGTTCCGCCGCCTTCCTCTTTCCTACGAAGGGGGAGGGGCTGCCCCTGGGCCTTCTCGAAGCCCTCTACAGCGGCGCGCCGGCCCTCGTGAGCGATGCGCCCAACGGCGGCGTTTTCGAGGTGCTGCAGGGCAAGGGCGAATGGAAGGAAGGACGCAGCTCGGTAGAACAGGCCAGCGGCTCCTGGCTGATGCCGGTGCCTTCGGGAGACGACCCCGGATCGATCCGTACCTGGCAGCAGCAGATCGCACAGGTGCTGCAGCACGACGAAGGCACGCGCGCCGACAATGCGCTGAAGGGGCGCGCCCGCGCCGGCGCTTTCGACAAGGAGATCATCCGCAGGCACTGGTACCGGCTCGTAGACGAAGTGATAAAATAATGTGCTAATGGGGTAATGTGCTGATGTGCTAATGATCGTGCAAGCCTTTAGGTCAGGATGCAAAGAATGGCCGTCCAGCATAACACGTACAACACCGAAACGACCCTCGCCAGGTAACCAACGGCACCTTTCAACCCGCCCGCACTTTGAGCGACCCTTTACTAATAGACCAATAGACGAATCGACTACATGCCCAACAACAAGATCGTTCTTTACCTTTCCTACGACGGCCTCAGCGACCATATCGGCCAGTCGCAGGTATTGCCGTATATTGTTTCCTGCGCCGAGCGCGGGATCAAATTCCATTTGCTGACCTTCGAGAAGGCCGCCAACACCGCCAAGATCCAGAAGATCCAGGAACTGCTCGACCGGCACGGCATCGTGTGGCACCGGCTCGAGTTCACCACCGGCCGCAGCATCCGCTACAAGGTGCAGGACTTCCGCAAGTTCGTCGCAAAGGCCTTCTCCATTACCCGCCGGCACCGCTTCGCCGTCATCCACAGCCGCTCCTACATCGCCTCCTGCGTGGGGTACCTCGTGAGCCGCCGCTTCAAGGTGAAGCAGATCTTCGACAAGCGCGACTTCTGGATCGACGCCGTGGTGGAAACGGGTCGCCTCAAGACCTCGGGCCTGCCCCACGGACCCGTATACCGTGGCCTCCGCTGGTTCGAGCGCAACCTATTCGAGAAGTCGGCCCACATCATCTCGCTTACGCACCGCGCCAAGGAAGTGGTGCTCGAAAAATATCCCCACCGCAAGGCCGGAGACATCACCGTCATCCCCTGCTGCGTGGACCTTTCGCTTTTCGACCCGAAGGCCATCCCGGCCCCGGAGACCGAGGCCCTGCGTGAAAAGCTGGGCCTGCAGGGCAGCACCGTGTTCGGCTATGTGGGCTCCATCGGCGTCGCCTATATGGTGAACGAGCTGCTGGCCTGCTTCAAGGCCATCAAGGCGAAGGTGCCCGATGCGAAGCTGCTCTTCATGGTCAACAACGACCGCGAGGAGGTGCTGCGCACGGCCGAGAGCGCCGGTATCCCGCGCACCGACGTGGTGGTGACCTCCGCCACGCGGGCCGAGATGCCGCTGCACATTTCGACGCTCCACTACGGCCTCTTCTTCATCACGCCCACCTTTGCCAAGCAGGCCACCTCGCCCACGAAGCAATACGAGATGCTGGCCATGGGCAAGACGCTCATCACCAATGCCGGCGTGGGCGACGCGGAGAAGATCTTCGGCGAGCTAAACTGCGGCTACCTGCTGCCCGCCACCAACGCGGCGGAATACGAAAAGGCCGCCGAATGGGCCGCCGCGCAGACACCTGCCCCCCGCACCTACGATTTGTCCAACTACTCCCTCCGCTTCGGGGCGGAGCACTATTTCCAGGTATATCAGAAATTACTTTCCGAATGAGCACCAAGAAGCGCATCCTTTTCATCAACCCCTACCCGCACGACAAGGCGCCCAGCCAGCGCCTCAAATACGAGCAATACTATGACCACCTCCGCGCCGCCGGCTACGAGATCGAGTGGTCCTGCTTTTACGACGACGAGGCCTGGAAGGTGATCTACAAGCCCGGGCACTACCTGGGCAAAGCGATGGCCTTTGTGCGGGGCTATGCCCGCCGCGTCCGCGACCTGTTCCGCCTCCGGAACTACGACGTCGTATACATCCACCTCTGGGTAACGCCGATCCGTCCGGCCTTTTTTGAATGGCTGTATTGCCAGGTGACGAAGCGGATGATCTACGACATCGACGACCTCGTGTTCCTGAAGGAAGCTTCCCACATTGCCTGGTGGAAGGGTATGCTGAAGAGCCGCAAAAAGCCGGTGTACCTGATGAAGCAGGCGAAGCACGTCATCACCTGCACGCCGTTCCTCGACGAGTTCGCGCGTAAGTACAACCCCAATACCACCGATATCTCCAGCACCATCAACACCGATACCTACGTGCCGGTGAACCGCTATGCCAACGACCACAAGCTCGTGCTCGGGTGGAGCGGCTCGCACAGCACGGTGGTGTACCTCTACCTGCTCAACGACGTGTTGCAGGAACTCGCCAAGGAGCGCCCGTTCAAGCTGCTGGTGATGGGGTCGACGAAGTACCACCTCGAAGGGGTAGACTATGAGGCGGTAGAGTGGACCCGCGAGCGGGAGATCCCCACGCTGCAGCAGTTCGACATCGGCCTGTACCCCTTACACCTCGAAGACCAGTGGGTGATGGGCAAGAGCGGGCTCAAGGCGCTGCAGTACATGGCGCTCGGCATCCCCACGGTGGCTACCGGCCTCGGCGCCAACCACCGCGTGATCCAGGACGGCGTATCGGGCTACCTCGTGAAAACAAAGGAGGAGTGGCTCGAGAAGCTGAAGTACCTGATCGACAATCCGTCGGAGCGCCGCCGCATCGGCGAAGCCGCGCACGAGCGGGTGGAAAGCCTTTACTCGATCAAAATGAATGCGCCGGTATATCTTGGGATAATCGAGTCTGTCGCGCAATCCTCCTCGTCTCGAGCTCCGCGGACTTGACCGTATAGAGGTAGGCCAGGAACAGGTAATAGAACGGCAGGCAGGGGATCTTGTAGCGCACAAGCGTGCCGAAGTTGGCCGCGGCGATACCGGTCATGAATGCAAAGAGGAAGGTGAACATGAGGCAGAACTGGAGGAGCGGCGTCTTCCGGATGTAGCGAAGGCTCATCCCGATGCCGCCCTTGAAGAAAACGATCAGGATCGTGAAATAGAGCACCGCCATACTCTCGATGGAGGCGGCGAAGATGAACACCTTGCCGTATTCCCACGGGTAGGGCCGGAACAGGGTGATGTTGATGCCCACCGGGATCGCCGCCAAGATGCCAAGAGGGGAGGAGAAGTCGACGTTGAGCTCATAGGCCGAACCGGCCGAGCCGCCGTAGGTGGTGATGGAATTGTAGGTGGACGTGGCCGATTCGAGCGCGTTCTCCACCGAGTAACGGCCGAGCAGCTCGTCGGCATTGCGGAGGAACACGCCGATCAGTACCAGTGCCGCCACCAGGATGAAGGGCGTGGAGAGCACCCGCACCGCGTCGTTCTTGATGCTGTTCTTGTACGAGTTGAAGACGAACAGCATGAAGAAGGGCACAAACGCGGCTACGATATACACCTTTACGCTGCCGATGAAGAAGGCCGCTACGGCGAAGCCGATGAGGTTGGCATAGAGGCGGCGGGGCTTCACGAAGCTGTAATAGGCCGTGATGAAGAGCCAGAGCAGGCCGGTAAACGTGATCGTATCCTTGAAGATCGAAGAGTCCCACACGAGCACCGACGGGATGAACAGCGTACTGTAGGCGGCGAGCTTCATGGGGATGCCCACTTCCTCCTGGATGAAGATGAAGAAGTTCCAGAGCGCGAGGTAAGCAAGCGACAGGAAGAACACCGACAGGGGCAGGAACATGCCGAAGGCCAGGAACTGGAAGATGGAGCCTACCTTGGCCACGAAGAACGACTCGTTGGCGTACAGGAAATAGTCGGCCATGTTGATGCCGGCGAGGTTCGTTTCGTTGAAATCCTTGATGGAGCTGAAGAAGACCTTGAAGAACTCGCCGGGGTGATCGCGGAAGTAGGTGTTGAGCACCTTGCTGCCCTCGAAAAACCAGCGCCCGTCGTAGGCGCCCCGGTAATAGTGCTCGTAGATAAGGCCGATGCCGATGCCGCCGAGCATCTTGAGAATGAGGCCCGCCTTGAAGTATTTGTAAAGCTCCCGGTTCTGGCCATGCTTCTTCCGGAAATAACGGGTCAGGATCAGCCAGCTCAACAGCACGTAGACCGGCAACGTCACATAATCATACCAGAAAATAAAATACATGCAGCGGGGCTTTAATCGGGAGGGCCGTAAAGGTATCCCTTCAGGCCCGGCTGCAAAGATTATCTAAACTTATAATTTCTCTAAAACTTTCTTCCCCTAACCTATGCCCCGTGTTATTTGCGTATTGAACCGCCTTGTCATCGGCGGCCCGGCCATCATCGCCGCCTACCTGACCCACTACCTCCAGCCCGGCTTTGAGACCCTCCTGGTCATCGGCGGCAAGGACGACCACGAGCAGGATGCCGACTTCATCACCGAGCAGTTCGGCATCCGGCCGGTAGTGGTGCCGGAGATGCGCCGCGCCATCAGCTGGAAGGCCGACCGCGCCGCCTACCAGCGCCTCAAGGGCATCATCCGCGACTTCAAGCCCGACATCGTGCATACCCACGCCGCCAAAAGCGGCGCCCTCGGCCGCCTCGCCGCCTTCGCCAGCAAAGTGCCGGTGACGGTGCATACCTTTCACGGCCACGTATTCCACAGCTACTTCTCGCCCCTGAAGACGCAGGCCTTTATCCAGGCCGAACGCTACCTCGCGCGCCGCTCCTCGGGTATCATCGCTATCTCCGACATCCAGAAGGAAGAGCTGGCCGGGCAGTTCCGCATCTGTCCGCACGATAAGATCAAGGTGATTCCCCTGGGCCTCGACCTGGCGCCCTTTGCCACGGAAGGGGAGCGTAAGCGTGCCGCATTCCGGCAGGCCTTCGGCATCGAGAACGACGAGATCGCCATCGGCCTCGTGGGCCGCGTGGTGCCGGTCAAGAACCATCCCCTGTTCATCGCCGTGGCCGACGCCGTGTCGAAGGCCACCCGGAAGCGGGTGCGCTTCTTTGTGATCGGCGACGGCGACGAGCGTCCCAACGTGGAGGCCGACTGCCGCGCCCGCGGACTCGACTACACCTATTACCCGGAAGAGCCGCGCCGCGCCCTGGTGACCTGCACCTCCTGGCAAACGAAGATGGACGAGGTCTTCAACGGGCTCGACATTGTGGCGCTGACCTCGCACAACGAGGGCACCCCCGTATCGCTGATCGAGGCCCAGGCCGCCTCCCGCCCGGTAGTGGCCACCAACGTAGGCGGCACCGCTGATACGCTGCAGGACGGCTCCGGTGGCTTTATCGTGGCGCCAGGCGATGCGGCCGCCTTTACGGAACGGCTGCTGCAGCTCATCGAAGGCGAGGAGCTGCGCCGGAACATGGGCGCCGCAGGCCTCCGCTTCGCGGAGCAACACTACTCGGTGGCCACCATGATCCGCCGCACGGCCGATTATTACGGGTCGCTGCTGGACGCAGCCCGCGCCCGCAACCGTGTTAAAGCCTGAACGGACGAGCTCCGGATCCGGTTTTTTGGGTAGCTTTGTCGTCCTCACCAATCCCGCCTCCTATGCCGCTCCGTACTCAGCTCCTGGCGAAAAGCCTGTTCGTGCTTTCCGCGCTCCTGCTGGCCCCGAACTTCATCCCGGTCAAGGTGGATTACTTCAAGGATGCGACGCACGGCGGGGAAAAGTTCGATCCGGCCCTTGCTGCCCGTCTCCGCTCGGTTAACGACGTGGTGAGCTATACCGACAGCCTGGCCACCGCCCGCAGCATCGACCCCAAAAGCCTGTCCTACGGCCTCCTGCTTACCGATGTGATCCAGCGCCGCTTCGAGCACGGCTACAGCAGCTACCGCCTGTCGCAGAACTGGGTGGCCTCCCTGGCAGGCTCGGTGAAGCGCGACCTGGCCGCGGTGGTGATCCCCGACGACATCCTCACATTCGACAACGCCGCCTGCAGCCAGCAAACGATGGTGCTGATGGAGGCCCTCGGCCGCAAGGGCATCGATATGCGCACGGTGCTCTTCCACACCCACTTTGCCGTGGAGGCCCGTTACAACGGCGCCTGGCGCCTGCTCGACGCCGATGTGGAGCCCGAGATGACCGCCGCCACGGCCACCGATGCCGCCAGCATCAGCGCCACGCGCGATGCCTTCGGGGTGTACGACCGGGTGCTGTCGTTTCCGAAGTTCGCCAACAATTTCCTCAACTATCCCATCTCTTACGGCGCCGTGAACGCAAAGGTGGCCACCAATACGGCTGCCTTCCATAAGCTCACGAAGGTGGCTTCCCGCACCGCGTTCCTGCTGCCCCTCCTCGCCGGCATCGTGCTGCTGCGCCGGGGCCGCCGCCGCGCCCGGGCCCACGCCCGCAGCGGCAGCGTCAGCACGCTGACAGCTTCAGGGAGTACTTCTGCCCTGAACCCCTAATTTTACGGGATATGTTCTCGTTCTGGAAAAAGAAGACGCCTGTTGCCGGCAAGGCCTCGCTCAACTGGCTGGGCGCCGACATGCACTCCCACCTCATCCCCGGCATCGACGATGGTGCGCCCGACCTGGAAGCCAGCCTGACCCTCATCCGCGGGCTCCGCGAGCTCGGCTATGCCAAGCTGTACACCACCCCGCACATCCTTTGGGGGATGTACGACAATACGCCCGACACCATCCTCGGCGGGCTCGAAACGGTGCGGCAGGCCCTGAAGGCCGAAGGCCTGGAGTTCGAATTCGGGGCCGCCGCCGAATACTTCGTGGACGAGCACTTCGCCAACGAGGTGCAGGCCGGGAAGCCGATGCTGACCCTTCCGGGCAACCACATCCTGGTGGAGGCCTCCACGTACGCCGCTCCGTTCGACTTCAAGGAGGTGCTGTTCGGGCTGCAGCTCCAGAACTATACGCCGATCATCGCGCACCCCGAGCGCTACATCTACCTGAAGAAGGACCCTTCCTACCTCGACGACCTCCGCTACAACGGCTGCTCCTTCCAGCTGAACCTGCTAGCCCTTATCGGGCACTACGGCGCCCTGAGCAAGGAGCTCGCCGAACACCTCCTCCGCAACGACTTCTACGACTTCGTGGGCACCGACCTCCACCACGCCCAGCACCTGCCCCTCCTCGAAAAGGCCGCCGCGTCCCCCCTCCTCGACAAGCTCCGGGATTCCGGGAAGATCAAGAATGCCGGGTTTTAATGTGCTAATGAGTTGATGTGCTAATGGGATAATGGGGTAATGGGATAATAGGAGAGAAGGCACCTAGCCCCGAAGCTTCGGGGGTTTACGATCCATACGATGGGCGCCCATCGCCTTTTCTTCATACGCACAGACTGAGTTGCTTTCGGGGGCAAGATTTCCCATACGATTGATGTTGTAACCTGGAATTAGCTGTGAGCACGACGCAAGGAGTTATCATGCGGCAGTCATTTGGCGTTATCCGATAATGCATTCAGTACGTGCCGCTTTAATGAAGGGGTGCAACTTCAGTTCTTTTCCACAGAGTCACCCCTCTCCCCCGGAGAGGGGCCGGGGGTGAGGTCCGGGGGATGGGCTGAACTTTTTTCCGCTTATTTTGTAGTAAGGTGCAGCTATGGGATTTACAATCAAAGAACTCGAAACGCTAACGGGCGTCAAGGCGCACACGATCCGGATCTGGGAGCAGCGTTATGGCTTCCTGAAACCCTCGCGTACCGCTACCAACATCCGCACCTACAACAACGACGAGCTCAAGACCCTGCTCACCGTTGCCCTCCTGAACAAATACGGGTACAAGATCTCGCGCATCGACGAGATGAATGCCGAGCAGCGGCACCGCGAGGTGCTGAACCTGCACTTCCAGGATGCCCAGCACGAGCACCTCATCAACGAGCTCATCGGCTGCATGGTGGACCTGGATAACTACGGGTTCGAAAATCGCCTCAACGGCTATCTCGCCGAGCATGGCCTCGAGGAAACGCTGGTGACGATCGTGTTCCGCTTTCTCGAAAAGACCGGTATCCTCTGGCAAACGGGCCGCATCAACCCGGCCCATGAGCACATCGTGTCCAACATCGTGCGCCAGAAGATCATCTCCGGCATCGAGAGCCTCCCGCCTGCGCCCGATGCCGAGCCACGCCTCCTCCTTTTTCTGCCCGAGGGCGAATTCCATGAGCTCGGTCTCCTGTACGTCTTTTACCTCCTCCGCAAGCGCGGATGCTATGTGCTCTACCTGGGCGCCAATATGCCGCTGAAGGACGTGCTCTATGTGGCCCGCCTGAAGCGTCCTGACTATTGCTATATCCACCTCACGGCGGTAATCCACCGCCCGGCGTTCCAACGCTTCATAACCGGGCTGAGCAACCAGCTCCCCGACACCCGCATCCTGCTGTCTGGCCAGGTAGCGGCCGAAACGCCCAGGAACGCGCCCAATCTCGTCCCCCTCCAATCCCTTTCCGCGGCCATCACGTACATCAACGGGCTCTAAGCGCCATTCCGGCTCCCGTTTACGCCATCGCTCCCATTCTGTGTAATCTTTTTCAAAAAAAATTACACAAGAAAATTTTTCGGGTCTGGTTTGTGTTTAGCTTTATGCAGCTAAAAATTAAACACGATGGGTATTCAGGAGTTCAACAGCCTGGTAATCAGCAACGCAGAGGGTCTTCGGCCTTTTGCCATTACGCTGACCCGCGACCGGGAGGCAGCACAGGATCTTTACCAGGAGACTTTGTTCAAGGCATTTGCGCATCGCGACAAGTACCAGCCCGGCACCAATATCAAGGCCTGGCTCAGTACCATCATGCGCAACATCTTTATCAACGAGTATCGCCGCAACGAGCGGAAGCGGGTGGTGCTCGACAACGTGCTTTATGCCGAACGCTATAATAATCATTCGTTTACGGCAGAGCGTAACGTCCGTCTAAAGGAAATTAATACGGCGATTTATCGATTACCTGCTATTTTTAAGAAGGCATGCCTGCTTTACCTGCAGGGTTACAAGTACCAGGAGATCGCCGAAGCATTGAATGAGCCGCTCGGAACCATCAAGAGCCGTATTCACTTCGCCCGGAAGATGCTCCAAAAACAGATCGATCGATGAAGCGTACGGTAGTGATCATAGGTGCGGGCTTTGCCGGGATGTCGGCCGCGGCCTTCATGGCCCGGGCCGGATGGGCCGTCACCGTGGTGGACAAAGGGGCCACCGCGGGCGGGCGCGCGCGCCAGCTGCAGGCCGGGGGCTACACCTTCGACATGGGCCCGAGCTGGTACTGGATGCCCGACGTCTTTGAGCGCTTCTTCGCGCAGTTCGGGAAGAAGGTCTCCGATTACTACCGCCTCACCCGCCTCGACCCTTCGTACCGCGTGTACTGGGAGGAGGGGCATTCCGATATACCGGCCGACTACAACGCCTTAAAAGACCTCTTCGAGCGCATCGAGCCCGGCAGCGGCGCCCGCCTCGACCACTACCTCAAAGAGGCTGCCGTGAAATACCAGATCGGCATGCAGCAGCTCGTGTACAAGCCGGGCCGCTCGGTGAGCGAGTTCCTCGACTGGGACGTGCTGCGCAACGTGCTCCGCCTCGACGTCTTTACCAATATCAAGAAGCACATCGCCCGCCACTTCACCAATCCCCGCCTCCGGCAGTTGATGGAGTTCCCGGTGCTGTTCCTGGGCGCGCTGCCGGAGAACACGCCTGCTCTCTACAGCCTCATGAACCACGCCGACATCTGCGGCGGCACCTGGTATCCTGAAGACGGGATGTTCAGCATCGTGCGGGCCATGGAGTCGCTCTGCCGGGAGCTGGGCGTGGAGTTTCGCTTCGGCGAGGAAGCCAGGGAGATCCGCATCACGGGCGGCACCGCGAAGGAAGTGCATACCGACAAGGAAGTGTACCGCGCCGATGCCGTCATCAGCGGCGGCGACTACCATTTTACGGAGATGCACCTGCTGCCGGCCGAGTACCGTAGTTATACGGAAGCCTATTGGGACCGCCGCGTGCTGGCGCCTTCCTGCCTGTTGTATTACGTTGGCCTCGGAAAAAAGCTGGACGGCGTGCTCCACCACTCACTGTTCTTCGACGTGCCCTTCGACCGGCATGCCCACGAGATCTATGCCGACCCGCAATGGCCGGCCGACCCGCTGTTCTACCTTTCCGCGGCGTCGAAGACCGACCCCCATGCGGCGCCCGCCGGCTGCGAGAACCTGATGTTCCTCATCCCCGTGGCCGCCGGCCTCAAAGGCGACCACCCGGAGCTGCAGGACCGCTATTTCGACACCATCCTCCGCCGCCTCGAGCGGCGCACCGGCCAATCGCTGGCGGGTGACATCCACTATAAGAAGGCTTTTTCCGTAAGCGACTTCGAGCGCGACTACCATTCCTTCAAGGGCAATGCCTATGGCCTTGCCAACACGCTGAAGCAGACCGCCATCCTGCGTCCGTCGTGCCAGAGCCGCAAGGTCCCGAACCTGTTCTACACCGGCCAGTTCACCGTGCCGGGCCCCGGAGTGCCCCCCAGCCTGATCAGCGGGGAGGTCGTATCGCGCGAGGTCGTTAAACACTTTCAACGCTAAGCCATGACAGAGGAGTTATTTCATAAGACGAGCAGTGACTGCAGCCGTGTGGTCACCCTGAACTACAGTACATCCTTTTCTTCAGCCATCAAGCTGCTGCACGCCGACCTGCGCCGGCCCATCTTCAACATCTACGGCTTCGTGCGGCTCGCCGACGAGATCGTGGATACCTTTCACGGGCACGACAAGGTGCGCCTCCTGGCGCAGTGCAAGGAAGATACGTTCGCTGCCATCCGCGACGGCATCTCCCTCAACCCGATCCTCAACGCCTTCCAGCAGACCGTGAACCGCTACGGCATCGGCCACGATCTTATCGAGGCCTTTTTCAAGAGCATGGAGAGCGACCTCACGGAGCATGCCTACGACCGCCAGGGCTACGAGGAGTATATCTACGGGTCGGCCGAAGTGGTGGGCCTTATGTGCCTCTACGTGTTCTGCAACGGCAGCCAGGAGCAGTACGCATCCCTGCGCGGATCCGCCAAGGCGCTGGGCGCGGCCTTCCAGAAGGTCAACTTCCTGCGCGACATCAAGGCCGATAACGAGGCGCTCTCCCGTATGTACTTCCCCGGCTGCGACTTCCACCGCTTCACCGAAAACGACAAGCTGCAGATCGAGGAGGACATCGAGCGCGACTTCGCTGCGGCCTACGAAGGCATCCTGGGATTGCCCATCAAGGCGCGCTTCGGGGTGTACGTGGCGTATAAATACTATTACTCGCTGTTCCGCAAGATCAAGGGCATTGAGCCGGCGCGGATCCTGGAGCAGCGCGTGCGGATCCCCAATTACTACAAGGCTTATATCGTGCTGCGGGCCACGATCAAAAACCGCCTGCGCCTGATCGGATGAGGAAGGAAGAACTGCATGTGCTGCTGGTGAATGGGCGCGACGAGCCGATGGGCACCATGGAAAAGATGGCCGCGCACGAGCAGGGGCTGCTGCACCGCGCCTTCAGCGTATTCCTCTTCGACGCCGAAGGGCGGATGCTCCTCCAGCGTCGCGCCGTTACCAAGTACCACGGCGGGGGGCTTTGGAGCAATGCCTGCTGCAGCCATCCCTACCCCGACGAGCCTGTGCCGGATGCCGCCCGCCGCCGCCTCCGCGAGGAGCTCGGCATCGAGGCATCCATTGAGCCCATCTTTGCTTTTACCTACCGCGCCGAAGTCGAGAACGGCCTCACCGAGCACGAGTTCGACCACGTGTTTGCCGGGATCTACGCCGGGCCGCTGGCACTCAACCCCGAGGAGGTGGCCGAATGCCGCTATGTGGCGCTGCCCGAGCTTCGGGCCGAGGTGGCGGCCGCCCCCGGGCGCTTTACGGCCTGGTTCAAAATGGTGCTGCCCCGGCTGGAGGAATGGTGGCAAAAAAGAAGTCCCTAGCTTGAGGTTTGAAGTTTGCAGGTGCCTGCTCCCCACACCCCCCGCCTTCGCCAAAGGCTACTGCGGGCCGAGCCAGAACCCTACCAACCCTAAGAACCCTAAGAACTCTGATCCCTCTTAGCTTTGTGAACCGAAAACGCGTGTGATGACGGCTATTTATTTTATACTGGTCTTATTGGGAACGTTTGTAGCGATGGAAGGCATCACCTGGCTCACGCATCGCTACGTGATGCACGGCTTCCTGTGGGTGCTCCACCGCGACCATCACCAGGTGGAGCCGGGCTTCTTCGAGAAGAACGATCTCTTCTTCGTGATCTTCGCCGTGCCCAGCATGCTGCTGATCGGCTTCGGCGTGCACTACGGCGTGTGGTGGCAGGCGGCCATCGGTTTCGGTATCATGGCCTACGGCGCGGCTTACTTCGTGGTGCACGACGTCATCATCCACCAGCGCTTCAAGTGGTTCTCGCGGAGCAACAGCACCTACGTGCGCGCCATCCGCTGGGCCCACAAGATGCACCACAAGCACCTCCACAAAGAACACGGCGAAAGCTTCGGCATGCTGCTCGTGCACAAGAAATACTGGGAAAAGGTGCGCCGCGACAAGCGCCTCATGAAGGGGCAGCGGGTCGGGTATGCTCCCGAGTCGTAAAGCAAGGTTTAGATGGTTCAGGAGGTTCAGAGGGTTCAGAAACCCCGCAACCAACCTCCTAAACCACGTAAACCCCTAAACCTTCTTTGAAATGCCCGATGAATATGATTATATAATCGCAGGTGGCGGCTGTGCCGGGCTCAGCCTCCTGCAGGCGCTGATCCGCGCCGGCGTGGCCGAAGGGGCGAGGATCCTGGTGGTCGACCGCGACGCCAAGGAGGCCAACGACCGGACCTGGTGCTTCTGGGAGGCCGGCGAAGGGCCGTTCGAGTCCATCGTTCATAAAGAGTGGGCGCAGCTCGATTTTCATTCCGACCACCTGTCGCGCCGCCTCGATATCGCTCCTTATCGCTATAAGCTGATCCGGGGTATCGACTTTTACCGGCATTGCCACGCGGAAGCCAGCCGGATGCCGGGCATTCAATTTCTGCAGGAATCCGTGTCGGAGGTTTTTACCGATCGGCAGGGCGCCGGTGTCCGCGCCGGTGGCCGCACCTACCGCGCGCGCTATGTGTTCAGCTCCCTCTATGAGCGCCCGGAGCCGCGCCCCGGGAAGCACTGGCTGCTGCAGCACTTTACCGGCTGGGTGATCGAAACCGAGGCGCCCGCCTTCGACCCGGCCGTGGCCACCTTCATGGACTTCCGGACGGACCAACAGGAAGGGACCACCTTTTTTTACGTGCTGCCTTTGTCGCCGACGCGGGCCCTCGTGGAATACACGCTCTTTACCGGGGAGTTGCTGTCCACCGCGGCCTACGAGGAAGCGCTGGGTGGATATATCCGGGAGCGGCTTGGTATCGGGGCCTACACCGTGGCAGAGCGGGAGTTCGGCATCATTCCCATGACCAACCATCGCTTCCCGGCACGAAACGGCAACGTCGTGTATATCGGCACCGCCGGCGGACAAACAAAGGCTTCCAGCGGGTATACCTTCCGTAATGTACAAAAGCATTCGGCGGCGCTGGCGGAAAGCCTGAAGAAGGAGGGGCATCCCTTTGCCGTGGACGCCACCGCCCGCCGCTTCGGCTTTTACGATAGCGTGCTGCTCGATATACTCGCCCACCGGAGCCTCGAGGGAGCCGATATCTTCACCGACCTGTTCCGGGGCAACCGGGCGGCCAGCGTGTTCCGGTTTCTCGACAACGAGAGCGCGCTGCACCAGGAATTGCGGCTTATCAGCACCCTGCCCACGCTGCCTTTTTCCCGGGCTGCGCTGCGCCAGCTTCGTCCCTAATCCGCTGAATATTGCTCGATGATGCGCTGGAGGGCGGCTGCTTCCACCACCCCCGACTGGCGCCACTGGACCGCGCCTTTACGGAACAGCATGAGGGTGGGAACGCTCTGGATGCCGAAGTATTCGGCTGCGGGGCGGTTGCGGTCGATGTCCACCTTCACGATCCGGACCCGGTCGCCGAGACGTGCCTTCGTTTCCTGCAGGATGGGCGCCATCAGTTTACAGGGTCCGCACCAATCTGCATAAAAGTCTACCAACACGGGCTGTTCGCTTTGCAGCAGCTCCTGAAAACTAGCCATATTCGGGTTTTCCACAGGCGCGTGCACTGATTGTGCCAGCCCTGCAGGAAGCCCCATTGCCGGGCTGTGGAAACGGCAGCGGTCGCGAAATATGTAGAATTACGGGTACAACTGAGGCGGCAGCGCGCGGCAAACGCAGTAGGGGCAACGGTTCGGGGCCTTCGGTGACCGTTTTTCTTTCAGTTTTCTGGCCCATTCATCAAATTTTTTTATAAAGCATTGCTGCTCAGGTACCTAACGGCGGCGGCTACCCTCTAAGATTGGCTGTTTTCGGGTGCTTTTTAGCACGTTTCGTGGCGTGAAAACCGCGTGAAACCGGCAAACTCTGCCGCAGGGCACGAAGTTTGCAGCCTTATAAGCCGGATAGAGCCATTCAAGGCCGTCCGATTGCTCACCCAACCGTCTACTTGCATGCACTTTGCCGAATTCAAGCTGCTCTCCCTCCCGGTTCAGGCGCACATTATTTGCGAGCAGGGCGTCCATCTGTGTGAGCGCCGCGAAGATCAATACCTGATCGCTCTTTACCAGGTCGACTCGTTCTATGTGGAGGTCTACTACCGCCTCCCGGAAGAAGAGATCGAGAAATTCCGCAGCTTTCACAGCACCGACCTCCTGGAGCCCTATATCTCGGAGCTGCCCTATAAGGAGCTCGTCGGCTAAGTTTTCCCCTTTCCTTTCCCCAACCCGTCCGTTACCGCGTTCCTGCCCGGAATAGGCACCAAATTGGTACTTTCCACAGGTATAAAAAGGTTCGTTATGAATATGCATGCAAACGACAGGACAACGGAAATGACCGATATGGCCGCCTGTATCAATAAGCTGACGATCGATGGCTTCGCCGACCAGTTCAAGGTCGAGAAAGGTAAGCTCCGCAGCATGGACGATAAAAAGTCGTTCAAGCCCAAAGACATCAAGGTGGCAAACTTTTACCGCTTCGAAGGCATCTCCAATCCGGACGATATGGCCATTCTATACGCCATCGAAACGAGCGATGGTCACAAAGGCACCCTCGTGGATGCTTACGGGCGCTACTCCGACGACGACATCGAGCGCTTCATGCGCGATGTGGAAGTGAAGAAGCAAGTGAATTAAAAAGGCTGAGGGATACGTTCCCAGGTCGCAACCACACTATTCAGAATGCCTGCCCTCCGGGGCAGGTTTTTTTATTCCCGCCGGTATCCCACCGCTACCTGCATCCGGAAGCCGTTGCGCTGGCGCAGGGCCTCCAGGCGCAGTTCCTGCGCATCGAGCCGGAGCACCCGGTAAGCGCCGTCGGGCAGCTGCAGGCTGTCGCCCTTAAGCCGCCAGGCGCCGCCCCGCTCCTCGGGCAGGGTGCAGGGGATGCCCGCGTCCACCACCGTAAAGGCGCCGGACGCCTCGAAGCGGTAGCGGTTGTCAAGAGCGCAGGTGTCGTGGTAATACGTGCACCACAGGTTCTGCTCGCCGGCGGTTTCGTAGAGCTTGCGGTAGGTGCCGTTGAGCAGGGTGGCGTCGAATGCCGGCGGTGCAGGATCGCGCCGGCAGGCGAGGAGGGGAAACAGCAGGAGGAGGAAGCGCATAGCCAGGGTTTAGGGTGAAGCCGGAACAAAGCTACCGGCGCCGAAGGGGCGCTTCCATGGGCTTTTTCCCAGCTGGTGATGGGATTTTCCGGCCGGTGGATGGGGAAAGCATCAGTAGCCGTATTTCCACGGATCTTTGTGAAAGCGGCACGGCGTTCTTTTGCCGACCTCAATGCGGTCGTATATTCCTGTTTCTAAACCCTGGCTATGCGCTTCCTCCTCACCTTGATCGCATTCGTTCCGCTCGCACTTTCCGCCCAGTCCGCCAGCCCTGATACCCTCTACTTCGCGCCCGGCTCTGACCAGCTCTCGCCCGAAGCCCGGAAGGCCATTCCCCGGATCGCAGCCTGGCTCCGGCAGCATCCCGCCGCAACGATCTACATCGACGGGCACACCGATCCCACGGGCTCCGATTCCCTGAACGGGGAGCTGGGGGTAGGCCGTGCCACCGTGGTATGGGCGCAGCTGCAGCCGCTGTTGCCCAAAGACGTCAACGCGACCCTCACCGGCATGGGCGCGCACCGCCCGCTCACCCGCGACCCGAAGCAGTACCGCCTCAACCGGCGTGTGGAAATACGGATCGAGGCTGCGGCTCCGGCTGCCGCCGCCGCCACGACGCCTCCTCCCGTGGAGCTCAGCACCTTCCGCCGTGACGTGCCCCTGCAGCAGTTCCCGATCGACCTGTCGGACACCGTGCGCGTACGGGGTGCCGGCGGCACGTTCTTCATGATCCCGCCGGGAGCGCTCCAGGATAAGACGGGGCAGCTCGCCCGGGGTGCCGCTATGCTGCTCCTGCGCGAATACTACCGGCCCGACGAGATCCTGCTTGCCGGGCTCAACTCGAACAGTGAGCAGGGGCTCCTGCAAAGCGGCGGCATGTTCTACTTTACGGTGGTCCAGGGGGCCGACACGCTATCGGAGCAGACGCGGAAGCCGGTAGACGTCCGCATGCCGGTCCGATACCCGGAGCTGACCGGGATGAGCGTGTATACCCTGGCGGCGGCGGGCGGAGGTGCCGGGCCCCTGGCCGGAGGCGGCGTGTCGGATTCAGGTATGCTGCAGCGGGCATGGAGACCCACGATGCGTCCTTTCCGGGTGAGCCGGCCCTATTGGGATTGGCCCCGGGTGGAGTGGGCTGCGGAGATCGAGCGTCCGTCCAACGAGACCCTGGCGAAGCTGGCGCCCGGCGCGGTGATCACCAGCGAGGCGGCGCCGCCGAACCCGCTCATCCGGCTCAACCGCAAGCCCCGCCCCGCCGCCCGTTCACTCACCATGCAGGTACGTAAGGTGAGCGATACGAGCCTGTCGGTGCGCTACGAGGTAAAGATGCGCCGTCGCGGACTACGTCGTTTCGGCACAAGGGAGCGCGATACCCTGATCCGCGTGCCCCAGCGGCAGGCCGAATATGTGGGACAGACCTCCACCCTCAACTGGATCAATTGCGACCGCTTTTACAACTACCCGGACAAGGCCGATCTCTATGTGCAGACGCCCGGCTTCAAAGGTGCCGAGGTGCTGGCCTACTTCCCGTCGGTGCATGCGTTCATGCCGGCGGAGTTCTTTGGAGACCGGTATGGCTTCCGCTCGGTGCCCCGCGGGATGAAGGTGGTACTGGTGGCCATGGGGAAAAAGGGGGAGGCGGTTTACTGGGGCCGGAGCGACGTACATATTGTACAGGGCCTGGTTGCCGAAGTGAAGCTCGGGACCTTGCCGGCCAGCGACATCGATGCGGCGCTGGGGGCGTTGGAATAAGCGCCGGAAGAAGCGCGCCGCCTACCTTTGCCCGCATGGATCATTTCAAGGAACTGGAGCGCCTGCTGCAGCTGGAAAAAGAAGCCGACCGGCGCTCGTTCGAAGCCCTGACGCGCTCGGTGCCCCTTACGGAGCGCCGCGCCAACGGCAGCGCCTGGTTTCCCATCGCCATCCGCGATACCGAGTCGGGCTATGGCGACTACCTCACGATCGAGCTTGAGCGCACTTCGGATAAGACCGTCATTCACAGCTTCCGGTTCGGCGCCTCCGTGGCGTTGTTCTCCAACCACAATGCGGAGCACGACCGCCTCGAGGGCGTCATTACCCACCTGAGCGGCGACCGCATGAAGATCGCGCTCCGCGTCGACGAGCTGCCCGACTGGTCGCGCAACGGCCGCCTTGGCGTAGACCTCGTATTCGACGAGAACTCCTACGCGGAGATGGAGCGCGCGCTCCGCCTGGCGCCGGCGCGGCTCGAGCAAAAGGAGGAGGGCGCCCTCGCCCGCGTGCTGGCCGGGGTGCAGGAGCCGAAGTTCAACGAAGAGTTGCCGCCCGTAGAAATACCGTCGCTCAATACCGTACAGAACGAGGCGGTGCGCCGCATCCTGGCCGCCCGCGAGCTCGCCATCGTGCATGGACCTCCGGGCACCGGCAAGACCACCACGCTGGTGCAGGCGATCCGCCTCCTCGCGAAGGAAAGCGAGCGGCCGGTGCTCGTAACGGCGCCCTCCAATGCCGCCGTGGACCTGCTCTCTGAGCGGCTGGCCTCCCAGGGGCTCAACGTGGTGCGCGTGGGCAACCCGGCGCGGGTGTCGGAAAGCCTGCTGGCCCTCACCCTCGATGAGCGGATGGCGGCCCACCCACGCTTCAAGGACATCAAGCGCCTGAAAAAGCAGGCTTCGGAATACCGGGATCTTGCCCATAAATACAAGCGCTCCTTCGGAGCCGCCGAGCGCGAGCAGCGCAAGGCCCTGTTCAACGAGGCCCGCTCCATCGGCAAGGAGATCGAGCAAACGGAGCAGTACATCGCAGGCGCCGTGCTGGGCGCCGCGCAGGTGATCACCGCCACGCTCGTGGGCGCCGCGCACTACTCGGTGCGGGGGCTGCACTACGATACGGTGGTGATCGACGAGGCGGGCCAGGCGCTGGAGCCGGCCTGCTGGATCCCTATCCTCAAGGGCCGCAAGCTGATCATGGCCGGCGACCACTGCCAGCTGCCGCCCACCGTGAAGTCGGAAGCGGCAGCCCGCGCGGGCCTCGGGCGCACCCTGATGGAGCGCTGCGTGGGGCAGCACCCGGCATCCGTAGTATTACTGGAGGAGCAGTACCGCATGCACGAAACCATCATGGGCTTCTCGTCGAAGGAATTCTATGGCGACCGGCTGCGGGCGGCGCCGTCGGTGGCGCAGCACCTCCTGTTCGCCGGCGACCGGCCGATGCTGTTCATCGATACGGCTGGCTGCGGCTACGAGGAGCGGCCCGAGGGTGTGCGGATCTCCAACCCCGAGGAAGCGCAGTTCCTGCTGCAGCAGGTAGCCCGGATGCTCGAGGAAAACGCGGCCCACAACCCGGGGGCGGTGCCGTCGGTTGGTATCATCGCGCCCTACCGCCACCAGGTGGAAGTGCTCAAGGAGCTCGCTTCGGCCCATCCTGTGCTCCGGGAGGCCGGGGCGGCCGTCACAGTCAACACCATCGACTCGTTCCAGGGGCAGGAGCGCGACGCCATCTTCATCTCGCTCACCCGTAGTAATGCGGATGCCGCCATCGGCTTTCTATCGGAGGTACGCCGCATGAACGTGGCCATGACCCGGGCCCGCAAGAAGCTCGTGCTCGTGGGCGACAGCGCCACGCTTTCTCAATCGGATTTCTATGCAGACCTCGTTGCCTATGCGCAGGCGCAGGATGCGTACCAGAGCGCCTGGGAGCTGATGGACATCTGAGACGTGAATCGTGAATCATCGTGAAACGTCCCCCGAAGCTTCGGGGCGTGAATGGTGCGGTGTGAGCGGGTGAGCAGGTGAGCGGGTGAGCGGGTGAGCAGATGAGCATGTGAGTGGGTGAGCTGAGTACGGTACGTCGTTGCCGGAGGCGACCCACCAGCCCATGGCTTCAGCCATGGGATCCGGCGAACAGAGGCAATCGCTGCGCTCGCCATAACGGCGGCTTCGCGCCCGCCTTGTCCTTCGAACAGTAAACGACCCCTTACCAATAAACAAATAGACCATTAAACAAATAAACCAATAAACCCGCGCAGCGCTATCCCAGCAACGCCTCCAACGTCTGCATCAAGGCCTGCACGAGTCCGGGATCCACGGTGCTGCTGGATTCGGCATCAGGGTCGATGAGGGCGCGGAATTTCCGCTCCTCGTCCCACTCGAAATACACGGGTGTGCCGTCCACGTCCACCTCGATGCGGTGGGCGTAGCCGCGTTGCACGAGGCTGGCCGGGAAAGAGTATTCTTTTCCTTTATAGGTTACCGGCAGGTCGAAGGATTGGAGTGGTTCCATGGGATCTTATTGAGGGCTGGTCCAGAAGGGCAGGTACAGGAGGAATTGCAGGATGGTGAACAGGACACCGCAGGCCACGATGGCCAGGCGGTAGCCGGTGCGCCGGGTGAAGACGGCCATGATGGCGAACTCGGCGGCGTTGATGATCAGGGTGAGGATGGACAGCATCCGGTAGCCGTTCGCCGCCCCCTCCGGCTCTTTGGCGCCGAAGTGCGTCCAGGTGTAATAGAGCACGCCCACCAGCAGAAAGGACGCCGCCAGCAGCAGGAAGCCGGTGTCGGCGGGCCGTTCCTTCCGCGGCGCGTCCGGAAAGAGCACGGCGCCTTCCGGGCCCGGGGCTCCCTGGCGAAGCAGGCTTCCGCAAAAGGCGCAGTAATGATGCGTGGCGGCGTTGGCGCTGCCGCAGCGGGAACATTCCATCCGTTGTGTTTTCGTGTGCTGCTAAGATACGGGCCGTTGCGACGCAAAGCAGGAGGACACCTGGCCACCGCTAACCGAAAAAGGCAGCGTAAGCGCTGGCGCCTACCACCAGCAGCCCGATGAGCCCAATGACGATGCGGTGCCTGGGGCGATTGCTGTAGAAATACAGTACGCAGAACAGGAATGTCGGGTGGGCAAAGCTGATCATCCGGATGAACTGCGATAGCTCCGTGCGCGTGAGGTAGTTACGCCCGAGCCAGCTGACGCCGAAATACAACAGGAAATAACCGGCAAAGCCCAGCGCCACGAGCAGGTAGCCTTTATCGGAAACACGCGCAGGCACGGATGCGTGGGCGAAGAGGTCCGCGTTGCCGTCGAGCGGACCCCCGCATTGCCGGCAAAAGCGGCCCGGCGTATCGCCGGGTGTGCTGCAGTGCGGGCATTGGATCGGGGCGCTGTGGAGCATGGATTACAGTACTGATTTTTTCGACGACTCCCGGATGATCAGCTCGGTCTCGAGCACCTTGTTCTGGAACTCCGTGACCGGGCGGCGGCTTTCGATCATCTGGATCAGGAATTCCGTGGCGGTCTGGCCCATCTCGAAGGCGGGCTGGCTGATCACCGTGAGGGCCGGCGCGAACAGGTCGCCCACGGCGGTGTTGGTGAAGCCGGTAAAGCCCACTTCTTTCTTGCCCTTCATCCGCTTCAGCAGTCCGAAGCAGGTCATGGTGAGGCGGTCGCCGGCACAGAAGATGGCGTCGGGTTTTTGCTTTGCCTTCATCAGCGCATTGATGGCTTCTTCCACCTCGGGCACCTTCATCCCCCCGTGCGGGCAATACTTGATCAGCTCCTCGCGCAGCGGGATGTTGTGCTTGGCGAGGGCATCCTTATACCCGTCGAGGCGCTCCTTGGTGATGGAGAGGTGGGGTGAGGACGTGATGTGGGCGATGCGCTTGAACTCCTGGTAGATCAGGTGCTCGGTGGCATGGTAGGAGCCCCAGTAGTTGTTGGCCACCACCGTGTGCGTTTCGATCTCGCTGCTCACGCGGTCAAAGAATACGATGGGCATCCCCTTCTCATACAACTCCTTCAGGTAGCTGACGTCGGCCGACTCGCTCGACAGCGATACGAGCAACCCGTCGACGCCGCGGGCCGCCAGGTGCTCCACGTTCACGCGCTCGCGCTCCTGCGACTCGTGGCTTTGGGTGATGATGACGTGGTAGCCGCGGTTGTAGGCGATCGACTCGATGCCGTTGATGGCCTGGGAAAAGAAGTTGTTGGCGATCTCGCTCACCACCACGCCGATGGCGCGCGTGCGGCGCTCCTTCAGCGACAGCGCGATCGGGTTGGGCCGGTAGTTGATCTTCTCGGCATATTCCAGCACCGCCTTCTTCGTTTCCGAGGAGATCTCGTAGGAGCCGCGCAGCGCGCGCGACACCGTGGAGATGGAGAGGTTCAGGGCCTTGGCGATATCCTTGATCGTGACGCTTTCAAACTTCATGTTGGTAGGGGTTGCGGTGCGGCGATCGGCGCTGCCGGCCTAAAAGTAGCGATTTCCGGCGCATTGCTTTTTGCTGCAAACGTTGTCGGTAACGATTGCGTAAAAAAATAGGGGACGCCGCGTGGCGGGCGCGGAATATCTGAGTAGACTTGTTTCCGGAAGCAGGAGCCTCGGCATTCCGTTGAAGGCGCTCTCCCAGGATGATTATGGAAACGAACAACTTGTTTGCACTTACCGGTAAGAAGGCCCTCGTTACCGGCTGCAGCCGCGGCATCGGCGCGGCCATGGCCGAGGCGCTGGCAGCCGCCGGCGCCGACATCGTGGGGGTGTCGCATTCCCTGCAGCCCGGAAGCGCCGTGCAGGCCGCGGTGGAAGCATCCGGCCGCCGCTTCTGGCCCTACCGCGCCGACATGAGCGACCGCGCCTCGGTCTATTCCTTCCTCGACGACCTGAAGGCCGGTCACGCCGATATCGACATCCTGGTGAACAATGCCGGCACCATCCGCCGCGCACCCGCCGCCGAGCACGCCGACTCCGATTGGGACGACGTGCTTTCCGTGAACCTCGATACACCCTTCATCCTCGCCCGCGAGCTGGGCAAGGGCATGATCGCGCGCGGCTCCGGCAAGATCGTGTTCACCTGCTCGCTGCTCTCCTTCCAGGGCGGCATCAACGTGCCGGGCTATGCCGCCTCCAAGGGCGCCCTCGCTTCGCTCGTAAAGGCGCTTGCCAACGAGTGGGGCAGCAAGGGCGTGCAGGTCAACGGCATCGCACCGGGCTATATCGCTACCGACAATACGGAGGCCCTGCGCGCCGACGAGCAACGCAGCCGCACCATCCTGGAGCGCATCCCGGCAGGCCGCTGGGGCACGCCCGGCGACCTGGCCGGCCCGCTCGTATTCCTGTGCTCGCGTGCCGCCGACTACGTGAACGGCACCATCCTCACCGTCGACGGCGGCTGGATGGGCCGATAGGAAATTGTTTTTTGCGGCGAGCGCGCGGCGCTCCCATTCTTTAACCTGATTACCGATTACGACTATGTTGGAACGATTTGCCTGCAGCCCCGCGGAGACACTCCGGATGGACACCGCACAATTGCGCGAGCACTTCCTGCTCCCGGAGCTCTTTGTGCCGGACAGCCTCCAGGCAACCTACACCCACTACGACCGGATGATCGTGGGCGCCGCGGTGCCCGCCACCCAGGCCCTCGAGCTGCCGGCCTACGAAGCGCTGCGCGCGACGTACTTCCTCGAGCGCCGCGAGCTGGGCATCATCAACATCGGTGGCGCCGGCAGCGTAGAAGCCGACGGCGAGCGCTTCCCGCTCGGCCGCCTCGATTGCCTGTACGTGGGCCGCGGCACCCGCTCGGTGATCTTCCACAGCGACGATGCATCGGCGCCTGCGCGCTTTTACCTGCTCTCGGCGCCCGCACACGTTGCCTATCCAACGCGCCTGATGACCGCCGAAGCAGCACAGCCCGCTCCCATGGGCGCTACCGCTACGGCCAATGAGCGCATCATCTACAAATACATCCACGAGGCCGGCATCCCGAGCTGCCAGCTCGTGATGGGCCTGACGGTGCTGCGCCCGGGCTCTGTCTGGAACACGATGCCCGCACACACGCACCACCGCCGCATGGAAGCCTATCTCTACTTCGACGTGCAGCCGGAGCACCGCGTGTTTCACCTTCTGGGCACGCCGCAGGAAACGCGGCACCTCGTGGTGGCCAACGAGCAGGCTGTACTCTCGCCGCCCTGGTCGATCCACTCCGGGTGCGGCACCGCCGCCTACGCCTTCATCTGGGGCATGGCCGGTGAAAACCAGTCCTTCGCCGATATGGACGCCCTCGCCATCGCCGACCTCAAGTAGTACGTGAAGCGTCAGGCCAGAGAAAAGACACTCCGACAATAGTACGGTTGCTCCTCACGCCTCACGCCTCCCTTGAAAGACCTCCCCATGATTGCCTACTCCTTCCTATAATAGACGCTTGTATATGAAACAGAAACTCTGCTTGCTATTCGTCGCCAGCTTCAGCTCGGCCCTTGCCTTCGGCCAGAGCCGGATGGTGACGGGACGCGTTGTCTCCGACAGCTCCCGCACCGGCCTCAGCGGCGTTACCGTAACGGTGCGCGGCTCCAAAGTGGCTACGGCCACCGATCGCGACGGCAACTTCTCCATCTCCGTGCCGGATAAGGGCAGCCCCGTGCTCGTGTTCAGCTCCGTTGGCTTTACCCCGAACGAAGTGACCGTAGGCAGCCGCTCGCAGGTGAGCGTGACGCTGACCTCCGGCTCCAGCCAGGTGCTCTCCGACGTGGTGGTGATCGGCTACCAGACGGTGCGCCGCCGCGACGTGACGGGCTCCGTATCCTCCATCTCGGGCCGCCAGATCAAGGACGTGCCGCTGGCCAATGCCGCCGAAGCCATCCAGGGCCGCCTCGCCGGCGTGCAGGTGATCTCCTCCGAAGGCGCACCCGGCGCCGAGCTGCTGATCCGCGTGCGCGGCGGCTCCTCCATCACCCAGGACAACACACCGCTCTATATCGTGGACGGCGTGCAGGTGGCGAACGCCCTCTCGGTGATCGCCCCGCAGGACATCGCCTCCATCGACGTGCTCAAGGACGCCTCCACCACGGCCATCTACGGCGCCCAGGGCGCCAACGGCGTGGTACTCATCACCACCAAGAGCGGCCGCAACGGCAAGACGCAGGTGGCCTACAGCGGCGCCTTCGGCTTCCGCGAGCTCGCGAAGAAGCAGCAGGTGCTGAGCCCCTACGAGTTCGTGCGCTGGCAGTGGGAGCGGAGCCGTGGAAATACAACCGACTCGGCCAGCTTCGCAAAGAACTATGGCACCACCTGGGACACCCTCCAGAATTACAAGAATATCGAGGGCATCGACTGGCAGGACCGCGTGTTCGGCAACGACGCCGCTTTCCAGAACCACAACGTGTCGGTGAACGGCGGTACGGAGAACACCTCCGTGAACCTGAGCCTCACCGGCAACAAGGAGGAAGGCGTGCAGCTGCAGTCGGGCTTCGACCGCAAGATCGCCAACCTGAAGGTGGATCATAAGCTGGGCCAGCGCTTCCGCCTCGGCGTCAACGCCCGCTACCTCGACCAGACGATCCGCGGCGCCGGCACCACTACCAGCGGTACCCGCACCACCAACCGCCTGCGTCATGCGATCAACTACCGCCCCTTTGAGCTGCCTGTAGCCGGCGGCGGCGTGGACGAATTTGACGAAGACTACTTCCTCAACTCCGGCAACGCCATCAACCCGGTGCTGCTGACCGAGGCCGAGTACCGCCGCCAGAAAACGACGGCCACCTACCTCACCGGCAACCTGAGCGTGACGCTGCCCTACAACCTGACGTTCCGGTCCACGGTGGGCTTCGATCAGACCAACATCCGCCAACAGCTCTTCTTCAGTAGAATCACGAATACGGCGCGCCAGTACGGCTCGCTGCCCGTGGCCTCCATCGGCGACCAGCTGAACCGCACCATCCAGAACTCCAACACGCTGCAGTATACGCTCAACAACTTCCGCCAGAAGCATGACCTCACGGTGATGGTGGGCCAGGAGACCGTGCAGCGCGATGGCAACACCGACTTTGTGGAGACGCGCTTTTTCCCCGCCGACATCTCGCCGGAGAAAGCACTCTCCAACATGGGCCTCGGCTCGGCGCCCAGCGGCTCCGCGCAGCCCTTGCCCTCCTCGACGGTGTTTGCGCCCTACCGCCTCTTCTCGCTCTTCGGCCGCATCAACTATGCCTTCGACGACAAGTACCTCCTGACCTTCAACATGCGCATGGACCAGTCGTCGCGCTTCAACCCCGATAACGCACGCGCCTACTTCCCTTCGGCGTCCATCGCCTGGCGCCTCTCGCAGGAGAAGTTCCTGAAAGACGTGAGCTGGCTGAGCGATGCCAAGATCCGCTTCGGCTACGGCTCCGTGGGCAACGACCGCATCGGCGAGTTCAACTACCTGCAGCTCTATGGCGTTACCGGTCAGTACGCGTTCAACCACGCCATCGTACCCGGCTTCGCGCCCTCGCTGCTGGCCAACCCGGAGCTGAAGTGGGAGACCAACATCACCCGTAACCTCGGCTTCGACCTCGCCTTCCTGAAGAACCGCATCAGCCTCTCGGTGGACCTCTATAAGAACTCCGCCAACGACCTGCTGCTCGCCGTGGCCATCCCGCCGACCTCGGGCTACACGGCGCAGACGCGCAACATCGGCGCCACCTCCAACCGCGGTATCGAAATCCAGCTGAATGCCACGCCGGTGCAGAAGAAGAACTTCACCTGGTCGAGCAACTTCAACATCTCCTTCAACCGCAACCGCATCGAAAGCCTCGGCGGACCTTCGGAATACACCGTGACCTCCGGCTGGCAGGGCTCCGACGGCCTCGACGACTACCTGGTGAAGGTGGGTCAGCCGCTTGGCCTCATGTACGGATTCCAGACCGACGGCTACTACAAGGTGGAAGACTTCAACTACAACGCCACCACCGGCGCCTATACCCTGAAGCCCGGCGTGCCGCGCTTCGAGACCTACGGTGCGCCGCAGCCCGGCATGCTGAAGCTGAAAGACCTCAACGGCGACAGCGTGATCACGGCCGACAAGGACCGTACGGTGATCGGCAATGCCAACGCGAAGTTCATCGGCGGCTGGAACAACCAGTTCTCGATCGGCAACTTCGACGCCTCGGTGTTCGTCAACTTCGTGGTCGGCAACGACATCTACAACGCCAACAAGCTGGAGTGGACCGACGGCTCCTTCGCCAACCTCAACATGCTCGACGCGATGCAGAACCGCTGGACCAACATCGACGCCAACGGCGCGGTGGTGACCGACCCTACGGCCCTGGCGAAGCTCAATGAGAACGCCACGATCTGGTCGCCGGTGCGCGTGCAGCGCTGGTGGCTTCACTCCTGGGCGGTGGAAGATGGCTCCTACCTCCGCATCAACAACGTAACGGTGGGTTATACGCTGCCCAAGAAGATCACGCAGCGCGTTAAGATCTCGAGCCTGCGCTTCTACGCCACGGTGAACAACCTCGCCACCCTCACGAACTACTCAGGTTACGATCCGGATGTGAGCGCCCGCCGCTTCAACCCGCTCACACCCGGTGTGGACTTCGCTGCCTACCCGCGCTCGCGCACCTGGGTTGCCGGCCTGAACCTTACTTTCTAATCTCTCTAAACGATTGCGATCATGAAACATAAATTGCTCTCCCGCCCTTTGCTGGCCGCGGCCCTGCTTGCCGGTGCCGCCTTCCTCGGAGGCTGCCGGAAATGGACCGACGTACAGCCCGTTACGCAATACAGCATCCAGGAGGTCTTCTCCAGCCCGTCCAACGCCTTCTCCGCCCTCGTGGGCGTGTACGACGAGCTGCAGGGCGACAACGGCTACGGTATCCGCATCAGCATGTATTATCCCTACGATACCGACGAAGGCATCGTGAGCGGTAACCTGGATAACGGGCGCCGCGGTATCGGCCGCTACGAGCTGCAGCTGTCGAACTCAGAGCTGATCAACCCCTTCCGCCAGCTGTACCGCGGCATCGAAAAGGCCAACCTCTGTATCGAGCAGATCCCGCAGATGGCGCAGTACAACAACGGTACCGACGCAGAGAAGCGCGAACTGCGCCGCATGCACGGAGAGGCGCTCACGCTGCGCGCGCAGTTCTACCACGAGCTGATCCGCAACTGGGGCGACGTGCCCGCGCCGATGATCCCGGCCTACCGCCAGTCGGAGCTGTTCCTGCCGCAGGCAGACCGTGATTCTACATACAACCGCCTGCTTGCCGACCTGGCGCTGGCGAAGACCCTGCTGCCCTGGCGCTCCGAGGTGGCCCGCAACGAGCGCGTCACCAAGGGCGCCGCCATGGCCCTGCGCGCCCGCATCGCCCTGCACCGCGGCGGCTACGCCCTGCGTGCCAACGGGCAGATGGAGCGCCGCGCCGACTACCTCGCCTACTACACGATCGCCCGCGACGAGTGCGCCGAGCTGATGGCCAACCGCACGCAGCACAACCTCAACCCGAGCTTCGAGAGCGTCTGGCGCAACGTGACTTCGTTCACCTACGACAACGAGATCCTCTTTGAAGTGGGCGCCGGCGGCGGCAACTCCAACTCCGACAGCCGCATGGGCAACTACGACGGACCGAGCCTCAACGCGGCCTCGCGCTACGGCGCCGGCGGCGGCGGCATCTTTATGCTCCCCAACTTCTTCTATGCTTTCGACTCGGCCGACGCGCGCCGCGACGTGACGGTCACCACCTATGCCGTTGCCAACGCCACCAACGTGAAGTCGCACCGCCGCCTCGGCGAGCTCACCACCGGCAAGTACCGCCGCGACTGGCGCACGCCGCTGCTCCCGGGCTCCGTGCTCAACGTGGGCTACAACTGGGTACTGCTCCGCTTTTCCGACGTGCTGCTGATGTATGCCGAGGCCGTGAACGAGATCAACAACGGGCCGACGCCCGAGGCCATCGCCGCCTTTGAGGAGGTGCGCAAGCGCGCCTTCCGCGGCAACGCGACCCTCATCGGTGTTACGCCGACCTCCAAAGACGGGTTCTTCAACGCCATCGTCAACGAGCGTTACCTCGAGTTCGGCCATGAGGGCGTGCGCAAGTACGATCTGCTGCGCTGGAACCTGCTGAACGCTAAGATCCAGGAAACGCGCACGCGTCTCCAGCAGATGCGCGACCGCGTGGCCCCCTACACCAACGTGCCCCAGTATATCTACTGGCGCAACAGCGGCGAGGAGATCCAGTACTATGTGCCCGGAAATACCGCCGCCACTGCCGTGCCCTGGTACCGCCCCACGCAGGTGCCTTCGCCCACCACAGGCTGGACACGCACCGATTGGGCGCAGCACCTCGCCAACAACAGCTATATCGACAGCCGTCCGCTGTGGCAGGCCTTCGCCCGCTTCTATACGCCGGGCAAGAGCGAGCTCTTCCCCTTCGACCAGGGAATGATCACGACCTACCAGGGCCGCCTCAAGCAGAATCCCGGGTATCAATAAGTTTGCGTTCCGCGATAGGGCTGCTGCAAAGCGGCCCTATTGTTTCAATTTTTCTTCCTCATGAAACCAATGAAGCTTGTTTTGCTGCTGGCGCTTGCCGTCCTCGGTGCTGCCTTCGCACTCCCGGAGCGCAAGACCAAAGTCTATCTGATCGGCGACTCCACTATTGCGCAGAAAGAGGTGCGCGCCTACCCGGAAACGGGCTGGGGCACGCCCTTCTCCCATTTTTTCGATTCCACCGTGGAAGTCGACAACCGCGCGAAGAATGGCCGCAGCACCCGCACCTTCATCTCCGAGGGCCTCTGGCAGCCGGTGGCCGACGCCTTGCAGGAGGGCGACTATGTATTCATGCAGTTCGGGCACAACGACGAGGCGAAGGACAAGACCGACCGCTACACAACGCCCGAGCAGTACACCGCCAACCTGGAACGCTTCATTGCCGAAACGAGGGCGAAGAAAGCCATCCCGGTATTGCTGACGCCGGTGAGCCGCAGGAAGTTTGACAGCAGCGGCCGGGCCGTAGAAACACATGTCGTCTACAGCGCACTCGTGCACGACGTAGCCCGGAAGACCGGGGTCGCCCTTGTCGATCTTGACGTGTTGAGCCGGCAGCTGTACCAGCAGTTCGGCCCTGAAACGTCGAAGCTCCTCTTCCTGCAACTCGCGCCCGGGGAGCATCCAAATTACCCCGAAGGAAAGAACGACAATACCCATTTCAGTGAGCTCGGTGCGCGCAAGATCGCGCAGCTCGTGCTGCAGGAGGTGCGTCGCCTCGACCTGGGGCTTGCCCGGCAGATCCGCAAACCCGTTGTAAAGAAATAGCCGATGCGCCCGCTTGTGCTGCTACTGATGCTTGTTGCGACGCTCAGCGCCGGCGCCCAGCGAACGCTCGTGGTGGCCGCCGACGGCAGCGCGCCCTTCCGTACCGTGCAGACCGCCTTCGATGCCGTGCCGCTGCACAACCGGAAGCCCGTCACGATCCATATCCGTCCCGGCGTTTATAAGGAAAAGCTGCGCCTCGATTCCACCAAGCGCTTCGTGACGCTCATCGGAGAGGATGCATTTACGACGGTACTCACCTTCGACGATCATACCGGCCGCATTTCGCCGCGCGGCGATACCATCAACACCTATACGTCGGCCTCCTTCTTTGCGGAAGCGTCCGACTTCCGGGCCCGCAACATCACCTTCGACAACAGCGCCGGCTACAGCGCGGGCCAGGCCGTAGCCATCCAGATACTCGGCGACCGGGTGCAGTTCGAGGGCTGCCGCTTCACCGGTAACCAGGACGTGCTCTTTCCCGCGCGGCCCGCTACCCGCCAGTACTTCGCGCATTGCTATATCGAGGGCACCACGGATTTCATCTTCGGGCCTTCCACGGCCTGGTTCGAGCAGTGCCACATCAATAGCAAGCGCAACTCGCATGTAACAGCCGCGTCCACGCCGCAGGAGCAGGCCTTCGGGTACGTGTTCAACCGCTGCATCCTGACTACCGATTCGACCGTGCTCACGAAAGTGTCGCTCGGGCGGCCCTGGCGGCCCTATGCGAGCGTTACTTACCTGCGCTGCTATATGGGCGGCCACATCCTACCCGAGGGCTGGAACAACTGGCGTAATCCCGCCAACGAAAAGACGGCGCGCTTCGCGGAATTCGCTTCCTTTGGACCGGGTGCCCAGCCGGCCGCCCGCGCTCCCTGGATCCGGCAGCTGAACGCCGCAGCGGCCCGCATCATCACACTTAAGGCAGTGTTCGGCGATTGGGATCCGCTGAAGGGAAAATGGTAGCCGCTCTTCTGTTCCCGTAGATATACGATATGAAACATCCCCCCATCCTGATTCTTCTTTTCCTGCTGCTTGCTCAAGGGGCGGGTGCCCAGAAGCCGGCCAACGTCATAGACTGGAAAGGGGACGTCATGCTGAACACCTGGCTGGTGCAGCGGATGCAGGCGCAGTATACCGATCGGCAGAAGAATTTCACCAAGGCCCTGCGCTCGCGCGCGGCGGCGGAGCAATACCGCAAAGCGGTGCGGGCACGCTTTCGCGGCCTGCTCGGCGAGCTGCCCAAGCGTAGTCCTCTCAACACAACCGTCACCGGTACGCTGCAGCGCAAAGGGTACCGCATCGAGAACATTGTTTTTGAAAGCACGCCCGGGCACCACGTAACGGCCAACCTCTACCTGCCCGAAGGCAAGGGGCCGTTCCCGGCGGCCCTTCATTTCTGTGGGCACGAGGAAACGGCTAAGGCCACCGATTCGTACCAGCGCACGGCGCTGCTGCTCGTGCGCAGCGGCTTTGCCGTGCTGAGCGTGGACCCGGTAGGGCAGGGTGAGCGCTTTCAGCTTACCGACAGCACCGGCAAGCCGCTCACCCGCGGTGGCACCACGGAGCATACGGTGCTCAACGCCGCGGCCCTGCTCGTGGGCAGCTCACTGGTGGTGGATGAATTATGGGATAATGTGCGCGCGCTCGACTACCTCGTGTCGCGCCCGGAGATCGATACGGCGCGCATCGGTTGCCTCGGCAACTCGGGAGGCGCGATGCAGGCCCTGTATTTCGCCGCTTTCGACGAGCGCATCAAGGTGGTAGTGCCGAACAGCTACGTTGCCACAAGGGCGCGTACGCTGGAGCTGGGTGGCCCTGCCGACGGCTGTGCGCAGCTGCCCGGCGAAGGTGCCGCCGGCCTCGAGTTCGCGGACCTGCTCATCGCCGCCGCTCCGCGGGCGGTGCTCGTGATGGCCGGGCGTTACGACTTCATCGACTTTGCCGGGGCACAGGAAGCCTTCGGTGAATTAAAGCGATTCTATACGGCCGTCGGAGTCCCCGACAAGGCCGCGTTCTTTTCGGTGGAAGACGGGCATGGGATTTCACGCCCGAAGCGGGAGGCTGCCGTACGCTGGTTCCGGCGCTGGCTGCTGGGCGATGATCGCCCCGTGTCGGAGCCGCCGATGAACACCGAAACACCCGCCGCCCTCTTCGCTGCCGGCGGCAACGTCGTGACGCGGCATCCGGGCGCGGTTTCCTTGCCGGAGCTTTACCGAAAGCGAGCCGCCGCGCTTGCCCGTAAGCGTACGCAGGTGGATGCGATGAAGCCCGCGCAGCGGGCTGCCCTGCTCCGGCAGTGGCTGCAGGTGCCGGCGGAAGCGCCGCGCTACGAAGCCGAAATGAAGGACCCCGCAACCTTCAACGGCATGGCATACCAGCGGCTGATCGTACGTACGCCGGAGGCACCGCCCGTGCCGGTGCTGCTCGCTGTTCCCAACCACGGCACTGTGCAACGCATTGTGGTGCTCGTATCCGGGGGCGGCATGGCGCGCGTCGCGGATAGCCTGTCGCGACTGCCCGCGGAAGCCCGCGCCGGCACCGTATATGTACTGGCCGACCTGCGTGGCACCGGCGAGACGGAGGACCGCGCTGCGGGCAATGACCCGAAATACTACAACCGGGAGTATCGCAACGCGGTGCTGGCCCTGCATACCGGCCACTCGCTTCCCGCCCTGCGCCTCCGCGACCTGCAAACAGTGATGGCGCTGGCAACGGGCCTCCGTAACGGCAGGGAGTCCATCGTATTGCACGCAGAAGGCGCAGCGACGACAGTCCCCGCGCTCCTGCTCGCCCACCTGGACCCTTCGATCCGCAACGTCTACCTGCACGGTACCCTGCGGTCCTATGCGGATTGGCTGGAACACCCGGAGCAAAAGGACCTCTACTCGGTAGCGCTCCCCGGTGCCCTCGCCTACTTCGACCTGCCCGACCTGTTGCGGCTTGCCGGCGATCGCGTGCAGCATTTACCCTGAACGACTAATTCCTTCCCGATGACCCTTACCCGATCGATCTGTGTGTTCCTGCTCTTCCCCGTTCTTGCGATTGCGCAGCCGGGCGAACAGCTTTCCAGAACCTGGGTGGCCGATAACGGCGACGGCACTTACCGGAACCCGGTGCTGCATGCCGACTACTCCGACCCCGATGCGGTGCGCGTGGGCAGCGATTATTACATGACGTCTTCCTCGTTCGAGGACGCCCCCGGCCTGCCCATCCTGCACTCGAAAGACCTGGTGAACTGGCGGCTCGTCGGGCACGCATTGCCGCGCCTGCAGCCGGAGACGCACTTCTCGGTGCCGCGCCACGGCGCGGGCGTGTGGGCGCCGTCGCTCCGCTACCGCAACGGTGAGTTCTACCTGTATTACCCCGATCCCGACTTCGGCATCTACCTGCTGAAGGCAAAGAAGGCAGAAGGCCCCTGGAGCGCCCCCACCTTGGTGGTGGCCGGGAATGGCCTCATCGATCCCTGCCCGCTCTGGGACGATGATGGCAAGGCCTACCTCGTGCATGCCTACGCGGGCAGCCGCGCGGGCATCAAGAGCGTACTGGCGGTGAAGCGCCTCAGCGCCGATGGAACAAAAGCACTGGATGAGGGCGTGCTGGTATACGATGGTCACGACACCGACCCTACGATCGAAGGACCGAAGTTCTACAAGCGCAATGGGTGGTACTACATTTTTGCCCCGGCCGGTGGCGTGCCCACCGGCTGGCAACTCGTGCTGCGCGCGCGCAATCCCTACGGTCCCTACGAGCGCAAGGTGGTAATGGACCAGGGGCGCAGCCCGGTGAACGGGCCACACCAGGGAGCCTGGGTAACGACGCCAAAAGGGGAGGACTGGTTCCTGCACTTCCAGGATAAAGAAGCCTATGGCCGCGTAGTGCACCTACAGCCGATGCGCTGGGTGAACGACTGGCCGGTGATCGGCGCCGATGCCGACGGCGACGGGAAGGGCGAGCCGGTGCTCCGCTACCGCAAGCCCGACGGGCTGCGGGGCGCGCGCGTGACGCCTCCCGAGAGCGACGAGTTCAATGGGAGCCGCATCGGGCTCCAGTGGCAGTGGATGGCCAATCCGAAGGCCACCTGGGCCTTTGCCGACCCGGGCAAGGGCGTCCTGCGGCTTTTCTCGGCGCCGCTGCCCGACAGCGCCCGCAACCTGTGGGAGCTGCCGAATGTCTTGCTGCAGAAGTTTCCTGCCGAGACCTTTGTGGCTACGACCAAAATGACCTTCCGGCCGAACCCGAAGATCAACGAGCGGGCGGGGCTTACCGTGATGGGGTTGAGCTACGCTGCCATCGCATTGAAAAGTGAGAAAGGCGTGTTGTCGCTGGTGCACCTCGCATGCACCGATGCCGACAAGGGCCGCCCGGAGAAAGAAACGGTGCTGGCCACTGCCCTGCCGGCGACCGTATTTCTGCGGGTGACCGTGGATACCGGTGCGCGCTGCCGCTTTGCCTGGAGCACCGACGGCGCCCGGTTCACCGACGTACCCGAAGTATTTGTTGCGACACCCGGTCGCTGGAAAGGCGCGAAAGTGGGTCTGTTCTGCGTACGGGATACGTCCACCAACGACGCGGGGTCGGTGGAAGCAGACTGGTTCCGCCTCGAGGGCGCGAACAATGGAACAGGGAATAAGGAACAGGGAACACGGAAGTGAGCACCAACCTTCCCGAACCCTCCTGAACTTTTCTGAACCTTCCTGAACATATTTTTATCCCATGAACCCGATCTCCACAGCGCTGCTCTCCTTCGGCATGTCCGGCAAGTTGTTCCATGGTCCTTTCGTGCACACGCATCCCGGCTTTCGCCTGTCGGCCGTGTGGGAGCGGAGCCGCAACGAGGCTGCCGCAGCGTATCCCGGCATCCGCACGTATCGAACGCTGGAGGAGGTACTCGCCGATGACGACATCGAGCTCGTGATCGTGAACACGCCCAACTACACGCACTACGATTACTGCAGGCAAGCCCTCCTCGCGGGCAAGCACGTGATCGTGGAGAAGCCCTTTGTAACAAAGTCGGAAGAAGGCGCGGAGCTCATAAGCCTTGCCGAAGAAAAGGGGTTGCATCTTTCCGTTTACCAGAACCGCCGCTGGGACTCCGACTTCCGCACCGTGCAGCGCGTGCTACGCGAAGGCCTCGTGGGTAACGTGGTGGAGGCGGCCATTCATTTCGATCGCTTCAAGACAACGCTCAGCCCGAAGCCGCACAAAGAAGAAGCCAACGGCGGCGCCGGTATCCTCTTCGACCTCGGCCCGCATATCATCGACGCGGCGCTGCAGCTCTTCGGACTGCCCGAGGCCCTCTTCGCCGACGTGCGCTACCTGCGCCCCGGCACCGCGGTGGACGACCAGTTCGAGATCCTCCTGTATTATCCCGGGTTGCGCGTGCGCCTGCACAGCGGCTACTTCGTACGCGAGCCGCTTCCTTCCTTCCAGCTGTACGGCGATAAGGGCACCTTCCTGAAGGCCCGCGCCGACGTGCAGGAGCGCGACCTTCAGGAAGGGCGCCTGCCCACCGATGCCGGCTGGGGCCTCGAGCCCGCCGGCGCCGAAGGGTTGCTCGTGCTCGACAACGACGGGGTGGCCGCGCCGCAGTCGGTGCCTGCTGAGGCGGGCGATTACACCGAGTATTTCAACGGCATCTACCGCTCCCTCCGCGAAAGCGCCCGGCTGCCCGTGACGGCCGCTGAAGGACTCGCCGTCGTGCGCATCGTGGAAGCAGCCTTCCGCAGCAGCACCGAGGGCTGCCGCGTGCCGCTCGCCTGGTCCTGAGTGGCGGTCAGCCCAGGTCGCCGTTCCCGAAGCGCCCCTGTTCCCAGTCGGCATAAGCCTGCCGGATCTCTTCCTCTGTGTTCATCACGAAGGGCCCGTAGGCCACTATCGGCTCGCGGAAGGGCGCTGCATGGCCGAGCAGCAGCAGGCCGTCTTCCGGTGCTTCGATGTGCAGCCCGTCGCCCTCGTGGCCGAACTCGGCCAGTTGGTGTGCCATCAGCGTAGTGCCGTTGACGAGAAAGGTCCCTCGCACTACGTAAAAGAGTACCGTGCGTTCCGGTGGGATCGAAAGCTCCAGCGCCGCGCCGCCGTTCCACGTCATCCAGCATAGCTCCGTATCCGTAAGTGGCTCCACCGGTCCCTTGCAGCCCCACCAGGTGCCCGACACGGCATGCAGCGACACTTGGTCGTGGGCCAGTTTTAACACAGGTATATCCGCACGTTGCAACCCGGTGTATTTCGGCGGCGTCATTTTGAGGCGTGCCGGCAGGTTGACCCAGAGCTGCAGGATCTCGAGCGGGCCGCCCTTCTCCTTGAAGGCATCGGACGAGAGCTCGGCATGGACCAGCCCGCTGCCTGCGGTCATCCATTGCACGCCGCCGGCGGTGATGATGCTGGAGGCGCCTGAGCTGTCCTGGTGCATCAGGTCGCCCTCGAGGATGAAGGTCACCGTTTCGAAGCCGCGGTGCGGGTGCGGACCAAAGGGTAATCCCCCGTTGCCGGCGGGATATACCTGGTGGCCGTGGTGGTTGAGGAACAGGAAGGGATCGAGGGCATTCATGGGCAGGGCGGCCGTCGGCAGGGCCCGGTACGTCACGAGGTCACTGATCGGTGCATAGGCGGCGGCATGCACCTTCCGGATGTTGCGCTTCATGCCGTAAAGTTCCGTTGCGGGCAGACGCCGCGGGGCGGCTTTTTCGGGAGAACAGAGCGCACGCGCCGCCGCACTCATGGCTGCTCCGTCGCCGGTAACGTTTTCGGTAACGATTGCGTAAAAAAAGAACATCGGTACGCTTGCCGGCAGGGATTATCTCGTTAGACTTGTTCTGCAATCGTATATGCGCATTTCTGCATATGCTGTTGCACGCAAGCAATCGTCAGCCGGCGGCATAGTTCCCTATACTGCCCTTTTTGCCCTTAATACACGCTATGAACTATAAACTTCTCCTTGCCGGCCTGCTTCTTTCCACCACGCTCCACGCCCAGAAGGCGCCGGTGCCGCCCGTGGTGAAAGATCCCGTGTTCCGGAAAGACACCTTCGCCATTACCCGCTTCGGCGCCCGGGCCGACGGCCACAGCCTCAATACGGCCGCCATCAACGGTGCCATCGACGCCTGCTCCCGGAAGGGCGGCGGCGTGGTGCTGGTGCCCGCCGGTCTCTGGCTTACCGGTCCGGTGGAGCTCAAAAGCAACGTCAACCTCCACCTCGCCAAAGGCGCGCTCCTGCAGTTCACGCCCGACCTCAGCCAGTATGCCCTCGTGGCCAGCAACTGGGAAGGCCTGCCGCAGATGCGCAACCAGTCGCCGCTCTCCGCTACCAACGCGGTCAACATCGCGGTAACGGGCTTTGGCATCGTGGACGGCTCGGGCGACGCCTGGCGCATGGTCAAGAGGGACAAGCTCACCGAATCGCAGTGGAAGGGCCTCGTGGCCTCGGGCGGCGTGCTGAGCGACGATAAAAAGACCTGGTATCCCTCCGACAAAAGCAAGGCGGGTGCCCTCCTGAAAAACCCGGGTGTCATCGACGCCGCGAAGACCCCCGATTTCTACAACTCCGTCAAGGACTTCCTGCGCCCCAACCTGCTGGTGTTCACTTCCTGCAGGAACGTGCTGCTGCAGGGCGTCACCTTCCAGAACTCGCCGGCCTGGAACCTCCACCCACTCATGTGCGAGAACGTGGTGGTGCGCGGCGTCTATGCCAAGAACCCCTGGTACGCCCAGAACGGCGACGGCCTCGACCTCGAGAGCTGCAGGAACGTGCTCGTGGAGAACAGCACCTTCGACGTCGGCGACGACGGCATCTGCATCAAGTCGGGCCGCGACGCCGAAGGCCGTAAGCGCGGCATGCCCACCGAGAACGTGATCATCCGGAATAATACGGTGTACCACGCGCACGGCGGCTTCGTGATCGGCTCGGAGATGAGCGGCGGCGCCCGCAACATCTGGGTCGACAACAACACCTTCATCGGCACCGACATCGGCCTGCGCTTCAAAACGACGCGCGGCCGCGGCGGCGTGGTGGAGAACATCTTCATCCGCAACACGCAGATGAAGGACATCGTAGGCGAGGCCATCCTCTTCGATATGTACTATGCCGCGCAGGACCCCGTGCCGCTGGCCGGCGAGAAGCGCGAGCCCCCGAAGGTGGAGGCGAAGCCCGTGACCGAGGAAACGCCCGTGTTCCGCAAGATCTATATCGACGGCGTGGTGTGCAACGGCGCCGAGAAGGCCATCTACGTGCGCGGCCTTCCCGAGATGAACATCCAGGAGATCGTGCTGAAGAACATGGTGCTGCAGGCCCACAAGGGGCTCGATATGACCGAGGCCACCGGCATCGTGCTCGACAACGTGCAGCTCATCACCCGCGAGCTGAGCCCGGTGCTCAACATCCACAACAGCCGCAACATCACGCTCTATAAGATCCGCTACCCGAAGGCAGACCTGCTGCTCCACGTGAGCGGCGACAAAAGCAACGGCATCTCGGTGCGCGGCACCGACAAGGCCGGCGCTGCCAAGGGGCTGGAGCTTTCCTACGGCGCGCGTGAAGGCGCCGTGAACTGGAATTAAGGATCAACGATTGTATGGGTACCCGCAACGGGCCCGCTACCAAAAGCCTATATGAATAAGATCGGACCCATTGCCCTCTTGCTCCTGGCCGCCGGCACTGCCCAGGCGCAGCCTGCCGCCGACGCGCAGGCCCTTGCCACCACCGCGATGCGCCTCTGGCCCGACTCCTTCGCGCTTGCCGGCGACAAGGTGGCGAAGTGGCGCTACGACCAGGGGGTTATCCTCAAAGGCGTCGAAGGCATCTGGAACGCCACCGGCGACGGCCGCTGGTTCCGCTATATGCAGCAGAGCATGGACTTTTATGTGCAGCCCGACGGCTCCATCAAAGGATACAAGCCCGACGAGTATAACATCGACCACCTCAACAACGGCAAGGTACTTCTCTCGCTCTACCAGGTGACGGGCCAGGAGAAGTACCGCAAGGCCGTAGCATTACTGTTCTCCCAGCTCCGCACCCATCCCCGCACTTCCGAAGGCTCTTTCTGGCACAAGAAGATCTATCCCGGCCAGGTGTGGCTCGACGGCCTGTATATGGGCCAGCCCTTTTATGCGGCCTATGCACAGGTGTTCGGCGGCGGCGACTCCATCTACAACGACATCACGCGCCAGTTCACCCTTATCGAGAAGCACGCCCGCGATCCGAAGACCGGGCTCCTCTACCACGGCTGGGACGAAACGCGCGCGCAGCAGTGGGCCAACAAGCAAACGGGCCTGTCGCCGCACGTGTGGGGCCGCGCCCTTGGCTGGTACGGGATGGCCCTCGTGGATGCGCTCGACTTCTATCCGCCCAAGCATCCCGGCCGCGACTCGCTCATCGGCATCCTCAGCCGCTTTGCGGCGGGCGTGACGTCGGTACAGGATGCAAAGACCGGGCTCTGGTACGACATTCCCAACCTGCCGAAGGAACCGAAGAACTACGTGGAGGCCTCGGCCTCTTCGATGCTCGTGTATACACTGGCGAAGGGCGTGCGCCTTGGCTACCTGCCCGCCCGCTACACCGTGCAGGCAAAGAAGGGCTATGACGGCATCAGGAAAGCCTTCATCAAAACGGAAAACGGCCAGACGGACCTGCACGGCACCGTGGCCGTGTCGGGCCTCGGCGGCAAGCCATACCGCGACGGATCCTTTGCCTACTACATGAGCGAGCCCGTGATCGTGAACGATCCCAAAGGCATGGGCGCCTTCATCAACGCTGCCAACGAGATGGCCCTGCTGCTCGCCCCGAAGCCGGGCGCCCGCAAAACGGTGCTGCTCGATTGCCACTTCAACAACGAATGGAAGAAAGGCCCTTCCGGGCAGCAAGTGCGGTATCACTACACCTGGGACGACCGCGCCAACAGCGGCTTCTCGGTACTCGGCGACCTGTTCCGCGCCGAAGGCTTCCGTACGGCCTCGCTGGAAGGCGCGCCTACTGCACAAAGCCTGAAAGGCGCCGACGTATACCTGATGGTAGACCCCGACACCGAGAAGGAAACGGCGCAGCCGCGCTTCATGAACGATACGGCCGCCGCGGCCATCGCCGAATGGGTGAAGGGCGGCGGCACCCTCGTGCTGCTGGCCAACGACGCCGGCAACGCCGAGCTCGCGCGCTTCAACACCCTGGCCGCTCGCTTCGGCATCCGCTTCAACAACGACAACTTCAACCTCGTGCAGCGCGACCAGTTTGAGCAGGGCTCCGTAGCGGTGTCTCCGGGCAACCCCGTGTTCCCGACGGCCCGCAACCTCTTTATCAAGGAGCTGGCGACGCTCGACGTGAAGGCGCCGGCCACGGTGCTCCTGTCGAAGGAAGGCAAAGCCGTAATGGCCACCGCCCGCTACGGCAAGGGCCGCGTGCTCGCGCTCGGCGACCCGTGGTTATACAATGAATACGTGGACGGTCGCAAGCTGCCGCTCCAATTCGATAACTATGCAGCCGCGCGCGACCTCGTGCGCTGGCTCGCAGCAAAGAAGAAATCCTGATGTACGGCCGCCAACTCCTTATCGCAGGCTGCCTGCTGCTGTCCGCGCCGGCAGTGCGCGCGCAGGACGCCGTTGCCGATGCCATGCTGCTCTACCAGCGCACCGTAGGCGGCTGGCCCAAGCACATCAACGAGGTAAAAGTAGACTATACCCAGCCCCTCACCGAGGTGCAGCGCGCCGCCCTGCTCGACGACAAGGGCCGCAACGACGCCACCATCGACAACAACGCCACCACCAGGGAGATCCGCTACCTGCTGAAGGCCCATGCCACCCACCGCACTCCTGCCTACCTGAAGGCCGCCGAGCGGGGCATCTGCTACCTGCTGCAGATGCAGTATCCCAACGGCGGCTTCCCGCAATTCTGGCCCGACACGAGCGGCTACCGCAAGATGATCACCTACAACGACAATGCGATGGTGAATGCCCTCCTGGTGCTGCACGATGTCGGGATGGTGCGCCCAGGCTTTGAGGCGGTGAACGGGAAGCTGAAGCGGCAGGCCCAGCTCGCCGTGAACCGCGGCATCGACTGCATCCTGAAAACCCAGATCCGCGTGGGCGGGAAGCTTACCGGCTGGTGCGCCCAGCACGATCGGATCACCTTTGCCCCCGTGAAGGCCCGCGCCTTCGAGCTCGTGTCGCTCAGCGGTGCCGAGACCGTTGGGATCGTAGAATTCCTGATGCGGATGGAGCAGCCGACACCGGAAGTAAAGAACGCCGTCAACAGTGCAGTGGCATGGCTGCAGGCGGTGCGCATCGACGGCTTCGCCTATGGCGATACGCTGTCTGCGGAGTTCCCAAAGGGCCGCGACCGCCTGCTGCGCCCGGAGCCCGGAAGTGCCGTATGGGCCCGCTTCTACGACATCGAGACCGGCAAGCCCTTCTTCGCGGGCCGCGACGGCATGAAGCGCTGGGACCTTACGGAGATCGAGCACGAGCGCCGGACCGGTTACGCGTGGTACGGTACCTGGGCCCAGAAGCTCCTGACAAAAAACTATCCCGCCTGGAGACAAAAGCACGAGCAGCCATGAGCCCCCGGAGTATCTATAGCACCCTTCTCGCGATTGTCTTCCTGGGCATCGGAACGGCCTGCGCACAGACGCGGGCCATCACCGTTAACCCGGGCGGCGGCGCCGACTTTCGCAGCATCCAGGAAGCGATCAATTCGCTGCCCGACTCGTCTGCCGTTACCCGCGTTATCCGCATCGCAAAGGGTACCTACCGCGAGAAGCTGTTCATCAGTAAGCACAACATCCACTTCATCGGCGACGACCGCGAAAGCACGATCATCACCCAGGACATCGCTCGCGACGAATGGCGCTGCGCGCACCCCGACGACTGGGGCGTGGCCACGATGAACATCAACGGCAACGACATCACCCTGCAGAACCTGACCGTGGCCAACGACTACGGCTTCAACTTCCCGGCGCCCCGCGAAGTGGCCTGCGCCTCCGACACCGCGAAAGGGAAACGCATCATCACCAAGGACGGCCACCAGATGGCGCTTCGGACGATGCGGGCCACGCGCCTGCGCGCGCTCAACTGCCGCTTCCGTGCCTGGGCTGGCGACACCGTGAGCCCCTGGAACCTCGAGAACGGCATGTTCTATTTCAAGGATTGCCTGATGGAAGGCGGGGTGGATTTCTACTGTCCGCGCGGGTGGGCCTGGGCAGAGAACTGCCGCTTCTATACCAACACCGGCCCCGCCGCCATCTGGCACGACGGCTCCGGCAATCCTTCGTTCCGCACCGTGCTTAAGAACTGCAGCTTCGACGGCTACGAAGGCTTCAAGCTCGGTCGCTACCACCGCGATGCCCGCTTTTACCTCGTGGACTGCCGCTTCTCTTCGCGCATGGCCGACAGTAATATCTACCTCGTAAAGACGCCGAACGTGCTGCAGTGGGGGCGCCGCGTGTATTACAGCAACTGTCACCGCGAGGGCGGCGACTACGCCTGGTTCCGCGACAACCTCGATACCGACGGCGAAGGCACGAAGGCGGCCGACATCACGCCGGGCTGGCTCTTTGGCAATGCCTGGAAACCCCAACCGAATTCAAAACGCTGACCCAATATGATCCTTTCCAGATATAACCTGAAGAATATCGCCGCAGACGCCGTGCGCGTACCCGACGAGTCGATCTTCGAGCTCCCCGAGAAGGTGCTGCAGTTCGGCACCGGTGTGCTGCTGCGCGGGTTGCCCGACTATTTCATCGACACCGCCAACCGCCAGGGCCTCTTCAACGGCCGCGTGGTGGTGGTGAAGTCCACCGCGCACGGCGATACCAAGGACTTCGACCGCCAGGATTGCCTCTACACGCTCTGCATCCGCGGGGTGGAGGAAGGACGGCAGGTGGAGGAGCTGCAGGTGAACGCATCGATCAGCCGCGTGCTGAGCGCCACCGAGCAGTGGCAGGAAGTGCTGGCATGCGCCCACAATGCCGACATGCAGGTAATCGTGTCGAACACCACCGAGGTAGGCATCGAGCTCGTGCAGGACGACGTGCGGCAGCACCCGCCGAAGTCCTTTCCGGGCAAGCTCCTGGCCTTTCTGCTCGAGCGTTACCTGGCCTTCGGCGGGTCGGCGCATAGCGGCATGGTGATCGTGCCCACGGAGCTCATTCCCGACAATGGCTCCAGGCTGCAGTCGATCGTGCTGGAGCTCGCTCACCTCAACGGGCTCGAAGACCGCTTTATCGAGTGGCTCGAAAGCAGCAACCGCTTCTGCAATTCGCTGGTGGACCGCATCGTGCCCGGACGGCCGGAGCATGCCGAGGCCGCAGCGATCGAAGCGCGCACCGGCTATGCCGACAAGCTGCTGACCGTATCCGAGGTGTACCGCCTCTGGGCCATCGAGGGCGACGAGCGCGTGCGCTCCGTGCTTTCCTTTGCCGCTGCCGATGCCGGCGTGGTGATCACCCCCGACATCGACCAGTACCGCGAGCTGAAGCTGCGGCTGCTCAACGGTACCCATACGCTCAGCTGCGGCCTGGCATTCCTGGCCGGGTTTACCACGGTGAAGGAAGCGATGGACGACAGTGCGATGACCACCTTCATCGGCGAGCTGATGCAACAGGAGATCGCACCCGCGATCCCTTACCCGCTGGCGCCCGGGCTGGCGCAGGACTTCTCCCGCAAGGTGCTCGACCGCTTCGCGAATCCGTACCTCCGCCACAACTGGATCGCCATTACGATGAATTACAGCTCCAAGATGAAGATGCGCATCGTGCCGGTGCTGCTGGAGCATTACCGCACGCACGCGACGGTGCCGGAGCGGATGGCACTGGGCTTCGCCGCTTATATCGCCTTCATGAAGCCCGTTCGCTCCGTGGAGGGCAGCTACTTCGGCGAGCTGAACGGCGCCGCCTATCCCATACAGGACGACCAGGCCGCAAGTTTCCAGCGCCGCTGGGCAGGGCTCACGCCCGCCGCGCTCGTAGGCGATGTGCTGCGCGATACCTATTGGGGCGCACCCCTGCACGAGCTCCCCGGCTTTGCCGACGCCGTGATCGACAGGCTGACCGGGATCCTTTCGGGCGGCGCCCGCGAGCTCCTCGAGGAACATCCCATCAATAAAGCGAACGTAGCATGAGTGCCCGGGTTCTGAAAGTACATCCCTCCGATAACGTGCTGGTGGCGCTGCAGGATCTTGCGCGCGGCGAGCAGGTGAACTATAACGGTAATGGCTATACGCTGACCGACGACGTGCCGGCGAAGCATAAGTTCTTCACGCAGGACCTCCTCGCCGGAGACTCCGTCATTATGTACGGCGTACTGGTGGGCAAGGCACAGCATTATATTCCCGCCGGCTCCCGTATGACTACGGAAAACATCAAGCACTCCACGGATCCCTACGATTACCGGGGCGTGCAATACCAGTGGACCGCGCCCGACGTCTCGAGATTCCAGGACCGCACCTTCAATGGCTACCACCGTGCCGACGGCCGTGTGGGTACCGCCAACTACTGGCTCTTCATCCCCACCGTCTTCTGCGAGAACCGCAACCTCGACGTTATCCGCGAAGCCCTGCACAACGAGCTCGGCTATGCCGTGACGGCGAAGTACAAGCGGTATGCGCACCAGCTGGTGGAAGCCTTTCAGAATGGAGAGGACCTATCGGCGGCAGCGCCGGCTGCCTTCGTTGCCGACGAGCAGGCGCACCGCGTTTTTAAAAACGTAGACGGCATCAAGTTCCTGAACCACCAGGGCGGCTGCGGTGGCATCCGCCAGGATGCGGCCATCCTGAGCAAGCTGCTCGCCGCTTATGCCGATCATCCGAACGTGGGCGGGATCACCGTGCTGAGCCTCGGCTGCCAGAACCTGCAGCTGAACGATTTTCTCGAAGACCTCAAGGCACGCAACCCACATTTCGACAAACCGGTGTTCACCTTCGAGCAGCAGCAATCGCAAAGCGAGGAAGGCATGATCGCCGAAGCGATCCGAAAGACCTTCGAGGGCCTTATCGAGATCAACAAGCAGGAGCGCGCCCCGGCTACACTCGACAAGCTGACGGTGGGTGTGAAGTGCGGCGGCTCCGACGGCTTCAGCGGCATCTCGGCCAACCCCGCCGTGGGCCATGCCTCGGACCTGCTGGTGGCGCTCGGCGCCAAGGTGCTGCTCGCCGAGTTTCCCGAGCTGTGCGGCGTGGAGCAGGAGCTCGTGGACCGCTCCGTGAGCGAGCCCATCGCCCGCAAGTTCATGCACCTCATGAAGCGCTACGAGCAGATCGTGACGGCCGTAGGCTCCGGTTTCCACATGAACCCCTCGCCCGGCAATATCAAGGACGGGCTCATCACCGACGCCATCAAGAGCGCCGGCGCTGCCCGCAAGGGCGGTACCTCGCCGGTTGTAGATGTACTGGACTATACCGAGCCCGCCGTGAAGCCGGGCCTCAACCTCGTGTGCACCCCCGGCAACGACGTGGAAGCCACCACGGGCAAGGCGGCGAGCGGCGCCACGCTCATCCTCTTCACCACCGGCCTCGGCACGCCCACCGGCAACCCGGTGTGCCCCACCATCAAGGTGGCCACCAACTCGAAGCTCGCCCACCGCATGCGCGACATCATCGACATCGACTGCGGGCCGGTGATCGCCGGCGAAAAGACCATCGAAGAGATGGGCGAGGAGATCCTCGAATACTGCATCCGCGCGGCTTCTGGCGACGAGATTCCCAAGGCCGTATTACTCAATCAGGACGATTTCATCCCGTGGAAGCGGGGCGTGTCGCTCTAAACCATCGCATCATGAAACCCTTTCTCGACGAGCATTTTCTCCTGCACAATAAAACCGCCCAGCGGCTCTACCACGAGTACGCCAAGGCAATGCCCATTATCGACTACCACTGCCACCTGCCCCCCGACCAGATCGCGGCCGACGGCAACTTCGCCAACCTCACGCAGGTATGGCTCTATGGCGACCACTACAAGTGGCGCGCGATGCGCACCAACGGCATCAACGAGCGCTACTGCACCGGCGACGCACCCGACTCCGAGAAGTTCCAGAAGTGGGCCGAAACGGTTCCCTACACGCTCCGCAACCCGCTCTATCACTGGACCCACCTCGAGCTGCAGCGCTACTTCGGCGTTACCGAAATCCTGAACGGACAAAGCGCTGCACGCATCTACGAGGAATGCTCCGCAAAGCTGCAGACACCTGAATACTCCGTGCGCGGGCTGCTGCGCCAGGCCAACGTGAAGGTGGTGTGCACTACCGACGATCCCATCGATTCGCTGGAGCACCACCGCACGATCAGGGAAGATGGGAGCGACATCCGCATCCTGCCCGCCTTTCGTCCCGACAAGGCCATGCAGGTGGATGATGCTTCTTCGTTCAACCACTACCTCGGCAAGCTGGAGGCCGTCAGCAATACGGCCATCGCCTCCTTCAACGATTACCTCGACGCGCTCAAGGCACGCCACGACTTCTTCGCTTCGATGGGCTGCACCGTGTCGGACCACGGCCTCGAGCAGATCTATGCCGAGCCCTGGACCGAAGCCGGCGTCGCCGCACTCTTCAACAAGATCCGCGGCGGTAAGGAACTGTCGCCGGAGGAGATCCTGCAGTTCAAGAGCGCGATGCTCGAGATCTTCGCGGTGTGGGATTGGGAGAAGGGCTGGGTGCAGCAATACCACCTCGGCGCCCTCCGCAACAACAATGGCCGGATGCTCCGCGAGCTCGGTCCCGACACGGGCTGGGACTCCATCGGCGACTTCGCGCAAGGCCGCGCGCTGGCCACCTTCCTCGGCCGACTCGACAGCAAGGACCAGCTGACCAAGACGATCCTGTACAACCTCAATCCTGCCGACAACGAGCTGTTTGCCACCATGATCGGCAACTTCAACGATGGCTCCGTGGCCGGCAAGATCCAGTACGGCTCCGGCTGGTGGTTCCTCGACCAGAAGGACGGCATGACCCGCCAGATCAACGCGCTCTCCAACATGGGCCTGCTGAGCCGCTTCGTGGGCATGCTCACCGACAGCCGCTCCTTCCTTTCGTACCCGCGCCACGAGTACTTCCGCCGCATCCTCTGCAACCTGTTCGGCGAAGAGATCGAGAACGGCGAGCTGCCGGCCGACATCGAATGGACGGGCGAGGTGATCCGCGATATCTGCTACAACAACGCCGCAACCTATTTCAACTGGAACGAAGTGGCCGGGAACGCTCCCGCTGCTTCCCTCGAACGAACTGCTTATTAAACCGTATATTATCGCATGAAGAAGGTGCTTTGTTTCGGTGAGCTGCTCCTCCGCCTGTCGCCCCGCCTCAGCGGCGAGTGGATCGCGCGCGGGGAGACCGCCGTGTTCGTTGGCGGCGCCGAGCTCAACGTGGCCCGCGCCCTTGCGCGCTGGGAGCAGCCTGTAGGCTACTGCACGGCCCTGCCCGATCACTACCTCGCTACCGAGGTCATCGACTGGGTAGCCGCGCAAGGCATCGATGTAACGGCCATCCACCGCTCCGGCGCGCGCATCGGCACCTACTACCTGCCGCAGGGCGCCGACATGAAGGCCGCCGGCGTCATCTACGACCGCGCCTATTCCTCGTTCTGGGAGCTCGCGCCCGGCGACATCGACTGGGACGCCGCGCTCGAAGGGGTTGACTGGCTGCACTTCAGCGCCATCTCGCCCGCCCTCAACGAACAGGCGGCGGCGGTATGCGCCGAAGCCGCGAAAGCGGCCGCCGACAGGGGACTCACCGTTTCCGTTGACCTCAACTACCGCGCGAAGCTGTGGCAGTACGGCAAGACGCCCCTCGAAGTGATGCCGGAGCTGGTGCAGTACTGCGATGTGATCATGGGCAATATCTGGGCAGAGCAGCAGATGCTCGGCATCCCGGTGCCCGTAGATCTCCGGGACGACAAGGAGGCTTACCTGGAGCAGTCGCAGGCCACATCGGAGGCGATCCGGAAGGCTTATCCGCGCTGCCGGCAGGTGGCCAACACCTTCCGCTTCGACGCGGGCGCGGGGGTGCGCTACTACGCGACGCTGCTTGATGCGCAGGGATTCTTTGTGTCGCCCGAGCACAGCGCCCGTACCATCGTGGACAAGGTCGGCAGCGGCGATACCTTCATGGCCGGCCTGATCTACGGCAACTGCGGGGGCTGGTGGGCGCAGGAGCTCATCGACTTCGCCGCCGCCGCCGCGTTCAACAAATTGTTCATCCCGGGCGACGCCACCACGGCCAGCGTGGACGCCATCAAAAAGGCGCACAACAACCATGTTTACTAAGCAAGCCCATATCGACGGACTGCTGGAGCAAAAGCTGCTGCCGCTCTTCTACCACGACAGCGCCGACACCAGCGTGCTCGTGCTCGAGGCGCTCTACGGCGCCGGCATCCGCTACGTGGAGTATACCAACCGCGGCGCCGCGGCGCCCGCCAACTTCGGCGTGCTGCGCGCGGCGGCCAGCCATATGCCGGGCCTGCAGCTCGGCATCGGCACCATCAAGAACCCGCAGCAGGCGGAGCAATACCTCGCATTCGGCGCCGACTTCATCATTTGTCCGTCGATGAACGCGGAAGTGGCCGCAGTGGCCGCCGCCGCGGGCCGGCTCTGGATCCCGGGCTGCATGACGCCCACCGAGATCGCCGCCGCCGAGAACGCGGGCGCTACCCTGGTCAAGATCTTTCCGGGCAATATCCTGGGCCCCGGCTTTATCAGCGCGGTGAAGGACCTCTTTCCCGGCATGCGCTTCCTGGTAACGGGCGGCGTGGAGGCCGAGGCGGAGAACCTCGCCAGCTGGTTCCGCGCGGGCGTATCGGGCGTGGGTATGGGCAGCAAGCTCCTCACCAAAGCGCTGGTGGAGGCCGGCGACGTGAAGGGACTGATGGCGGCTACCGGGCACGCACTGGCACTCGTGCAGGAAGGACAGCATGCGCAAATTTGATTGCTCACTATATAAACGAATTCTATGCTCCCTGATCCCCAAGCCACGATCTCCGACGTAACACGGGCCACCGGAACAACGCCCCCGCGGCCTTCGGCCATGAGCCGCTATCGCTGGACGATCTGCGCGCTCCTGTTCTTCTCCACCACCATCAACTACCTCGACCGGCAGGTGCTGTCGCTCACGTGGAAGGACTACCTCGTTCCGGAGTTCCACTGGACGGACGCGGATTATGGCACCATCACCGCCTTGTTCTCCATCTTCTATGCTATTTCGATGCTGCTCGCAGGCCGCTTTGTAGACTGGATGGATACGAAGAAGGGCTTTCTCTGGGCCATCGCCGTTTGGTCGGTCGGCGCCTGTATCCATGCGTTCTGCGGCATTGCCACCTCGGGCCTCCTTACGGGTACCTGGCTGGTCGGCTTCGAGGGCGCCAAGGAATCGATCGGGCGCTTCGGCAATATCGCGCTCATCACCACTACGAGCGTGTGGCTCTTCATCTTCGCGCGCCTCGTGCTCGCGCTCGGTGAGGCGGGTAATTTCCCGGCGGCCATCAAGGCCACGGCCGAATACTTCCCGAAGAAAGACCGCGCCTTCGCCACCAGCGTGTTCAATGCCGGTGCTACCGTGGGCGCGCTTCTCGCACCGCTCACGATCCCGTTCATTGCGAAAGCCTGGGGCTGGGAAATGGCCTTTATCATCATCGGCGCGATCGGCTTCGTGTGGATGGGATTCTGGATGCGCCTGTACGACAAGCCCGACGTCCATCCCCGCGTAAGCAAGGCCGAGCTCGCCTATATTCAGCAGGACAATGCGCAGCCCGGCTCCGTGGCCAGCACGGCAGCGGCGGGCCGGCGGATGTCGTTCGGCGAATGCTTCCGGTATAGGCAGACCTGGGCCTTTGCGTTCGGCAAGTTCATGACCGACGGCGTGTGGTGGTTCTACCTGTTCTGGACGCCCGCTTACCTGAAAGATATTTACAAGATGGACAACACGCAGAGTGCGATCCCGCTGTTCATCCTGTACGCGATCACGCTGCTCTCGGTGATCGGTGGCTGGCTGCCCACCTACTTCGTGGAGAAGAAGGGCATGAATCCCTACGAGGGGAGGATGCGGGCGATGCTGATCTTTGCGTTCTTCCCGCTGCTCGCGCTGCTGGCACAGCCGCTGGGCGCCACCTCGTTCTGGTTCCCGGTGCTCATTATCGGCATTGCCGGCGCGGCGCACCAGGCCTGGTCGGCCAATATCTTCTCCACGGTGGGCGATATGTTCCCGCGCTCGGCCATCGCTACGGTGACGGGCATCGGCGGCATGGCGGGCGGCCTCGGCTCCTTCCTGATCAACAAGGGCTCCGGTGTGCTGTTTACCCATGCCGACAAGACGCAGATGCAGTTCCTGGGCTTTCAGGGCAAAGAGGCCGGCTACCTGATCATCTTTTCGATCTGTGCCGTGGCCTACCTCATCGGGTGGGTGGTCATGAAGTCGCTCGTGCCGAAGTACCAGCCGATCGGGGACTAGAGGATGTTCGAGTAAATGTGTCTTCCAGAATCGCTGACATCGCAGGCCGCAAGCGGCCTCTGCACGCGACGGCACAACGGCGCGACGGCGCGACGAGGAAAATCAATCGTTTTCTCTTCTTTTCGTCGTGCCGTTGTGCCGTCGTGTCGTTGTGAAAAGGGGCAGGAGCCCCGTATGCCGTGCCTGCACAGCCAGCCAAGCAGAGGGCACTAATTAAACCTAACAGTCTGTAAATGTTTTCTCTGAATGTATTTTGCTTGAGTTCATCGCGAAGCTCCGCTTAGGCAGATCTTACGAAAAAATGGTTGTTACGGGTCCAGAATGAACTTCTGTAATAGCCGGCGGCAACCCGGTATCTTTGTCCCGCATCCGCGCGCTTACCTTTTTTGTGTGTGTGATTGCTTTGCTATAAGATGAGCCCCGGCGTTACAGCCGGGGTTTTTCCTGCCGGCATCTTCCGCTCGTCCGGCCCGGCAACGGCTCGTACCGCGGCGGCACCATCCGCCCGAAGGAGCGCCCGTATTCCGGCCGGGCCGCCGATCATTGCAGCCACAGCATCCATCAATATGAAACAGATCCCCGTACTGCTGGCCCTCTTCCTCGCACCGGCCGGCCTCCGCGCACAAACCGACCAGAAAGAGCTCGCCGAAGTGGCGAAGGTGGTGAGCTATTACCTCGATGGCGGCACCCTGGCCGACAGCCTCCAGTTCTCCAAAGCCTTCTACCCGCAGGGGCAGATGCTCTTCATGCGCAACGACACGACGCGGATCGTGGCGCTGAAAGACTTCATGGCCGGCGCCCGCAACGACGGCAAGCGCACCGACCGCAAGACGCGCATCGATGCCATCCATATCTACGGCAACGCCGCGCAGGCAAAGCTCACGGTCGAATACCCGACGTTCTACTTTCATGACATGATGTCGCTGCTGAAAACGAAGGAAGGGTGGAAGATCGTGAACAAGATCTTCTACCGCGAGGAGAAGCCGAATAACTGAGTGAGGTTCGCTTCGCTCACCGGTGGGTTCACACGGCGGCACGGAGGCACGGCGACACTGCGGATGATTTTTTTGGAGGAACTCCTTCTGGATTTGGCGACCGCAGGCGGCCTTGCTTTTCTCAAAGCGGGCCGCGGGTCTCACGCGGAGACGCAAAGGCGCGGAGCACGCAAAGAATAATGCGTTATGCGTAGGCGGCCATCAACGAAGCAATCTCCTACGTTACGCGGAGTGGTTCATAGAGCGCAGCATTAGGAAACACTCCGCAAGTTGAGGAGATTGCTTCGCTGCGCTAGCAATGACGTTGGGATGATAGAGTCCTGCCTTCTGGGCATAATTGGTCTTTGCGTGCCCTGCATCTTTGCGTCTCCGCGAGAAACCCGCGTCGATCCTTAAGAAAAGGTAGGCGCTTGCGCCGGTAAAACATTCCCAAACGCCGAGTCGCCGCGCCGCTGTGCCGCCGTGTGAAATAGTCCTGCCGCAGGCAGGACTATTGTAGCGTAGCAAGCGCAACATCAAACATCTCACAACTTGCTCCACTTCAGCCGCAGGCTATTGCCCACTACCGATACGGAGCTGAGCGCCATCGCCGCTCCGGCGATCATCGGGTCGAGCAGGAAGCCGTTGACCGGGTACAGGACCCCGGCCGCCAGCGGGATGCCCACGAGGTTATAGATAAAAGCCCAGAAGAGATTCTGCCGGATCGTGCGCACCGTGCCGCGCGAGAGCGACAGCGCCTTCGGAATGCCGTTCAGGTCTGATGAAAGCAGTGTCATGCGGGCGGCGTCGAGGGCGATGTCGGAGCCGCGGCCCATGGCGATGCTCACGTCGGCCTGCGCCAGCGCCGGTGCGTCGTTGATGCCGTCGCCGGCCATCGCCACCACGCTTCCCGCCTCTTGCAGGCGCTTGATATATGCTGCCTTATCGGCCGGTAGCTGCCCGGCGCGGTACGCGTCGATGCCCACCTGCGCGGCCACGGCTGCGGCGGTTTCGGGATTGTCGCCGGTGAGGAGATGCACCCGGATGCCGCGCCCTTTGAGCGCAGCGACCGCCGCGGCCGATCCCGGCTTCACGCTGTCGGCAATGGCGACGACCGCCACGATGGCTTTTTCGCGCGCAAAGAACAGCACGGTACGCGCCTCGGCCCGCCAGCGCGCAGCCACTGTTTCCAGTTGTTCATCGGGTACGGCTCCCTGCTCCTCCAGGAGCGCCCGGTTGCCGACGCTGTAGCGCGCACCTTCATAATCCGCTACGATGCCCCTGCCGGTTTGGCTTTCGATCCGCTCCAGCGCCACGGGGGCAGCGCCCTCCTCCTCGAGATGGGCCGCGATGGCCCTTGCCAGCGGGTGCTCCGACTGCTCCTCGAGGGAAAGCAGGATGCGCTGCAGCTTCTTTTCATCTGCAGCCTCCGCGAACTGCATTCCGGTTACCCGGGGCCGGCCCTCGGTGATGGTACCCGTTTTATCCAACACCACGTCGGTAACGCGGTGGGCGAGCTCGAGGCTTTCGGCATCGCGGATGAGGAGGCCCTGCTCCGCGCCTTTGCCCACGCCCACCATGATGGCCGTTGGCGTGGCCAGCCCGAGCGCACACGGACAGGCGATGACGAGTACCGTAATGGAGGTGAGGAGCGCGTGGGTGAAGGCATGCGTGCCGCCCAGCAGCATCCACGCCAGGAAGGTGAGCACGGCGATGCCCAGCACCACCGGTACGAAGATGCCGGCGATGCGGTCTACCAGCCGTTGCACCGGCGCCCGCGAGCCCTGTGCTTCGCGTACGGCCCGGATGATGCCTGCCAGCAGCGTGTCGGCGCCCACTTTTTCTGCGCGGAAGCGGAAGGAGCCGTTGCCGTTGATGGAGCCTCCGGATACGGCTGCGCCTGCCTCCTTCAGTACCGGCACGGGCTCGCCGTTGATGGCGCTTTCATCCACGTACGACGCGCCGCCGATGAGGGTGCCGTCTGCCGGGATTCGCTCCCCGGGCTTCACCAGCAGCACATCGCCTTTTTGCACGGCTGCTGCCGGTACTTCCTGCACGGCGCCCGACGCATCGATGCGGTGCACCGTCTTCGGCTGCAACCCGATCAGCTTGCGCAGGGCCGACGAAGTGTTGGACTTTGCTTTTTCCTCGAGCAGCTTGCCCAGCGAAATAAAAGCGATCACCACCGCCGCCGCTTCGAAGTAGACATGCGCATGCAGGCCACGACGGTGCCAGAATTCGGGGTACACCGTGTTGAACAGGCTGAAGCCGTAGGCGATGCCGGTGCTGAGCGCTACGAGCGTATCCATGTTGGCGCGGCCATGACGGCCCTGCTTCCAGGCGTTGCGGAAGAAGTCGCGGCCAATCCAGCCCACCACGGGCGTGGCCAGCGCCAGCATGATCCAGTTGGCATAGGGCATATTCATGAAGAACATACCGATGACCACGAGAGGTGCCGACAGGAGGGCGGCCCAGAGCATGCGGCGCTGCAGGTGACGATAATGGCGCGCCTGCGCAGCCTCCTGCACTTCGGCGGCGCCTTCTTTTTCGATCACGAGGTCGTAGCCGATGGCGCGCACGGTGGATTGTAGTTGTACGGGTGTGGCCCGTTGCGGGTCGTAGGTGACCCAGGCCGATGCATTGGCAAAGTTGACGCCCGCGTCGGCTACGCCGTCGACCGAGCGGAGCATCGACTCCACGCTCACCGCACAGGCGGCACAGGTCATCTCCAGCACGGGAAAGGTTTCTTTGACGATGCCGCTGCTCGTACGCGGCACCGGGGTGGTATGGGTTGACATATCCGGTTCTTTTGTGCAAAGCTCCGGACACCGGTGGGTGGTATTCTTACAGGATGCGGTGCCGATTGTATATAATTCGTGGGGAAGAGGAGGTCGCAAGCGACTTTTTCACGCGGCGGCGCCACGGCGCAACGGCGCGACGAAGAAAACAACGTTAATCCGGGCTTGTCGAAAGACGCTGCGGCGTCGCGTCGCTGCGTGCGGAGGCCGCTTGCGGCCTCTCTTAATCCAAGGTACTTTAAGGCAAACAACTCCTTAAAGGCTTTATCGCTTGCAGGATGGCTCTTTGACGACGCTCATGCCTCCGGAGAGGTTGGTGACGTTGGTGAACCCGTTCTGTGTGAGGAGGTAGGCGGCCTGCGGGCTCCGGTGGCTGTGCGAGCAGAAGACGATGATCGCCCGCTCTTTGTGGGAAGCGAGCTCCGGCAGCCGTTGCGCGAGCTCACCGATGGGGATGTTGATGGCGCCTTTCAGGGTGCCGAAGTCGGGGTCTGCCTTTCCTTCGAACTCTGCTTTGGTGCGCACGTCGAGCAGCAGGGCGCCGGGATGCGCCTGGATATAGGCGCAGATGCTGTCGGGCGCCACTTCCCGGAAGCGGATCGAGGCCGCCGGCACCAGCGCCATTCCGCAATGCGGGCAGTTGCCGGCCTTGGTATAGGTCGCTTTGTCGCAATCGCTGCCGCAGGGCAGGCAGCGCAGGCTGTCGGGGGCCTGCGCGAAAGCGGTGGTGGTGCCAAGAACGAGGAGGAGGAGCAGCAGGAGGAGTCTCATAAGTGGGGACAAGGTAGGGAATATCGAATAACGAATATTGAATGGCGAAGGGTAGAACATGGGAACAGGGAATAAGGAACAGGGAACACGGAATGATCGGGTCCACCAGCCCATGGCTTCAGCCATGGGTTTCCGATTTTTACCAGCCCACGGCTTCAGCCGTGGGAACACGGAACACGGAACACGGAACAGGGAACAGGGAACAGGGAACAGGGAACACGGAACGAAGAACACACGCCTAATCTGGCAACGCATTTGCATTTTCGCCCTTATGAACAGCGCAACCCCTGCAAACGATCCGCTGAGGCACGTAGGCGTGATCACCAAGCTGATGGACAAGCAGTTCCGGGTGCCCGGCACCGGCTTCCGGTTCGGACTCGACGGGCTCATCGGGCTTATCCCCGGCGCGGGCGACGTCACCACCTTTGCGGTATCCTGCTACCTCCTCACCATCATGGCCCGCAACGGCGCAAGCGGCTACGTGATGGCGCGGATGGTACTCAACGTGGTGCTCGACATGCTCATCGGTGCGATCCCCTTCGTGGGCGACCTCTTCGACTTCGCCTTCAAGGCCAACAGCCGCAACCTGCGCCTCATGCAGGAACACTACGTCGAAGGACGTCACCGCGGCTCCGCATGGAAGGTGATCCTGCCCGTGCTGCTCGTACTCCTGCTGCTGATGATCGGGATGGTCTGGCTCATCTACCGCGTACTGAGCAGCCTGTTCTAAATGGAAATTTGCGTTAAGGGAAGGACCAGCCAGGCCGCAAGCGGCCCATTCCACGCGGCGACGCGGCGAAGGGCGGCGCAGCGAAGCGATCGAATCATTGATCACTGGCTTGTAGTCTTCCGCCGCGACGCCCCACGTTGCGCCGCCGCGTGAAAAAGCTGCTTGCAGCTTTCACTAGTGACCCCGGCGCCGCATGAGCCTGCGGACGCCTCCGCCCAGGATGTTGACCATCAGGACGCCCATCCCGGAAAGAAGGCTGTAGATGGCGAGCCGTTGCAGGCCTTCCATGCGTCGCCAGCTTCCCACGTCGAAGTACTGTTTCCGGAAGCTCCGGTAGGTCCAGAAATGGCCCAGCACAAAGGCGACGAACAGCAGTATAAGGACGACGTGCAGCCAGCTCAGCGCGGGCGACAGCAGGATGCGCCGGCACGCAGCAGACAGTAGCCATAAGACCGCCAACAGGATAGCACAAGCGCCGAAGAAATGCGGGTAGGCAATAACGTAGTAGGTGTCGTGCAGGTGAATGTCGACGGTATGTTCGCCGCTGGTGGCCGCCCCTGCAATAAAGACCAGGATGAAGAGCAGGTACAGGTGATGAGGGCGGGTGCGCAGTTGCAGGTCCATGCTGTGGAGTTAAGCCTGCTGCTAAAGTAGCGGTAACAGACCGACAAAGTGATCGCCCTGGTTCCCGAATAACGGGGCACTGGAAAACCGTACCGGTAGGAGCAGAAGCCAGTCGTTTCGAAAAGCTCAGCTCACGCCTTACGACCAACAGCGGAGTGCTCCCGTGAAGCACTGCTAAATCTTATCCAGCGGCGTCCGCTTGTGCTCCTTCAGGCTGCGGAAATGTGAAGGCGTGAGGCCCGTTACCTTCTTGAACTGTTGCGAAAGGTGCTGCACGGAGCTGTAGCCCAGGTCGAAGGCGATGTCGTTGATGGAGCGCTCATCGTACAGCAGCAGCTCCTTCGCCCGCTCGATGCGCTGGCGGATCACGTATTTTTCGATGGTGACGCCTTCTACTGAGGAGAAAAGCGTGGAGAGGCTGTGGTAGTCCTTGCCGAGCGTCTCCGATAAATAGACAGACAATTTCTTATTGAGCTCTTCGCTGCCGTTGTGGTGCACCAGCTGGATGAGGGTGCTTTTGATCCGGTTCACGAGGGCCGTGCGCTTGTCGTCGAGCAGCTCGAAGCCGAGCCCGGCAAGCTGCTCCCGCAGCGTGGCGAGGCGCTCCGCGCCCGGCTCTTCCGCGAGCTCCACGGTGCCCAGCTGCACGTTGCGGTAGGGGAGGCCGAGGCCGTCGAGCAGCTGCCGCACCACGAGGATGCAGCGATCGCACACCATATTCTTGATCTGCAGGTTCATCGATGGATGCAAGTTAGGGAGGGATAACCGGTGCGCGAAGCGGTCCACGAATTATATAACCGGTTGCCGTGATCGTATAACAGCAGGGCCTATAGCGTGGGTCACCTTTGTGTCCTCAAACAAAAACCCTTGTTATGCAAACCCTGAAATTCAAGACGAACATCAAGTGCTCCGGCTGCATCGCTGCCAGCACCCCGCACCTCGACAGCGCCGTCGGCGCCGGCAACTGGCAGGTAGATACGCAGGACCCGGCGAAAGTACTCACCGTAACGGCCGACGATCCGAAGGTGAATGCGCCCGCCGTGATCGAAGCCGTGCAGCGGGCCGGCTACAACGCCGAGCCCCTCGCCTGAGCGACCGCTGGTACATTTTTTTAAACACTACGGCCGGGCCGGGCATCGGGACCCCGGTCAACTTTTAATCCGGCCCGGCCGTTACATTTGTATCAACCATGCGCTCCCGCTCCTCATACTGGAAAGCCCTCGTGCTGCTGCTGGTGCTCTGCGCCGGCACGGTGCTGGGTGCCGCCTGTGCCCTGAGCGCTTCGGTGCATGGCTGGCACCACCACGGCGCGGCCGGCACCGAGGAGCACCGGCATGCCAACGGCGTGCAGCATGCCCATGAGCACAGCGGGCAGCACCACGATGCGCCTGCAGACGACCAGAACGGGTCTGCAGACTGCTGCTCCGGTAAGGTGGCCGCATTCGAGAAGGCCGACAAGTCGCCGGCCCGCACCGTGGAAGCGCCGCCGGTATTCTTTGTGCCGGCACCCTGGCCCGACCATTTTTCCTTCACCGCACCAGCCCCGCTGCTGCAGCGCACCACCATTCCGCCGTTCCGATGGCGGCCCCCGGCCACGATACCGGACCTCAGGATCATCATCCAGTCCTTCCAGATTTAGCCTGCAGTAAGCCAAAAGCCTTTTCCCTTCCGGGAAGCGTTCCCCTTTTGCCTGAACAGAACCTGACTACATGCGACCGTTTCTTTTCCTGCTCTTCCTTTCGATGTGGCTGCGGGCCTCCGGGCAACAGGTGCTCCCGCCCGACACGGCCGTGGCCCGTGCGCTGGCCAACAGCCGCAACCTGCGCGCCGCGGAACTCACCGTGACCCAGCAGCAGCAACTGCTGCGCGGCGCCGCCGAGCTGCAGAACCCGCAAGTGACCTTCGAGGTGACGCCCTACGAGCCGCTGCTCATCGGCGTGCAGCAGAACTTCTCGCTGCCCGGCGTGTACCGGGGCCGCAGGGCGCTGCAAAGCGAGCGCATCCGCGGTGCGCAGCTGCAGCTCCGGGGCGCACAATACGACCTGAAGCGCGACGTGCGCCTCAGCTACCTGCAACTCCAATACTTCTCGGAGCGCATCCGCCTCCTGGCGGTGCAGGACAGCATCTACGGCGCCATCCGGGAGTCGGCCCGCCGCTTCTTCGCCGCCGGCCAGATCAACAAGCTCGAGGAGCTCAATGCCGTGACCCAGGCCGATAAAGTGCACAACGAGTGGGAGCGGGCCCGCGCCGACCTCGCCGCCGAGCTCGAGCTGTTCCGCTTCTATACGGCCCTTCGCGACACGTTCGTGGTGGCGCCGCTGGGTGCCGAGGTCATAAGCCTGGGCGGTGACACGGCGCAGGGAAACGTGCAGCAGCAACTCCTCGCGCAGCAGGTGGCCATTGCCCAACGCGAACTGGCGCTGCAGCGCGCCGAGCAGGGACCGCAGTTCTACGCAGGCCCGTTGTTTCCCACCACCCGTGATGCGGAGCGCCCCCTCGGGCTGCAGGCCGGCATCACGGTACCGGTATGGCGGCGGCAGAACCGGTCGCGCATGGCCGCGGCGCAGAGCGGCATCGAAAGCGCGCAGGCCCTGCAGGCCCTGGAGCGCGAGCGCCTCAACGCCCGCTACCGGCAGGCCCTGGCAAGCCTCGCCCGCGAGCGCCGCACGCTCGGGTACTACCATACAACGGCACTCGGGCAGGCCGCCGCCATCATCGAAGTATCGCGCCGGCTCTTCGCGGGCGGCGAGCTTAATTATATCGAGTCGCTCCGCAACCTCATCGCCGCGTTCGATATACAAACCGGATACCTGGAGGCGCAGCGCGCCTACAACGAGGCCGTCATCGAAGTCAACTACTTAAACGGATCCCTGTAATGAAACACATCCTTTCCCTACTGCTCCTGACGATTCTTTTCGGTGCCGCAAGGGCGCACGACGGCGACGACCACGACGTGAAGAAGGCTGCGGCCTCAGCCGGCGCCCGGTACTTCAGCAGCGAAGCGCTCTCGGATAAGTACGAGGTGCTGCTCAAATGGGGTGAGCTCAGGGCCGGCACGGCCGGCACCTGGCAGCTGTTCCTTTCGGAGGCGAACAGTAACCGGGCCATCGACGCGGCATCGCTCAGCGTCAAGGTGGCCGGCAAGCCGAACGTGGCGATCACCGCCACCCGCACCGACACGGGCATCTACCGCCTCAGCGGCACCTTCCCGGCCAACGGGAGCTATGACCTGCAGGTCAGCATCGGCGCAGCCCCCGGCCCCGACCTGCTGCAGGTGTCCCGCTTCGAGGTAGGTAAGAAGCTGGCGGTGGCGGAGGAAGGAGAGGAGCACCACCATTGGTACGAGGAGCCTTGGCTATGGGCTGCCGGCGGCCTGCTGGCGGGGCTGCTGCTGATGTGGGCGCTGATGCGCCGGCGCAACCGCAGGGGCACAACGGCCGTGCTGCTCGTATTTCTACTGGCGCCCACCGCCGCGATGAACCCGAGTGCCGCTCATGGCGGCGATGACCATGGCGGTGGCAAGGCGGGTGGCGGTGCACTCTCCGGTGCGTTCGTGGTGGAGAAGGAAGCGCAGTTCCTCTTCGATATCGGTACGCAAAAGGTGGGTCCGGGTTCGTTTTACCAGGCCGCCGAGCTGCGGGGCACCGTTGCCGCCGCTCCGCAGGGCCGTGCCGTGATCCAGACGCCGCAAACAGGCACCATCCGCGCCCTCCGCGTGGCGCCCGGCCAGGATGTGCGCCGGGGCCAGGTGCTGGCCGTGGTGGAGCAGCAGGTGGAAGCCGGCACGCAGCTCGACATCATCGCGCAGCGCAATACCCTGAACGCCGAGGTGAAAGCCGCGCGGGCACAATACGAGCGGCTGCAAAGCATCGCCGACATCGCCGCCAAAAAAGACGTTACCGAAGCCCGAGCGCGCTACGAAGCGGCCCAGCAGAACCTGCAGCTGTTCAACGCCAACCTGGGCCGCAACCTGGGCAGCACGCGGATGATCCAGCTGACGGCGCCGATCAGCGGCGTAGTGGGCACCTTCAATTACGCCATCGGGGCGGTCGTGAACAGCGGCGAAACGCTCTTCGAGATCACCAACCTGGAGCAGGTGTTCGTTGAGACGCAGCTCTACGCAGGCAGTGAGGCCGCCACGCGGAGCGGTCGCTTCGTCGCCTTTTCGGGGCAGGACACAACCGCCTATGCGCTGCGGCTTGTTTCCACGGCCCAATCCGTGAACCCGGGCAACCAGGCGCAGCGCGCCGTGTTCGAGGTGCTGCGGCCGGCCGGCAGGTTCCGTATCGGTGAGAACGTGCGGGTGCTGCACTACGGTGCCGACCGGATCGCGCAGCTGGTAGTGCCTGCAGCGGCCGTTACCGACATCGGCGGGCGCCCGGCGGTGTTCATCAAGGACCGTGCGGAAGGCTATTCAGTATCCTTTGTGCAGAAAGGCGAAAGCAACCCCCTGTATACGGCGATCGTACGCGGCGTCGAAGCCGGCGAGCGCGTCGTAACGGAGAACGTGTACCAGATGAAGATGATCTACCTCGGGCAGTGAGCAGGTGAGCGAGTGAGCGGGTGAGCGAGTCGTGGGGAGCCACTAATTCTCTTTTTTCGCACATCCTTCAGAACCTTAAAGACCTTAAAGACCTTAAGAACCCTAAGAACCCTAAGAACCTTCAGAACCTTAAAAACTTTTAGAACCCATAGAACTCCAAACATGAAACAGATCACAACAATCCTATTGGCGAGTGTCCTCCTGCTCGCCGCCTGCTCCGACAGCAAGACCTCCGGTACAGGAAGCTCCGACAGTACTTCTACGGCCGCAGCCGATGGCCACCAGCATGCCTATCGCTGCCCGATGCACCCCGAGGTCACCGGCAAGGAAGGCGACACCTGTCCCAAGTGCGGCATGAAGCTCGAGCACTCGGATGCCGCGCCCGACGCCGGCGGAACTTACTTCATGCAGTTCGCTGCCACACCCACGGCTATCGCGCCCGGCAAGCCCGTTACACTTTCCCTGACACCGAAGAAAAAAGGCGCAGAGAGCGAGTCCGTGGCACTCGACGTGGAGCATGAGAAGAAGATCCACCTCATTCTCGTAAGCGACGACCTGTCCTGGTTCGACCATATTCACCCTGAGTTCGCCGAGGGCGGCGCCTACACCGTGCCGGCCACCTTCCCCGCACCGGGCAAATACACCGCCTTTGCCGACTACAAGCCGAGCGGCGGAGGTCATGTGGTCGACAAGATCGACATCGACGTGGCCGGCACGGCACCCGCGGCGAAGTCGTTCAGCCAGGAAAAGCTTTCCGGTACCTCGGGCGATTACAGCTTCGAGCTGCAGCCTGCCGGCGGCAAGCTGGTGACCGGCACGCCGCTGCACATCGCGGGTGTCGTGAAAAAGGGGGGCAAGGAGATCGATGCGAATACGCTCGACAACTACCTCGGCGCCAAGGCGCACTTCGTGCTCATCTCGCTCAATGAAAAGGAGTACCTGCATGTGCACCCTGAAGTCGCCAACGGCCGCTTCGACCTGCATACGACCATCGAAAAGCCCGGCACCTACCGCGGCTGGGTGCAGTTCAACGCCGATGGAACGATCCACACGATCGACTTTACCTGGAACGTCACGAAAGGCACAGGCGCGCCCGCAGTCGACGCCGGGCATGGCGCTGCCGGCGATCACAGTAATCATTGAACCGATGCCTCCACCGGCGTTGCCGGGAGAAAGAACACGGATGAGACCGATGTTACGGAATGATACTGATCGCATCATCCGTCCCGCTCCGCCCGATCCGTTCTGTCTGTGTTCCTTTTCTCTTTCTTAACCCACCGAACCATGCTCAACAGGCTCATCCAATTCTCGCTGCGCAACCGGCTCTTCGTGGTCGCTTTGAGTGCGCTGGTGCTCGTTTACGGGTTCATCACGCTCGTGAACCTGCCCGTAGATGTACTGCCCAACCTCAACCGCCCGCGGGTGACCATCTTCCTGGAGGCCGGAGGCATGGCGCCCGAGGAGGTGGAGGCGCAGGCGAACCTTCCCGTGGAAACGGCCCTCAACGGCGCACCCGGTGTGGAGGTGGTGCGCTCCGTAGCGTCGCCGGGCCTGGGCATGGTGTTCGTGGAGTTCGACTGGGACACCGATATCTACCGCGCGCGGCAGCTGGTGGCCGAGAAGCTGCAGACCGTAGAAATGCCGGAAGGCATCACGCCGCAGCTCGGGCCCATCTCCTCGATCATGGGCCAGATCATGCTGCTGGCCATCACCTCCGATACTACATCGCCCATGGACCTGCGCACCATCGCCGACTTTACCGTGCGCCGGCGCCTCATGAGCGTCCGGGGTGTTTCGCAGGTGGTGCCCATCGGCGGCGAGCGCATGCAATACCAGGTGCTGGTATCGCCGGCCCGCATGCAACAGTTCGGGGTCACGATCGAGGAAGTGGACGCTGCGCTGCAGCTCAGTAACCGCAACAGCACCGGCGGCTTCATCAACCGCGCCGGAACCGAGGTGCTGATCCGCAACATCGCCCGCACCACCGATATCCGCGAGCTTGCCAGAACCGTGGTCAAGAGCAGCAACGGCGCCGTGGTGACCCTTGCGCAGGTGGCCGACGTACGGCTCGGGGGCGCCATCAAGCGGGGCGACGGGTCGTTCAACGGCCGGCCGGCGGTGGTGCTCAGCGTCGAGAAGCAGCCCACGGCCAGTACCGTCACCCTCACCGACGATGTGCTGGCAGCCGTGGCCGATATCCAGGCCACGCTGCCCAGGGATGTGACGATCCACACCGACGTGTTCCAGCAAAAGAGCTTTATCGTCAACTCCATCACCAACGTGGAGCACGCGCTGCGCGACGGATTCATCCTCGTCATCATCATCCTGTTTCTTTTCCTGCTCAACTTCCGCACTACGGTCATCACGCTCACCGCGATCCCGCTCTCGCTCATCATCACGGCCATCGTGTTCAAGGCCTTCGGGATCTCCATCAACACGCTGACGCTGGGCGGCCTTGCCATCGCCATCGGCGAGCTCGTCGACGATGCCATCGTGGATGTGGAGAACGTGTACCGGCGCCTGCGCGAGAACTGGGCCCTGCCCGCGGCGCAACAGCGCCCGCTACTGCGCGTCATCTACGACGCGAGCAGCGAGGTACGCAACTCCATCGTGTACGCCACCATCATCGTAGTGCTGGTGTTCCTGCCGCTCTTTTACCTGCAGGGCATCGAGGGCCGCATCTTCGCGCCGCTGGGCATCGCCTACATCACCTCCATCGTGGCCTCGCTCTTCGTATCGCTCACCGTGACGCCGGCCCTCTGCAGCTACCTGCTGCACAGCCCGCGCAGCCTGCGCCACGTGCGCCTGGACTTCTGGAAGCGGAAGCGCGCTACGGCTCCGGAGGGCAGTGTGGATCGTAGTTCTACGGCGGGCGATGCAGCCGATAGTCCGCTCGTACGGTGGCTGAAGCGAAAGGACCTGCGCCTCCTGCACTGGAGCCTCGCCCGTCCGCGCCTCGTGATCGGCGGCTCTATCTTCCTCATCCTGCTCTCGTTTGCGCTGGTGCCTTTCTTCGGTACCGAGTTCCTGCCTGCGTTCAACGAAGGCTCCTTTACCGTTACCCTGACGGCGCCTGCGGGCACCTCGCTGGAGGAGTCGAACAAGATCGGCAGCCTCGCCGAAAAGCAGATCCTCAAGGTGGAAGGGGTGGCGCTCACCTCGCGGCGTACCGGCCGCGCCGAGCTCGACGAGCACGCCGAGCCTCCGAGCTTCTCGGAGATCGACGTAGCCCTCACGGGTGGAGAGGGAGGCCGGCCGCGCGACGCCATTCTCGAGGATATCCGGCACAACCTGGAGGCGCTGCAGGGCGTGAACGTCAACATCGGGCAACCGATCTCGCACCGCCTCGACCACCTCCTCTCGGGGGTGCGTGCCCAGGTGGCTATCAAGGTCTTCGGCAACGACCTGACGCAGCTGCGGGGCACCGCCGGCGAGGTGCAGGCCGCCATCGGCAACGTGGACGGCGTCGTGGATGCGCAGGTAGAGAACCAGGTGATGACCCCGCAGCTCATGATCCGTATCGACCGCAGCCGGGTGGAGCAATACGGCCTGCAGGCAGGGGCGGTGGCCAGCGCGCTCGAAACGTTCTACAATGGCCGTACGGTGGGCCAGGTGCTCCAGGGCCAGCAAAGCTTCGACCTCGTGCTGCGCCTCAGCGATTCGCTGCGCGCCGACCCGGAAGCCGTGCGGACCCTCCCGATCGCGACGGCCGGCGGCGCCCAGGTGCCGCTCGGGCAGATCGCATCGGTGAGCCTCGAGAACAGTATCAATGCAGTAAACCATGAAAACACGCAGCGCCGCATCGTAGTGTCGGCCAACGTGCAGGGCCGCGACCTGGGCAGCACCGTGCGCGACATGCAGGCGGCCGTAAAGGCGCAGGTGACCATGCCTACCGGCTACTATGCCGAATGGGGCGGCCAGTTCGAAAGCCAGCAGTCGGCGTCCCGCCTCATCCTGCTCCTGAGCCTGTTTTCGTTCGCAGGTATCTTCCTCGTGCTGTACGCGCACTTCAGGTCGGTGGCGATCGCCGCGCAGATCATGCTCAACATACCGCTGGCGCTCATCGGCTCGGTGGTGGCCGTGCTGCTCACCGGGGGCGTGTTCTCCATCGCCACGCTCGTGGGCTTCATCACGCTCACCGGCATCGCCTCGCGCAACGGCATCATGATGATCTCCCACTACATCCACCTCGTGGAGCATGAGGGCGAGCCCTTCGGCGACGCCATGATCATCCGGGGCTCGCAGGAGCGCCTCGTGCCGGTGCTGATGACGGCCCTCGTGGCGGCCCTTGCCCTCATTCCCCTCACGCTCGACCCGACCGCTCCCGGCAAGGAGATCCTCTACCCCGTGGCCACCGTGATCCTGGGCGGGCTCATCTCCTCCACGCTGCTCGACATCGTGGTGACGCCCGTCGTCTTTCAACGCTTCGGGCGGCGCTCGCTGGAAAAATACCTGGCCGCGCGGCGCAACGAGAGCGGTATTTAGTGTCTCGTTAGGGGTACGATGCGGGTGTGCCTGCCAAAACGAAGAGCTCACCGTTGTATCCACGGCGCTCGCATCAGATGCCTCGCCGCCCGCGCATCCGGGCGTCTGCACCGAAGGCTCGCTGCCGCTGGAGCATCCCGTAGGGATACGCGCTCGGTCGCAAAGCGGATGAACTATGGATCCCGGCACCCCGTAGGGGTGCTGATTCTGTTCTGGGTGGGGTCTGCCCAACGCGCATCCCTACAGAATGCTGTCGGGTTCCCTGATGCACCAGTGCCTGTTGTGCTACCGAACCCCCATCACTGGCGCCGGAAGCAAATCCTTTGGCGCAAACGCCTGGGAGGCTGTCGCTTTTCCTGGTGTATGGCTACCTGCCTGCCTGCCCAACGCGCCTCTCTTTCGCCAGCTCCGAAGCCTTGTACGCAGAGGGCGGGAGGCTATCGCTCTGGTCGGGGACTTCTTGCTTCCAGGCGATGCAGCGGACAAGGGCACCGTGCTACAAAAAGGGCCGAACCGGTACAATACCCCAACCGGGTTATTTTTCGGGCACCGCGCGGGTGGGCGCAGAAATACCGACGCATCCCTTCGTTTTATCCCACGGGCTTCTGTAGATTTATCCTTCCTGCCCTTTGAGCACAGCGGGTTCCTGTTCCGACAAGGAGCTTGCCGGCGCCTTCCCATCCTCCGCACTATGCGATTGGAATGCCGATGGCCCGGTTCCCGATTCCGATTCCTGTTGCGAGAAGCCACGCCCTGCGCCAACGACCACTTACTGCTTATGATCCCGACTGAACCGACGGGGCTGTTGCCGTGCAGCCTTCCCCGTCACCGCCACTGCTTCCGTGCACTCTTGCGCCGCGTCACGCGCTGCCGCCGCGCGTCCTTGTGTTCCCTCCAATCGTTCACCGAACTAAATGCACCCCTATGCTTCGCATCCTGATCGCAGATGAGCAGCCGGTTGTACGGCGCGGAATCCGCGACATCCTGAAAGAGGAGTATCCGTCTTCCGAGATCGTAGAAATAGAGGACCTCGACACGCTGCTCCAACGGGCGTTGCGGGAAACGTGGGACCTGGCGATCTCCGATATCAGCATACACGGGTGCACCGGCTTCGACGCCCTTGACCGGATTCACGTCGCGGCGCCGTCGCTGCCCGTACTCATCGTCAGCGGATTGCCCGAGGAGCAATTTGCCGTGCGCGTGCTGCGGGCGGGCGCTGCCGGCTACCTGAGCAAAGACCTCGCTCCCGAGGAGTTGATCCGTGCCGTGCGTACCGTGCTGGGTGGTCGTAAATACATCACCGCGCGTGCGGCGGAGACCCTCCTCACCACGGTGCAGCACGGCAGCGGGCGCCCTCCCCACGAGTTGCTTTCCGACCGCGAGTTCGAAGTGTTCCGGCTGCTTGCGGCAGGCGCTGCCATTACCGATATCGCCGCGCAGCTCGCCCTCAGCGCCACCACCGTCAGCACCTACCGCGCGCGCCTGCTGACCAAGATGAAGTGCAGCAGCAACGCCGACCTCGTACGCTATGCCCTCCAGAATGGCATTAAATGAGCAACGGCGGAAAACGGGCTGCTTGCTTCGCTGTTGCTTTCGATCCATCTCTTCCAAAGACAAGGTCCGGCACTGCCGGACCTTGTCTTTGGATCGGGTTGGGTCATAATGCTTTCTTCCCGGATGTGGCCTGCGCGAAGCGGATCACGTCGGAGAACGCCTTCTTGGGCTGTAACTGCGCGTCGAAGAGGAGGGGGTAGTCCTTGCGTCCCTGCACCGGGAAGTCGTCGAGCCAGCTGTGGCGATCGGAGATGTTCCAGAACGTGACGCCGGTGATCACGTGGCGGTATTTCCGGAACAGCTCGAAGGTCATCCCGTACACCTCCCGCTGCTGCTGCTCGCGCGCTGCGCTGAATGCGGTGTTGCTGTCTTCGGCAGGGCGGGCGCGCGCATCGTGCTCCTTCGGGTACACGGATATGTCGAGCTCAGTGATCTGCAGGTTCACGCCCAGCTGCGCGAAGCGCTGCAGGGTGCTGTCGAGCTGCCCGCGGCCCGGCTCGTTTACCGCCCAGTGCGCCTGCAAGCCGAGGCCATGGATCGGAATGCCGCGGTCTTTGAGCCCTTTCACCAGCCGGAAGATCTTCTCGCGCTTCACGGGGCTGATCTCGTTGTAGTCGTTGTAGAACAGCTGCGCCGCGGGGTCGGCCTGGTGGGCCCAGGTAAAGGCGGAGTCGATGAAGTCGGGGCCGATGATGCGGAGCCAGGGCGAGCGGCGCAGGTACTCGTCGCGCCGGTCGGAGATCACCTCGTTGGCCACGTCCCAGGCATAGACCTTCCCCTTGTAGCGGCCGGCCACGGCAAAGATGTGTTCCTTCAGGCGTTGTAGTAATACGGTGCGGCCTACGGTGTCGCCCTTGCTGTCGGTGAACATCCAGTCTGGGGTCTGGTGATGCCACACGAGCGTGTGCCCGCGCAGCTTCATGCCGGTACGCGCCGCGAAGGCTGCAATGCTGTCGGCGTCTTTCCAGAAGTATTCGTGCTCCTTCGGGTGGATGGGGCCCATCTTCATCGCGTTCTCCGGGGTCATCGAGCTGAAGTGCTTCGTGATGAGTGCGGCCTCGTCGGTCTTGAGGGCCCGGGGCGATACGGCGACGCCCATCGGGAAGTATTCCGCATAGACCTTCTTCAGTGCCGGTACGTTGCCTCCGGGTGTGTGGGCCGTTGCGGGCGATTGCTTCGCGCGGATGAATTTGGCCACGTCCACCATTGGTGCAACCCAGATGTCCTTCTGTCCCTTCAGGTAGCGCACGAGGCTGCGGTGGGCTTCCGTTGATACGTCGATGCTGTGCTCCCCGCCTACACCGTGAAACAGGAACACGAGGAGCTTGCGTTGCGCCTGCGCTTCCTTCACGAGGCTGATCAGCTTTTCGCCGCTTTCGCCGTTGACCATGTAGGCCGCGATGTTCCAGGGATCGACGGCGCCGGGGTCCTGCAACTCGTGGCGCACATGACGCGCGGCAACGAGCTCGTTTTTCACCGCATCGATGTAGGGCGTGTCGTGGATACGTGTGTCGGCGCAGGGGTAGGCAAAGGTGCGCTCCTTCTTTCCGTCGAGGGTCTCGAGCAGGAGGTTGGTGCTGCGGATCTCGTCGGCCATGCGGCGCAGCGTGTAGCGGTCCAGGTCATAGTCGGGGGGCACCCAGCTACGTCCCGGCAGCGAGCCCGAGCAGGGGTGGTAGATGCTGTGGTTGCCCAGCTCGTGCCCGTTGGCGGCGGCCTTCTTCCAGCGCGGGAACTGCGCCCGCAGGCGGCCGCCGTTGTCGGTGAGGTAGAAGGTGGCTTTCAGGTTGAGGGAGTCGAGCAGGGGCAGCACGGTGGTCTGGTGCACGTTCAATGCGTCGTCGTACGTCAACACCACGGCGGCCGACCTGCCGTTCCAGGGGCCTTGTGCGGCCGCGGGCAGCGCCATCACGGACAGGAGCAGTACAAATACGGATAAGGTCTTCGGCATGGTCGTGCTGTTATCGGTTTGAAACGGTAAGGCGGGCGGGTCTTCGCGGGTATAAAGATTGGCTTTTCCGGGAATATCGGCCGTGAATGATTGAGCCGGTAGCCTCGCCGGCCATGCATCTCCGGAATGCGGGGCTTCCGCCCGCCGCGCCCCGGATCCATGTTGCGCATGCTACACAGGGCATTGCTTCCGCGCTGCTCCTTCCTGTTCCGCAATCGTTTCCGCAAATAAATGCGGAGCGTGAACGTACCGGCCGGTTACCTTTTCCCTAGCTTTAGAGGCTGTGTGAGTTACCGTGCTTTCGGGTAACGCCTGAATGATCGGCCGCAAGCGGCCGCTGCGCGCGAAGGCGCGACGGCACAACGAAGAAATGCACGATGTTTTTTCTTCACCGTTCTCGCCGCGACTCTCCCGAAGCTTCGGTGCGCCGCGCCGCCGCGTAGAAAAGGCCGCTTGCGGCCGTGCCGGCCGGTCGGTAAAGTTAAAAGCCTCTAAGAAGATTTGGATATGCTGTTACTCGGAATCGACCTCGGAACCTCGGCTGTCAAGGTCTCGGTGCTGGACGCTGAAAGTCGCCGCTGCGTGGCTTCGGCGCACTACCCCGAAACGGAGGTGGAGCTGATCGCCCCGCGCCCCGGGTGGGCCGAGCAAAGCCCCGAGGGCTGGTGGGAGCACGTGCAGCAGGCCGTGCTGAAATGCCACGCCACCGGGAGCTACCACCCGGAGGATATCGGCGCCATCGGCATTTCCTACCAGATGCATGGGCTTGTGCTCGTAGACAAGGATCAGAACGTGCTGCGCAACGCCATAATCTGGTGCGACGGACGTGCCGTGGCCATCGGCGAGCGGGCCTTTGCCGGGCTCGGCGAGCACTTCTGCCTCAGCCACCTGCTGAACTCGCCCGGTAATTTTACGGCTACGAAGCTTGCCTGGGTGCGGGAGCACGAGCCGGAACGCTACGACCGTATCGATAAGCTCCTGCTGCCTGGCGACTTCATCGCCATGAAGCTCACCGGCGTCGTCGGCACCACCGTGTCGGCCCTTTCCGAGGGCATCTTCTGGGATTTCAGGGAGCACAGTCTCTCCCACGACGTAATGCAGTACCTCGGCCTCGACGACCGCTTTATTCCAACCCTGCAGCCGCTCTTCTCCGAGCATGGCCGGGTGTCGGAGCCGGTGGCGGCGCGGCTTGGCCTGAAAGCGGGCATCCCTGTGGCCTACAAAGCCGGCGACCAGCTCAACAACGCCTTTTCGCTCAACGTGCTCGAGCCCGGTGAAGTGGCGGCCACCGCCGGCACCTCCGGGGTCATCTACGGGGTGAGCGATGCCCTCCAGTACGACCCGGGGTCGCGCATCAATTCCTTTGCCCACGTAAACCACACGCAGGAGTCGCCGCGTATCGGGGTGCTGCTGTGCATCAACGGTGCGGGCATCTTCAACCGCTGGGTGCGCAACCTGGCGGGCGCGCAGCATAGCTATGAAAGCCTCAACCAGGCGGCCGCCGCAGTGGCGCCCGGTGCCGACGGACTGCGGATGCTGCCCTTTGGCAACGGCGCCGAGCGGATGCTGGGCAACCGTATCGTAGGCGCTCATTGCCACCGCCTCGACTTCAACATGCATGGCACCGGGCACCTCGTACGCGCGGCACAGGAAGGCATCGCCTTTGCGTTCCGCTACGGACTCGACATTATGCGGGCGGGTGGCATGCGCCCCTCGGTGATCCGGGCAGGCCGTGCCAATCTGTTCCGGAGCCCTGTGTTCGCACAGGCCTTCGTAGACGCCACCGGCGTGCCCGTAGAACTACATGACACCGACGGTGCGGCTGGCGCCGCCCTCGGCGCAGGCGTAGGCTGTGGTCTCTATGCCGGACCTGCAGCGGCATTCAGCGGTCGCGCGCCGCTGGCGCTTATCGAGCCGAAGGCCGGCGCGATTTACGAAGCCCTGTACCAGGAATGGAAGACCTTGTTAGCCCTTCAATTACAAAATATCCATATGGCCGGCGCCTCCGGCCCGGACACCCTAAACACATGATCATGACAACAGTCCAAAGCACGAAGCCGTATTTTAAGCAGATTGCGCCCATCAAGTACGAGGGACCCGAATCCGACAACCCGCTGGCCTTCCGCTGGTACGACGAGCACCGTGTGGTGGCGGGTAAGACCCTGAAGGAGCACCTGCGCTTCGCCTGCGCCTACTGGCACTCCTTCAACGGCAACGGCTCGGACCCCTTCGGCGGGCCCACGCACATCTTCCCGTGGAACGCGGCCCCGGACCCCATCGGGCGTGCTTACGCGAAGATGGACGCCGCCTTCGAGTTCATCACGAAGCTGAGCATCCCCTACTACTGCTTTCACGACGTGGACGTGGTGGACTATACCGACGACCTCGCCGATAACGAGCGCCGCCTGCAGACGATGGTAGCCTACGCGAAAGAGAAGCAGGCCGAGACAGGCGTGAAGCTGCTCTGGGGTACTGCCAACCTCTTCTCGCACCAGCGCTACATGAACGGCGCCGCCACCAACCCCGACTTCCACGTGCTCGCGCATGCCGGCGCTCAGGTAAAGGCTGCCCTCGACGCCACCATCGAGCTCGGTGGCGAGAACTACGTGTTCTGGGGCGGCCGCGAAGGGTATATGACCCTGCTCAATACCAACATGAAGCGCGAAAAGGAACACCTCGCCCGCTTCCTCCACACCGCAAAGGACTATGCCCGCCGCAACGGCTTCACCGGCGCCTTCTTCATCGAGCCCAAGCCGGCCGAGCCCTCCAAGCACCAGTATGACTTTGATTGTGAGACGGTGATCGGCTTCCTGCGCCAGTACGACCTGCTGGGTGATTTCAAGATCAATATCGAGGTGAACCATGCCACGCTTGCCGGCCATACCTTCTCCCACGAGCTGCAGGTGGCTGCCGACGCCGGCGTGCTGGGCTCCATGGACGCCAACCGCGGCGACTACCAGAACGGGTGGGACACCGACCAGTTCCCCAACAACGGCAACGAGCTCACGGAAGCGATGCTCGTGATCCTCGAGGCCGGCGGCTTCCAGGGGGGCGGCATCAACTTCGACTCCAAGGTGCGCCGCAACTCCACCGACCCGGAGGACCTGTTCTATGCCCACATCGGCGGTATGGACAGCTTCGCCCGCGCGCTCATCGTGGCCGATAACATTCTGGAGAAGTCGGAGTACCGGAAGTTCCGCCGGGAGCGCTATGCGAGCTTCGACAGCGGCGCCGGCGCCGACTTTGAAGCAGGGAAGTTGTCGCTGGAGGATTTGCGCCGGTATGCCCTTGAAAATGGCGAGCCTGAAACCCGCAGCGGAAGGCAGGAGTGGCTGGAGAACATCATAAACCGCTATATTTAAGCCTCCGATCGCGCAAACGATTGCGCAATTGCTTCCGCCACCACCAAATCTATATGAATGAAAGGCTTACAGAACAGCGATTACCTGGTTTTCATCCTTTACTTTCTCATCGTTTCCATCTACGGGTACAGCATCTACCGCAAGAAGAAAAAGGCAACCGCCTCGGCATCGCACGACTACTTCCTCGCTGAAGGATCGCTTACCTGGTGGGCTATCGGCGCCTCGCTCATCGCCTCCAATATCTCCGCGGAGCAGTTCATCGGCATGAGCGGATCGGGATTCAAGATGGGCCTGGCCATTTCCACCTACGAGTGGATGGCCGCCGCCACCCTCATGATCGTGGCCATCTTCTTCATCCCGGTGTACCTCAAGAACAAGATCTACACGATGCCGCAGTTCCTCCACCAGCGCTACAACGGCACGGTGGCGATGATCATGGCGGTGTTCTGGCTGCTGCTGTACGTGGTGGTGAACCTTACCTCCATTCTCTATCTCGGCGCACTGGCCATCAACTCGATATCGGGGATCAATACCACGCTGTGCATGTACCTGCTGGCCATCTTCGCCATCTTCATCACACTGGGCGGTATGAAGGTGATCGGGTATACCGACGTGATCCAGGTATTCTTCCTGATCCTCGGCGGCCTCGTCACCACCTACCTCGCGCTCAACCTCGTGTCGGAGAAGTTCGGCACCACCGGCGTCGTCAACGGCTTCCGCATCATGACCGAGCAGGCCAACGACCACTTCCACATGATCTTCAAGCAAGACAACAAGAACTATATGGACCTGCCGGGCCTCACGGTGCTCATCGGCGGCATGTGGATCGTGAACCTCAACTACTGGGGCTGCAACCAGTACATCACGCAGCGCGCGCTCGGCGCGGATCTCAAGACGGCCCGCAACGGCATCCTCTTCGCCGCCTTCCTGAAGCTGCTGATGCCGGTGATCGTGGTGCTCCCGGGCATCGCGGCCTACGTGCTGCACCAGCAGGGATCGTTCCAGGCCGAGATGGTACAGGCCGGCGAGATCAACCCCGACCGCGCCTACCCGGTGCTGCTCAACCTCCTGCCGGGCGGCCTCAAGGGGCTCGCCTTCGCAGCCCTCACGGCGGCCATCGTGGCCTCGCTCGCCGGCAAGGCCAACTCCATCTCCACCATCTTCACACTCGACATCTATAAGAAGAAGATCAATGTGGACGCATCTGAAGACAAGATGGTGCGCATCGGCAAGATCACGGTGGTTGTGGCTATGATCCTGGCGGTGATGATCGCGCCGCTGCTCGGCATCGACAAGAAGGGTGGCTTCCAGTACATCCAGGAATACACCGGCTTCGTGAGCCCCGGCATCTTCGCCATGTTCATCCTGGGCTTCTTCTGGAAGAAGACGACGTCGAATGCGGCGCTCTTCGCCACCATCGGCGGCTTTGCCTTCTCACTGTTCTTCAAGTTCCTCCCCAATATCATGGACCTTTCGTTCCTCGCGCCCTGGGGCTTCGCCAACCCCAACGCCGACGGCGTGTACGAGATCCCCTTCCTCGACCGCATGGGCTTCGTGTTCGGCATCGCCGTGATCGGCATGGTGCTGATCAGCCTCTGGGACAACCGCCGCGGCATCCGCCCGAAGGGCCTCGAGATCGATCGCAGCATGTTCCGCATGGCACCCGCCTTTGCCGTGGGCGCCCTGCTTGTGTGCGGCATCCTGGCCGCCCTTTATTCGATCTACTGGTAAGCCGGTCGGTGAGCACACGGCAGGCACCGGACGAGTTTCCCGCTGAGGTCTTGCGAGGGCTCCGGGCGCAGCGGCGGGGCCGGCAGCCGGCGAGGCGCACGCACCGGGCGGACACCTGGTTCAAGAAGTGCCGCTCTGCAATAGCGTTTGTTTCATGACGCTACAGAAGGTCGATGAGCATTGATTTTCCGTGTCTTTCGATTTGTGGCACGGTATTGCATTATTGGTGTTATCGACCTTATTGATTGTCCTACTCTGGACTTGCTAACCTCTGAAACAACACCCTTATTCGAAACGGCCGGCGCCCTGCGCCGGCCGTTTCATGTGCTTCCGGCCGTATCGGGCCGGCTCGGGGCACGGTGCTCCCTTCCGGGCTCAGGCGGGGTCTTTTCGGGCTGCGGCTTTGTGCGGTGCATGGCGGCTTCGATATCGATCAGGTGGTGCCGGTGCTCCTGTACTTCTTCCCAGCTCCGGCCCTCGAGGAGCGCATTCCGGAGCAGGCGGGATTCTTCGTGATACAGTTCCTGCAACTGCTGCAGGCTGAGGGTAGACAGGTTCTTTTCCAAGGCGAGGCAGTAATTGAACGCGTGCAAAGATAAAACGGGCAGGCAAACAAGGCAAGGGCCGGAACCCGGAAACAGGGCCTTGGCGCGCGTGAACCGGCAGCGCGGCCGTTGAAAAAAATCACTTTGCGAAGATGTTCATATTCAGTAGCTTACGCTGGACTTTTCCCAAAGGGCAGTGCTGTAAAAAAGCTTGGGCCTGCTTTTTGGCTTATGTAAGAAAACAAAGCACGGCAGTACTATGAGCACGCGGCAGTTGATACTTTGGGTGGATGATGACCTGGACGATCTGGAGATCTTTACCCAGGCCGCAGCGGAGGTTTGCCCGGAAGCGGAGGTGCACTACGCGCACAACGGCCTCGAAGCGCTCACTTATCTCGAGCGGGCAAAGTCTGCCAAGGCGTTCCCTGATCTCGTGATCCTGGATATGAATATGCCGAAGCTCGGCGGCCGCGAAACGCTCGCCTCCATCAAGAGCAACCCCGATTTCCAGCAGCTCAACGTGATCGTGTTCACCACTTCGAGCAGCCCGCTCGATGCGCTCTTCTGCGAGAAGTACGGCGCCGAGATCTTCATCAAGCCCCAATCCTACGAGCACCTGAAGGAATTCGCCCGCCGGTTCTTCCTCATCAGCAGCGGCAGAGCCTAGTAAGCTCCCGCGCGCGTCCGCCCGTTCTAAGAAAAAATGGATCTGGAATATACCGGGTGGTATATTTGTGGCAGGATGACCTTATCAAAAGCAGAACGCACCCGGCAACTGATCATCGAGAAAGCGGCACCGCTCTTCAACAGGAAGGGTTATGCCGATACATCGCTGCAGGACGTGGTGGCGGCCACCGGCCTCACCAAGGGCGCCATCTACGGCAACTTTGCCAATAAGGACGAGCTCGCGCTTTCGGTGTTCGATTACAACCTGTCGGCCCTCAAGGCGGGCATGGCGGCTGCGCTCGCCTCCGAAGTGGACGCTGCCGCAAAGCTCATTGCCTTTGCAGGATATTACCGCTCCGCATTCAAGGGGCTGGCTGCCAGGGGCGGTTGCCCGGTCCTCAATGCTGCCACCGAGGCCGATGATAACTACCCGCTGCTGCGCCCGCGCGTGCGGGCCGCCATCAGGAGCTGGGAGAAGGCCGTGACGCAGGTGATCGTGCAGGGGCAGGAGCAGGGCCGCATCCGCAAGGGCATCGACGCGGGGCGCTATGCCACCCTGTTCATCGCGCTGATCGAGGGCGGCATCATGCTTTCCAAGATCATGGACGACCCGGCGCGGCTCGAAACGGCGCTCGCGCAGGTGGAGCACCTGGTGCGGCACGAGCTGGCCACCTGATTTTTTTTGATTAAAAATATACCGAACGGTATAATATAGGATCAGTATCATCAAAGCGGCCCGAAGCGCCAGGCATCCTGGTTCTGCTGTGCCGCCAAACCGTATAAAGACCGCCATTATGAAACGAGTAGTCATCACCGGCATGGGCGCCGTTACGCCCCTGGGCAATTCTGTACCCGCTTATTGGGACCGACTTCTTGCCGGCCGTTCGGGCGCCGGGCCCATCACCCGCTTTGATGCGTCCCGGTTCAAGACCCGCTTCGCCGCCGAAGTGAAGGACTTTGACCCGGCGCCGCTTTTTGAGAAGGGGGAGCTGCGCAAATACGATCGCTTTACCCAGTTCGCCGTGGCGGCTGCCGACGAGGCGCTGCGCCAGTCGGGCCTCGACGCCGGCAGCATCGACCGCACCCGCGCAGGCGTTATTCTCGGCGCGGGCGACGGCGGGCTCGCCACCTTCGAGGAGCAGTTTGCCGCCTACGTCACGGGCGACGGCACGCCGCGCTTCAACCCGTTCTTTATCCCGAAGCGGATCGTCAACATTGCCTCCGGCGTGCTCTCCATCCGCTACGGGTTCCAGGGGCCTTCCTTCACCACGGCCTCTGCCTGCGCTGCCGGCAACACGGCCATCATCGAGGCCTTCAACCAGGTGCGCTGGGGTAAGGCCGATGTGATGCTGGCCGGCGGCGCCGAGGCTTCGGTTACGCCCTCGTCGATCGGAGGGTTCAATGCCTCGAAAGCACTCTCCACGGCCAACGAGGATCCGGCAGCTGCCTCCCGGCCCTTCGACCGCCAGCGCGACGGCTTCGTGTTGGGAGAAGGGGCAGGCATCCTCGTGTTGGAAAGCCTGGAGCATGCCACCGCGCGGGGCGCACGGATCCTTGGTGAAGTGGTGGGTGGCGGACTTGCCTCCGATGCCTATCACCTTACCGGTACGCACCCTGAGGGCGCCGGCGCTGCGCTGGGTATGCGGCTTGCGCTTGAAGAAGGCGGGATCGCGCCGGGGGAGGTAGACTATATCAACGCGCACGCCACCTCCACGCCGCAGGGCGACCGCTCGGAGCTGAGCGCCATCCTGTCGGTGTTCGGTGCAACGCCCGCCGTGGCCATCAGCGCCACCAAGTCGATGACGGGACACCTGCTGGGCGCGGCCGGCGCCATCGAGGCCATCGCCTGCGTGGAAGCCCTCCGCACCGGGTGGGTGCCGCCGACCATCAATACGAACGAGATCGAGGAAGGCTTCGCTGGTTTGAACATCGTTACCGGCGCTGCCGTGCAAAAGGAAATGCGCTATGCGCTGAGCAACACCTTCGGCTTTGGCGGGCACATTGCCTGCGTGCTGTTCCGGAAGTACGCGTGAGCGCGCAGCTCAGGCGGAGGCGGAGGCGGAGGGGCCGGATCCGGTGTTCTGCCTCCGGTACGCTGGTGAGGAAGCGCTCGTTGAGCGTACGGAAGCGGCGTTCATAGAGCGCCATCTTCGTTTCGTTGTGGTGCCCGTGCGCCACTCATAGCTTGCCCGCATTGCGGGGAATGATCACGCGAAAAGCCTGGTGCGCGGCGAGGTCAGTGGCGGTGAAGCCAGGAATGTCTGCCGGGTGTTTAAGAGTCGCGCTCATCAGGGATGCTGTGGCGTGCTGCCGGCTGGGATGCTTTCCGGTCTTCGATCATCGCGGGGCCGGATGGTCCGTTGAGCCGGGTGATCAGCAGTTGTGGGGCCGGGTGCCATTCGGAGGTGAATACCTTCTTCAGGCAACAGGCTTTCGGCAACGGTCCGGGCGCTGCGGCTCCCTTGGCTTCACCTGTGTTACCGCATTTTATGAACCTGTGTTCATGTTTTTTCTTGCCGCAGGTGATTGGAACCCGCCTTGCGGACAGGCCAACTTCGCATCAACAAAAACAACACAGAATGACACGAACAGAGATCGAGCGCTCGCTCAACCACCTCAACCAGCTTGTGCTCGAAGGCAAGATGATGGACGCCTTCGAACAGTATTACCACAACGACGTGGCCATGCAGGAGAACAACCAGCCGCCTACGTTGGGAAAGGATGCCAACCGGGAGCGCGAGCTCGCCTTCCTTGGCAGCATCACCGAGTTCCGCGGTGCGGCGGTGAAGCAACTCGCTGTCGGCGACGGCGTTTCCTTCGTGACCTGGCAGTACGACTATACCCACAAGGACTGGGGTGTGCGCAACTACACGCAGGTGTCGGTGCAGCAATGGCGGGACGGCCGCATCATCCACGAGCAATTTCTTTACGCTAACTAACTCCTGATCAAGATTAACCCCGGATATCGTGAGGCGCCAGGCGGGAGGAGCTGGTTTCTGAAACGCGGTAACGTACTGCGATGGCGCATAGCATGCACAAAGTCGTTTACAACGGCGATACGTCTATTAAGTCACTAGACACGCAACGCCAGCCATTTCAGTGGATGCATCTGCTATAATCACTTTCCCTCTCACGCCTGACGCCTCACGACCATTTTCGGGATAGTCAATAAAAAAAGCAATCATGAAACAGATCCTCTTCGCAACTACCCGCAGCAGCGCCCCGCTGTTCCTGCGCCTCCTCCTCGGCATCGTGCTCTTTCCGCATGGTGCGCAAAAGCTGCTCGGCTGGTTCGGCGGCTTCGCCTTCGAAGGCTCGATGGGCTACTTCACCGGCACCGTCGGCCTTCCCTGGATCGTAGGCTTCCTCGTGATCCTGGTCGAGTTCTTCGGGCCGCTCTTCCTGATCCTGGGCTTCGCCACCCGCTTCTGGAGCCTGGCCATCTTTTTCGTTATGAGCGGCATTGTCGTCACCTCCATGCACGACTACTTCTTCATGAATTGGTTCGGCAACCAGAAGAGCGAGGGCATGGAGTTCTTCCTGCTCACGATCGGGATGTCGCTCTCGCTCCTGGTGAGCGGGTCGGGCCGCTGGGCGGTTGATCGCCTGCTCCAGCGCCGCGCCGATGCCGCGCGCCTCGGCGGGGCCCGCTTCCCGGTGCCGGAGTTCTCCGCGCAGGAGCTCCGCGCCTGACCGGGCACCCTTCATCCCGGCAATGCAACCGGCAGGCCCTGTACTCCCGGGGGCTTCCCGGTTGCCGCTTCGGCATCTTGCCCGGGTTGTGTACCTTGCAGGACACCGATCCTGCTATGTACGAGCTGCTGTTTCGCCACCTGGACAAGTATGTGACCCTGACGGAAGAAGAGCGGGCACTCTGTGTGCCCTTTTTCGAGCACCGCAAGTTCCGGAAGCGCCAGTTCCTGCTCCAGGAGGGCGAGGTGAGCCGCTACGAGTATTTCATCCTGAAGGGCTGCGCGCGGATCTACGAGGTCGACGAGAATGGGCAGGAGCACATCCTCCAGTTTGGCATCGAGGAATGGTGGGTGGGCGACATGCACAGCTTCTTCACCGGTACGCCGTCGCGGTACAGCATCGACTGCATCGAGGACTGCGATGTGCTCCGCATGACGGCCGAAAACCACGAGCGCCTGTGTGCCGCCGTGCCGAAGCTCGAGCGTCATTTCCGGAAACTCATCCAGTGGGCCTATGTCGCCTCGGTGCAGCGGATCCAGTCTGCAATGAGCAAGTCGGCCGGGGAGCGGTACCTGGAATTTATTACGAAATATCCGCAGATCGAGCAGCGCGTGCCCAATCACTACATCGCCTCTTACCTCGGCATCACGCCGCAAAGCCTGAGCCGCGTGCGGAGCCGGCGTCTCTCGGAAAGTAAAAAATAAAAATCAAAAACGGCAGCCATTGCTGCTGTGCACTTGGCCGTTTGGGAATGAAGGGGGCCTGGATGCGCCAGCCGGTCCGGTCCCCGTGTTTCTACAATTGATACCGATTGGTGACCGGGCTGCACCGGCACGCGGGAGACCGTAGAGACTGTTCGACTTATTCGATCACTGCTCATCGGATCGCGCAAGCGCGGGGAGCGCCGTCGTGCATCGAGGCCGCTTGCGGCCGACCTTTTCACCCTTTCCTGATGATCATTTACCTCAAACAGTCTCCAAGCGAAAAGAATTCTTCATGAACATCGACGTACACATCATCCAGGCGTTCAGCCAGGACGGCAGGGGCGGCAACGGCGCGGGCGTGGTACTCGGCGCCGACGCGCTCAGCGAGGCCCAGATGCAACAGGTAGCCGCACAGGTAGGGTTATCGGAAACGGCTTTTGCCTCGGCTTCGCGCCTCGCCGATATCCGCCTTGATTTCTTCACACCTACCCGCCGCATCGCCCACTGCGGCCACGCCACCATCGGCACCTTCAGCTACCTGCGGCAGCAAGGGCGCTTGCAGGGCGATGTCTCCAGCAAGGAAACCGTCGACGGGTTGCGGGCGATCCGCTTTGCCGGCCACGAGGCCTACATGGAGCAGTCGGCGCCGCGGGTTACCGTGGTAGATCCGCAGACGGCCGCCGCGGTGCGGACCGCGCTGGCGATTCCGCCCGAAGCGGTTGCGGCGGTACCCGAGATCATCAACACAGGCAACGGCTTCCTGCTGGTAGAACTGAGCAAAGCTGCGGAGCTCGCCGCGCTCGTGCCCGACCAGGCGCTCGTACGGCAACTGTCGGAACACTTCGGGCTCGTGGGCTTCTACGTATTTGTACGGGGCGGAGTCGATGGGCTCGATGCCGTGGCCCGCATGTTCGCGCCGGCTTATGGCATTGATGAGGAGGCGGCTACGGGTATGGCGGCAGGTCCGCTCGGCTGCTACCTCTGGGCGCGCGACCCGGAGCGCCGGGCGCACTACCGGATCGGGCAGGGCTATCACCTGAAAGTGCCTTCGCCCTCGCTGCTCCAAGTAACGATCGAGTCGGACGCCTCCGGGATCACGCGGGTGTTCGCCGGCGGCACTGCCTACCGGTTGCGGACGCTTACGGTCGCGATCTAGCCGAATTGCACCGAGGTCATGGTGAGCGAGCCACCAACGGCTTTGTCGTTGAAGAACGAGACGGGATCATGGGCGCCCTGAAGGCCGAGGGTATAAAGCAGTGGCCAGTAGTGCTCGGGTGTGGGGATGGCGAGCTGCGCGGCGCGGCCGAGCTCCTCGTAGCGGATAAGGCGACCGTGCGCGCCGCCGGAAATAAGGTTCTTAAACGTATCGTTGATCTCGTGTGCCCAGTCGTAGCCGAATTCCGGTTCGTTGATGCGATCCCAGGCCACCATCCGCAGGTTGTGCACCATATTGCCGCTGCCCAGGATAAGCACGCCCTTGCGGCGCAGGGCATAGAGCTCCTTCGCCAGGTCGTAGTGGTACTGCGGACCCTTTGTGGCGTCGATGCTGAGCTGCAGCACGGGTATGTCGGCATCGGGGTACATGTGGCGGACGATGGTCCAGGCGCCGTGGTCAAGGCCCCAGTCGTGGTCGAGCTCTGCCTTGGTAGAAGAGAGGAGGGCTGCGGTCTCCGCTGCGAGTGCGGGATCGCCTGGCGCGGGGTATTGCACCGCGAAGAGCTCCTTCGGGAAGCCGCCGAAGTCGTGGATGGTGCGTGGCGCGTTCATGGCCGTGATGCGGGTGCCGCGCGTGAGCCAGTGTGCCGAGATCACCAGCACGGCTTTGGGTTTGGGGATGCTCCGGGCCAGTTGGCTCCACTTCCGGCTGAAGGCCGTGTCTTCGATGCCGTTCATCGGCGAGCCGTGGCCTACAAAAAGCACGGGCATCAGGTGCCCGTCGGCACGAAGCTCGCCCGTAAAGCGGTTGAAAGCGGATAAGGTCGTCATGGCAAGTACTCCGTTGACGGCGGTATGCCCGAAATCGCTCCGGTGCATCGGGGTCGTCGTTTTTAAGCGGGAGCGGCTCCCGCCCTGTAAAGGTAGAACGGCCTGCCCGGCGCCCTCTTGAGGCAGGTTAAGAAAGAACATTGATCCACATCAAGTAGGCGCGGCACTGCAATTGCAGCCATCTTTGCGGAATAATTTCGAAAGCATGGAACAAGTGATCGCCCTTCTCACCCTGATCTTACTGGAAGTCGTTCTGGGGCTCGACAACGTCATCTTTATCTCGATCGTGGCGGCCCGGCTCCCGAAGGAGCAGCAGCAGAAGGCCCGCCGGCTCGGCCTGATCCTGGCCATGTTCCTCCGCCTCGCGCTGCTGGGCATCATCTCGATCATCCTGAAGCTGCAAGGCACCCTCTTTACGCTGGCCGACCGCGACATTTCCGGTAAGGACCTCATCCTGATCGCAGGCGGACTGTTCCTCATCTACAAGGCCTCTACCGAGATCTACCACAAGATGGAGGGCGAGGACGGTGATACGCAGGTCAACGTGAAGGGCAACTCGTTCAAGAGCGTCATCATCCAGATCCTGATCCTCGACCTTGTGTTCTCCGTGGATTCCATCATCACCGCCATCGGCATGGTGCAGGAGCTGTGGATCATGTACGTGGCCGTGGTCGTTACCGTAGGCATCATGCTGTTCGCCTCGGAACCCATTGCGCGCTTCATCCACAAGCACCCGGCCTTCAAGATGCTGGCGCTTTCCTTCCTCGTGCTCATCGGCGTTTCGCTAATGGGCGAGGGGCTCGACTTCCATATCCCGAAGGGCTATATCTATTTCTCGATGGCCTTTGCGCTCGGGGTGGACCTGCTGCAGATCCGCATGAACAAGCCGAAGACCCCGCCGGTGGACCTGCGCGAGCACTATCGCCCCGAGGACGAGGCCGAGGCGCACAAAGTGATGAAATAAGCGTTTGTGGTTTTCAGGTTGACATTTGTAGTTGAGGGAGAGCGGTAGCTGCTCCCTTTTTCGTCGGATCCGACGGCTCCCTTTAAGCCTTGGGGGCCGCACCGGTCAGGGTTTCGGCGAACCGGGCGATGGCGCGGTCGTCTTCCGCCAGTAGGTGCAGCACATCGTTGGCCAGCAGCCGCGTAGAGCCGTTCGGGGCGATGTAGAGGCCGTTCCGCTTTACCGTGAGGATGTTGAGCGCCGCGGGTACATTGAGCTCTACGATGCGCTTGCCGGCCGCGGGGGCGCCTTCCGGGAGCAACAGTTCCCGCATTTCCGTTTTGATATTGTCGTGGTGCTCGAAATCCTGTACCCGCGTAGGATCGGTGGGCTTGCGCACCGCCACGCGCAGGAGCCGCGCCACGAAGGGCAACGTGGTGCCCTGCAGCAGCACGGAGGTGACGGAGATAAAGAAAACGAGGTTGAAGATCAGCTCCGCTTTCTGGATGCCTGCCAAAAGGGGATAGGTCGCGAACACGATCGGCACGCTCCCGCGCAGGCCCACCCAGGAGAGGAAGAGCTTGCTTCGTGTGTTGGTCTTCGAGAACGAAAGGGCCGCGAATACACCGAGCGGGCGCGCTACAAAGATCAGGAAGGCCGAGATGATGAGCCCGGTGCCTACGAGCGGCAGGATGCGCGACGGAAATACCTGCAGCCCCAGGGTTAGGAAGAGGATGATCTGCATGAGCCAGGCCTGCCCGTCGTAAAACCGCGACACGCTCCGCCGGCGCACCATCGGGCTGTTGCCCATGATGACGGCGCAGAGGTAGATGGCTAGGAAGCCGTTGCCACCCAGGAGGTGCGTGAACGAGTAGGTGAAGAGCGCGAGCGCGAGGGTGAGCACGGGGTAGAGTCCGTTCGTCTCAAGCCCGATGTTATTGATGAGCCAGACCGAGATGCGTCCCATCATCCAGCCCAGCAGGCCGCCCAGGACGAACTCGCGCGCGAACGAAAGCAGCAGCTGCCCGAACGAGCTGTCGTTACCGGCCACGATGGCCGTGAGGGTGATGGTGAGGAAGTAGACCATCGGGTCGTTGGAGCCGCTCTCGAGCTCCAGCACGGGCCGGAGCGAGCCCTTGAGGCCGATGCCCCTGCCGCGGAGGATGGAGAACACCGCGGCGGCGTCGGTGGCGGAGACCACGGAGCCGAGCAGCAGGCCTTCGGCCCAGGTAAAATCGAACCCATAGTGGAGGAAGGCGCCGACGGAACCGGCGGTAAAGAGCACGCCGACCGTGGAGAGCGAGATGCCGCGCCCGAGCACCGGGCGGATGCTTTCCCAGTGGGTGTCGAGCCCGCCGGAGAAAAGGATGAAGTTGAGGGCCACGATGCCGATGAGCTGGGCGAGCGCCGGGTTGTCGAAATGAATGCCGCCGATGCCTTCGGAGCCGGCGGCGATGCCGATGAGCAGGAAAAAGATCAGTGTAGGCACGCCCAGCCGCCGCAGCGTCTTGCCGGCGATCACACTGATGAGCAGGAGCATGGAGCCGATCAGGAGGATATTATCGGGTTTGAGAAACATAAGCGGTGGGTTTGCCTACACTGAATGTAAAGTAAAGAATGTGTTCGCCGTTTATTGGTTGGCATCCCGCTTCCGGTCGCGGGCGTTGACGAACATAAGGAGGCCGATGATGAGCGCAATTACGCCCAGCAGGACCCCGGCAGTGAGTGCTACGGCCATGGGTTAGAGGTTTGAAGTAAGCAATAGGAGTTTCGCGTCGGTAGAAAAACGACGGATGCTTACGTAAAGGCGTGCGTGGGATGCAGGTGCCGGAGATAGGCACGCGCCGCGGCGTCGTTCTGTGCGGCGGGCGGCAGTGCGGCGCATTGGGTGCGCGCGGGCACCTGTGCGTAAAGAAGCAGGTCGGGATGCAGGGGCAGGCGCTGGCTCCATTGGCCGTCGTGCCCGAAGAAATGAGCAGCGCTGAGCTCGCCTTCCTGGTGGGGAAGCTGGATGCGGTCGCTTTTCAGCTCGGTGCCGGTGGCGAACCGTACTCCCTCCGGGTCTGCGCCGGCCACGTGCAGGCCCACCCGCGCCGCCAGCAGCGCGCACAGGAGCAGGGAGAAGAATACGTGGGCCTTTCGCATCGGCGCGAAGATAGGTCAATGCCCACCCGCGCCGGCCCCGGCACCGGGTGTTGCCGGCCGGCCTTCACCTCCTTTTAACAGTTGCCCGATCGCGGCCGCCCACAGCCGGGCCTTGCGGACCGCCGGCTGTGCCCGCTCCTTGTGGTCGGGGCCGTGCTCGTAGAAGGGCAGCACCAGCGGGGGCGCGCCCGGCAGGTCGAGCCGTAGTTCTACGGACCGGAGGAAGTCGGGGAGCTCCTCGTGCTGCAGGGCGCCGGGCGGAATGCCGTGGTACCGGGTGCGTACGGTGCAGGCCTGCACGGAGCGGAGCGGGATGAGCTGCTCTTCGTAACGATCGCCCCGGTCGGCGAGCACGAGGAGGCGGCAGCTGCGGGGATCGATGCCGAAGACGATGTTGCGGAGCACTTGCTGTCCGGAGAGGAACAGCCCGTATCGGGCGGCCAGTTCGCTGAACCGGCGGAGCATTTTTTTCATGGCGTGGGTAGGTCGGTAAAGCACCTCCGCCTGTTTGCGCGGAGGTGCTTTGATGATGGGTACGGGAACACAGGCTCCTACGAGCGGCGGCGTTCCCCGAGGAGGGCAAGTACCTGTAGCGGCACCGTGATGTACAGCAGCTGGTACCACCGGGGGTGGTATACGTAGCCGGCCTCGAGGATGGAGGCGCTCAGCAGGCAGAGCAGCAGCGACAGGGCACCGCCTGCAGGAACCGGCTTGGGTTGCCTGGACATGGCGAAGCATTTAGACGTGAGCAAAGGGGAGAAAAGACTAGGCGATCGGGCGATCGTAGTTGCTGCCGTCGAAGTTCTTGAGCGAGGAAAAATAATACAGCTGGGAGCAGAAGGGGAGGAATTCCGGGAACGACCAGGTGAAGCAGTCGCTGAGGTCGAGTACGACCGTTGTAACGTGCGCGCAGGGCTGGATATGTCGGGCTTCCCGGGTCATCTCTACAAATCTACGGAAAGGGCCCGACAAACAAAACGTTAAACCGGCGGCTCGTTCGGGGTTGGGGAAAAGCCGCGCGGATCCCGTGGAAATACAGGATGCCCGGGCAGAAGGTAAAGAACACGGGTGCTACGGATGCGGCAGATCCGTTCAGATCCGTAGCATCGGTACCATCCGTGTTCTTTCTCGTAATCAGGATCCGGAAGAAGGCTGCAGGAGCCGCTCTTCGATCACCTGCTGGAAGGCGTTCTTCGGCAGGGCGCCCGGCTGCATCATGGGCGTGCCGTCCACGGGGATGAAGAGAAACGTGGGGATGCTCTGGATACCGAACACGGCCGCGAGCTCCTCTTCCTTTTCCGTATCGACCTTGTAAATGACGAGCCGCTCTCCGTACTGCTCCGAGAGCTCCTCGAGTACCGGCGCTACCATCTTGCAGGGGCCGCACCAGTCGGCATAGAAGTCGATGATGACGGGAACGGTGCCGGTATAGCTCCATTCCTTCTCCGTTTCGTAGTTGAAGATCTTGTCCTTGAAGTCCTGTGTCGAGAGCTGCTGTGTCGCCATAACGTGGTTTTTGATATCGGGAATGCAGCACCAAGGTCGTGCCGGACCTGTTGGGCTGCTGCGCCGGGGCAAAAGAAGACCGGCAGCGATGGCACGGGCACCGGTGCAGCAGGCGACCGTTTAAGCGTTAATTTGCGCACGGCCGCTATGGCCGCTTATAACGAACGACTATGCGATTTCACCTCCTGCCGTCCGGCCGCAGCCACCTGCTGCGCCGGCTCTTTTTCTGCCTTAGCTTCTTGCTGGCTGCCACTGCCGCCGATGCCCAGGAGCTGCGTTCTCCCGATGGCAACTTCCTCGCGCGCTTTGTGCTGCAGCCCGGCGGCATCCCGGGCTACACGCTGCTGCACAAGAACCGCCCCGTGATCAACCTTTCGAAGCTCGGCTTCGACCTTCAGGGTGAGCGCCGCTCCCTGCGCGACTCCTTCGTGGTCAGGAACGTTACCACCGCCACCTTCGACGAAACCTGGACGCCCGTGTGGGGCGAGACGCGTACCGTGCGCAACCACTACAACGAGATGGCCGTGCACCTCGAGCAGACGAGCTCGGGCCGGCTCCTGACCGTACGCTTCCGCCTCTTCGACGATGGCCTCGGCTTTCGCTACGAGTTCCCGCAGCAGCCGAACCTCGGGCATTTCATCCTCAAAGAGGAGCGCACCGAGTTCGCCATGACCGGCGACCACACGGCCTACTGGATCCCCGGTGATTACGATACGCAGGAATACGACTACACGATCTCGAAGCTCTCCGAGATCCGCGGCCTCATTGCGAAGTCGATCACCGCCAACCTGTCGCAGACGCCGTTCTCCCCGACAGGGGTCCAGACCTCGCTGCTGCTCAAGACCGCCGATGGCCTCTTCATCAACCTGCACGAGGCGGCGCTCATCAACTACTCCTGCATGCACCTCAACCTCAACGACAGCACGATGGTGTTCGAGAGCTGGCTCACACCCGACGCAAAGGGAAACAAGGGCATGCTGCAGGCGCCTTCCGTGACGCCCTGGCGCACCATCATGGCCTCGGACGACGCGCGCCGGATCCTGGCTTCGAAAATGATCTACAACCTCAACGAGCCGAGTAAGATCAAGGACGTATCCTGGATCAAGCCCGTGAAGTATATGGGCGTGTGGTGGGAGATGATCACCGGCAAGAGCGAGTGGTCGTATACCAACCTGCCCGCGGTGGAGCTGGGCAAGACCGATTTCGCCGCTGCAAAGCCGCATGGCCGTCATGGTGCCAACACCGCCAACGTGAAGCGCTACATCGACTTCGCCGCGAAGCACGGCTTCGACGCGGTGCTGGTGGAAGGCTGGAACGTAGGCTGGGAAGACTGGTTCGGCCACTTCAAGGATTATGTGTTCGATTTCGTAACGCCCTATCCCGACTTCGACGTAAAGGGCATTCAGGAGTATGCGCGCTCCAAGGGTGTCAAGATGATCATGCACCACGAGTCTTCTTCGTCGGTGCGTAATTACGAGCGCTGGATGGATACGGCTTACCGGTTCATGAAGGAGCATGGCTATGACGCGGTGAAGAGCGGCTATGTGGGTTCCATCCTGCCCATCGGCGAGAACCACTACAGCCAGTGGATGATCAACCATTACCAGTACGCCATCGAGCAGGCGGCGAAATACAGGATCATGGTCAACGCGCACGAGGCGGTGCGCCCCACGGGCATTGCCCGCACCTGGCCTAACCTGATCGGCAACGAGTCGGCCCGCGGCACGGAGTACCAGGCCTTTGGCGGCTCCAAGCCCAACCACGTGACGCTGCTGCCCTTTATGCGCCTGCAGGGCGGGCCGATGGATTATACACCGGGCATCTTCGAGATGGATATCTCGAAGCTGAATCCGAAGAACAAGTCCTGGGTGAACAGCACTATCGCCAACCAGCTCGCGTTGTACGTAACGCTTTACAGCCCGTTGCAGATGGCCGCCGACCTGCCCGAGAACTACGAGCGCTTTATGGATGCGTTCCAGTTCATCAAGGACGTGGCCGTGGACTGGGACGATAGCCGCTACCTCGAGGCCGAGCCGGGTCAGTACATCACCGTGGCGCGTAAGGCGAAGGGTACGGGCCGCTGGTTCGTGGGTAACGTGAACGGCGAGACGCCCCGTACATCTACGGTCGCGCTCGACTTTCTGGAGCCCGGAAAGAAGTATACTGCGACCATTTATGCCGACGGAAAGGATGCGCATTATAAGAACAACCCGCAGTCGTATACCATCCGCACCGTGAAGGTGACGAGCAAGTCCAAGCTGAAGCAACTCAGTGCCCCCGGCGGCGGCTTTGCGATCTCGATCGTGGAAGCGAACTGAGCCTGCTCCGTATTTTTACAAGGCCTTCCCGCGCCGCGGGGAGGCTTTTTCTTTAAAGGCCTGGCGCGGATGACGATTCGCCAGATGCTGTGCTGCGTTGGATGTCGGGTTGGATTCCTGTCGTTCTGTACCTGACCAAGGTCGCCCGGTTGTGCGGGCAAGGTCATGGCGGTAGCGGACGGGGTGTTCTACCATTGTGAAACAATCCGACAGCCATGAACACGATACTCGTTCCGACCGACTTTTCTCTGAATGCCGACAAGGCATTCGATTACGCCTTGCAGATTGCCCGTAGGGTAGCCGGCGAGGTAATCGTACTGCACGTATGCGCGCTGCCGCTGCCGGAATATGCGACCGAGCCCGAGGGCATGCGGGAATACAACCGGCTCAGGGCCGTGGAGTTGCAGCTGCGGCTCGATCAATACCGCCAACGGGTTGCTCCCGACGAATGGGTGCGTGTGCGGACCCTGCTAGTGGACGGAGATACGGTCGACGCCATAGTAAAAAAGGCTGGTCAATACAGTGCAGACCTGATCGTGATGGGAACCCGCGGCGCCGGGATCATCAAGGCCTTGCTGGTCGGCTCCCATACGGCTGCCGTGATGGCGGCCACCGATATTCCTGTGATTGCCGTTCCGGATCAGTATACCGGCGGCCTGCCTGATCACATCCTGCTGGCGATTGCGCAGGAGGAGCGTGAGTCGGTACTTGCACCGCTCTTTCGCCTGCGCGCGCTCTTCGGGGCCGGTATCCGGACTATCACCTTCTCAGAGAACGACGAGTCGGCGGAGGAGTTGCTGGAGCACACGCGCACGGTGCGAACAGCAACCCGGAAGTGGAAAGAGGCCTTTTCGCTCCCGGAGCTTCCCGGCGATCATATCGTAGGTGAGGATTTTTTCGCGGCCATCGATGAGTACGTCGACCTGGAGCGCATCAACCTGCTGGCCATGGTCACCCACAGGAGGGGCGGACTGCAGGGCCTCTTCCAAAGCAGCCTCACCCGGAAGATGGCGTACCACACCCATGTTCCGCTGATCTCCCTGCATGCGTGACCGGGGCGGCGAATGCAGGTCGCACAGGTCGGCCGCTGATTACTGCTTCGGCTGCCGCGTCAGCACCAGGTAGCCCCAGGGCTGCAGGTCGAGGCGGGTGCGCGCCGTTAGCGAGTAGGTTTTTCCGGTGAATGCATCGCGGTAGGTTCCCTGCAGGTAGTTGCTTTCGAGTTGTACCGGCGCCGCGTCTTTACTCAGGTTCACCACCGTGATGACCCGGTCTCCGTCCTTATCGCGCGAGAACGCGATCACCTGCTGCATCCGGTCGTGCCTGATCCGCTCCATCGGGCCGCCCCACTGCCCGTTCCACAACGACGGGTGGGCGTGTTTGAGTTGAAACAGTGTTCGGTACAGGTCGCCTACGGGGTGTTCCTTCCATTGGATCGTGTCTTTGTCGAAGAAGCGCAGCGAGCGGTCGAGTCCGGCTTCCTGCCCGCTATACAGCAAGGGCATGCCTTCCATCGTGGCAGTAAGGACGATGGCGGCCGGCAGCGCCGCGCCGAAGTTCGCGACCTGGTTGCCCTCCCAGGAGTTCTTGTCGTGGTTGTCGACGAAGTTCATCCGGTACGCGTTGCGCGGCCAGATGCTGACGTGCTCGGCGATATACCCTTCGGTGAGTCCGCCGATGCCGGCGCCTTTCGTAGCGATGGCATGCAGGTGGTCCCAGAGGCTCCAGGCATAGGTCATGTCGAACGCGTGCTGGTGGAGGTCGCGGTCGGCGGCTTCTGCCAGTAGGAATACGGGGCGGATCGCGTCGAGCTCGCGCCGCAGGTTTTCCCAGAATTCGATCGGTACGAAGCTCGCCACATCGCAGCGATAGCCGTCGATGCCCACCTCCCGCACCCAGTAGGTCATGGCTTTGGTCATGTATTCCCGGAGCGCCGGCTGGCTGTAGTCGAAGTCGATGATGTCGTCGTAGTCGCGCCAGGGCGTCGACTGGAAGGCTCCTTCGCGGGTCTTGATGTACCAGTCGGGATGCTGGGTGGCTACCGGGTTGTCCCAGGCCGAGTGGTTGGCCACCCAGTCGAGCAGCACATGCATCCCGAGCCGGTGTGCTTCGGCTACGAGGTCTTTGAGGTCCTGCAGCGTGCCGAACTCCGGGTTGACGCCGTAGTAGTCTTTCACGGAATAGTAGCTCCCGAGGGTGCCTTTGCGGTTCTTTTCCCCGATCGGGTGGATCGGCATCAGCCAGAGGATGTCGACCCCCAGCTCCTTAAGGCGCGGAAGGTGCTTGCGAAAGGCCGCGAAGGTGCCTTCGGGCGTGTATTGGCGGATGTTGACTTCATAGATCGTAGCGTTCTTGCTCCAGTCGGGGTGGGCGAGTTGCACGTATTCTTTGGGCCGGTGGGCGGATCGTGCTCCCGGGGAGTCGTTGGTGCTGCGCTGCACACACGACAGGCTGCAAGTGATCGTCGTCAGCAGGAGCAGGAAGAGGGTTGCTTTTTTCATGGCTGGAGTTGGCAGCTGATAGCCGCGCCGGATGAAGGTAGGGAAGGGCTGACTTCCACACTCTGAAAAGCGGTCTTATAGTGTACCCCGAAACCGGAGGATATCGGGCTGCTTCCGTCACTGGTTCCGGTTGCCTGCGCCTCATGTGTCCAGGGACGTCGCGGTTCTTGCATTTTATAGGTTCCGGCGAACGGGCACAGCGGCGATCATTGATTGCCGGGTGCCTTGACCATCTTCAGGCCGACGAAGGCAGGTGTAAAGGGTTCTTGGTGGCCCCATGCAGAAAGTCAGATGGCGACGGCAGTACGGGCTTTACCTTTAGCCTATTCGGTACCTGGCCTACTGTCCGGGGGATTCAATAACCGTTAAACAAGAGCCATGAAATACAGGGTAGAGAAGTTAAGCAGCAGTATGTGTTCCGTGAAGCTGGTCCCGGAAAGTGCCATGGAAAAGAACCTCGTTGCACAGGCGGGTCCGGAGGATGGATACCTGTTTTATTACCAGCAGGCGTTGTCGAAGTTTGTACATCCCGAGGCTGTGTTCACCGGTATCGTTAATGCGGATCATTTTCCCGGGCATGTGCTTATAAGCTATACGCTGCCGGAATAAAGCGGAAGGAGTTAGTAAGCACAAAACGTGGGGAATCGCCTTCGATCGTAGCGGGATTTCACGTGACTTCACGAATCTGCTTTGACTATCTAAATGGGTATAGCCCAGGAGGTTTTCAACAATTCTCATGCTTTCCAGGGCAACTTCAGTTTGACATCGACGGTTCACATTCCTCACTCTCTTTTACTCTACTGGCGTTGTTTTTCTGTTATGATACGGCGAGGCGAGTGACTGCACCCGTACATATTAAAAAGTACTTTGGGTCAGAAGTTATATAACTGGGAGCATATGAATCCACCGCGGTTTTACGCTCTGATATTTCAAATTGCGCAAGCCATTAGTAATTGACATGCCCGGTGACTACCGAAACTACTATTTTAGTTTTAGGCAGTTAAGTACTTAGAGACCGGTTAGTAAACTAAAATTTGCATCTGTTCGTTTGGTCTTCATGGTCGTAAAATTGCTATATAAGACCAATTTTCAAAAGAGGACGAATAAGCTACGCTTTCCATTGGTATAATGGTACTCCTTTTAAAATTGTGCTCGCTACCGGTCGGTTGAATACCGACAGAGCAAAAACTTCTCTCATGAGCTGGCTTTGGGGAATCCGAAAATCGGTTAAGCTTGTTCGAACCGGCTCCCTTTTGCGGGCAGGAGCGGGAAGCAACCGTTCTTGGGGCTTTTCATTGATTCAACGAGAAGGAATTTCAGGGTTGCTTCTATTTTGGTGAACTTTCTGATTTTGGTGAAGGGTTGTGGAACGCAAAACCGCTCAAAACCCAAAGCGAAAGGCGATACGAACTAAAAAGCCCCCAGAGTCAATGATCTGAGGGCTAATAGCTAAAGTGAAACTTATTTGGTGGCCTCGCCAAGAATCGAACTTGGATCTGGAGCTTCGGAAACTCTTATACTATCCATTGTACTACGAGGCCGGATCGCGTTACCGCTGTTATTACGGGAAGCGTGGGCGGCAAAGATAGGGGAAACCAGGGTTTCAAGGTGCTATGGTTCCCGGGTGCTGGAGTTTGAAGCTTGGTAGGGTGCCCTCTTCCTCCCGCGCCTATGTCCTCATCATTCATGTGTTACCGCTGGTCATCCTGAGCTTGCCGAGGGACGGCCGGTGCCGCTCCTCGCCCCGCTTCACATTGTGCAGGAAGCGGTGTGCCAGGCGCTCCTCCTGGCGTTGCACGTGCACCAGGCAACCATAATGAATGGGAAAGGCGTCGAAGGAGTCGCCCAGCGATACTTCATTGATGTGGGCCAGCAGGCTGCGGATGACGCCGCCGTGCGTCACGATGGCGAACGGGCCCTCTGCCGGCGGCAGGTCCTGCAGAAAATCCGTCACCCGCTCGTAAAGCTGGGTATAGCTCTCGCCACCGGGAATGCAGGCATGCAGGCGGTTTGCCATCCAGGCCTGGAGCGGACCGGGTTCGATGCTGTCCCAGGGGCGACCTTCCCAGTCGCCGCAATGGATCTCTTTGAGGCGGTCGTCGAAGCAGAGCAGTTGCCCGGGAAAGAGGCGCTCGGCGAGCTTCCGGCAACGCTGGAGCGGTGAGCTGTACACCGTGCGGATGCCGGCCGGCAGGTGGGGCAGGATGGCCGCAGCTTCGGCGTCAAAAGTGGCGGTGAGCCCGAGGTCGGTTTGCCCGTAGCAGGTGCCTACAGGTACGTCGGGGGTGGTATGGCGGATGAGGTAAAACTCCATAGTCGGTAGTTGAGGCAAATAACAAACCAGCCTCGTGCTGGTTGTGCCGGCCATCCCACCAATCGGGATACCCAAGCGGAACGCCTTCGGTCCTATGCGCGCCAACACATCAGGGCAGCAGTTCGCAAAAAGAGAAGACGGTCTCCGGGCGCGGCTCCGTATAGCAATCGTTGCTGCCGCGCGGCGCGGGATAGCTTTTCTGCACGAGGGCACCCTTGCGGAAGGCCACCGGCGCATGGAACACCGGGCCGTCCCATACAAAGGAATGGTACTCGCCGTTTTCGCCGCAGGGATCCACGCCTTCGGGCAGGTCGCGCAGAAAGGCGGCGTCAAGCGCACGGCCGCAGAAGGAGCGCGGCAGCAGGCTTTCGTTCACGCTCACGATCACGGCCTGGAAGCCGGCGCTGATAAATTGTTTGGCAAGCGCCTGGGTATCGGTGCCCCACAGCGGGTAGACCCCCTCCAGGCCGTCGTTTTCCAGCAGCCCGCTGCGGTAGCGGCGCAGGTCTTCCAGGAAGAGGTCTCCGTACAATGCGTGTGTGTAGCCGCCCGCTTTCAGCTCGGCATGGGTGGCCCGCAGCGCTGTCTCGTAAGCAACCATCGACGGGTTGTCGGGCAGCGTGCACACCGTCACCGGCAGGCCCAGCGCATCGGCCTGGCGCTCCAGCAGGGCGCGCGGCACGCCGTGCATCGACACCCGGTCGTTGTGCAGGCAGGTGAGGAGGCGGCTCACCGGGAGGCCTTGTTTCTGCGCGGCATGTAACGCGAGCGCCGAGTCCTTGCCGCCGCTCCAGTTGAGAAATGCTTTCATCGGGAGTAAAATAAAGAAGGCAGCCGCTGGGCTGCCTTCCGGTGATTTAAAATTGGTAGCGGACCCCGCCATAGGCATTGAAGCCAGGCGTGCCGTACCCGTAGATCTCCTGGTACTTCGCGTCGGTCACGTTCCGTGCATCCACGAAGATCCGGAGGCCGGTTCGCTGCACCGCATACTCGGCATAGAGGTTCAGCAGGGCGTAGTTCTTCAGCGTCACGGTCTTCACGGTGAAGCTCGAGTTGTCGAAGTACTGGTCCTGCACATTGCCCACGGCGTTGAGCTGCGCGCTGGCCGTGAAGCCGCCGAAGGTGACGCCGAGCGAGAGGGCCACATTCTGCTTCGGGCGGCGATACAGGTTGAACACCGTCGTGTCGCGGCTGCCAAATTTCGTGGTCACCTCACCGTCGGCATAGCCGTAAAAGAGCTTGCCGAACACATGCTTGCTGAACTGCACCTTACCGTCGATCTCGATGCCGTGGTCCTTCTGGCGGTCGCGGTTGATGTAGTTCGATTGAAACGTAGTGGGGTCGGTGAAGAAGACGATCAGGTCTTTCACGTCGCGGTTGAAGTAGGTCACGCGCAGGCTCGCGGCGCCATCACCCGAGAGCACCTGGATGCCCCCCTCGTAGTTCATCGACTGCTCCGCCTTCAGGTCCTTGTTGCCATACTCGGAGAAAAGCTGGTAGAGGCTCGGCGTACGGTAACCGCTCGAGATGTTGGCGAACAGCTTCACGCTGTTGTTCCAGAGGTACGAAGGGTTGAGGTTCCAGGCGCCATTGGAGCCGTAGCGCGAGTGGTTGTTGTAGCGGGCGCCGGCTTCGAGGCTGAAGCCTTGGAAGGGCGTCCAGAGCGCATTGGCATAGGCGCTGATCTGGCGCTGCTGCAGGCTGTCGGTGCCGAGCTCCGTCTTGGAGTTGCCCCACTGCGAGATGCTTATATTCTCCTGCTTCATCGAGGAGGCGCGGTAGTCGGAGCCGAAGGTGAGCTTCACGTTCCGTAGCGGCAGCGTGTAGAACAGCTCGCCGAAATGCTCCAGTGCCGTGAACGAGGAGCTGCTGTAGGTATTGAACAGGTTGGGCGTCTGCGTGGAGTCGTCTTCGTAGGAACGCTCGATGCGGTTGTAGTTATACAGGGCGCGCAGGGTGCCTTTGCCGAGGGTGAAGGTCCCGCGCAGGCCGGGCTGCAGGTTCTTCTGCTCGTAGGTGAAATCGAGCGCGTCGGCATGGTAGCCGGCGTCGAGGTTACCGGAGTTGGTGGTGTAGCGCACGTAGGGTTGCAGGTGCACTTTGGGCGTGAGCTGGAAGCCGATGCTCGCGTCGGCGCCGTGCTGGGTGTAGCCATTGGGTGCAAACTCCTTGCTGCCTTCCGGGGTGGCCGCTTCCGAGATGCCCTTCGTGTTGAAGTAGTTGTAGCCTACGTTATAGTCGATGATCCCGTTGCGGCCATTGACGGAAGCCGCGGTGCGCAGCGTGTTGAAGGAGCCATAGGAGAGGAGCGCGCTGCCCTGCACCGTTCCGGGGCCTGCCTTGCGGGTGATGATGTTGATGACGCCGGCGATCGCGTCGGAGCCGTAGAGCGTACCCTGGCTGCCCTTCAAGATCTCGATGCGCTCCACGCGCTCGATGGGGATGAGGCGCAGGTCGAAGTTGGAGCCGATGCCGGTGGCGTCGTATACGGGCACGCCGTCGATGGTGATGAGGGAGTGGTCCACGCGGGCGCCGCGGATATACACGCTTTTGTCTTTGCCGGGATTGCTCCAGGCCCCGTTGATGAAGAGTCCGCCCTGCTCGGCGAGCACCTGCGTGAGGTCGCGGGCGCCGGCGCGCTCGATGTCGGCGCGCGAGATGGTCACCACTACCTTGCCGGTGGCGGAGGCCTTCACTTCCGATTTGGTGGCGGACACCACCACTTCATTCAATACCTTGGACGAGTCGGCCACTTGCTGGGCCACGAGGGGGCTGCTGGATACGAGCGCAGCCACCGAAAGAAACTTTTTCATTGCAGAAAAAAGGGTTTGGTGACTGCTTCCGAAAAAAAAGTTGGAAAGGAGCGATCGCGATACGGTCCATTCCTGCTTTTCACCCGAAAGCAAAAAATTAATAGCTGCGGGCGGCAGGTCTTCTGGCTTCGCTCTCCGGGCGCCTTCCCATGGCGCCCGAGGCGCCACAGTGGCAAGTTGCCCTATAATAAGCTCCTGGCAGCGGCACTGGCATTCACCATTGACCATTGACCATTCACCTATGAACGTTACAGCTACGGGGATAGCTCCTGACTTTCACAGGATTCCCTTTTAATCCCCGTTGCCGGCAGGCGCGGGGGAACCGATCGCGGCGCAAATGTAGGGAAATCGGTGTGGTAGGAGCGGCGCTTTTTCGAGGGGCGCGGCGGCGCCTCAGTGGCTTTGCCCGATGTCGCGGAAATCCCAGCCGTCGAATCGGACATGGAAGATGGCTTCGTCGAAGGGTACGGCATAATCGAGTTCCCATATCGTGCCGTCGTCGTGCGGCAGCAGGATGCACTGCAGCTCCAACAGGGCCGCCAGGGGCGCACCATGCTCCTTTTCGGTATGCGGGTAGGCAGCACCCGCGACGTTCAGAAGCGCCGGCCAGAATGAAGTGCGCAGGGCATCGGCTTTTCTGGAATAGAGCTGCAGGAAGGCCGCATCAGCATCGGAAAGGGCCAGGCCTTCATACTGGTACTCGTACGGCAGCACCAGCCGGTACTGCTGCAGCAATGCAGCGCGGGTAGCGCCAGCATCGCCGGCGCGGAGCGTATCGACGCATTCCCGGAGGTCTTGAACGAATTGGCTCATGAAGCGGAAAGTTGGCTGTGGGTAAACATCAGTTAGTAGCAAAGGTGGTCAAAACAGCAGGTGATTAGAGATAAGCGGCGCTAACCGGGACCTCCGCGTGTGCGCTCAAGCCGGAACGAAGCCAGGCGCTGCACGCGGTTGGCCCGCTGGTACCAGTCGTTGAACACGAGCTCCATTTCCCCGCAGCGCCAACAGCCGAAGTCGGTATTCCGGTGCTGCTCCAGCACGCGGGCAAGGGCCGGGGCATTGCGCGGTTGTTCCGGGAACCGCAGCAGCGTAGCATGAGCGCTTTGCAGCACGTAACGCGTATCAATACTCTGGTCGAGCGATGTAGCACGGAATGCTTTCCGCAGCCGCCCGCGTACTTGCTCCAGTGCATCGCCTTCCGGGTAACCGCAGGCCATCACCGCTGCGGCCGAGGCGGTGATCCCCCGGAAGCGGAGTACGAACGGGGCGATGCCTTCCAGGCATGCGCGGACGAGCCGTTCATAGGCTGCCACGTCGATGCCGTCGAGCCGGAATCCTTCGCGGCACGACACGATCGCCAGTACCGTCACGTGCAGGTCGGAGGCCGGGTGCAGGTAAAGACCTGGAGAGGCGTCGAGGGCGGCCTCCTGGAAGCGGCGGAACGCCTCCTGTATTTTTACGGGTGGACGGAGCAGGAGCGTGAGCCCGCAGCGGTTGTCGTCGGGCGCATCCAGGTGCGGGTCGGCCGAGCAGGCGCCGGCGCGGATGAGCGGGGCCGCATCAGCGTACATCGAATCGTACAGGAGCTTCAGGTCGGTCATGAGCGGCCCTAAGGTACGGACCGGCCGTTGCCGGCTGTCCGCAGTACCGGACTGCGCAGGCACGAAAATGCCCCGGCCGTGGCGCCGGGGCTTTGTATGCATAACAGGTTCATTATTCTTTTACTACCCGCAGTGTCTCCCGCGTTCCATCGGCACTGATCAGCGTCAGGAAGTACACGCCGGCCGCTTTCCCTTCGAAGGGCAGGGCGATCGTCTGGCTGCCGGAGGCGGCCGCGATGTCGGTGCGCCACTGCAGGCGGCCACCCGCGTCGTGCAGCAACAGCTGCAGCTTCCGGGCGCTGCCCGTGCTGATGCGGAGCGTGGCGCCGCTGCGTACCGGGTTGGCCGACAGGCTGAACTGGAGTGCCATACCGGCATCGCCGAGGCGTACAACAGAGGAGTACATAAAGCGTCCGTCGCCGTCGACCTGGCGGAGGCGGTAATAGCGGGTGCCCGTGGCGCTGCTGCGCTCGTAGAAATACGATTGCACGCTGCTGCTGAAGCCGGCTGCCGCCACCCGCCCGATGGATCGGAAGGAATTGCCGTCGCTGCTTTCCTCGATCTCGAAGTGGCTGCTGTTTGCCTCGGTGGCGGTGCGCCATTCGAGGCGGTCGGTGCCCGCGGTACGCTTGCCGGTGAAGGAGAGCCAGGTTACAGGAAGAACAGCATTGAACATCCGCACCGAGAAGGGCGAGAAGCTCGTGAAGCCGCTGCGCGTTACCGTGTAGGGATCGCTGCCGGCGGCCTGCAGGGCGGTGGTGCCATAATCCCAGGCGCCGCCGGTGTAGTGGGCGAGGCGGCAGTTGTTGCGGGCAAACAGGGGCAGCTCGCGGCTTCCGGGCCACTGCACGGTTACACTGGCGTTGAGGTTGCCGGCAGTGGCTTCCTCGATCATCCACGTGGCGTTCACGGCGTAGTTGGAAAGCGCGCCGCCGGTGCTGCCGTTGAGCTGCGCGTTCTGCAGCAGGCGCACACTGATGTTGTCGGGAGCGGAGCCCGCATCGAGCGATACGGTGGCCGGGAGGTAGCTGGTAGCGGTACCTACCGGGAAGGTCCTGCCAGCCCCGGTTGCGATCGGAAGCACCAGTGCACCGCTGCCGGTGGCTACCACGTAGTGGGTGTTGCTGACCGTATAATTACCGCTCGACACGGTGAGGTTGTGGTTACCCAGGGTCACCTTGCCATTCGTGAGTAGGAGGTTGCCGCCTACGTTCACCGCGCTGCCGAGCGACAGGCCGAGGGCGTTGTTGAGCGTTACATGGTGGAGTGTGCTGGCTGCAGACAGGACCTGTGCCTGCACGCCGTTGAAGTGCAGGGTAGTGCCGCTGGCTGTGAACACGCCCGGGCTCGTCTGCGTGAAGTTGCCGCCGATGCTGTGCGTGAAGTTGCCGCCGGTGAACGTACCCCCGGTGATCGTGAAGTGCTTCAGCACGGTGAGCGCGGCACTCGTGGTCTTGGTGCCGGCCGTGACCTCGATGGACCCGTAGGTGATCGCGGGTGTCAGCGCTTGTGCCGCGCCGTTGTATTCCACGATGCTGAACGAGTCGAGCACATGCTGGGTAAAGGAGGGCAGCGCGCTCGTGCCGCCGATGCGCAGGCGGGCGTAGTTATCGATGGTGAGCGTGTTGGACGCACCCGCTGTGGCATCCTGGCTGAGCGCAAGCGTGCCGATGTCGAGCGTGCCCGAGGTAATGTTGAGGTCGGTCACGCCGGCCACGTTCTTCTGCAGGGTATGCGTGTTGCCCGATCCCTTCTCCACGCCGAAGGTGGCGAGGGTAAGGGTGGTGGCGCTGCCCGTGAGGTTGCCGTTGACGGAGCCGGTGAAGGTGGGGCCGGCAAGGGTGGCGTCCACGGTGCCGTTCATCGTCAGGTCGTGGCTGACGTTGAATTCGGAGTTGACGGTGAGCGCAGCGCCCGTGTTCACCAGGAGATCGTAGAACGTAGTGTTCGACGAGCCGGAGAGCTGCGCGGTGGCCGAGCGGAAGATAAAGGTGGACGTGCCGCCGTTGAGCGTTCCGTTCGATTCCATGTCGCCGTTGAGCGTATAGGTATGGCTGCCTGCGTTGAAGACGGCGGTGTCGGCGATGGTGAACACGCCGCTGATGCTGCTCCAGTTGGCGGCGGGCGATACGCCGGTGCGGTTGCCGATCACGACGTGGGTGAGGGCGCCCGGTGTGCCGGTGACGGAGAGCGCGCCGCTGCCGCTGAAGTTCACGGTGCCGGTGCTGTTGAAGTAGTTGGTGGCCGTATTGGCGCCCAGGTAGGCGGTGCGGGCCGCCTGGGGGGTGAACAGCATCGTGCCCGCACCGGTAACGATGCCGTTGTTGGTGAAGTTGCCGGCGATGCTGTGCGTGGAAGTGCCCGAATTGAACGTGGCATTGGCGGCCACGTTGAAGGCTACGAGCACCGTCCAGTTCACGCTGGGCGTTACGCCGCTGCTGTTGTTGATGTTGAGCGTGGCGAAGGTGGGCGTACTCGTGGAGTTGAGCACCGGGGCCACCGTGCCGTTGAAGTTAATGATGCCGGTAGACGTTGAGTTGATGGCGTTGATCAGCTGGACGGTCTGTGCCTGGGTGCCGGCAAAGGTGGTGGAGCCCGAGCTCGTGAGCGAGCCGCTGTTCACCAGGTTGCCGTACAGGATCGCCGTTCCCGCGCCCGCGTCGAAGGAGCCGCCGCTGACGATGGTGAGCTGGTCGTTGAAGGTGAGGTCGCTGCCGCCAACCGTGTACGATCCGTATACGGTGAGCTTGTTGAAGGTGCTGTTGCCGGTGATCGTTTTTCCGCTGCCCATGGCCAGTACGGCCCCGGTGGCGGGCGTGAAGGTGCCGTTGTTGGTCCAGTTGCCGTAGAGCGACAGGTTATGGGCCGAGCCGTTCAGCGTGGCGCCGCTGGCGATCGTGAGGTTGCCCTGCACGGTGGCGGGGGCGGCGAGGGTCTTGGCGTTGGCGCCGCCGTTCTCGATCACCAGGTTGCCGTACGACACGCCGGCCACGCTCTGCACGCCCGTGCCGTTGTAGCGGGTGTTGCTCGCCGCGCCAAAGGTGTAGTAGGTGTAGTTGGCCGGGAAGTTCGAAGTGCCGCCCACGATGAGCGTGGCGCCGTTGGCCACTTCCAGGGTGCCGCCGTTGGTGTTGCGGTTGGCGTTGAACGTCTTGAGGTCGAGCGTGCCGGCCGTTACCAGCAGGTCGCTGTTGAGCGTGAGGTTGCCGGTGAGCTGAGCGGTGCCGGAAACCTTGTTGATGATGATCTTATTGAACGAGGTGGGAGAGATGCTCTGGTTGCCCGTGCCGTTGAAGGTAGCGACGCCGCCATTGGGAAAATAGGTGCCGTTGTTGTTCCAGTTGCCGCCTACCTGGATCGAGGTGCGGTTGGTGGCGGAGGCGCCGGAGGCTACCGTCACGTCGCCAACGATCGTGGTCGGGCCGGAGAAGTCGAAGGTGCCGGCGGTCACCAGGAGGTTGCCGTTCACGGTGGTGGTGGCAAGCGGGTTGGTGGTGGCGGTGCCGGCCGTCTTGTCGATCACGAGCTGGTTGTACGTTACGCCGCCTACGCTCTGGAAGTTGCCGCCGTTGTACGTCACGGTGCCGCTGCCCGCGGTGAAGGTGCCGCTGCTGTAGGTGAAGTCGCCGCCGATCCGGAGGTTGCCCGCCCCGCTGAACACGATGCTGGCGCCGCCGCTCTGGGTGAGGGAGCCGGTGAGCGACACGAGGCCGCTGCCGATATTCAGGTTGATGGCGCGTCCGCTCGTGCCGTCGCTAAGCAGGATATTGCCTTTCACGTCGAGGGTTTGCGCGCCCACCTCGATGCTGTGGGTCACGTTGCTCGTCCAGGAGCCGCTGATATTGCCTTGCGTGGTGAGCGACCCGGCATCGAGGTAAAGGGTCGCTGCCTGGGTGCCGGTGAAGAGGATGCTCTTTGCGTTCGCGGCCGTGCTGATGTGCGGCTGGTGGGTGAACGGGATGGCGCCGATCTGCACGATGTCGTTGGCCGACGGCGGGAAGGAGGGCGTGCCCAGGCCCAGCGTCCAGTTGGCGGGGTTGTGCCAGTCCTGGCTCTGCGAGCCGTTCCAGTTCACCACGTTGGCTGCTGCCGAGAGGGTCCAGCTGCCGGTAATGGTGGAAAGACCCGTCTGCTCGGCCCAGTTGGCCGTGCTGCTCGTGCCCGATGCGCCGGCGCTGATCCAGGTGCCGTTGAGGCGATAGAGCTGCAGGCTTGCCTCGCTGTTGCCGTTCAGCTCCACGTCTTCGTAGTGCAGGCGGAGGCGGGCCATCGTGTAGCTGCCCGAAGGGATCGCGATCGTATAATTACGGTTGATGGCCGCGCCGAAGGGGAAAGAGGCCACGCTGCCCGTGGTCACGGTCATGGTGACGTTGGTGACCCCCATGGCGGTGGTGAAGGTGAGGAGGTTGTTGGCGCTTTCGAACGCATAGTCCGTCAGGGCCGCGAAGCCCGTGGGGTGGGTGCGCTCGATAGTACCCAGTATGGTGGCCGTAGCGGAGAAGTTGATCTTGCCGGTATTGACCAGGTCGCTGTTGCTGACCGGCACCGTGATCTTGTTGGCGGCCGTGCGCAGCACCCCGTTGGTCATGTTGAGCACCGAGGCGGTCATGTTGTTGGCCAGGAACACCGAGTTGGTGGCGGCCGTCTTGTTTACGGTCAGGATGTTGAACGTGGTGGCGCCCGTCAGCGTCGCGTCGTTGACGCCGGTAAGCTGCACCGTGCTGCTGCCCGCCGTGAACGCTCCGTTGTTGATCCAGTTGCCGCGCACGCTGTGCGTGAACGAGCTCGCCGCGAAGGTGGTGCTCGCCACGATGCTGAGGTCCGTCAGCACCGTCACCCCGCTGGCTGCCGTCTTGGTGCCGCCGTTGCTGATCGTGAGGTTGTCGTAGGTGGTGCCGGTAATGTTCTGTGCGCCGCTGCCGTTGTACACCACGGTGTTGGGCGTGGTGGTGCTGGCGTTGAAGGTGCTGCTGATGCCGAGCGTGCCGGCGATGCCGAGGGTGGAGTTCGCCGCCAGCTGCAGCGAGGTGCCGCCCACCGATACGTTGAAGAGGTTGGCGGTGCCGTTGTACAGGCAGGTGCCGTTGAACGTGACCGTGCCCGCGGAAGCCGTCAGCGAGCCGGTTACGTCCAGCGAATTGGTCACCGTAAACGAAGCGGCCGTGGCCACGGAGCCCGTGATGGAAAGGCCGGTGAACGTGATGGTGCCGGAGCCGCTGAGGGTCTTGCCGCTGCCGCTCATCGTGAGGATGCTGCCGGCCGAGAAGGCACCGCTGACCGCGAGGTTGCCGGTCAGCGCCAGCGCCGAGGAGGTGATCACGTTGCCGGTGCCGGCGATCGTGAGGTTATGGAGCGTGATGCCGGTACCGGTGATGGTCTTGGCATTGCCGGTCATGTTGATGGTGCCGGCAGGGTAGGAGAACACGCCCGAACCGGTGGTGGCCAGGTTCCCCGCCACGGTCACGGTGCTTACGGTGTTGTTGATGCTGATGCCCGAGGCAACGACGGTCAGGTTGTTGAGGTTGAAAATACCGGTGCCGGTGCTGCTGCTCACGGTGGAGCCGGCGCCGCTGAGCGTGAGGGTGCCCGTGTTTCCGTTGATGGTGCCGTTGTTGATGAGGCCGCCGCCGAGGGTCAGGTTGAAGGTGCTGCCGTTGACGATGGTGCCCGCACCGATGGTGCTCCCGTTGCTGACCGTCATGTCGGCCGCGGCGTTGGCCGTGACGGTACCCGTGGTGGTGAAGGCGTTGGCGACGGTGAAGGCGGTCGACGGGAGGGTCTTGGTACCGCTGCCCGAAAGCGTGAGGTTGCCGTAGGTCCTGGTCGATACGGTCTGGGCGGTACCGTTGTAGTTCACCGTGCTCGTGTAGCCGAGCGCATACGTGGTGAAGTTGGCCGGGAAGTTCGACGCGCCGGTAACCAGCAGGGTAGTGCCGTTGGCGAGCGAAAAGGTGCCGCCACCGGTGGCGGAGCGGTTCGCGGTGAAGGTCTTGAGGTCGAGCGTGCCGCCGTCTACGTAGATGTTGCCATAGCCGGTGCCCGAGTTGAGGCCGGGCAGGTTGGCCGCCAGCGAGCGGGTGCCGCTGCCGGTGAGGCGGAGGGTAGAATAAGTGAGGGAGGAAGAGATCGTCTGGGCCGAGGTGGAGTTGTATTCGACGGTGGAGCCGCCGCTGAGCGACACGGTGCCGGAGTAGTTGGCGGCTAAGGTGGCCGCAGTGACCTTGAGCACACCGGTGCTGCCTACCGTAATGGCGCCGGGGATGGTGACGCCCGCTGCCGGCACCAGCGTACCGTTGAGGTTGAAGCTGTTGACTCCCGAGAAGGGGGCATTGGCGGTGATCACGGCCGAGGCGTTGATGGTGACCTTGCGGAAGGTGTTGGTGCCGGTGCCGGAGAACACCTGGGCCGTACCGGAAAGGATGGTGGCTGCCTGTGGGGCCGTGTAGGAATAGGTGCCGTTGTTGGTCCAGTTGCCGGACACCGTGAGGGTGGCCTTGCCCTGCTTCAGGTGTCCGTTGCCGTTGATCAGCACGGGCCCGGAAATGTTCAGGCTGCGGTTCAATGTGAGGGTAGCCGCCAGGTTGCCGCCCAGCGTCAGGCCTGCGCAGCTCGATTTGCCGGTGACGGTGGGCGCATAAGGGCCCGTATAGTTGTCATCTCCGATAACGGCGGCCTTTGTGGAAGAGGGTATCCCGTTGGTCCAGTTGGCGGAATTCGACCAGCTTACGCTGACAGTACCTTTCCAGCTGGTCTGGGCGCCAGCAACGAATACGGCGATGACGGCGAAGAATGCAAAGAGCAGCTTTTTCATAGGATGGACGGTTGCGGAATAAGAGTTTACCCTGTAAAGGTACTGTCAATCGCAGGCAGGACCCCGGGGGCGTGTGGGCTTTTCGCCCCACTGTGTCTTCTGTCCGCCGAACGCCCGGCCATGCCCGTTGAAATAGGGCGAAAACGCCGGTTAGCCGGCGTTTTTGCCGTTTTCCGCTATATTTAGCGGCATATGCCTGCTATGGAAAAAGCCGGACCCCCGTCGCCCGACGCGACCCTGCGGGTGCCGGAGCCACCTGCTCCCCGTCCCACGTTGAAGCTATTCGACTTCACCATGATCGTCATCAGCCTCGTGATCGGGATGGGCATCTTCCGCACCCCCCGCAACGTGGCTGCCGACGCGCCCTCGCTCTGGGTGTTCTTTGCCGTTTGGGTGGCCGGCGGGCTCGTGGCGCTCTGCGGGGCGCTCACCTATGCCGAGATCGGGTCGCGGCTGCCGGTGACCGGTGGCTATTACAAGATCTTCTCCTACGCCTACCATCCCTCCATCGCCTTCGCCATCAACTGCGTCATCCTCGTCTCCAACGCCGCCTCGGTGGGCGGGGTGGCCCTCATCGGCGGCGAGTACATCTCGGCGGTGCTGCGGCCCGGTACCGCCCCCGGCGACCTGTCGCTCCGGCTCCTGCAGCTCGGCATCGCCATCGGCGCCATCATCCTGTTTTACGGGGTCAACCTGCTGGGACTCAAGATGAGCGCCAAGGCGCAGAGCGTGCTGATGATGACCAAGATCGTGCTCATCCTCCTGCTCATCGCCCCGCTGTTCTTTACGGCACCGGCGGTGGCGGGCCCCGTGTCGGCGGCGGTGGCCGACCCCACGTTCAGCCAGTACCTGCTTGCCTTCGGCAGCGGGCTCGTGGCCGTCTCCTTTACCTACGGCGGGTACCAGCAAACGATCAACTTCGGCGGCGAGGTGCGCGAGCCGGGGCGTAACCTGCCGCGCGGCATCTTCCTGGGCATCTTTGTCATCATCGCCCTGTACCTGACCATCAATTACGCCTATGTGCACGTCATCGGCTTCGACAACCTGAAGACGGCCGACAACATTGCGGCGCTGATGGCCGGCCAGGTGTTCGGCGCGCGGGCGGGCCAGGTGCTCTCCGTATTCCTGTTCCTGGGCGTGCTGGGCTACGTCAACGTGCTGCTCCTGAGCAACCCGCGGGTGATGTACGCCATGAGTACCGACGGCATCCTGCCGCCCGCTTTCCGCTGGCGCCACCCCCGTACTGGTGTGCTTGTGCTTCCACTCACTATATTTGCAGCCCTGTGCGCCGGGATCATCTTCTGGGCGGAGGAATTCGACCGCATCCTGAGCTTCTCCATTTTCCTGGACAGCTTCGGGATGGTCCTTTCTGCAGGCAGCATTTTCACGCTTCGCAAAAGAACCCGGCACCTCGACGGCACCGGGATCTTCAAGATGCGCCTTTACCCCATACAACCAATCGTGTTCATCGCTGCGTATCTACTCGTGGCGGTCAGCCTCTTCGTGCAGAAGCGCAACGAGTCGCTCCTGGGCCTCGGGGTGCTGAGCGCGTTCATTATTGTGTATTTCGTTTTCTTCCGGAAGGCGCGCCCTGCGGAGGAAGACCTTAAAAGATAGGTATGTCAGAAGAACAACTACGCGGGCAGCAGGGCGAAGGTTCCGGAGCCCGCGAAAGAAGAAGCGGCAGTGGCAGCAGCTCGGGTCGCAGGCGTCACCGCAGCAGCCGGAGTGGCTCGCGGCGCTCTTCGTCATCGTCCGCGTCGAAGAAGCATAAATTCACGTTCGGGCAGTTCGTGCTCCTGATCTGGAGCGGGATCACCCTCGGCGGCTTCATCTACGTGCTGCAGGACGTGCACCGGGTGCCCCTGTGGATGCCGCTTTCCCTCGCCGGTATGGCGGTGATCGGGCTCTACTTCTTCTTTGCCGGGCTCGCCCGGAAAAAAAGGAATTGATGGACCTCTCGTACATCCTCAACGAGCTGGGCGAAGAGCGGGCACAGTACTTCAACGCCGTGGCCCCGCCGATCGTGCAGTCGAGCAACTTCGCCTTCGACACCGTGGCCGACCTGCGCCGCGCCTTCGCCGACGAGATGGGCGGGTACCTGTACTCCCGCGGGCTCAATCCCACCATCGATATCCTGCGGAAAAAGCTCGCCGCCCTCGACGAGGCGGAGGATGCGCTCGTGTTCGCCAACGGCGCGGCCGCCATCTTTGCCGGCGTGCTGCCCTTCGTAAAGGCGGGCGATCACATCATTTCGGTTCAGCAACCCTATTCCTGGGCGCAACGCACCTTCGACGGCATCCTTACCCGCTACGGCATCGAAACCACCTATATCGCGGGCACGGAGATCGGCCAGTTCGAAGCGGCGCTCCGGCCCAACACCACCTTCATCTACCTCGAGTCGCCCAACTCGTGGAATTTCGCGGTGCAGCCCCTTGCCGAAGTGGCGGCCCTGGCGAAGCCGCGCGGCATCGTCACCCTCATCGACAACTCCTACTGCTCCCCGCTGCACCAGCGGCCCCACGAGCTGGGCATCGACCTGTGCATGCAAACGGCCACCAAGTACATCGGCGGACACAGCGATACCCTCGGCGGCGTCCTCACCGGCTCCCATACCCACATCCGCCGCATCTTCGAGCTCGACTACCTCGCCATCGGCTCGGGGGTGTCGCCCTTCAACGCCTGGCTGCTGCTCCGCGGCCTGCGCACGCTGCCGCAGCGCCTCGCCCACGTGTCGCGCTCGGCGCAGGAAGTGATCGCCTTCCTGAAGGGGCATCCCAAGGTGGGTGGCCTGCTTTACCCGCTCGACCCCTCGTTCCCGCAATATGAGCTTGCCCGCCGGCAGATGACCGGCGCGGGCGGCCTCCTCACCTTCCTGCTGAAAGACGGCACCTGCGCGCGCATCACCACCTTCTGCGAGTCGCTGAAGCACTTCCTGATGGCCGTGAGCTGGGGCGGGCACGAGTCGCTGGTGCTCCCCAAATGCGCCGGCATCGACCCCGCCGCCTTCGATGCGCGGAACCCCGAGCACCAGTACATCCGTCTCTACACCGGCCTCGAAGACCCGGGCTACCTGATCAGGGATCTGGAGCAGGCACTGGAGAAGGTTTAGAAGGTTGGTTGGGGCAGTGGGCCAGCGCCGCCTCCAATCACGATAGGACGTTGCCCTGCCTGATGGCCCCATTAGTTGCTCCCTCGACGGGCTACTCCATTCTTTAGGTCAGGCGCCTGCTTGCATTGCGCCGCCTTTCTTTGCTGTTTCAGCAGCGGCTCGTTGTCCTGGCTTTTTTTACACCCGCCCAACCCTCCTGCGCCTCTCTGAACCTCTCTGAACCTTTCTAAACCTTCTAAACCTCCTAAACCTTTACTTTTACGCTCATGAAGAAACCGATCAGCTGCTTGCTCGGCATGTTGTGCTGCATGGCGACGATGGCCCAGGAGGCCTGGGACCTCCGCCGCTGTGTGGACCATGCCCTGGCCAATAACATCTCCGTGAAGCAGCAGGACGTGCAGGCCCGCATCGCCGACGTCAACTACGTGCAGTCGAAGCGCTCGCAATATCCCAGCCTCAACCTACAAAGCAACCTGGGCTACAACTTCGGACGCAGCATCAACATCGCCACCAACCAGTTTACCGAGGTCTCCTTCTTTTCAAACAACATCAGCCTCCAGACCGACGTCGACGTTTTCAACTTCTTCTCGAAGCGGAACGGCATCGCCTCCTACCGCCTCGATGCGCTGGCGGCCGGCGCGCTGGCCGATAAGGTGCGCAACGACGTCGCCCTCAACGTGGCGCTGAACTACCTCCAGGTGCTCCAGGCCCGCCAGCAGGTGCAGATCCTGCGCATCAAGCAGGCACAGACGAAAGCGCAGCTCGGCGTTACGCGCAAGCAGGTGGACGCGGGTGCGCTGCCGGAGCTCAATGCCGCCCAGCTTGAAGCGCAGCTCGCCCAGGACAGTGCCAACGTCGTAAACGCCAAGACCTCCGAGATACAGGCCCTCTATAGCCTGAAAGCCCTCCTGGCCCTCGATGCGGCAGTGCCTTTCGACGTGGTGGTGCCGCCGGTGTCGGTGATCCCGCTGGAGCCCGTCGACAGCCTGCGCCCCGACCTCGTATACGCTACCGCCCTGCAGAACATGCCGCAGCAGCGCTACAACAGCCTGCGCCTCGCGGCCGCGGATAAGGCCGTGGCTTCGGCCCGCGGCTCCATGTACCCGCGGCTTACGTTCGGGGCCGGCATCACCACCCGCTACTCGGGCGCGCAGCAGCAGGCCGACTTCCTCGGCGACTCCACCAAGTTCGTGGTGCCGGTGGGCTATGTGCAGAATACCGGCGCGCCGGTGCTCCGCGAGGTGGCCCAGCCTAATTTCAGCGCGCCGTACACGAGTCCTTATTTCACGCAGTTCAACAACAATATGGGCCGCTTCGTAGGCTTCACGATCACGGTGCCCATCGTGAACGGGGGGCAGGCGCGGGCCGGCTGGGAACGCGCGAAGCTCACCCGGGCGACCGCGGCGCTGCAGCAGCAGGGCGACAGCCTCACCCTGAAGCAGGACATCTATAAGGCCTATGCCGATGCCATGAACGCCCTCGAGCGGTTCAACGCCGCGGGCAAGGCGGTGGAGGCCAACCAGAAGGCGTTCGAATACGCAGGTAAGCGCTACAACATCGGCCTGCTCACCACCCTGGAGCTGCTCAACGCGCAGTCGGGCCTCTTCCAGGCACAGCTGCAGCGCGCCTCCGCGCAGTTCGAATACGTGTTCCGGATGAAGCTGCTCGAGTTCTACAAAGGCCGGGGGCTGAAGTTGTAATGTGCCAATGGGATAATGGGATAATGGGATAATGTGCTAATGAGGTGATGGGAGACAGAGTGCGAAAAGACGACGTATCCCCTGCTTCTGGAACATGGTAAGGACGCGTCCCGACACGTCCCGATATTGATCGGATCGCTGCAAGGAAGGCTCCCGACACGTCCCGATATCGACCTGAGCACCGTAAGGACGCGTCATGACGCGTCCCAAGTAAACTAATAAACAAATAGACCAATAGACCAATAAACGCTCTCTCTATGAACAAATCGGTAAAATGGACGCTCGTAGGACTTGCCCTCGTAGGCGGGATTGTGGCGCTCGCCAAGATGACGGGCGGCGACGGCGACAGCGGCACCAAGGTAGCAGTGGAGAAGATCGATACGCGCAGCATCACCGAAACGGTGAGCGCCTCCGGTAAGATCTACCCCGAGGTGGAAGTGAAGGTAAGCCCCGACATCTCCGGCGAGATCACCGCGCTCACCGTGCAGGAGGGCGACTCCGTGCGCAAGGGCCAGGTGCTCGCGCGCATCTTCGCCGACATCTACTCCTCGCAGCGCGACCAGGCGGCCGCGCAGGTAGCGCAGTCGCAGGCCTCCGTGGCCAACAGCGCCGCCGGTCTTGCCGCGCTCAAGGCGCAGCTCGACCAGGACCGCAACAGCTACAACCGCAACAAGCAGCTCTTCGACGAGAAGGTGATCTCGAAGGCGGAGCTCGAGCAGTTTGAGACGAAGCTCCAGGCGTCGCAGGCGCAGTACAACGCCGCCGTGCAGGGCATCCGTGCCCAGCAGGCCGGCGTGCAGGGATCGCGCACGCAGCTCGCGCAGGCCAACAAGAACCTCGGGCGCGCCACCATCGTGGCGCCCATGGACGGCATCGTATCGCAGCTCAACGTGAAGCTTGGCGAGCGCGTGGTGGGCACCGCCCAGATGGCCGGTACCGAGATGCTCCGCGTGGCCAACATGAACACCCTCGAGGTGCGCGTGGACGTAGGCGAGAACGACGTGGTGAAGGTGCATACCGGCGACTCCGCCGACGTGCAGGTGGATGCCTACAACAACCGCAAGTTCCGCGGCGTGGTGACGCAGATCGCCAGCAGCACCAACAAGACCGGCGGCATGCAGGCCAGCACCAACGACGTTACCAACTACGAGGTGCACATCCGCATCGATCCCTCTTCCTATGCCGACCTCATGGACCCTGCCCGCCCGAAAGCATTCCCTTTCCGGCCCGGCATGAACGCCAACGCCAGCATCAAGACGCGCCGCCGCGACAACGTGCTGTCGATCCCCATTACTTCCGTGGCCGCCCGCGTGAAGGGCAGCGACAAGAACCTCGAGGAGAACAAGAAGGATAAGGACAAGGAAAAAGACAACGAAGGCCTCGACGATGCCGGCACGGCCGGTGCCGGCGCCGACGGCGTTGAGGAAGTGGCCTTCGTGGTGAAGACCGACGGCACCGTAGAGAAGCGCGTGGTCACAACCGGCATCCAGGACATGAACTATATCGAGGTGCTCACCGGCCTGAAGCCCGGCGAGCAGGTAGTATCCGCACCCTTTAACGCCATCTCCAAGTCGCTCAAGAACGGCGACCGCGTGAAAGTGGTGAAGAAGGACGAATTGTTTGAAAACAAGAAGAAATAGGAAAGCGACATGGCTGAAACGATGACGTATGGCGTGGTAGGCAGCGGCAGCTGGGCAACGGCGCTGGTAAAGATCCTGACCGACAATGGCCACCGCGTGCACTGGTGGGTGCGCAACGAGCGGCAAAGCGACTATATCCGGAGCCGCCGCCACAACCCGCAGTACCTGCCCACTGCCTACCTGAACGTAGCGCTGCTGCAGATCGCGGCCGATGTGAACGAAGTGCTGCGCGCGGCCGACGTGATCGTGCTGGCCGTGCCCTCCGCCTATATCCGCGACGTGCTGGCGCAGATGGATAAGGAAACCTTCCGCGCACGCAAGATCGTATCGGCCATTAAGGGCATCGTGCCCGGTCCCGACGTGCTGCTCAACGAATACCTGGAACAGGAGTTCGGGCTCCCGCTCGAGCACTACTTCGCCGTGCTGGGCCCTTGTCATGCGGAGGAGGTGGCTGCCGAGAAGCTCTCCTACCTCACCTTCTCCGGCGTGGATGATGCCGTTACGGCGCAGATCGCCGAGGCCTTCCGCAGTCCTTATATCAATACCATCACCAACCACGACATCCTCGGCGTGCAGTATGCCGCGGTGCTGAAAAACATCTATGCGCTCGGCGCCGGCATCGCGCACGGCCTCGAGTACGGCGATAACTTCCTCAGCGTCTACATTGCCAACAGCGCCGACGAGATGGCGGGCTTCCTGCAGAAGGCCGGCATCGAGCACATCGAGGTGGGCAAGCACGAGGAGCACCCCATTACGCACAAGAAAGAGATCAACTATGCCGCCTCCGTGTACCTCGGCGACCTCCTTGTGACCTGCTACTCGCCTTACAGCCGCAACCGCACCTTCGGCGCCATGATCGGGAAAGGCTATACAGTGCAGTCGGCGCAGCTCGAGATGAACATGGTGGCCGAAGGCTACAATGCCTGCAAGTGCATGTTCCACATCAACCGGCGCATCGGCGCCGAGATGCCCATCGCCGAAACCATCTACCGCATTCTGTGGGAGAAAGAGGCGCCCGCTGCCGGATTCGAAACGATCGAGGGTGTGCTTGTGTGACCCGGCCCGGCCCCTGTTCCCCGAAGGGGGCACTTACGTGGAGTATACTTTCTTGTACTGAACTTTTCTCAACGTTGTTTTATACGAAAGCCCCGACCGAGTCGGGGCTTTCTACGTTAAAGGGGTGTAGCGGTGGAGGGTTGCGGTGGAGAAAGCGAACATTTGAGTACAGGAGCAATAGAATAAATGAGGTAGGCTCTCGCCGCGGGTCCTGCTACCTCATGTAATCCAACATCGACCTTTGCTTCTTCAAGAGAAGCTTTCCTACGGTGAAGAAAGCATCAATCTGAGTTCCCCCCTTCGGGGGACAGGGGGCTGTTACACGAACAGGTCCGCGGCAAGGCCGTCGGCGCGGAGCATGCCGGCGTCGGTAAGGGCGTAGCCGGACGGCGTTTCCTGCACGAGGCCTTCCCGTAGAAATACCTGCAGCTGCCGGCGGATCTCCTGCTGCTCCTTCTCGGTGGCGAGCGCCGCCGCCCGATTCAGGTCGATGCCTTCCCTGGTGCGCAGGGCGATCATGAGATACTCATTGAGCCGCTGCTCGCGGGTGAGGGCCTCTTTCTCGTCGGGTAGGCGGCCTTCGGTGAGCGCCCGTATATATACGGCGTTGTTGGCGATGTTCCAGGAGCGCTCGCGCCCGTTGAAGGAGTGCGCCGAGGGGCCGAGGCCGAGGTAGGGCACGCCCTTCCAGTAGGCCGAGTTGTGGCGGCTGCGGAAGCCCGGCTTCGCCCAGTTCGACACCTCGTAGTGCTCGTAGCCCGCCGCGGCGAGCCACTCCATGAGGAGCAGAAATTGCCGCGCCTGCTGGTCGTTGTCCACATCCACTTGCTGGTGCCGCCCGATCTGCTGGTGCAGCGGCGTCTTTTCTTCCACCGTGAGCGCATAGCAGGAAAGGTGGTTGATGCCGTAGCCGGTGGCGATGTCGACGTTCTCCTTCCAGCGGGCGTCGGAGAGGAGGGGAGAGCCGTAGATGAGGTCGATGGTGAGGTTGGAGAAGCCGGCGGCGAGGCTCAGCTCGATGCAGCCGCGGGCATGGCCGGCCGTGTGCGCGCGGTTCATCCAGCGGAGCTCCTCCTCGAAAAAGGATTGCACGCCGATGGAGAGGCGGTTGATGCCGAGGTCCTTCCAATGCTGCAGCCGTTCGGCCGTGATGTCGTCGGGGTTTGCTTCGAGGGTGAGCTCCGCGCCGGCGTCGACCGGGTAGTGCCGCCGCAGGGCATCGAGGATCGCCTCCAGCTCGCCCGCCTCAAGCAGCGAGGGTGTGCCGCCGCCGAAATACACGGTATGCACCGGCGCTGCCTCCAGGTACGAAGTGCGGAGCGCAGCCTCCTGCACGAGTGCGTCCACGAGGGCGCCCTTTTGCCTTAAGGAAGTGGTAAAATGAAAGTTGCAGTAGTGGCAGGCCTGCTTACAAAAGGGGATATGCAAATAAATACCGGCCAACGGCGTTAGGGATTGAGCGTTCCAAAATACTTTTACAAAACGTGCGTACGAAGGTAAAGCAATTGCTCCCGGTGCTTCTGTTAATGCTGTTTCCGGCGCTGCTGCGGGCCCAGTATGCCGTGCGGTACACGCTGGCCGACGACAGCCTCGCCGCCGCCCGCCCACCCCTCGACTCCCTGTTCCCGAACCGCGCCGCCGCCCTACTGTACCTCTCCGCCCTCCCGGCCTCCCTGCAGGCACGTGGCTTTGCTACCGCGTCGATCGACTCCCTGCGGGCCGATTCCGCAGAGGCGCACGTTCGTCTCTTCCTCGGCCGCACCTGGCGCTGGGCCCGCCTCGACACCCGCCCCGAGGATGCCCCGCTCTACGCCGCCCTCCGCTGGAACGCCGCTGCCTTCACCCGCGGGCCGATCGACTTTGCCCGCCTCCGCGACCTGCAGGAGCGCCTCCTCGGCCAGCTCGAGGAGACCGGCTATCCGTTCGCCCGCGTCTACCTCGACTCGATCCGGGTGGAGCAAGACGCCGTGGCCGCGCAGCTCCGCATCGACCGTGGCGTCCTCTACCGCATCGACTCGATCCGGGTATACGGCGACGTGCGCATCTCCAACGAGCTCCTGCAGCGCCAGCTCGACCTGCCGCCGGGCACGCCCTACAGCAGGCGCCGCCTCCAGGCCGTAGACAAGCGCCTCAGCGAGCTGCCCTACCTACAAACGGAGCGCCCCTCGGACCTGACGATGCTCTCCACCGGCTCGGTACTGAACGTGTACCTCAAAGACAAGAAGAACAACCAGGTGAACGCACTCGTCGGTTTCCTGCCCAACCCCGATGCCGCGTCGGGAAAGAAGGTGCTCATCACCGGCGAGGCCAACCTGCTGCTCCGGAATTCCCTCGGCGGGGGCGAAACCATCGGCCTCAACTGGCAGCAGCTGCAGCAGTCCTCGCCGCGGCTCAGCCTGCTCTTCCAGCAACCCTACTTCCTCCGCACCCCCATCAGCCTCGGCTTCAACTTCGAGATGTTCCGCAAAGACACGACCTTCCTGAATCTCCACTTCAATCTTTCGGCGTCCTACCGGAGCGGCAACGGCGTGGCCACCCTCTTCTTCCAGCGCCGCTCCACCATCGTGAACGGGGTGAACCAGCAGCAGGCGCTCGCTACGCGGCAGCTGCCGCCGGAGGCCGACACCCGCTCCAACAACCTCGGCGCCGCCTATGAGTACAACAGCACCGACTACCGCTTCAATCCGCGCCGGGGTAATGAGCTCCTCGTCAGCGGCTCGGCCGGCATCAAGCAGATCAAGAAGAACACGCAGCTCCTGGCCCTCAAAGACCCCTCGGATCCCGGCTTTTCCTTCGACCGGCTCTACGACACGGTAAAGCTGCGCACCTACCAGTTCCGGGTGACGGCAGCCGCGGCGCACTATTTCCCGATCGGTCGGCAGGGCACGCTCCGCACCGCCCTCAACACCGGCGCCTTCTTCAGCGGCAACGTGTTCCGCAACGAGCTCTTCCAAATTGGCGGCTACCGCCTTCTGCGCGGCTTTGACGAGGAAAGCCAGTACCTGCAGCACTATGCGCTCGGCACCGTGGAATACCGCTACCTCATCGGTCAGAACTCCCACTTCTTCGGCTTCCTCGACGGGGGCTGGGGCTACCAGCCCGCCCCCGAGTCGGCGGGCCGCATCTACCTCGGCACCGGCCTCGGCATCTCTTTCGAAACGAAGGCCGGCATCTTTAACCTTGCCTGGGCCCTCGGCCGCCGCGACGACGTGCCCTTCAACCTCCGCCGCTCCAAGGTGCACCTTGGGTTCGTCAGCTACTTTTAGATGTCAGATGTATCATCTCGGATCTCAGATGTGTGATTTCAGATTTCAGATTCAGGCTGCCGCACGCAAGGGAATCTCAGATCTGTGATCTCGGATGTTAGATCTGTTGCTGACGCCGAATACAGAATGCGGAACCTGTCGCGGTATGTTTGGCCGAAAGCGATTGAAGCCAATCAGAAAAGCTCGCTGGCAGGAAGCAAGTTGAAGTTATAGGCGGTGCCTTACCAATAAACTAATAGACCAATAGACTAATAAACGATCGCGAAGCGATTCCTTACATTTGCTCCTCCATGAAAACCGCGTCCGCTGTCCTGTTCCTGCTCCTGATCTGTTGCGGTCTCCCCGCCGCAGCCCAGCGCGACAGCACCCGGCACGCGGATACGGCAGTACGCGCCGATACGGCCACCCTGGGGCTACCGGACTCCCTGCTCATTGCAGACAGCCTCCGCCGCGATACCCTGGTGATCCCGCCCCCGCTGATCGTGGCACAACGCTTCGACAGTATCGTCTGGAAGCTGCATCCCTTTTTCCGGTTCGACAGCCCGCTGCGCCTGCGCGAGTCGGTGCGGGTGGTAGCCGGCAAGGAGTCGCTGTTTTACATTACTGTCGGGCTCCTGCTGCTGTTTGCCGTGGTGCGGAATGCCTTCGGTAAGTATGTGGTGGACCTGTTCCGGCTTTTTTTCCGGGCCACCCTGAAGCAGCGGCAGGCCAAGGAGCAGCTGTTGCAGTCGCCGTTGCCCTCGCTGTTGCTGAACCTGCTGTTCGTACTGAGCGCCGCGCTTTTTCTCAACCTCCTCTTCGCGCGTTTTGCCCTGGGCTCCGGGTATTCGTTCTGGGAGCTGATGGGCTACACGGCGCTTGGCCTTTCAACGCTTTACCTCGGCAAGTTCCTGGTGCTCAAGCTGGTAGGCTGGATTTTCGGGGTGAGCGAGGGCGTCGACGCGTATATCTTCATTGTCTTCACCACCAACAAGATCATCGGGATGATGCTGCTGCCCTTTGTGGTGCTGCTCGCCTTTACCGGCGGCGTAACGGCGCAGGTCGGCCTCAGCCTCAGCCTCGTAGTGCTGGGCAGCCTCTACCTCTACCGCTATTTTATTTCCTGGACGACGGTGCAGCGGCAGGTGCGGCTCAACGCGTTTCATTTCCTGTTGTACCTGCTGGCTTTTGAGGTAGTTCCCTTACTCCTGATTAACAAAGTGTTGTTCCGCGCATTAGGGTAAAAGCCGTAGCTTTGCACACCTTAGGAATTCCACGTATGGTAAAAAACGAGGCATCAAAGTCCGGCGGAGCGGTCAACAACGGCATGCGGATCCTGATCACGCAGCCCCGCCCGGAAAGCGAGAAATCGCCCTATTTCGAGCTCGGCCGTAAATACGGCGTTACGCTGGACTTCCAGCCCTTCATCCAGCTCGAGCCGATTCCGGCGAAGGAATTCCGGAAGCAAAAGATCGAGATCCCCGCTCACACCGCCGTCATTCTCACCAGCCGCAACGCCATCGATCACTTCTTCCGCACCTGCGAGGAAATGCGCGTGTCGGTGTCGCAGGATACGAAATACTTCTGCATCACCGAGGCCGTAGCGCTCTACCTGCAGAAGTTCATCCTGTACCGCAAGCGCAAGGTGTTCTACGGGGCCGATGGGTCCAACAAGAGCCTGTTCGACGTTATCAACAAGCACAAGATCAACGAGAAGTTCCTGTACGTGTGCTCCGAGAACCAGCAGGACTCCGAGATCACCGGCTGGCTCAAGACGAATAACTGCCAGTTTTCCCTGGCCTTCATGTACCGTACGGTATCGTCCGACGTGAAGGACCTGCTGACGCGCACTGATTACGACGTCATGTGCTTCTTCACCCCCAGCGGCGTCAAGAGCCTGTTCGACAACCTTCCGGCCTTCCAGCAGAACGGGACGGTCATTGGCGCCTTCGGCTCCAATACGGCACGCGCTGTGGAGGAGTCGGGCCTGGCACTCGGCATCAAGGCGCCGCAGCCGGGAGCACCTTCCATGGTGGCGGCCCTCGACCAATTCCTGTCCGCCGAGCTCAAGAAGAAATAAAGACCTGTATCCAACGATACGAAAGGGCCGCAATGCGGCCCTTTTTCTGTGCAGGAGGCGAACCGGGCCCGGCAGGAGGGAAGGCGCAGGGGCGAAGTCGTGCGCGGGGAAGCGCTGGCCGATGCGTAGGGTGCCGGCTGCTGCCGACAGCTGGGGCGGCCGGGCAGGCGGCGCGGTTCACGTGCCGGTAGCTGCCGTTCAGGGGCTGTACCTGCCCGCTCAGCGCCGGGCAGACGGTTTGCCGGTTCATCTTGTGTTTTCCGCATTTCGACGGATTCGCGGCCAAATAATTCGGAAAAGGATGCAATATTCGTCCTTGGAAGTCGTTTGAGACAGTACGCCCAAAAGGGCTTGCAAATGAAAAAATTTAGTTGTAACCTTGTGCCGACAATTTTAAGGAAAGCTTATATTTGCCCAATACCCTCGTGTATGACAATGAAAAACCAAACATTTGCGCTCGTCGCAGCGGCGTCTGTTGCCCTTACGGGATGCGGCGCTCTGGGAAAGAAAAAAGGCGGAACCCTGCCGAACGACGGCCAGGTTCACGGTGTGGCCCCCGGTGGTCACTACGTTCTCCCCAAGCCTCCCGGTATGGTGTACGTGCCTCAGGGAACCTTCCACATGGGTCCCTCCGATGAAGATCCTGCCTACGCTTTCAGCTCCCGCAACCGCTCCGTTTCGATCTCTGGCTTCTGGATGGACGCCACCGAAGTCACCAACAACATGTACCGCCAGTATACCAACTGGGTGCGCGACTCCATCGTAGCCAAGAAGATGGGCTACGTGAAGACGGGTACCGACGGTGCCGAGCGTGTGGACTGGGTAAAGATGAAGACGATCAAGTGGAACGATCCCAAGACCATCGAGCAGCTCGGCCAGACCGACGTGATGGTGGCTCCCCCGGATCGTATCAACGGCAAAGTGGAGCTCGACGCCTCCAAGATCGTGTACCACTCCGAAATCTTCAACTTTGGTGAGGCCGCCAAGCGTGAGAACGCCGGCAAGCCCCGCTCGCAGTTCATTGTCAAGAAGGACACCCGCGCTTATCCCGATACTCTCGCCTGGATCCGCGACTTCTCCTATTCCTACAACGAGCCCATGACGCAGCGCTATTACTCGCACCCCGCGTTCGGCAACTACCCCGTGGTGGGTGTGAGCTGGAAGCAGGCCGAGGCCTTCTGCGAGTGGCGCACACACTACCTCAACGCCTTCCTCGAGTCGAAGAAGCGCTCGCAGGAATCCAAGTTCCGCCTCCCTACGGAAGCGCAATGGGAATACGCCGCCCGCGGTGGCCGCTCCCAGTCGATGTTCCCCTGGGGCAACTACTACCTCCGTAACAAAAAGGGCTGTCTGCTGGCCAACTTCAAGCCCGGCCGCGGTAACTACCCCGAAGACGGTGGCTTCTACACCGTGCGTGCCGACGCTTACTGGCCCAACGATTTCGGCCTGTACAACATGTCGGGCAACGTAGCCGAGTGGACTTCCTCCATTTACTACGAAGGTGGCTATACCTTCATGCACGACCAGAACCCCGACGTACGTTACGACGCCAAGGACACCGATCCTCCGAAGATGAAGCGCAAGGTGATCCGCGGCGGCAGCTGGAAAGACGTAGGTTACTACCTGCAAACCAGCACCCGCACTTATGAGTACCAGGATTCCGCTAAGTCCTATATCGGTTTCCGCAGCGTGATCGACCTGCCCGCCCAGTCTGGCCGTGGCCGTCGCAAGTAATCCCTCCCTTCACAGAATTTTTACTTCCCGTATTCAATAAACAGAAGTCAGTCTTCGTTAGTAAGACTGCCTTCTGTTTCCTGTAAACTTTTTAACTAACCAACCATTTTCTTTTAAACGCTCAATTATGGCAGCTGCTATTCCCCCTAAAGTAAGCAAGTATGTAGACGTAGTGGTATCGATCGCTGCGGCTCTCGTTATCTACGGTGCCCTTCAGAAGATCCTCCACTCGCCCACTGCTGACCTGTGGCTGAAGATCGGTCTCTACACGGAAGCCGTGGTGTTCCTGATCTATGGTATCCTCTACATCGTGTATCCTGCCGTGGGCGACGCTTCGCACAGCGAGGAGCTGCTGGTGGAAGCCACTCCGAAGGTGAAGCACAAATCCGGTGCCCTCGGTGCCATGGACAAGGCCCTCGCCGAAGCCGACATCACGCCTGCCAACCTCAACATGCTGGGCGAGAACTTCAAGAAGCTCAATACGACGCTGACCAACATGAACCAGATCGCTGATGTGGTGAAAGTGACCGGCGACTATACCACCCGCACTGCCGAAGTAACGCAGGCCCTCTCCAAGGTGAAGGACGCCTACATCGGTGCTGCCAACTCCGTAGGTGCGTTCAACAATGCTACCGAAGGTGCCAAGGTATTCCACGAGCAGGTGCAGGTGCTCTCCAAGAACCTCTCCTCCCTCAACACCATCTATGAGCTGGAGCTGCAGGAAAGCAACAACCACCTCAAGGTGCTGAACGGCTTCTACGGCAAGCTGGCCGAGACCGCCAAGGTGATGAACAACAGCGCCGAAGACGCCAAGAAGGTACAGGAGCAGATCGCAGGCCTCGCCGGCAACCTGACCCGCCTCAACACGGTGTACGGCAACATGCTCAGCGCCATGCAGGGTCGCTAATCGCCCCGGTGCACGTGTACTGAAACTGAATTAAAGAAACCGACTTAAATTTTTGACCCGATATGGCACTACCTAAAGAGCCACGGCAAAAGATGATCAACCTGATGTACCTGGTGCTGACAGCCCTGTTGGCCCTGAACGTATCAGCGGAGATCCTCAATGCCTTCAAAACCGTAAACCGAAGCCTGGCAAAAACGAATGAGACCATGAACGCCTCTACGAGTGCCGTTATGGGTTCATTCGAAGAGCTGAGAAAAGATCCGAACACCCGTGTGAAGGCTGAGCTCTGGCTCCCGAAAGCACAGTCAGTGATCTCTGAGGCCAAGATCGTCAATGACCTGATCCAGAACTTCAAAGACTCGATCCTCAATAAAGCAGGGTTCGACCGTGCCAATCCGGACAAGCCTTATAAAGAAGACAACCAGGATATTGCAACACATTTCATGGTTGAGCAGAAGAATGGCGAGCGCCTGCGTGCGGCACTCGAAAATTTCAAGAACAAAATGATGGCACTTGCCCCGAACACGGGTAATAAGGAAGCGGATGATAAAGTTCGCTCTGACATCAATGAGTATCTCAAGCAGATCGACCTCGTTCCTCCTCCTTCCAAGACAGGAACGCAGAAGCCGAGCTGGTCTGACGCTTATTTCCACATGGTACCGACCGTTGCCTCTATTACGATCCTGTCGAAGTTCCAGAACGACGTGAAGACCGTAGAGAACCGCATGGCAACCCTCTTCCACGAGCAGGTAGGCAAAGTGGTGGTTCGCTACGATGCTTTCGCCGCTATTGTAGGCCAGAGTTCCAACTATATCATGCCGGGTGGTAAGATCACCGTGAATGCTGGAGTAGGCGCCTTTTCGAAGGCCGCAGCTCCCCAGATCACCATCAATGGCCAAAGTGCGCCTCTTGGTCCGGACGGCCAGGCTCAGCTCGATGTAGCTGGTGGTGCCCTCGGTAAGCACGCCGTTCCCGTAGTGATCCGCTTCGTGGACCAGGATGGCAAGCCGCAGACCGTTACCAAGAACGTAGAGTACACGGTAGGTCAGGCCAACGCCTCGATCGCCCTCGATAAGATGAACGTACTGTACCGCGACATCGCCAACCCGATCACGGTGGCGGCTTCCGGTGGCGGCGACGACCGCATCTCCGTTGCGATCACCAACGGCCGTCTCGAAAAGACCGGTGCCGGTAAATACAATGCTTTCGTTTCCGGCGGCAACGAGGCTACCATTACCGTGTCCGTTGACGGTAAAGCTGCCGGTGCTTCCCAGTTCCGTGTGCGCGACATTCCCAAGCCGACGGCTTCGGTTGGTGGCTATGCTTCCGGTGACAATGTGAACGCAGGTGCCTTCCGTGCTCAGCCGGGCGTCATCGCCTGGATCAAGGACTTCCCCTTCGAGATCAAGTATACCGTTACTTCTTTCACCATTTCCACCGACGGCGACGATGGTGACATCGTTGACGCTAAGGTGTCCGGCAACCAGTGGGGAGCCGCCGCCCGGAACGTCATGGCGCAGGTGAAGCCTGGAAAAACGGTCTACATCGATGAGATCCGCGCCCAGGCCGAAAACGGTAAGAGCTTCAAGCTGCCCTCCCTGGTATATTACATTAAATAACTAATCGATGAAAATCCAGATCCTTAAAATCGGTTTCCTGTTCCTGACCCTGGCGGCCCTCTGCCAGACCGCCGACGCCCAGCGCGTCAAGAAGAAGCGGAATGATGGTGGCGGTGGCAACACCACAACTACCGCTGGTACCGGAGCCGAACAGGGTGCCACCAACGTAACCCGTCCGCCGGTCAACCCCCGCGCCGGCATTCCCATCCGTGTGGACTCCACCGGTATGGCCGGCACGGAAGGCATCGGTAAGTCGATGCGCCCCACAGGTGCGTTCGGTCACATCACCGATTCGATCAACAACAAGCGCCAGCCGCTTACGTATGAATACCTCCGCTACGACGATGCCCTGTTCGCCGAGAAGGTATGGCGCGAGCTCGATCTTCGTGAGAAGATGAACCAAAGCTTCCGCTATGCCGGCCAGGAAGACAACGGCAGCCAGATGTTCATCGACATCCTGTTGAAGGCGGTACAAGAGGGTAAAGTGACCCCGTTTGCTGACGACCGTTTCATCACGCCGAAGACGATGACCGAAGTAACGGAGATGACGCAGGGTTCTGCCGACACCAACGAGGTACGCGACATCAACAATCCCGACGTGGTGAAAGAGTACGTGGTCACACGTGCTTCCTTCGACCCGAAATCGGTGAATAAGATCCGTGTCATGGAAGAGTGGGTGTTCGACCGCGAGTCGAGCCGCCTCTTCTGCCGCATCCTCGGCGTGGCCCCGCTGCTCAGCGTCATGGACGCGAGCGGAAAGGAGCGTGGTACGAAGGCGATGTTCTGGGTGTACTACCCCGACCTGCGCCCGGTGCTTGCCACCTACGACGTGTACAATCCCAAGAACATGGGCGCGAGCCGCATGACCTGGGAAGAGCTCTTCGAAGCCCGCATGTTCAGCTCCTACATCGTGAAGTCATCGCTCGACAACCCCGGCAACAGGAACGTGCGCCAGATGATCAAGGACCCGATCCTGGCCCTGCTGGAAGGCGACAATATCAAGGAACGCATCTTCAACTACGAGCAGGACCTCTGGTCGTACTAAGAAGCGCCACATAGCTGAAAGCCCTGACGTAACGTCGGGGCTTTTGCTTTAAAAAATATTCGCGAAAACCGAAAATATTTCTCCCTGGAAGCATGGTTTTCTCGGGATTTAATTTGTATTTTTACTTCGGTTTTTCATAGGATATTGGATTTTAAAACGGGGCCGGATTTCCATCCAGCCCTTTTTCTTGCCCCACCTGCCCCCTATCCCCCGAAGGGGGAACTTAGGTCGGAGATACTTTTTTCATTCGGACCTTTTCTTAAAGTTGTTTTATACGAAAGCCCCCGCCTCAGGCGGGGGCTTTCTACGTTAAGAGGGTAAGGGGTTGAAGGGCAGAGGGGGAATACCTGAGTATTTGAGTTCATGAGCAGGTGAGCAAGCGAGGTGGGCTAACGCCGGCAATCGAACACCTCGTATAATCATACAATCTCGTACTTATGTGCTCAACGATCGCCCATTCGTGCTTTGAGAAAAAACTCCCTGTTATAACGGAAGCATCGGCCTAAGTTCCCCCTTCGGGGGACAGGGGGCCGGGGCCGGAGGCTGGGCCGGGTACTGTCTCGTCTTCCTCGTCCCCTCTGTTGAAATAGGCCTGTACGATCTTCGCTTTCCCGATGCCGATCACTTTGGCCAATTCTTCGAGCGAGGAGCGGCGCACGCCGGCGACGCTGCGGAAGGATTTAAGGAGGGTTTGCGCGGTGTTGGCGCCGATGCCTTTGATGTCTTCGAGCTCGTTCTTGAAGGTGCCTTTGCTGCGCTTGTTGCGGTGACTGGAAACGCCGTGGTTGTGCACCTCGTCGCGGATCCGGCGGATGAGGAGCAGGCTATCGCTGTTGTAGGGCAGCTTCAGCGATTCTTTGTCGCCCACGAAGAAGAGCTCCTCCTCGTTCTTGGCAAGGCCTACGAGCGTCATGCGGCCCTGGAGGCCCAGCTCCTCGATGGCCTCGTGGGCGGCTCCGAGCTGTCCCTTGCCGCCGTCGATGATCACGAGCTGCGGCAGGTCCTCACCCTCGTTGATGAGGCGGCGATAACGACGGTATACGCCTTCCTTCATAGAGGCGAAATCGTTGTTCTTCCCTTCGGTTGTCTTCAGGTTGAAGATGCGGTAGTCTTTACGGCTTGGCTCGCCGTGGCGGAAGCACACCATGGCCGATACGGGGTAGGAGCCGTGAAAGTGGGAGTTATCGAAGCATTCGATATGAACAGGTACCTCCGAGAGGTTCAGGTCCTTACGAATGCCTTCCAGTACGGGGTGCCGGTTCTTCTTCGTGCCCACGTTCAGACGCTCTTTGTTCCGCTGCTCGTTCACGAAATACTGCACGTTCTTTTCCGAGAGCTCCAGGAGCTTTTTCTTCTCGCCGCCTTTCGGTACGGTGATCTGCACACCCGGCTCGTCGTATTCGATCGGGAAGGGCGCTACGATCTCTTTGGCGCTGCTCCCGAAGGTGTGCCGCAGCTGTCCGATGGTAAAGGCCAGGATCTCCTCCACGGGCTCGTCGAGGCGGGCTTCCACCGGCAGGGTCTTCGTTTGCACGATGGCGCCGTTCTCGAGCATCAGGTAGTTGACGTACGCAATGTCGCCGTCCTTCTGGATGGAGAACACGTCGAGGCCGTCCACAGAGTTGTTGACCACCACCGAGCGGGCCTGGTACTGCTCCAAAAAGCGGATCTTCTTGTGCACGGCTTCCGCCTTCTCGAACTCGAGCGCCTCTACGTGGGCCTTCATCTCTTTCTTGAAATGCTGGAATACGGGCGAGAGCTGGCCTTTGAGGAGGTTCTTCACCTGTGCGATGTTCTCGTCGTAATCTTCCAGCGACTGCCGCGCCTCGCAGGGGCCCTTGCAGTTGCCGAGGTGGAACTCGAGGCATACCTTGAACTTTCCCTTCTCGATGTTGCGGGGCGTAAGGTTAAGGGGGCAGGTACGGAGCGGGATCGTTTGCTTGATGAAGTTGAGCAGGTCGCGCACGCGGCCTACGGAGGTATATGGTCCGAAATACTGGGAGCCGTCCTCGATGCGCTGGCGGGTCAGGAATACGCGCGGGAAGGGCTCGTTCTTGATCACGATCCAGGGATAGGCCTTGTCATCCTTCAGGTTGATATTGAAGAGGGGCTGGAACTGCTTGATGAGCGAGTTCTCGAGCAGGAAGGCGTCGTGCTCGGTGCCTACGATGGTGAACTCGATGCGGCGGATGCGGCGCACGAGCTCCTGCGTTTTATACGTGTGGTCGTTCTTGGTAAAATAGGAGCTCACCCGCTTGCGGATGTTCTTGGCCTTGCCTACGTAGAGCAGGTTGCCATTGGCGTCGTAGTATTTGTAGATCCCCGGTTCCTGCGGAAGGGTAGGGGCGATCTGCTGAAAGGCTTCTGCGGTCATGTGTGCGGCTCTTGATCAATTCCTCGTAAAATCATTCCACTCTACCCGGGTGCGGTGCACGGTGTCCTTGCCGCCGGGGCCGGGGGCGTCTTCCGCCACCTGGAAGTGGCTCCTGGCCTTCCAATACAGGTTGCGGTGCACAACGGTCCCCTTGCGGTTCTCGTAGAGGTCCACGATCACCGTATTGACCTTGCCGCTATCGCCGACCTGCGGGTCGATATAAACCTGCTGACGCTGCAGGGGCGCGTCGGGGTCGCGGGCTACGTAGTCGAATACAACATACTGGGTCACGGGGTCGAAGTCGCGCGATTCGGTGTACATGCTCCGCCATTTCTCCTGGGTGATGTCGGGCAGCTCCAGGAAGGGAGCCGCAGCGCGGCGGAAGTCCTCGCGGGTGATGGGCATAGTATCGGAGCGCCCGCCGGCGTGCTGGTCGATGCGGGTGAAGGAGAGCATGGAGGAGTCGAACTCCCGCACCTGCCCCTTGAGGAAGGCCACGGCCGGGAAGGGATGCACCTCTTCCTGCGTCGCTTTCCGCTTGTTCTTACAGCACACGAGCAGCAGCGGGAGGAGGAGGAGCGGAAACAATTTCATGGCTGTAAAATTAACGCCGGAGCGGTAACGGAGATTGTGTTACTACGGCCGGGCCAGGCGATAAAAAAATCCCGCCATCGGGCGGGATCAGGTTGTTTCGGGCGGGTCAGTTCCTGCTTTTCGGAGCGGGCTTGTTGAAGGTCATGCCTACCCGCAGGCCAAAGTCGAAGAGGTTTTCCTTTACCGGGTACTTGTCTACGAAGCTGGAGAGCATCTGGTAGCGGACCTGGGGGCCCATCTGCCAGTTGACCTTGCCGGTGGAGTACGATACGTAGGTGCTGAGGGCGGTGTTGATGTTGAGGCGGCGCATCAGCCAGGGCACTTCCGCGTAGTTCTTGTAATCCGTAGACAGGATGAACACCCGGTCGCTCAACAGGTAGGTCGGCTGCATCGTGGAGGCGATGCCGAAGTGCGTCTTGTCGTTGCCGGCGAGCTTTACCTCGATACCGACGGGCATGGACACCTGGAAGTAAAGGTTCTGCAGCCAGTCGCGCTCAGTGCCGTTGAAATTGCTGTAGGGGGTGGCGCGCATCGCTGTCCGGCCGTCGCGCATGGCCATGGTGGCGGCTTCGTTCGTCCAGCGGTTCTGGAACACATGTACGTTGTAGCGGCTCATGTTGAACTGCAGGCCCCCTTGTACCTTGAGGTTGCGGGCCACGGGGTACTTGGCGGTGAGTCCGACCTCGAGGCCGATATTGGGCTTATGCATCACCGCGTCGTTGATGTTGTAGAGGGCGGCGTAGTTGGGGGCTGCCGACGACTGCGGGGTGGTGCTGGTGAAGCTCTTGTTCTCGGAAAGCTTGCGGTAAGAAATCGTGGGCGTCAGGAAGAATTGCAGGCTCATCTTCGACGGCTTCGCCAACTTGATGGGGGCTGCGGAGGCCGCGTCGAAGGCCGGAGCCGTCGTCAGGTCCACCCGGGCGGCGAGGGGCTGCTCGAGGGCGGCGTCTGTACGGAAATGGTCGCTGGCTGCGGGGTCGAAGCTTTCGGAGGGCAGCAGGGGCGCAGTGGTGGTGCGGGCAGGCGTTGCGGCAGATGCGCGGTAAGCGCTGTGGGCGAGGCGCAGCGGGTTGCGGCCACGGTTATTGTTCCGGTTGCCGGAGGCGATGGAATGGTTGTCCGTAGTGGCGTCGTTGAAAACGCCGGCAGTGGCCACCTCGGTGGAGCCATTCTGAACAAGCGGGCTGCGCTGTTCCTTGCCGGGGGCTGCCACGCGCAGGTCGGAAGCGGAGGTGCCTGCGGTGCTGCCGGCAGTCGCTGTTGCTTCACCGGTACCTGGCTGGCTGCTGTTTGCGGCAGGCGCCGTGTTGGTGGTGGGTTCGAAGGCAGTGCCGCTCGTTCCCGGGGAACCTGCGGTGCCGCGGTGTTGCGAAAGACCGGCGCGCGAAGCGCTGCCGCCGTGGTATTGAGTAAGGAGGTAGCCGGAAGCGGAGGTCAGCAACAGCAGCAGGCTGGCGATCCAGCCGATGCGGCGGTTGCGGCGCTTCAGGTTCTTTGAGATCCCCTGCCACACCTTGTCAGACGGACGCATCTGAAGCCGGTCTGCATGCTGCTTCAGAAAGTCCTCTAACGAATCATCTGTAAAATAACGCCTCATGGTTCAAGCAAGCTGATAGGTTTAACGACTGCCCCCGACGGCCACCAGGTCGGTGCTCCGGGGAAGCAGGATGTTTTTCTTTCGTAAAATATCTTCCAGCATCGACTTGGCACGGGTGTATTGGCTACGGCTCGTGCTTTCCTCGATGTCCAGCATTTCTGAGATCTCGCGGTGCGAGAAGCCTTCGATGGCGTAGAGGTTGAGCACCGTGCGGTAGCCGATCGGCAACAGGCGGATGCTCTCGACCACTTCCTTGGCCTGCATGATGGAGGGAATGGAGTCTTCCCGCACCTGCAGCGAGGTGGCATGAATGAGGTCTACGCTTTCGTTGAACTTCTTGTTCTTCTTCAGGATATTGATGCAGGTGTGCACCATGATGCGGCGCACCCAGCCTTCGAGGGAGCCTCGGCTTTCAAAGCTGCGGATCTGGGAAAAGACCTTGATGAATCCTTCCTGCAGCATATCCTCGGCATCCTCACGGTTATGCGCATACCGATAACACACCCCGAGCATCTTTGAGCTGAATCGGAAGTACAGCTCCTTCTGCGCGGAGGGGTTATTTTGGATGCAACCTTGTAAGAGGGTTTCTTCGGTCATAGATTTCCTTGAGGGGGTGCCTGTAAGATAGACAATTTCAGCCGCGTTTCGCTGCGCCGGGGCCAAAAAAAAAGACGGCGGACGCCGTCTTTCACCGATTTCATTCCCTCAGCGCCGGTCCGCTGCCGCGCCGGCGCTGTCGGCCGGGAGGGCCGCCGCGCGGATCTGCCGCTGCACGTCGCGGGCCCAGGCGGCCAGTGCCTGCACTTCGTCCACGGAAAGGGTTGCCTCGCGGCGGAGCGCCGTGTAGCCCGAAGGCGGCATCTCCCTGCGCGTCACCTGGTCGATGCAGCGCTCCAGGAAACCGATCTGCCGGCGTGGCGGAAGGTTGCGGAATTCATCGAAGTTGCCGTGCTCCAGCCCCTCGGTCACCTGCCGCCCGTACCAGCCGGCAACCGGCTGCACCTCGGTATACCAGGGATAGCGCGTGTTGTTGGAGTGGCAGTCGTAGCAGGCGCGCTCCAGCACCGCCTGCACGCCGGCCGGGGCCGGGTAGAGCGCCGTCACGTTATGCGGCTGCGGCCCGGGACGGCTGTTCTTCGCCGGCCGGAACACCTGGATCAGCAGCAATACCGCCAACAGTCCGAGCAGGATGCGTCTCGACATGTTTATTGGTCTATTGGTCTATTGGTTTATTGGTTTATTGGTAAGGGGTCGTTTCTGTGCCGCTGTTCCTGCTTTTGGGGAGCTCTCTTTGTACGGATACGAATCAGTAAGCTGATCACGAGACGCTCCCGGCAACGCAGCCTCCCCCCAAAATCTCAAATCTGAAATCACACATCTGAAATCCAGATCTGAGATCCGCGATCACAGATCTCAGATCAACACCTCGCCGGTCATCTCCTCCGGGATGGGCAGGTCCATCATCCGCAGGATCGTCGGCGCGATGTCGCCCAGCTTGCCGGGACGCACGGTTCCTTTCCAGTCCTTGTCGATGATGAACAAGGGCACCGGGTTGGTGGTGTGCGCCGTGTTGGGCGAGCCATCGGCGTTGATCATGAAATCGGAGTTGCCGTGGTCGGCGGTCAGGAAAATGGTATAGCCGTTTTCGAGGGCGGTGGTCACCACGCGGTCGACGCAGGCATCAACGGCCTCTACGGCGCGGATCACGGCCTCCCATACCCCGGTGTGGCCCACCATGTCGGCATTGGCGTAGTTGAGGCAGACAAACGATGCCTCGCCGTTCTTCAGTTCGGTAACGATGGCGTCGGTGATGCCTTCGGCGCTCATCTCGGGCTGGAGATCATAGGTGGCCACTTTGGGCGAAGGCACCATGATGCGCTGCTCACCCTCGAAGGGCTGCTCGCGCCCGCCGCTGAAGAAGAAGGTGACGTGGGGGTATTTCTCGGTTTCGGCGATGCGGATCTGCTTCAGGCCGGCGCCGGCGATGGCGGCACCGAGCGTGTTGTTGAGGTTGTCGTTGCGGAACAGCACGTGTACGTCCTGGAAGGTGGCGTCGTACTCGGTCATCGTGGCATACCAGAGCTTCAGCGGCTGCATGTTGTAGGTCGGGAACCCGGTCTGCGTCAGCGCCTTCGAGATCTCGCGGCAGCGGTCGGTGCGGAAGTTGAAGCAAAGCACGGCGTCGCCTTCTTTTATGGTGGCCACCGGTGCGCCGGCCTCCTGCAATACGGTGGGCAGGATGAACTCATCGGTAACGCCGCGCCCGTAGGAGGCAGCGATGGCCTCGGTTGCCGAGGTAGCGCTTTCACCTGCCCCGCGCACGAGTGCTGCGTAGGCCTTTTCCACGCGCTCCCAGCGGTTGTCGCGGTCCATGGCATAGTAGCGGCCGCTCACGGAGGCGATGCGGCCCACGGAGCCCTGCAGGTGTGCTTCGAGGTCAGTGACGTAGCCAAGGCCGCCTTTCGGGTCGGTGTCGCGGCCGTCGGTAAAGGCATGGATATAGACCTCGGTAAGCCCCTGTTGCTTGCAGATGTCGCAGAGGGCTTTGAGGTGGCTGGTATGGGAATGCACGCCGCCGTCGCTCACGAGGCCCATCAGGTGGAGGGGCTTGCGCATGGCTTTCGCATAGTTGATGGTCTGCAGGAGCGTTTCGTTTGCCGCGAGCTCGCCGCTGCGCACGGCCACGTTGATCCGCTGCAGCTCCTGGTATACGATGCGGCCGGCGCCGAGGTTGAGGTGGCCCACCTCGGAGTTGCCCATCTGGCCTTCGGGGAGGCCTACTTCCTCGCCACTGGTAGTAAGCGTCGTATTGGAATATTTCGTGTAAAGGGAGGAAACGAAGGGCGTATTGGCAGCGCGGATGGCGTCGGAGGAGGCCACCTGGCCGAGGCCCCAGCCGTCCATGATCAGCAGGATAACTTTACGTTGCGGCATAGCGGTATTTTCAAATAATTGGCGCAAAGCTACCGAATCGCAAAGGTTTTGTTTATTTTAGTACCGTTTAACACCCCCCGTACCTGTGGCACCAAATTGGCGTAAGTGCGGGTGAAAAAAGATCCACTATGAAAAAACTGTTACTCCTGTTTACGGCCTTCCTGGCCCTCACCGCCTTCCGTGCCGCCGGCGGCCTGGACGACGTCATCTCCGCCCTGCGCGGAGGCTCCGCTTCGGAGCTTTCCCGCTTCATCGACGATAATGTAGAGATCGCGCTACCCGATAAGTCGGACCGCTACAGCCGTGCCCAGGCTACGATGGTGCTGCAGGATTTCTTCAGCTCCAACGGCGTGAAAGGCTTCGAGCTCAAGCACAAGGGCGACAACGGCGGCAACCAGTTCGTGATCGGCACCTTGCAGACCCGCTCCGGCGCTTACCGCACCACGGTGTATATGAGCGCACGCAACGGCAAGCAGCTCGTGCGCGAGATCCGGTTCCAGTAAAGCATTTTTACCAGGTTATTCCCGCCCCGGCCCAGCGCCGGGGCTTTTTTGACCCCCACCCCGGCCCCTCTCCAGGTGAGCAGGTGAGCAGGTGAACCGGTGAGCCGGTGAGCGGGTGAGCAGGTGAGCGGGGAAAAATGAACTCGATAAGATAAGGCGTTGCTGGAACGAAGCCTTCCGCGTAACGGCGGGGATTGCTTCGCTTCGCTCGCAATGACGCAACCCGCAATGACTTCAGCCATATAAACGACCTCTTACCAATAAACCAATAGACCAATAGACGAGCCGCCGCAAAGCGGCGGCGGCTTACCTTAGCCGCATGATGGATTTCGACAACCAGCTCCACCTACTGATCGACGCTGCGCTCCGCGAGGACGTCGGCGACGGCGACCATTCCACCCTCTCCTCCATACCTGCCGACGCGCAGGGAAAGGCCGTGCTCAAGATCAAGCAGGACGGCATCCTGGCCGGCGTGGACGTGGCCGAGAAGATCTTCCGCTACCAGCGCCCCTCGTCCGTATTTACCCGGCACAAGAGCGACGGCGAGGAGATGAAATACGGCGACGTCGCGTTCGAGGTAGCGGCTCCGGTGCATACGATCCTCCAGTGCGAGCGCCTGGTGCTCAATATCATGCAGCGCATGAGCGGCATCGCCACCCTCACCCGCGAATACACGAAGCTCCTCGAAGGATATAAGACACGCCTCCTCGATACCCGCAAGACGACCCCGAATTTCCGCCTGCTTGAGAAAGAGGCCGTGCGCATCGGCGGCGGCGTCAACCACCGGTTCGGGCTCTTCGACATGATCATGCTCAAAGACAACCACATCGACTATGCGGGCGGACTCGAGCCGGCCATCAGCCGCGCCTGGGACTATGTGCAGCAGTATAAACCCGGGTTGAAGATCGAGGTGGAAACGCGCTCCCTCGACGACGTGCGCAAGGTACTCGAGATCGGCAACGGCAAGGTCTTCCGCGTGATGCTTGATAACTTCCAGCCGGCGCAGGTACAAGAAGCCGTGGCCCTCATCGGCGATACCTTCGAGACCGAAGCCTCCGGCGGCATCAACAAGGACACCATCCGTAGTTATGCGGAAACCGGCGTCGACTTCGTATCCGTAGGCGGACTGATCCACCAGGCCAAGAGCCTTGACCTTAGTTTGAAAGCGGTTATTAAGTAAAAATTCAAAAGTAAAAATTCAAAAGTCAAAAGTCAGAAGGATGCCGAATGCTGTGTCGCTCCTCGATTGCGTTAAAAGCGTGTTTGAAGACTGAGCGCGCTCTTTAGGAAAACACCGGCCTGAAGCTTTTTGAATTTTTACTTTTTACTTTTGAATTTCCCGAAGTGATATGAGCAAGAAGAAATCAGACAAGAATGGCTTCGTTTACAGCACCGACCCGAACTTCCAGTTCCAACCCGAGGAGGGCGGTGCACAGCAAACCCTGCCGCCGCAACAGCAGAAGCTGCGGGTGATGCTGGAGAAGCGCGGCGGCAAGCCCACTACCGTGGTGTTCGGCTTCGTGGGCGCTGATGAAGACCTCCAGGAACTGGGCAAGAAGCTCAAAGGGTTCTGCGGCACCGGCGGCTCCATCAAGGACGGCGAGGCCATGATCCAGGGCGACCAGCGCGAGAAGGTGATGGGCTGGCTGCTGAAGAATGGGTATAGTGGTACCAAGAAGGCAGGTGGTTAACGGCCCCCTGTCCCCCGTAGGGGGAACTCAGGCTGAAACTGTTCTTTCATGATTCGATCATTCTTCCCATTCGGAGTGCGATATTGAATGCATGAGCGAGTGAATACCTGAAGTAAATCCTTCCGACGGCGCAAGCCCCTCGATTGTTCATTTGCTCATGTACTTAAATGCTCAAGTATTCCTCCTCTGCCCTACAACCCCTTACCTGATTAACGTAGAAAGCCCCGACACCGTCGGGGCTTTCGTATAAACAACTTGAGAAAAGTCAAGGCAATAAAAGAATAGTCCACCTTAGTTCCACCTTCGGGGGACACGGGGCTATTGGCCCTGCGCCAGGCTGTACGCCAGCTTGCCATCCCACTGGTTGAGGAGCTCGATGGAGCAGACCTTGAAGTCCTGGATGAGGCGCTTCTGCAGCTCGATGATGTCGATCTGCGTAACGCCGCTGCCGCCAACGGCTTCGAAGCGGCAGGCATACTGGTTCACGAGGTTGGTGTACACCGAGCCTTTGGGCCATACCTGCGTGCCGCGGTTGGAGATCGTGACGAGCTTGAACAGGTCGGCGGTGTGCTGCAGGCATTTCTTCGCAACGGCATCGTGGCCTTCGGCGCTCTCGATGAATACGTCCACGCCCACGATCTTTTCGTCGCTCGCTTCCTTGCTCACCATCATGGTGTTGTGCTCGAGGCGGCACACGGCGAGGCTTTCGTGCACGTTCTCGAGGATGGGGCGCATGCCCACCTCGGGTACGCGGCCGAAGTTGCCGATGATGGCCTGCGTGAATTCGGCGGTGTTGACGGAGGGCTTGCTCCGGTCGCCGAAGTCGCCGGTGCGGACGCCCTGCTCCAGCGTGTAGAGCAGCGCATTCTCGATGATGGCGGCGTTCTCGCGGAAGCCGAGGTGGCGCAAGAGGCCAAGGCCGGAGAGGAGGAGGGCCGTGGGGTTGGCGATGCCTTTACCGGCAATGTCGGGGGCAGTGCCGTGCACCGCTTCGAAGATGGAGATGTGATCGCCGATGTTGGCGGAGGGTGCGAAGCCGAGGCCGCCCACGAGGCCGGCGCAGAGGTCGGAGATGATATCGCCCTGGAGGTTGGTCATCACCACCACGTCGAACTGGTCGGGGCGCACCACGAGCTGCATGGCGAGGTCGTCCACGATCTTGTCGTCGGCCGTAAGGTCGGGGTATTCCTTGGCCACTTCATAGAAGCACTCGAGGAAGAGGCCGTCGGTGAGCTTCATGATGTTGGCCTTGTGGCCGCAGGTGATGCGGCGGGCACCTTTCTTCTGGGCCATCTCGAAGGCATAGCGGATCACCTGCATGGACCCCGGGCGGGTGATGAAGCGGCGGGAGAGGGCCACGTCGTGCGTGAGCATGTGCTCGATGCCGCCGTAGGTGTCTTCGATGTTCTCGCGCACGATGGTGATGTCGATGGGGATGCCGGCCTTGGAGAAGACCGTATCCACGCCGTGGAGGGTCTGGAAGGTGCGCTTGTTGGCGTAAGTGTTCCAGGTTTTGCGGGCGGTTACGTTGATGCTCTTGACGCCCTTGCCCTTGGGCGTTTCCATAGGGCCTTTGAACAGGATGCCGAGCTGCTCGATGGAAGCCTGCGCTGCCGGCGTCATGCCGTTGGAATGGCCCTTATCGAAGACCCATTTACCCATTTCCACAAATTCGTACTCGAGATCGACCTTGTTCGCGCTAAAGATGCTCAGGACCGCATCCATGATCTCCGGTCCGATACCATCGCCTTTGGCAACTGCAATTTTCATGTGTAATCTTTTGGTTATTAAGGGGTAGCCCAGGCCGCAGGGGGCCGTTCGACAAAGGCGTAGCCGTCCGGGAGCCGAAGGCCGGTGGCCCGCATCCCGGGGCGCGGCCCCGCTTTTTGTGGCCGCTAAGTTAGGATTGTAGAAACATTTGTACCATCCCGGGAGCGGTCTATTTCTGGTACCCGGTTTGAATACCTTTATTTAAACTTGTGGTATGGTAAGCAAAATATCAGAGGGGGTCAAGATCAGCGTGGAGACGTTCTACCAACAGGATTATTCCAACCCGCTCCAGTCGGAGTTCATGTTCGCATACAGAATCACGATCGACAACCAGAACAGCTTCCCGGTGAAGCTCCTGAGCCGGCACTGGTTCATCTTCGATTCCGACGGCGAGTACCGTGAAGTAGAAGGCGAGGGCGTAGTAGGCATGCAGCCCGTCATCAATGCCCACGACGAATACCAGTACGTGAGCGGTTGTAACCTGCACACCGAGATGGGCCGGATGCACGGCACCTACCTCATGGAGAACCTGCATACCAAGCAGACCTTCGAGGTCAACATCCCGGCCTTCGAGATGGTGACGCCGTTCAAGTACAATTAAGCCCGGCCCCCTGTCGCCCCAAGGGGGCACTTAGGTCCACCATACCTTACGATAGCTATATGTATCAACGCATAAATAGTAAACCCCCGTATCGCGAAGCGATACGGGGGTTTTGTTTGAGCGATCTTCTTTAAGAATGTTTGGTATCGGAAGAGATGATCGGTCTAAGTGCCCCCTTGGGGGGACAGGGGGCTACTTGGGCTTATACTTGCTCCCCTCGAAGAGCTTCCGGGCGGGGAGGGCCAGCAGCTGCTGCGGCGTGAGGTCGGGGTGGGCGTCGGCATAGGCCTGCACGATCCGCCAGCCGATCCAGGGGCCGAGGTTGCCCGGAGAGGCTTCCGACATGGCCTGCGTAAAGGGCGACTCGCCGATATAGGTCTGGATGACGTGCGGCTCGATCGAATAGAGGTTTTCGTTTTTGGTCACATAGCTCCAGATATTGCCCTCGTTCTCCCGAACCCACTCCGTTTGCGCGCCGGTATAGCCGGTCTTGACGCTGTCGGGCGCATCGGGGAGAAACTGATCGAGGAGGAACCACTGCTTGCCCTTCTCCACCATCTGCTCGATGAGCGGACGACCCACGCTCTGGTCGGGGTAGATATCGTCCACCACGGCCCGCATCGCCGCCGCGGTCATGTATTCCTTGTCGAAGCGGCGCGAGATATAGGAGGGATACATCTGCTGGATCTCGGGAACCTGGTACACGCTGAAGTTCTTTCCCGCAAACTGCTGCAGGCCGATGCCCAGGAAGCCCGGGCCCAGCACGGCGCCGGGCGCGTCGAAGGTGCTGATGAACGTGACCACCCGCGGCACGGCATAGTCGGGAAAGTAATGCTTCACGTAGCGGAAACTCCCGGTGAGCTCCTCCCGCAGCCAGTCGAGCTTCGGGTACTTCTGCCGGATCGAGTCGTGAACGGGCGCGTAGTCGCGCAGCATGTAGCGGATGAGTTGTTGTCCCGACGAATCGTTCGGGTTGATGCCGACGATGTTGTTGAAGAAGGCACCGTAGAAGGCCGGGTGCGCATTGCGGAGGCCGGCCAGCCCCGCGGCGATGTTGTTGGAATCGATCCTGAAGAAAGCCTGCTCGAAGCGCTCCAGTTGCAGGTCGACCTTGATGTTCGAAACGTCGGGCTTCTTGCGGCCACCGCCGCAGGCCACGAGCAGCACAGTTATTGCACACAGGAGGTACCGTGTCATACGATTTGGAAAGGGATTCGTGAATGTTTATTCCGGAACTTCGCGGCAAGATAACGAAGCGATACGCATGGTCCGTGCCCTGGCGATGAGCTTTAGGAAATTGAAAGGGTTTTGGCGTTTTTAGCTTGCGGTGCACTCCGCGTAACGGAGGAGATGGCGTCGCTGCGCTTGCCATGACCTTCGGAATTGTAATGACACCGGCCCTTTAGGCGGCCCTTTACTAATAAACAAATAGACCAATAGACTAATAAACCTCCATGAAGATTTTCCTCGCCCAGCAGAACTACCACATCGGCAATTTCGAAGCGAACGTGCAGAAGATCCGCGAAGGCATCGACAAGGCCGTTGCCGCCGGTGCCGACCTCGTGCTGTTCTCCGAGCTCTCGATCTGCGGCTACCCCCCGCGCGACTTCCTCGAGTTCGACGACTTCATCAACAAGTGCTACGCGGCGCTCGACGAGCTGAAGGCCTATGCGCCCGGTGTAGGCGTGCTGGTGGGCGCTCCTGCCCGCAACCCACAGAAGGAAGGCAAGGACCTCTTCAACGCGGCCTTTTTCCTGTACGAAGGGGCGATCCAGGCCGAGATCCACAAGACGCTCCTGCCCACCTACGACGTCTTCGACGAAAACCGCTACTTCGAGCCGGCCTTTGCCTGGCGCTGCGTCGACTTCAAAGGAAAGAAGCTGGCCATTACGATCTGCGAGGATATCTGGAACCTCGGCGACAACCCCCTATACCGCGATACGCCCATGGAGCACCTCATCCAGGAAGGACCCGACGTCATCCTCAACCTGTCGGCGTCCCCGTATAACTACGCTGCCGACACCGTGCGCCGCTCCATCGTGGAAGCGCATACCGCCAAGTACGGCATCCCGATGCTCTATTGCAATACCGTGGGCGCCCAGACCGAGATCGTGTTCGACGGCGGCTCGCTGGTATACGACGTCAACGGCACGCTGGTGCAGGAGCTGAATTATTTCGAGGAGGATTATGCCCTCTTCGACCTCGACGAGCTGATGAAGCCGGGCGAGGCGCCGGCCGTAGCGCACAAATACTATTACTCCGCTGCCGAAGTGGGGCGCGATACCGACACGCTTCGGTACCTCACCGAGGAAAAAAGCATCCAGGAGATCCACAGCGCGCTCCTGCTCGGTATCCGCGACTACTTTCAGAAGATGGGCTTCCGGCAGGCTACCCTTGGCGCCTCCGGCGGCATCGACTCCGCCGTGGTGCAGGCCCTCGCCGTGGAAGCCCTGGGCAAGGAGGCGGTACATGTGCTGCTGCTGCCCTCCGAATACTCCTCCGATCACTCGGTGGCCGATGCCGTTCAGTTGAGTGAGACGCTGGGCAACCGCTATGATGTTGTGCCCATTGCGCCGGTATACAACGCCCTGCTCGAAACGCTGAAGCCGCTCTTTGGCGACCGACCGTTCAACGTGGCCGAGGAGAACCTGCAAAGCCGCACGCGCGGCAACCTGCTGATGGGCCTCGCCAACAAGTTCGGCTACATCCTCCTCAACACCTCCAACAAGAGCGAACTCGCCACGGGTTACGGCACCCTGTATGGTGATATGGCCGGCGGCCTCGCCGTGCTCGGCGACCTGTACAAAACCCAGGTCTACGCCCTCGCCCGCTACATCAACCGCGAACGTGAGATCATCCCGAACAACATCCTCGTGAAGGCGCCCTCCGCCGAGCTGCGTCCGGGCCAGAAGGACTCCGACTCCCTGCCCGATTATGACATCCTCGACCGCATCCTCTATCAATACATCGAGCTGACGCAGGGCCCCGCGGCCATCACGGCGCAGGGTTTCGATGCGGCGCTCGTGAACCGCGTGCTCCGCCTCGTCAACATGAACGAGTACAAGCGCAACCAGTTCTGCCCCATCATCAGGGTTTCTACAAAGGCGTTTGGAGTGGGAAGAAGATTGCCGATCGTAGCGAAGTATCTCGGATAAAGGCGGCAGAAGGAAAACAAGAGATTTTTTACCGCTAAGAAGCGAAGGGGCTAAGTGTTCCGCGAAGGGATTGTTTATGGGTCGATTAGGCAATGGTAAGATCGCTTCTGTGCAGCAGTCTTTCCGGTGGCCTGCATCATCCTGTTGCAGCGTAAACCTTGTAGCTACCCTTTCGAAAAATCAATGCGATATCAGGATGCGCCTGTACAGTTCCTTGTTCCTTATTCCCTGTTCCTTGTTCCCTGTTCAAATGTTCTGATTTGCCAGCGGGAAACACAGTTCCATCACTGACCCAAAAATCTAAAATCCGAAATCACACGTCCGAAATCAAAAAGGCCGCGCGTGAGCGCAGCCTTTCTCTTTGCGAATACCTTAGCCCCATCTTTTTTTCGGGGTAAGCATCCCTTCTTACCTTATATACCTTATTAATTCCGCTCTTGTGATCACGCCGCTATCGTTCGCCACGCGGAACTCGATCACGCCCACGTCGCGCGCGAGGTAGTAGTCGCTTTCGAGGCTCACCGGCAGCGGCGGCACGGGGATCGGGATCGGAAGCGCACTGGTGATGCCGATGCGCATCTTTCCGTGCACATGGCTTACACCCGAATAGGAGCGGCCCTGTACGGTATGCGTCGCATCCTTAGCCACCAGCGTATAATCGATGCCCGCAAACACCCGCAGCGTGATCGGGAAAGGGAGCGGCGTCGGGGGCAGGGCATCGGCAGTGGCGAGCGTGTCGAACCAGGTGCTGTTCAGCGGGGCGTTAGCCTTCAGCACGGTGGCTACCGCCGGATTAACAAGGCGAATATTGCTCAGGGTGAGGGGCAGCGAGTCGATGTCCTGCACGAGCGAGTCGAGGTTGGGCGTGACTTCGCCGAGGGGCACCACGATGCGGTAGATGCCCGCGTCGCAGTTGTAGAGAAGTCCGCCGGCGAAGGGGCCGTAGCCCGACACCTGCGTAAAGCGCGTGCCGCCGATAAGGGTATCGCCGAGGATTTTGGCGGCGGCTTCGAGCGTGTCTTCGGTGCCACCGGACACGGTATAATAGGTATACACCGACGAATCGCATACCGGGATGAAGGGACAGTCCACGCAGCGGCGCGGCGGTACGTAGGGGCCACCGCCCTCGAAGCTATACTCTTTGGCGCAACCGGCCACGAGCGCCGCAAGCAGCAGGAAAAAGGCCAAAAGGCGCGGCCATGTACTGGTCAAATGACGCATGTTGGTGTCGTCCCGGGCTTGCCGCGGGATCAGTGCTTCAGGTTGATGAGGATCGAAATATTGGTAGGCGGAAGCGGCGGAAAGTTGATCAGCGTATCGCGCGACATCGACAGCAGCGTGTCGTTGAGGGCCCATACCTTGAAGCGGCCGGCGAGGCCGAAGAGCGCTGCGCCGCCGAGTTCGATCTCGGTTTCGTTGTTGGCGAAGGCCCACGTGAACGCGACCGTCTGCGGATTGGCGGGATCGCACTTCGTAGCGCCTTCGTCCATCGTGCCGGCACCGTTGGTGGCAAAGATGTATTGGTTGTCGAGGCGGCAGGGCGTGAGGGTGCCGCCGGGCAGCGCCTGGTCGATGGTGCCGTTGCGGTCCATGTCGAAGCCGGCCGATTTATAGATCCAGGGCGTGGCCGTGATGCGCGTCGTATTGGTGACGGCCGGGGTATCGTCGTCGCTGCTTTTCTTACAGGCGGCGAACAGGAGGGTACCGGCGACAGTGGCGAACAGTATTTTTTTCATAGTGTTGTTTCGAAGCTAAAGATAGGTCCTTTTTTACAGTAGGATGCCGGCTGCCGGATACGCGGGCGGCGGCACGGGGCGGGCGTCGGCACGCAACACCCCAGGTTGCGGACGCGCCTGGCCGCTACCGGTGCCGCACAGCGGCAGAGTATTTGCTGAGTGCCCCTTCGTAAATTGCCCCCATGGTACCATCCTCAGAAGACATCCGGCAGCTCAACGACCGCATCGGGTATGCGAGCCGCTTTATCGACAACCTGCGCGCCGAGGTCGGCAAGGTCATCATCGGCCAGCCCTATATGCTCGACCGCCTGCTGATCGGCATGCTCTCCAACGGCCACGTGCTGCTCGAAGGCGTGCCCGGCCTCGCCAAGACGCTGACCATCAAGTCGCTCGCCGAAGCCATCCAGGCCCGCTTCTCCCGGATCCAGTTCACGCCCGACCTGCTGCCGGCCGACGTCATCGGCACCATGATCTACAACCAGCAGCGCGCCGAGTTCGTGGTGCGCAAGGGCCCCATCTTCGCCAACCTGATCCTCGCCGACGAGATCAACCGCGCCCCGGCCAAGGTGCAGAGCGCCCTGCTCGAGGCGATGCAGGAGCGGCAGGTGACCATCGGGGAGCAGACCTACAAGCTCGACGAGCCCTTCCTCGTATTGGCCACGCAAAACCCGCTCGAGCAGGAAGGTACCTACCCGCTGCCCGAGGCCCAGATGGACCGCTTCATCATGAAGGTGGTGGTGGGCTATCCCACCCGCGAGGAGGAGCAGCTCATCATCCGCCAGCAGGTGCAGGCCGGCGCCGTGCCCAAGGTGCAGGCCGTGGCCTCGCAGCAGGAGATGCTCGCCGCCCGCGACCTCGTGCGGCAGGTATACCTCGACGAGAAGGTGGAGCAATACATCATCGACATCGTGTTTGCCACGCGCACGCCGGAGGCATCCGGATTCAAGAACCTGCAGGGACTCATCTCGTACGGCTCTTCGCCGCGCGGCTCCATCAACCTCGCCATCGCGGCCAAGGCCGTGGCCTTCCTCAACCGCCGCGGCTACGTGGTACCCGACGACGTGCGCAGCATCTGCGTCGATGTGCTCCGCCACCGCATCGGCATCACCTACGAGGCCGAGGCCGAGAACGTGACCTCCGAAGCCGTTATCGGGGAGATTCTTTCGAAGCTGCCCGTTCCGTAGGATCGCAGATCGGAGATCTGGGATCTTACATCTGATTTCAGATTTGTGATTTCGGATTTCAGATTCAGGTTGTGAACGGTTGTTGGATTGGTACAGGCTGTGTAGCGCTGGAGATTGCTTCGCTTCGCTCGCAATGACCTTCGGACGCGTAACGACATCCGCAATTTGAACGACCCCTTACCAATAGACCAATAAACAAATAGACCAATAAACGTGTCCCTCACAACAGCCGACATATTAAAAAAGGTCCGGATCCTGGAGATCAAGAGCAAGAAGCTCGCGAGCGACCTCTTTACGGGCGAGTACCACAGCGCCTTCAAGGGCCGCGGCATGTCGTTCAAGGAGGTGCGTGAATACGCCGCCGGCGACGACCCGCGCTTTATCGACTGGAACGTGTCGGCGCGCTTCGGCCATCCCTTCTCCAAGCTGTTCGAGGAGGAGCGCGAGCTGACGGTGATGCTGCTGGTGGACGTCAGCGCGTCCTCCCTCTTCGGCACCGTCAACACCACCAAGCGCGAGCTCGCCACCGAGATCGCGGCCGTACTCGCCTTCTCCGCCATCAACAACGGCGACAAGGTCGGCGCCATCCTCTACAGCGACACCATCGAAAAATACATCCCGCCCAAGAAGGGCCGCACACAGGGCCTCTACCTCGTGCGCCAGCTGCTCACCCACGAGCCGGCGCAGGGCGGCACCGGACTCGGCAAGGCGCTGCGCTATTTCAACAATACGACGCGCCGGAAGAGCATCGCCTTTATCCTGAGCGATTTCCTGGATACCGGCTACGACGACGCGCTGCGCGTCATCGGCCGCCGCCACGACACGGTAGGTATCAAGATCTACGACGTGATGGACCAGCGCCTGCCCGACGCCGGCCTGCTCGAAGTGGAAGACCTCGAAACCGGGCGCCGCCAATGGGTGGATACCGGCAGCGCCTTCGTGCGGCAGGAATACGAGGGCGAGTTCTTCCGTATCACCGAATATGCCAACAACGTCTTCAAGAAGGCAGGCTCCGACCTGCTGCACCTGCGCACCGACGAGGACTACGTAAAGGTGCTGCAACGATTCTTCATCAGCCGCAACCGTGCATGAGCCGCATCCTGCTGACATATCTCTTTCTGCTGGCTACGCTGTGCGGCGCGGCCCAAACGCTCACCGTTACCGCCGACCGGCAGCGCATCCTCATCGGCGAGCCCATCGAGCTCGTGCTGAAGGCTACCGGTCCGCAGGTGCCGCCGCCCTTCGCGCTCGATTCGATCCCGCATTTCGAGATCCTCGAGCGCTCGAAGGTGGATACGCTGCTGAACGGATCGGCCTACACGCTGCAGCAGACGCTTCGCATCACGAGCTGGGACAGCGGCCGCTGGATCATTCCGCCGCTGCGCTACGGCGCCGGCGCCTCGGCCCCGCTGCCTGTGCAGGTCTCTTTCTCCTCACCCTTCGATCCGAAGCAGCCTTACCACGAGGAGAAAGACATCCTGGGCCTGGCGCCTCCCGAGCGGAGCACCTGGATGTGGTACCTCGTGATCGCGCTTATCGTGCTGCTGCTGGTGCTGCTGCTCTTTCCTGCGCGCAAAAAGGGCCCGGCACCGCCGCCCCGCGTCGATCCCAACTATTACCGCACCGTGCTGCAGCAGCTGCAGCAACTCGAGCGCGACGAGGCGCGCCGCCGCGACCCGAAGCAATTTTATACCGAGCTGGTAGGACTCTTCCGCCAGTATTTATACCAACGCAAGCGCTACCAGTCGGATGCCGAGACCACCGGCGACCTGGTAGCCCGCATGGGTAGCTGGCGGCTGAGCGGCGGCATGCAGGGCGCGCTCCGCCAGACGCTGGAGGAAAGCGACCTCGTCAAGTTTGCCCGCCACCGGCCGGCATCGGGCGACCTGGACCGCTCGGTACAAACGATCAAAGAGGCGGTCATCGCCATCGAGGAGAACAGCTGATGCTCTACGAGTGGATACAACAACTGAGTTTTGCCCGGGAGTGGGTGCTGCCCTTCCTGGGGCTCGTGCCCGTGCTGGCCTGGATCCAGTGGCGGAGCCGCCGCACGATGCGCCCCGCATTCCGTGTTTCTACGGCCGCGGTGTTCCGCGTGCGCACCCTGCGGCAAAACCTCCTGGGCCTGCCCAACATCTTCCGATACCTTGCCCTCGCTTGTATCATTGTTGCCCTGGCACGGCCACAAATCAAGGACGTGCAGGAGCGCAACAGGGGCGAGGGTATTGCCATCGTGCTATGCATCGACGTCAGCGGCTCCATGCTCTCGCAGGACTTCTCGCCCAACCGGCTCGCTGTGGCCCGCGCCGTGGCCGGCGACTTCGTGAAGGCCCGCCCCGTAGACCAGATCGGGCTCGTAGTGTTCTCGGGCGAGGCGTTTACGCAATACCCGATCTCCACGGATCACGAGGCGTTGCTGGAGCAGGTGAAGAACATCCGCAGCGGCATGCTGCAGGACGGCACGCTGATCGGGGAGGGGCTTGCCACCGCGGTGCAACGCCTCGAGGATGTGCCGGCGAAAAGCCGAGTGATCATCCTGCTCACCGACGGGCGGGAAGAAGCGCCCGAAACCCGCATCATCGACCCCGAAACGGCATTGGGCATCGCGCGTGCCAAGGGGGTGAAGGTGTACACCATCGGCATGGGCTCCGATGTGGTGGTGGCATCGGCCGAAGGCGGCGCCCGCAGAACGGCCAACGTAGACGAGCCGCTCCTGCAGCGCATTGCCAGCACTACCGGCGGCGCCTATTTCCGCGCCCGCGACCGGCAGGCACTCGAAGGGGTGTATGCCCGCATCAACCGGCTCGAGAAATCGGACGTGCAGGTGGTGCGCAAGACGCGGTACTACGAGGAGTTTCACTGGTTCCTCGCGGCAGCCCTGCTGTTTTTGCTCCTCGAGCTCGCCTTGCGCTATACATTATTCCGTACTTTGCCCTGATCATGGAAGGATTGGTATACAAATCGACCGGCAGCTGGTACTCGGTGAAAGACCCGGAGGGCCGCTGGTGGAAAGCGCGCATCAAGGGTGTGCTGAAGCTCGATGGCCTGACCTCCACCAACCCCATTGCGGTGGGCGATATCGTGGATATGGACCCGGAGAGCGCGGACGGCGACACCGCTACCATCACCGCCATCCGCGACCGCCGCAACCACATCAACCGCCTCTCGCCCAAGGGCCGCCACCAACAGCACATCGTAGCCGCCAACCTTGACCAGTCGATGCTGATCGTGACGCTGCGCGATCCCCGTACTTCTACAGGATTCATCGACCGCTTCCTGGTGACCTGCGAGATGTATCATGTACCTGCCGTGCTCCTGTTCAACAAAGCCGACCTGTACCGCGACAAGGAATGGGACCTCTACGCCGAGCTCCACGAGACCTATACGGCCTCCGGCTACGGCGTGCACCTGCTTTCCCTGAAGGAAGGAAAAGGACTGGAGGAGGTGCGCAGCCTGCTGCAGGAAAAAACGACGCTGGTAAGCGGGCACAGCGGTGTGGGCAAGTCCTCGTTCATCAACGCGGTGCTCCCGGGCTCCGGCATCAAGACGCAGGACGTGAGCGGCTGGAGCGGCAAGGGGCAGCACACCACCACCTTTGCCGAGATGTACGACCTCCCCGGCGGCGGCCGTCTTATCGACACGCCCGGCCTCAAGGAGTTCGGCCTCGTGAACGTGGACAAGGCCGAGCTGAGCGGCTACTTCCCCGAGATGCGCGACCGCCTCAACGACTGCCAGTTCAACAACTGCCTGCACATGAACGAGCCGGGCTGCGCCATCAAAGCCGCGGTGGCGGAAGGGGAGATCTCCGAGGAGCGGTATGTCAATTACTGCACGATCCTCGATACCATCGACGAGAAGCATTACTAGCCCCCTGGCCGCTCCGGCCCCCTGTCCCCCGTAGGGGGAACTTAGGTCGAACTGACCTTCCCATTGCCTGCTTTCGTTAAAGTTGAAAGCATTGCATGCGGGAATCTTCCCATTTTTTGATGTGGGTTTTCACATGGATGCACGAGTCACGTTTTCCAGCTTTGTGGGATGGAAAGTTTACCTACTGGCCCCTACAATCGATACGGGTATCAATGGGCCGATCCCTATCATTACCGGCAATTAAAACAATTGGTGCAGGAGCAGCGACGATATCCTACGCACGCTGAAAGCATGTTGTGGGACGCACTGCGTGGGAAAGCGCTTCAGGGAAATAAGTTCCGACGACAGCACATTGTTGGTAAGTATCTCGCAGATTTCGTTTGCCTGAAGAAGCGGCTGATTATTGAAGTAGACGGTTTGATCCATCAACTGCCCGAAAACCAGGAAAGCGACGCCGTTCGAACCGCCAATCTGAACATCCTGGGTTTCCAGGTACTTTGCTTTACGAATGACCAGATTTTATATGCACTCGACTCTGTCCTCAACGAGATCAGTGTATTGCTATCGGAGCTGCCAGAAGTACCGGCAGAGAAAGGAAAAGAAATGCTATCTCAAAAAAGATAAAAGCCCGGATCGCGCAGCGATCCGGGCTTCAAGCATTGATATTACTTTAAGACAGACTCCGACCGGAAGAAATATAGGACCTAAGTTCCCCCTACGGGGGACAGGGGGCCGGAGCGGCCGGGTCAGTTCCTCATATCCACCGACATCAGCTTGCCCTGCAGCACGGAAGCGAGCTCCACCACGGCTTCGTTGGCGCGGCGGGAGGCTTCATTGAGCTGGGTGGGGAACAGCGAGATGCCGTTGTAGATACTGTAGCAAAGCGTAAGGAGGTGCTTGCCGAAGGAGAAGTTCCAGTTGATCGCGTCGAAATCGTCCTCTTTCTGCGTGTACACCACGTCGAGGTCGGTCTTCAGGATGTCGGCGATCAGGTAAAAGCGTTTGAGGCCGCCATCATCGTCGATTACGGCTTCGGTGCAGCCCAGGGCGGTGCGTAAGGTTAGGCTCATGACAAGACGGTTTTATGAAGGTAAGACGCCAAAACAGCGTGATTAGCTGCATCGTCACAAAACCTGTGCCTTAAAATCAGAATGACTGTGCGCCTTTGAACTTGGGCGACTTCTTGGGGGCGTCGCCGCTCAATACTTTCTCGGCGCCTACGTTGCGGCCGTTGCTCGGACAGCCTTCGCCGCGCTTGAAGAGCGAGCAAGAGGAAGCGGCCCAGATCAGGCCCAACAGGAGTGCGTAGCGGGATGCGTTTTTCATGACACCTTGGATTGAGGAAGGCTAAAGTTCGGGAAAAAAGCCCAGATTGGGGTACCCCGGCAACAAGCCCGGCGGTACCGGTCTTCTGCACTAGGTAGCTGATCGCCCGGTGCCGGCCTCGTTCACCGCGTCGAACCAGCGCGCATAGCCGGAATAGTTGCCCGCGATGCGGTGGATCTCGCCCGAGAGCAACTCGGGCGATACGGCCTTTACCTTTTTGGCCGGAACGCCTGCATAGATGGCGCCGCCCTCGCATACCGTGCCTTCGAGCACCACGGCGCCGGCCGCGATGATGGTGCCCGAGTGCACCACGGCCCCATCCATCACGATGGCGCCCATCCCGATCAGCACGTCGTCGTGCACCGTGCAGCCATGCACGATGGCATTGTGCCCGATCGACACCTGGTTGCCGATGGTGGTCGTCGTCTTTTTATACGTGCAATGGATCACCGCTCCGTCCTGCACGTTGACGCCGTTGCCCATGCGGATGCTGTTGACGTCGCCGCGTACCACGGCGTTGAACCACACGCTGCAGCCATCGCCCATCAGCACGTCGCCGACAATGGTGGCATTGGGCGCAATAAAGCAGTCTTTGCCCCAGGAAGGGCTTTTGTCTTCAACGGGGAGGATGAGGGCCATAGCGGAAGGTTTAGGGGTTTAGGTGGTTTAGAAGGTTGGTTGGGGAAAGGTTGGCGTCGCCGGCAAGATAGGAACGGCTGCGCTAACCACAACCCTCTGAACTTCAGGAACCTTCTAAACCCCCTAAACCTTTCCCTCCCGTTACTTTTGCGCCATGAACCTCCGCCAGCTGTTCCTGTCCCACGTGGCCCAGACCTCGCCCGCACCCCTTGCCCTTGAGATCGTGAAGGCCGAAGGTTGTACGCTTTGGGATGCCGATGGGAACACCTACACCGACCTCATTGGCGGCATCTCGGTAGCCAACGTGGGGCATCGCCACCCGGCAGTGCTCGAGGCCGTGCGCACGCAGCTCGATGCCTACCTGCACGTGATGGTGTACGGCGAGTTCGTGCAAAGTCCGCAGGTGCGCTATGCGCAGCGCCTTGTGTCGCTGCTGCCGCCATCGCTGAACTCGGTTTACTTCACCAACTCCGGCGCCGAAGCCGTGGAAGGCGCCCTCAAGCTCGCCAAGCGCGTGACGGGCCGCACCGGGATCATTGCGTTTCAGAACTCCTACCACGGCTCCACCCAGGGCGCACTGAGCATCATCGGCGACGAGTACTGGCGCCGCTCCTTCCGCCCGCTGCTCCCTGGTGTGCGGCACTACACCTACAACGACCCCGCCATGCTGGAGCGGATCACCGAAGACACAGCCTGCGTGGTGGCCGAGACCGTGCAGGCCGAAGCGGGCGTGCTCCCGCCCGACGCGGCCTGGCTGCAGGCGCTCCGCGCGCGCTGCACGGAAACGGGCACCCTGCTCATCCTCGACGAGATCCAGGCCGGCTTTGGCCGTACGGGCACCCTTTGGGGATTCGAGCATTACGGCATCGTGCCCGACGTATTATTACTGGGCAAGGCCCTCGGCGGCGGCATGCCCCTGGGTGCTTTCATTGCGTCCAAAGAGCTGATGGATGCCTTCACCGACGCGCCGGTGCTCGGGCATATCAGCACCTTCGGCGGGCACCCGGTGTGCAGCGCGGCGGGCCTCGCCGCGCTGGAGGCGCTGCTGGCCGAAGACATGATCGGCACCGTGGGCCGCAAGGCAGACCGCTTCCGCAGCGGCCTGCAGCATCCCCGGATCCTGTCGCTCTCGGGCATCGGGCTCTGGATGGCGGCGCGCTTTGCGTCGTTCGAAGAATGCAAGCGCGTCATCGACCGCTGCATCGCCGGCGGGGTGCTTTCGGACTGGTTCCTTTTTGCCGCCGACTGCCTCCGCATTTCCCCGCCGCTCAACATCTCCGACGCGGAGATCGACGCCGCCTGCGCGGTCATCCGGGGAGCACTCGATGCCGATTGACCTAAATTTGTAAAAACACTGTGTATGCGGATCGTGCGCCGGGCCCTGTGGGTATGCCTCGTATTGCTTTTTGCGAACCCGGATGCGACGGCGCAGGCACCGGCGGCGAAGGGCCTGCTGTGGCAGATCTCCGGCAATGGCCTGGAGCGCCCCTCGTATCTCTGGGGTACCATCCACATCAAAGACCGGCGTGTCTTCCACTTCACCGACTCACTCTATCACTTCCTGTCCACCACCGACGCCTATGCCATGGAGGTGGATCCCGATTCGACCATGGCGGCCGTTCTGCGCTTTATGGCCGCGCCCGACAGCACCGAGTTGCTGCAAACCCTGCTCACGAAGGAGCAGTTCCGGCGGGTAGGGCCAATGCTCGAGCGCGAGCTGGACATGCCGGCCGGGCTCATCACCCGCAAAAAAGCGTGGTCGTACCTGCAGCGACGCCACAAGACGCCGCGCCGCAAGGACGATATGCCCGAGAGCATGGACATCTACCTGCAAAGCATCGCCCGCAGCATGGGTAAGATCGTGGGCGGCATCGAGGACGTGGAAGACCAGTTCGACCCCGCAGAAATACTGTCCGGCGACGTGGACGTGGATGCCCTGCTGGGCCGCGACAAGTCGGGCGACGGCTTCTACGAGCAGCTCGTGCAGATCTACCTCGCGCAGGACCTCACGCGCATCCAGCGCTTGTCTGAACGGATGGACAGCATCCAGTACGACCACACGCTGCGCCGCCGCAACCGCAAGATGGCCCGCCGCATGGACTCGCTAGCGCACATTCGCCCCACCTTCTTCACCGTAGGAGCGGCGCACCTGCCCGGGGCCGACGGCGTACTCGCCCTGCTTCGGGATCGCGGCTTCACCGTAACGGCGGTGCGCAACGGCAGGAAGCTGCCGCCCGGCGCCTTCCGCTTCACCCCGAAAGCGGCGGCCTGGGATACCGTGCGCTCGGAGCCGGGTACCTTCCGGATCGAGATGCCGGGCAAACCCGAATGGATAGACCTGGAGGGAAAGAACTTCCGGATGCAGGTGTTTGCCGACGTACGTACCGAGGTCGGTTACTTTTCCGCTGCCGTGCCCTTTCCCGTTATCGTTACCGACAGCGTCCTGCACGTGCTCCTCCGCACGCTTTCCGGCGGGCGCCAGGTGCTGTCTGCGCCCGCACGCGTGTTGCGCGGCGGGGTCAGTGGCTGGGAGTCGCTGACGCGTGAGAAAGACATGTACTACCGCCTGCGCCTGGTGCCCAACGGCGCCGAGGTGGCCGTGCTGATGGCCGGGGGCTCCCTGCGGGAGCGTCTTTTCGGGGCCGACGCGGACCGCTTCTTCGGATCGCTCCAGCTTCTGCGCGCCGCCGCACCGCCGGCGCCCGTGCGCAGGGATCCGTATTTATACGTAGACTCTTCACTTGCTTTTTCGGTGAGCCTACCGGGCCGCCCGACGCGCAACCCCGGGATGCTGGAGAAGCTGGGGGCCGCGGATCAGCAAACCTGGAACGTGGATGCGCAGGCCTGGATCGACACGGCAGGAGAGCGCTACTATATCCTGATCGTAAAGGAAACGCGTCCCGGCTTCTATATCGAGAACGACCGCGAACTGCTGGAGCAGTCGGTGCGCAACGTTGCCGGCAATGATGCGATGCAGATCACGCGCAATGATACGGGCTCCTTCATGGGCTACCCGGCACTCTGGCTCGACGCGCGCTTCACGGGCAACAGTGGAATGGAGCTGCGCACCTTTCATGTGAACCGGGGCAACCGGAGCTTCTCGCTGATGCATGGCGGGCGGATGCAGGAAGACGATACGGCCGCCTCCAGCGAGTTCTTCAACAGCCTTCGCTTTCGCGAGTACCTGCCGTCGCTGTGGGCGATCCGCAGCGACAGTGCCGGCCGCTTCCGTGCACTGGCGCCTTCGCCGTTCCGGCGCAACGGTTCCATAGCCGAGGCCACCCTGGCCAACGGGCAGGTGATGCGGCGCTACCATGCCTTCGACGTGGGGCGCAACCAGACTTTTTATGTAGACGTGCGGCCGCTTGCGCCCTGGCGCTGGTACCACTCCGACAGCATCTTTTTTGTTCAGCAGCTCGATCAGTACCGCGAGGCTTCCGACTCCCTCGTATCGGAGGAGCCTGTTTCGAACGGCAACCTCGCCGGCCGCGAATACCTGCTGCGCACGGGGGATGGTGCCACCGCGCGCCTGCGCGTGCTGCCCTCGGGTGATTCCGTATTTGTACTGTATGCCGTGACGCGGCCGGGCGAAGCATACGAAGGGACCCAAATGTTTTACGAAAGCTTCCGCGTGGCGGCGCCGGAGCCCCTGCGGCGCGACAACGGCTCCCTCGAGCACCTGCTTGCCGCCTTGCGAAGCACCGACACACTCGAGCGAAAGCTGGCGCGGAACGCGCTGGCCGAGGCCCGGTTCAGCGCCGCGCACCTGCCGCTGCTGCATACCGCGCTGCTTGCGGCGTATCCGGAGGCCGACGAATCGGAACACAGCACCCCCGCTTTGCTGCGCTACGCCGTGCAGCCGCTGTCGGACAGCAGTACCCGCTCGTTTGTGGCTACCCGGTACCCGCAGCCTGGCGTGACTTCCGCAGTAAAGGAAGAACTGCTGGCCCTGCTGGCCGCGCAGAAAACCGATCCTGCGTACCGGCTGCTGAAGCAGCTCATCCTGCTGACGCCGCCCCCCTCCGGGGTGAGCGCAACGTTCACGGGCACCCTCGACGACTCGCTGGCGCTCACGCGGCTGCTTTTCCCGGAGGTCGGGGCACTGCTGGCCGATAGCTCAACTGCCGAATGGCTGCTGCCCGTAGCGCAGGAGCTGATCGACTCCGGGCTGCTGGCCGCATCGGACCTCGCCCCGTACCGCCGGTTCCTGTTGCAGGGCGCCGCACAACGGATCAAGGGACGCGAAGCGGAGCGCGAGGAGCAGGCCTGGACCTTGTATACCTGGATCTCCTGGCTCCAGGCCGACAGCAGCGTCGAAAGCCACGCCCTCCTGCAGCGCATGCTGCGCCTGCCCGCGCCGTGGCTGCAGCGGCAGGCGGCAATCGCCCTCCTCGAGAACGGGCAGACCCCCGGTGCGGCGGCACTGCAATCGCTGGCGGCCCGCCGGAGCACGCGCTACTACTGGTATGCCGACCTGGTGCGGCTGAAACGTACCAGCCTGTTCCCTGCTGCTTACCGCACGCAGCGCGCCCTTGCCGAGAGCCTGTTGTTCAACGAGGCCAGCGAGGCGAGTCCCGACAGCATCCGCTATGTAGGTATGCGGGAGGTAACGGAGCGCGGCCGGAAAGGACGGTACTTCCTGTTCCGTATGCAGTACGGCGAGGAGCTGTTCCTGGGTATTGCCGGCCCTTATCCGCCAGAGGCGCACCGGGTATACGAGGTGGGAGAGGCCGCCGGCCTGTCGGAAGAGGCTTACGGATCGGCGCCGCCGGACACCCTGTTGCGCAACTGGCGCAAGCGGCGGGATGCGGAAGCCGGAGCGCAGTAAAAAAAATAATCGGCTCTTTTTTGGCGGATGTGAAAAAACGATATTACTTTGTAGTGCAAAGTGCTTTTTTATGAATGAGCAGACCCAATCCCTCGAAGCGCTCCGCGACATCCGCCGCATGATGCAGCGGTCGAGCCGCTTTCTTTCCCTGAGTGGCCTCAGTGGCATGGCAGCGGGGGCCTGGGCCCTGGTGGGCGCCTGGATCGCCCGCGGCTGGATCGGGGCCGACCGCTTCGACGTCCGCGACGTGGAGCTGCTGAAGAACCGTTATGGTTACGAGATCGCCCTGCGTGTGGAAGACATCGAGTTCAAGCTCGTCATGCTGGCGGGCGCTGTGCTCTTCATGGCCTGCCTCTCGGCCTTTTACTTCACCTGGCGCCGTGCGCGCCGGCAGGGCCTGCCGATGTGGGACCACAGCTCGCGGCAGATGGCCATCCACATGCTCATCCCGCTGATCACCGGCGGCCTCCTGATCCTGGCGATGCTCAACTACGGCGAGTGGCAATTCGTGGCGCCGCTCTGCCTCGTGTTCTACGGGCTCGCGCTCGTCAACGGCAGCAAGTACACCGTTTCCGATATCCGCTACCTGGGCTTGATGGAGATCGCCCTTGGCCTTGCCAACATGCTGCTCCTCGGTTACGGGCTGTTCTTCTGGGCCTTCGGCTTCGGGGTGCTGCACATCATCTATGGCTTCAGTATGTGGTGGCGCTATGAGCGGAAAGGAGCCGACGACCTCGCCACCACCTAGTTTCGCAGTGCAACCCATGAGTTCGAAAAATCCCATAGCAGGCCTCAATAAGCTGTTCGACAACCGGATCCGGTTGGGCGTGATGAGCATCCTTGCCGTAAACGAGGAGGTGAGCTTCAACGACCTGAAAGGCATGCTGGAAGTGACCGACGGCAACCTCGCCACGCACCTCGTGAACCTCGAGGAGAACGGGCTGCTGAAGGTGCACAAAGGCTTCGTGGGGCGTAAGACCAATACAACGTATTCGATCACCAAGGCCGGCGAAAAGGCCTTCAACGACCACATCCAGGCACTCGAAAAAATGATCCGGGGCATCAAGTAATTTTTTTTTGCCCCTCCACTTTGAAATACAAAGTACTTTTTATGAGACAGAATACAAACATCCGATTCATCCGCAGGCGACTTGCCTTCTTCATCGTGGCCCTGTTCCTAAGCGGTCTCACAGTATTGCCCGCCGAAAGCGAGCTCCGCTTTGGCCTGGGACTCGTGCCCGCCGACAGCACGGTAGGAGCCTGGCTCCGCACCCTTTTAGAAGCTTATATCGATATGAGGAGCGACGCGCCCTTTCTCCTCTACGGCTACGACTGGCTGGCCTTTGCGCACTTCGTGCTGGCTGCCCTCTTCATCGGCCCCTGGCGCGACCCCGTGCGCAACCGCTGGGTGCTCGAGTTCGGGCTCGGTGCCTGCATCGCCATCTTCCCCTTCGCGTTTATCGCGGGCGCCGTCCGGGGCATTCCCTTCTGGTGGCAGCTCGTCGACTGCAGCTTCGGCGTCGTAGGCTTTGCCGTGCTCTGGCCCTGTTACCGCCGCGTGCAGCAGCTCGAGGCCGATTCCCTCACCCGTAAAACTACTGTCCATGAGACGCCGCTCGTCCCTCTTGCTCGTTAGCCTCTTCCTCGTCGTCACGATCCTCCACATGCTCGTGTATGCCACCGTGCAGCAGGTCTACCGCTCCGGTGCCAATGTGCCGCAGGAACGCCTCTGCGACGCCCTCGTGGAAGCGCTCGTCGACGGTAAGGCGCCTGCTGCGCTCCTGCCGCCCGACTCGCTCGACCTGGCCGCCACGCGCCAGCCGTTTGTACTCCTGTATAGCCCCGACGGTAGTCCCCTGCGGGGTACGGCCTTCCTGGACAAACAACTGCCGAAGGTGCCCCGCGGCGTGCTGGAGCATGCGCGCCGCAACGGTGTGCACCGCGTTACCTGGGCGCCGCGCGAAGGCCTGCGCATCGCCCTCGTGGTGAAGCGCGTGCCGCAGCACCCGGAGCTGCTCGTGGCCGCGGGCCGCTCGCTCCAGTACACCGAGCAGCAGACCTACAAGCACTGGCGCCTCGTGCTGCTTAGCTGGATCGCCTGCTGTGCCGTGCTCGTCTTCTACAGCATCATGGCCTGCCGCCCGCCGGCACCACTGCCCGCCCCGGAATCCCCAAACCCATAAACCAGCACTATGCCTTCTGTCATTGCCCCCCTCCGTCATCCGGTTGTTTACACCGGTCTCCTGCTCCTCGCCGTCTCCCTGGCCCTTTTCAGCGTGCCGCTGTTCTACCGGGGAACCGACGAATTTCACCTCCGCGTATTCATGGGCACTTATGGATGCAGTATCATCTACCTGTTCTTTTCGGCGGCACGCGCGTCGCAGACGCCACCAGAGCTGAAGCCGGGCCGGTGGGTGCTCCTGCTGCTACTCCTGCTCGTAAGCGCCTACGCGCTGAACCGCTGCATGGACGTGTTCGCGGATTCGCCGGCCTGGCTCTGCATCGTGCTGGTTTTGATCGGGGTCAACTACCTGGCCACCCTTTTCTTCGAGCGGCTGCCGGTAGCTGCCCGCCTGTTGGTGATGGCACTGATGGCGGTTGCCTTACTGTTGTTTGCGTACCTGTCGTGCTACCTGCTCCCGATCTATGCCATCAGCATCCCGGGATTGATCGCCTTCGGCATCTCGGTCCACACCTTTGTGCCCCTTGCCTTCGTCTTCCTCACGATCCGGCTGCTGCCCCGTCTTGCCGGAGAGCGGCGCTCCTACTGGATCGCGTTCGGCGCCGGTGCCGCGCTTACGGTCTTCTTCACCATCGGCTACGGCTTTGCCTGGCGCGGGCGCGTAGGGCAATTGAATGCACAATACCGGGAGGCGCTTGCCGACGGAAGCGCGGACCTGCCGGTGTGGATCCAGCTTGCCCGCAGCCTGCCGCAGGACCGGCTCACGGAAAAGGTGCTGAAGTCGGACCTCGTTTATGTGATCCCCCAATGGGAAACTGACGGCTTCTGGCAGATGCCTTCGCGCAGCCTCGGTGAGCTCACGCATCGTCACGATCCGTTGGTCGTACTGGCCAATCTGATGAGCCCCCGCATCCGTATCGGCGAGGAAGAACGCATCCGCCTGTTATCGACCCAGTTCGGCGCCCGCCACCACAGCGAAGAGCGCCTCTGGACCGGGGTAGACCTGACGACCGAAGAAATACGGACGCAGGTGCGCCTCTGGCCATCGCTGCGCCTCGCTTACACCGAGCAGCTCCTGACGGTTTTCAACCACGCTCCCCGCGAGGGATGGCGCAGCCGCACCCAGGAGGCCATCTACACGTTCCGCTTGCCGGAGGGCGGGGTGGTAACGGCACTCTCGCTCTGGGTCAACGGGCGGGAGGAGCAGGCGATCCTGACCACACGCGAAAAGGCCGACAGCGCCTACCGCACCATCGTTGGCGGCGAGCGCCGCGACCCGTCGGTAGTGCATTGGCAGGAAGGCAACCGCGTTACGGTGCGCGTGTTCCCGGTGAATGCCGGCGACCGCCGCGACTTTAGGATCGGGGTTACCGCTCCGCTGCGCCGTCAGGGCGGGAAGCTGATCTACGAGTCGCTCCGCTTCGAAGGCCCCGATGCCTCGGGCGCGCAGGAGCGCGTGCAGCTGAAGACCGATGGCGGACAGGCTGATGATGCGGGCCGGCAGGTCGCATTCCGGTCGGGCGACGACGGCGTGATCTATCAAGGTGGCTACCGAGCACATTGGTCCTACGCGCTGCCCGACCCGGGCCTCAGCGCAGCCGCTTTCTCGTTCCAGGGTCAGCGTTACAGCGTAGGGGCTTACCGGCCCATGCAGGTGCCGGTTTCCGTGACCGACGTCTACCTTGATGTGAACAGCAGCTGGACGGCCGCAGACTTCGATGCGGTGCTGCGGGCGGCCCGCGGGCGCCGGCATTGGGTGTGGGAGGACGAAGGGATGGTAGCCGTGACCGATGCCAACCGGGACCTGCTCTTTAAGCGCCTGTCGGCCTTCCGGTTCAGCCTTTTCCCGGTGTTCCGCATCGCGAGGCCCGCCAGTTCGCTGCTGGTAAGCAAGAACGGCGGGGCCAGCCCGGCGCTTGCCGACCTCAGGACGCACCCGTTTTATGAGCGCCTGAAAGCCTATTCCAGAAGGTCCGAGCCCGTAGTGCTGTTCAACCTGGGCCACGGGCTCACGCCCTATCTCGAAGGACTGCTGCAGTACCGCTGCTTCCGCTACCAGCAAGGCACGCCGGCCGACCTTGCAACGGCGCTTGCGAAAGGTGTATTTCAATTGCCGGACGAGGGCGAGACGCGCGTGGCGCTTCCGGTGGCGGGTATCGAGCTGCACCGGGCCCCCGGTGCGGGCAGCTCCGCCGCGCCCGATCACCTCCTGCGGCTGTTCGCCTATAGCCACCTCCTGCGCGCTTACGGGCAACAGGGCATCGACAACGGCTCCGCCGATGCTTCCCTGGTAGCGGAGGCGCGGCTCGCCAACATCGTGTCGCCGGTGTCGAGCCTCGTGGTGCTGGAAACTGCGGCCGATTACGAGCGCTTCGGTATCGACCGCGCAAAGGATGGCCTCGGTAACGCCACCCTGAAGGCCAACGGCGCGGTGCCGGAGCCCCACGAGTGGGTGCTGCTGGTGCTTGGTGCCGTGTTCGCCCTTTACCTCTGGTTCCGATCAAGATTTTAAGATGCAACGAACGATCTCCCTGCCCGCAGCGGTGCACGGCGTGCCGCGGCCGACCGTAGTTCTACTGGCGCTGTACGCCGTGGTGTCCCTGTGGGTCTTCCAGGGCTTCCTCAAGCCGTACTCGCTTCCTTTTGCATTGGGAATGCTGGCGCTGCCGTTCTGCCTGCTGCCCGGGCCTGTTGCGGGTTCCGACCGGCGCTGGATGCTGGCGGGCGCCGCCCTGCTCCTCCTCACCGCGCTGGTGCCGGTGAAGACGCTGCTGTTCCTTTCGCTGGGCTGCCTGCTCTTCGGGATCGCGCCCCGCGCGGGGCTGCGCGCCGGCCCGCTGGCGGGCCTCGTCTGGATCTTTGTGACGCCCATCTTCACGTACTTCTTCAATGCCTTCTCCTTTCCCATCCGGCTGCAGCTGGCTGCCTGGGCCGGTGGCTTGCTGCGCGGACTGGCGGTGCCGGTCTCGATCCAGGGGCATGTGATCGTGCAGCCCAATGGCTCTTTCTCCATCGACCCGGGATGCATGGGCCTGAATATGCTGGTGGCTTCGCTGCTACTCGGCGCCATGACGCTCGGCTACTACCAGCGGCGCCTGCAGCGCCGGCCCGGCACGCCGGCACTCCTCTTCTTTTTCGGGGTGCTGTGCGCCTGCAACGTGCTCGCCAACCTGATCCGGATACTGCTGCTGGTGTGGTTCGTGCTCCTGCCCGGCACGCCGATGCACGAGGTCACCGGGCTTGCCTGCCTGCTGCTGTATGTAGGCGTGCCCGCAGCGTTCCTGGCGCGCAGGCTCATCGCGCGGGGGCAGCCGCTTGCGGCGGTTGAACCCGTCGCTCCCAGGCCGGGCGGGCTGCGCGTACAGGTACTGATGCTGCTCCTCTTTACATCGGTGGCCACCTATGTCGCCAACACCGACACCAATCTGCAGCTGTCTTTCCTCAACGGCCGGAAGGCGGGCGCCTATGCCATTACAGAACAGGTGCCGGGCGTGCTGAAGCTGTCCGACGGGCAGCACCTCCTGTATGTGAAGTTCGTGCGCGGCTTTTACGACACCGATCACTCGCCCACCATCTGTTGGACCGGCAATGGCTATACACTGGCCGGCGCGAAGGAAGAGCGGATCGGCGGACAGGCGGTCTTCACCGCCCAATTGCAACACGAGGAAGCGCGCCTTTACACTGCCTGGTGGTACAGCGACGGCGCCGTGCATACCACCCGCCAATGGGAGTGGCGCGAGCGGATGCTGCGGGGCGGCCGGCGCTTCGCGGTCGTGAATGTGACGGCCGCTTCGCCCGCGGCGCTGCGCCGTGAAGTGGCCTCCCTGCTCGGCGGCAACCACCTGCCGGCTTTGTTCCGGTCCGTAGAAATACGGAAATGGGCGGACCCGGCGCCGCTCCTGTTCATGAACCCTCAAACAAATCCCCGATGAACCGAAAGAATTTTCCTGCGCTGCTCTGCGCCCTGCTGATCGTTTCCCTGCTGCATGTGCTGGTGTATGCGGCCGTGCGCCTCCTGCAACACGAAGCCCTGGAGGCTCCGCCTGCACGAGCGGCTGAAGAAGCAGCCTACCGGCTTGCCCGCGGTACCGATCCAAAGGACTTGCTGCCGCCAGCCGATCCGCAGCGCTTCGCGAGCGGGCTGCTGAGCACCTTTGTGCTGGACGCCAGCGGGCGCGTGCTGGCTGCCGATGCCCGGGTTGGTACCCGCACCATTCCGGTGCCGGCCGGGCTGCTCGACCATGCCCGCCGCAACGGGATCAAGAAGGTGACCTGGCACCCCTGGCCCGGGCTGCGCAAGGCGCTGGTGATCCGGTACCTGCCCGCGGGTGACCGGTTCGTAGCCGTTGCCGGTCCCTACGACGATACGCCTAATCCCAACTTCATCTGGTTCCTCTGCGCCAGCTGGCTGGGCTGCGGGGCCCTGCTCTCCGGTTATGCCCTGTGGTCCGGCCGCCGCTCCCGTATTCCTGCGCCAAGTTTATCCAAATGACCCCTCCTTCATTCACGGTTCCTGCTGCCGCCAGCGGCCCCGGTGCTGCAGCCGGGGCGCGGCCCGACATCGTGCTCATCGAGATGCTGGGAGCCGATGTGCGGAGCGCCTACGCGCTGGCCGACGCCTTTCGTGCACAAGGCTGCCATGTATGCCTCGCCGGCCACCCGGTGGCGGCACTTCCGCTCGAGGCGGGTGCGCATGCCGACACGATCTTTCTTGGCCCCGGAGCCGGAATGTTCCCGCTCTTTCTGAACGATTTCCGCGGAGGGCTGCCGCGGCGGGTATATGCGGGCGCTCCGCCCGGCTACGGGTCCGCCCCCGCGGCAGACTGCGCCGCAACACCCCCGCAGCCGCCCACCACCCGGTTCTTTTACCTCTAAAACCAATGAATCATGCCTGCCTTCCGCTTTGTCTTCTACACCTGGCTCTGTACCGTGTGCCTTTATCCCCTCGCCGTGATGACCGGCGACGTGCTGACCCGTAGTACTACGGAGCTGCACCTGTTCCTGCCCCTGCTGGCCGGCGCCGTGGTGCTGGGCCTGCCCGGCCTCCTGCTCGGCTGGATCACCTTCCGCTGGCTCTTCGGCGGGCGCCTGTCGCCGGCCCTGCAATACACCGTTTGGTCGGCGGGCATCCTGCTGCTCATCGCCGGCACCATCGCGCTGCTGGCGCGGCCGGGCCTCACGCTCACCGGCGAGGACGAGCGCTTCACGCTGCCCCTGTTTGCCGCCGCCGCCTTCGTGCTGCTGCTCCGCTATCCCTATTTCCGCGAAATCCCGATTACTGAATATTAAAACCTGTCTCTAATGTTGGATAACCCTGCCTTTCGTGAGGCGTGACGCCTCAGGCGTGAGTAGCTAGTGCACGACAGTAGTATGTTTTCTTCTCACGCCTCACGCATCACGATGGACTAAGGAAAAGCCCAGCCTGAAGACGACTTCTAAAACCAACCACACATGAATGATCTGAAAAAAGAGATCTGGTCGCAAACGCGCCTGCTCGTAAAAGTGGGCCTCATCGGGCTAATCATGGCCGTCCTCATGATCCCTACCTGGCAGGTGCGCGAACTCATCCGGGAGCGCGAGGCCCGGCAACAGGAGGCCGTAAAGGAAGTAAGCAGCAAATGGGCGGGCCGCCAGGTGCTCACCGGGCCGCAGCTCGTGTTGCCCTACCGGAGCAGCGCGCCGACGCTCCGCGGCGATACGGTGACCACGGTACTCCATGCCGTACTCCTGCCCGATAGCGCCGACGTTCGCGGCAACGTGCAGCCGAAGGAGAAGCACCGTGGTATTTATACGGTGATGCTGTATTCCGCCAGCGTACAGCTATCCGGCTCTTTCCGGGCACCCGACCTGGCGGCCCTGCGCATTGATCCTGCCCAGGTGCTGTGGGGCGACGCATTTGTACGGATGCAAGTCGACGACCTGCGCGGGCTCAGCGGCGAGCTGGCACTCCGCTGGAACGACCGCACGCTTCGCTTCTCGCCGGAGCCGTCGACTTCCGACAGTGGCACCGTGCTTACCGCGCCCTTGCCGCTCGCCGGCATCGCCGACCTCGAAGGCGCGCGCTTCAACGGCGCTATCGCCCTCAACGGCGCCCAGCAGCTACGTGTGGCGCCGCTCGGCAGGCGGTCGTCGATCACACTGGCCTCTTCCTGGCCGCACCCGAGCTTCAGCGGCGACGGGCTGCCCGAGGAGCAGCAGGTCACGAAGAGCGGGTTCACCGCTACGTGGATCCTGGGGGCCAACCAGCGGCAGCTGCCGCAGCAGTTCCTCGCGGCCGACCGGGGCCGCAGCTTCAGCCCGGCGCCCATGTCGGTAGGGGTAGACCTGTTTCAACCCGTGGGCGCTTACCAGAAAACGATGCGCTCCATCAAGTATGCGCTGCTCTGCATCCTGCTTACGTTCGCCGCGTTCTTCCTGATGGAGCGTGTGCACCAGAAGGCCGTGCACCCGTTCCAGTACGGGCTCATCGGGCTGGCACTCGTGCTGTTTTATGTACTGCTGCTGTCCTTCTCGGAGTACGTCGGCTTCAACGGCGCCTATGCCATTGCATCGGTGGCCACCATCGGGCTCATCACCTGGTTCGTACGTGGTGTGCTCGAGTCGGGCCGGTTGTCGGTTTTGCTGGCAGCCGTGCTCGTGCTGCTCTATGGCTATGTGTTCACCATCCTGCAGCTACAGGATTATGCGCTGCTGCTGGGATCGGTAGGGTTGTTCGCGACACTGGCGGTAACGATGCACTTCTCCCGCCGCATCAAATGGTAACACCCGTATTTATACAGCCCCGGCCGCTGCGCCGGGACTGTATTCTAAATCTGAAAACGTTGTTATGAAAATGACTTCCCTTAATTATTGGTGGCGGAAGCGCGACGCCACCGTGCAGGTGCTGCTGGCATCGGTCGGTTTCAGCATCGCCCTGCTCGTGTTCCGGATCGCCTACAGCGGTTCCCTGGCGTTACTGTTCCTTGCCTGGAACGGATTCCTGGCCCTGCTGCCCTGGGCGCTCGGCCGGGTCCTTCGCCGGCGGGTCGACTGGATCGAGCGGCCCTTCCCGTTCTATGCCTTGTTCCTGGGCTGGCTGCTCTTCCTTCCCAATACGTTCTACATCACCACCGACCTGCTCCACCTGCGGCCGCGGCCGGGGATACCGGTCTGGTTTGACCTCGTGCTGCTTTTTTCCTTTGCCTGGAATGGACTGCTGCTCGGCATGCTTACGCTGCGCGACATGGAAGCGGTGGCAATGGCGCGCTGGGGCTTGCGCAAAGGCCTGCTCTTTTCGATCCCGGTGCTGGCCCTCAGCGGGCTCGGCGTCTTCATCGGCCGCTATTGGCGCTACAACTCCTGGGATGTGCTCACCGCACCCGGCGGGCTTCTCCGCGATCTTGCCGGACTGCTGCTGCACCCGGTGCACAACCGCTTCGATTGGAGCATGATCATCTGCTTCACGGGTCTGCTCGTGCTGCTCTATGCATCGCTCCGGCGGCTGGCCGCGTCGTTTTCCTGACAGAGAAACCCACGGCGGAAGGGAGGTGAAGTAGAAGAAGGGATTTTTACCGCTAAGAAAAGAAGGGGCTAAGGTTTTCGCTAAGGAGCGCTCGTTTATTGTTCTATTGGTCTATTAGTTTATTGGTCCTTCGACAGGCTCAGGATGAGAGGGATCGTTTCTGTTCGGCCGATCCTTCTGCTCCCAAAAAAATTTCTATAGCCGCACGTTCATGCTGCCAACCAACTGTAGGATAAGACCGCACCGGAACAGATCCGAGATCCTACATCCGCGATCTGAGATCGGAACGCGGTCTGAGATAAAAAAAGGTCCCCGCGTGAGCAGGGACCTTTTTATGACGGATTGGGAATAAGCTTAGAAATCGAGGCCGAGCGCGAGGTAGGTCTGCGGCTTTCCGCGGAAGAAGCCGTTCATCGTCCAGGCCGCGTCGAAGCGGATGAAGTAGCCGAGCAGGGTGCTGCGGGCGCCGAAGCCGTAACCGCCGGCGAAGGGACCGATGCCGCCGGCCTTCAGGTTCACCGACACCTGGGGTTGTGTGGGATCCGTGTAGGTGAGCGAGGGGCGGGCGATCTTGTCGGGCGTGCCTGTCCAGGCGGTACCGAGGTCGATGAACTGCACGAGCTGGAAGTTGCGCAGGAAGGCGTTGTTGATGGGGCGGTTGAACAGGGTGCTGAACACCGGGGCGCGCACCTCGCTGTTGAACACGAGCACGTTGTTGCCGTTGGCGATGTTCTGCTTGAAGCCGCGCAGGTTCACGGCGAGGGCCTGGTACACATAGTTCTGGCTCAGATCCGGCGCGGGCTGGGGCGTGAAGTAGCGGTACTCGCCCGTCGGGTTTCCGCCGCGGTCCGTCTTGGCGTTGGAGCCGAGCTTCAGCCAGCCGTCCACGCCGCCCAGGTAGTGCACCACCTTGTTCTGTCCCCACGAGAAGTCGCCGGCGCCGCGCACGGCCCAGATCACGTTGCGGTAGATGGGCAGGTAATGGCGGGCGTCGAAGCCGACGTTGAACATGTTGCGGCCGAAGGCGGAGCCACCCTTGTCGAGGCGGGCGAAGTAGTCCATGTACACCTTGTAGCGGAGGCCCTGCCAGATATTGGTGGCGGGGTTCAGCGTGTTGTCGTTCACGAACTCGATGGAGGCCTGTCCGAACGCCTGGGTCTGGTCTTCCAGCAGGAGCCCGATGAGGCCGTTGAGGGGGTTGCCCTGGATCGCGATCGGCGTCACGATGGTGCGATCGAAGCGGGGACCGATGGTGGCGCGGAGGCTCTTGGTACGATCGAGCGCGTAGCGCACCCGGCCCAGGTAGTAGTTGGAATGTGTTTTCACGCCTGCGTCGATCGGGATCGGAGGGTTCCCGTCCACCTGAACGAGTAATTGCTCAATATAGCTCCGGTTGGAGCGGTAATAGGAGAAGCCCCAGTCGAGGCGGTTGCGCTGGTTGGTGAATTCGGCCAGCACGTCGAAGTCGCGCAGGTTCGGGGCGATGCGGAAGCCGCCGGAGATCTTGTAGTCTTCGAAGAGGTCCACCGTGCCGAGGCGGATGAGGCCGTTGAGGTCGTTGCCGTTGGCCGGGTCGATCGGGCCTGCACCGCCCGCAAAAGGCTGATACTTGGTGGGGCCGAACACCGTGTTGTTGGCGCCCGCCACGAGGTAGTCGGTAAAGAAGCGGGCAGGGCGGTATTCGAACAGCTTCGCCTTTTTCAGGATCGGGTCCACATCCAGCACCTGGCCGGGCACCACCTGGCCCAGCACGGCGCCGGCGGAGTCGCGCTTCTCGGGCTCGAACTCACTCTGGAAGAAATCGCCCTGGTTCTTTTTAGCCGTATCGAGCACCGCCTGCTGGCTGTTGAGGCCGGTGGAGGCGAGGCGCTCGCGCTCGCGCAGCTTGCGTACGAACTCGGTGGGCGGAGCGGTCACATTGCGGCGGCGCAGCGTGTTCTCGTCCACGCGGAGGCGGTAGAGGAATTTGTAGTCGCCCTGGCGCGTCACTTCGCTTACCAGGGTGTTGTCGCCGGCAGTGCGCGTCTCGAGCAGGCCGCTCTGGTAGTTGGTGAGCGGGAACACGTAGGCCGAGTCGTTGGAAGTGGCGAAGTAGCCTACGGAGTCGATGTCGGTCTTCTTCCACTCGCGCAGCAGGGAGTCGACCTCTTTCTGCGCGGGGTTGCGGAGGATCTCGTCGCCGATGAACACCAGCGTGTCGAGGCCGGCCTTCTGCGTGGTGAAGAAGCCCGCGTAGCGGTTGTTGATGCCGTTCTCGTCGGAGACGAAGGTGAAGTGCGTGACGTTGTAGGGCGAGGGGAAGCGGGCGTTGCCGAACTTCAGGTTGGTGAGCTGGGAGATCTGCTTGAACTCGCTCTTGTTCCAGTTGTCGACGAGGAAGACGTTGAAGCGGGAAGAGGGCATCGCCGTATCGGCGCTCACAGCGTTGGCCGAGGGGCGGTTGGAGGAAAAGAGGATGCCGGTCTTGTTCGGGAAGGTCACGAAGGAGGCGTCGAGGTCGTCGAAGACGTCGTTGGTTACCTGCTCATAGGTCTGCTTCTCGATGTTATACACGTAGATATCGCTCTGGCCGGCGCGCACGGCGCTTACGATGAGCGTATTCTGGTTGAGCATGTACTTGATGTCCTGCACCTGGTCGAACTGCTTCCATTCCTGGCGGTCGATCTTGATGCGGCGCACGAGGTCCCACACGAAGAACTTGAGCTTTCCCTTCTCGGTATACACCACGGCGAGGCGGGTGCCTTTGTTGTCCCAAGCCAAAATCGGCAGGTTGGGGTTGATCTCGTCTTCGCGGCTGCGGGTGCCGAACTCGAGGAGCACCTTGCGGCTCGTGAAGTTTTCGTTGAGCACCACGCTGTATTTACCCTGCTTGTACTCGGTAACGGCATAGGTGAAGGAGCGGGGGAGCGGGTTGGCGTTGAAGCGGATGTAGTCCTTCTTGCCGATCTCGTTGGTGACCGACAGCTGGCCTTTCGGCACGATGCGGCGGCCGCGGATGTCCTTGAAATAGAGGGCCTGCTCCTCGGTCATGAAGTCGCGGAGCACTTCCTTGAATTTCTTCTTGGCGATCTTCTGCGTAGCGGAGTTGAGGTTGCGGTAGATGCGGGCGAGGTAGAGGAGGTAGGTGGGCTTGTTGGCGCCGTACTTGTTGGCGATGTAGTACCAGAAGGCATGGCCGGCGAGCTGGGGCTTCTCGAAGGCGAGCTGGTAGAAGTTGTTGTAGTTGCCGCTCATGAGGGCGCTCTTGAGCTGGTCGTCGAGCTCGGTGTTCCAGGGCTCTGCCACGTAGGCCACGTAACCGTCGGTGAGCCATTTGGGGAGGTCGAGGAGGGTCTGGTTGGCTGCGAACTCACCGAGGTCGTCGCCGAAGAGGAGGTTCTGCACCAGCACCTGGGCGATGCCCTGGCGGATCTGGCGGCGCAGGTTGTTCTTGTTGGCGTCGTAGTAGACCAGCATCTTGTTGTTCACGAGCCGGGTGACGCCGCCGGTAGCCTGCCAGTCGATGCCGAGCCCGATGTTCGACTGCTGCATGTCCTCGAAGTTGTTGTAGACAACGATGTTGGCGCGGCGCTGGAGGCCGTATTCCACGAACTCTTCGATCTGGGGAAGCTCTTTTTCGGCGATCTGGGCCACGTATTTACCAAGCTCGAGGCCGTTCTGCGAAAAGTAGGAGTTGAAGTTTTCGGTCTGGTAGTATTTCCACTTGAATTTCTTGAACTGTACGCGGTTCTTGCCGAATTCTACGGCGTTGACCTGGGCACCGGCAGCAAGCGAGAGAAAAACACAGAGCAAGGTGAGAAGAGAGGCGCTTCGGCTGGAATGATTCATAAAGTCAGGTTCAGAGTTCTAAGGACGCTTGGGTTTGTTGAAGGGTCAGGGTGTTGATGCTCCTGGAGCCGCAAAGCGTGAACCTGCGTGACGGATTCGCCCTCCTGGAAAAAGGGCCGCCCCTCACGTCCGTCGCTTCCCGCTTCACGAGCGGGGAATCAGTACTTTTGGCACTGCCTCCCCTAAATTGCAATAAAAATAACGAAAAAGCGGTTATGCTCACGGTTCAGACCTTCACCTTCAACCCGGTCCAGGAGAACACCTATCTCGTGTACAACGAAGAAGGTGCCTGCTGTATTATCGACCCCGGCTGCTATTTTGCATCGGAGGAGAAGGTCCTGTCCGACTTCATCACCACCTCCGGCCTGAAGCCGGTGCTCCTGCTCAATACGCACTGCCACCTCGATCATATTTTCGGCAACCGCTTCGTACAGCGCACCTGGGGCCTCGAGCTCCACCTGCACCGCCTCGAGGAGCCCGTGCTGGAGCTGGGGCCAGCCTCCGGCCAGCTGTGGCAGCTGCCCTTCGAGAACTACGACGGTCCCCGCCACTTCCTCGACGAGGGCGATGCCGTCCGCATCGGGTCCGACGAGCTGCATGTGCTCTTCACGCCCGGCCACTCGCCCGGCAGCATCACCTTTTACCAGCCCGTGCAGCGATTCGCCATCGCCGGTGATGTGTTGTTCAACGGGTCGGTCGGCCGCACCGACCTCCCCGGTGGCTCTTTTCAACTCCTCGAGGAGAGCATCCGCACCAAGCTGTATACCCTCCCCGAAGACGTCATCGTCTATCCCGGGCACGGCGGCTCCACCACCATCGGCGACGAGCGCCGCGATAATCCTTTTGTGAAAATGCCCTGAGCAGGGCTCCCGTTGAAGATTTAAATCACGGCCTCATACTTCCCGGCGCAGGCGCCTTGGGTTTCTTTTAGATGAACGCGGGTTTCACGCGGAGACGCGAAGGCGCAAAGCCGCAAAAAATCTGTAGTTGCTTTCGTTGGAGTCTTTCCGTAGTAATGCAGCCTTTCTGGCTTGCCTCGGTCGCACCTCGCTACCCGTCCCATTCCTGATCCATTACTGGCAGAAACTGAGCCTCTTCACTTCGTCGTAGGCAACAAAAATCCCCCGGCGATGGGGCCGGGGGACTTCGTGGTTTGGATGGTGGGGGTTATGGTGTTTTTCCAAAAACTTAGCGGGGGTTGATGCGCCCGCTGCCCGATACCGAAAAGTCGGTTTGCGTGGGTGCGCCGTAATATTCGATGGTGCCGGAGCCGTTGACGCGGGCGGCCAGTCGCCAGTCGGCATAGATCCGGACGAGGCCGGAACCGTAGATCGTGGCCTCGCCGGCGGCGGATCCGTTCTCACGGGCGTCGATCGTGCCGCTGCCTTCCACCACGGCGGTGGTCTTGCCCCACTGGCAGTTGTGCGCCGTGATGCGGCCGGAGCCCTTTACGTCGAGCATCATCTCGTTGCTGCTCATGTTCGAAAGGTCGTAGGCGCCCGAGCCGTTGAGTGCCACCTGGGTAACGTAAGGCGCCGTGATGCGTACCTTGATGTTGTTGCGGCGCACGGTGTTCACGTCGCTTTCGAAGCGGAGGGTCAGCTGGCCGTTGGCGGAAGACGTTTCGTAGCGCGGCACGAGGTTCTCGTAGCCGCTCACTTCTACCTTCCGGGGGCTGCCCTCCGTGATCTCGACCTGCGCGTCGCCCTCCATCCGGACGATGTAGAAGTCGGATACGGTGCGGGTGTCGGTTACGATGGCGCCTTCGCCCCTGATGCCTTCCTTGGTGCAGCTGGCGAGAAAGAGCAGGCCGGACAAAAGAAAAAGTGGTGTTTTCATGGTGGTGCTTTTCAGGTGATTTTAGTTGGTTGACACCTGCAAAGTACCCCACTCCGCCGGGCGGTTCGGGCCAACGTGTATGGATCGTCATTTCGGGCTACGAAGCGCCGTATTGGCCGACAGGACCGCTTCCTGCAGTACCGCTGCGAACGCGTGTACCTAGAGCGAAAGGTGGCCTTCGGCGGAGCGGTAGTGCATACGCGCCCGGGGCGCGCGGCGCTCCACCTCCTCTGGGAGAATAGGGTTTAGAAGTTTAGGAGGTTTAGGAGGTTAGGCCCTCTCTTGCGACGGCGGATGTATCGGAAAAACGAGTTGATCGCGCCGGCTGCGCAGCAGCCTTCCGCGTTTTAAGAACTTTGGAGCTTTGAGCCGCTAGCCATTGTGAAAAGAGGTCCGGCGCGAAATGTTCAACCGCAGCAAGAGTAGCGTTGTGCCGGACGGCCTCACGGATATTTTCCGCGCTTTCTGCGTATTCCGCGTGCCTACCCCAGGTAGCGCCCGATCACCGGCAGCCGTGCAAATTCCTTGCGCTCCACCTTCAGCAGCAGGGCCCCAAAGGCCGCGAGCAGCAATGCGCTGAAGCCCCAGTTGATCCATCGCGATAGATCGAGTTGCTGAAAGGCCAGCGCGATGCCGTATAGGGCCACACAGATGAAGAGGTAGGCCAGGATCTTTTTCACCGGGTAGGGAACCGGGTAGGCCTTCTGTCCCCACACATACGATACCACCATCATGCTTCCGTAGCAGCAGAACGTAGCCCAGGCGCAGGCCCAGTAGCCGAAGCGCGGGATGAAGAGGTAGTTGATGCCGAGCGTGAGCGCCGCGCCGATGAGCGTGATCCAGGCGCCCGCAGACGTGCGGTTGGAGAGCTTGTACCAGATGGAGAGGTTGTAGTAGATGCCGAGAAACATGTTGGCCAGCAGCAGCACCGGCACCACGCCGAGCCCGGCCCAGTAGCGCTCGTGGATGAAATAACGCCAGACGTCTAAGTAGAGGGCTACCACGAGGAACATGACACAGATGACGATCACGAAGAACTTCATCACGCGGGCATAGGTGCGCGTCGGATCCTGGCCCTGCGCCTGCCGGAAGAAGAAGGGCTCCGCGCCCATGCGGAAGGCCTGGATGAAGAGCGTGATGAGGATCGACAGCTTGTAGCAGGCCCCGTAGATGCCTACTTCCGCCTTTCGGGCTTCGAGCGTCGGCTCCGACGACCACCAGCCCAGCATCAGCCGGTCGAGGGTTTCGTTGATCATGCCGGCGAAGCCTACCAGGATCAGCGGCGCCGCATACGCGAGCAGCTCGCGCCACAGCTTCGGATCGAAGCGCCATTGAAAGGCGAAGACGCCTTTGGCCAGCAGCAGGAAGGTAACGCCGGCCTGGAACAGGTTGGCGAGGACCAGGTAGCCCACCTCGTAGCCCGGGCGGTAAAAGGCATGCACCCAGCTGTAGGGATCCTCCTTGTAGATCCACGGGCAGTAGGAGAGAAAGAAGAACGTAGCGCCGATGTTGACCAGGATGCCGAGCACGCGCACGAGCGCGTACATCCGCGGGCGCCCCTCGTAGCGCAGGCGTGCAAAGGCCAGCGTGGAGGCGGCGTCGAGCGCGATGATGAGGGCCGCAAACGTGATGTACTCGGGGTGGCGGGGGAACAGCAGCAACTCCGCCAGCGGCTGCCGGAACAGGAGCAGCGCCGCCGTGAAGAGCAGCGTCGTGGTGAGCAGCGAGAGGGAGGCGGTGCCGTACACGCGCTCGTGGTCTTCGGGGCTCTTCGAGAAGCGGAAGTAGGCCGTCTCGAGGCCGTAGGTGAACAGCACGTTCAGGAACGGAATGGCGGCATAGAGCGTGCTGATCTCGCCGAAGGCGTTGGTGAGCAGCTTCGCGGTAATGTAGGGCGTGAGGAGGTAGTTGAGAAAGCGCGCCGCGATGGAGCTGACGCCGTACCACATGGTCTGTCCCGCAAGTTGTTTGATGCCGCTCAAGTAGGGGTGGTTTGAAGAGGAGCAAAGGTACGGGGTTGTGGTCGGAGCGGGTGGTGGCAAGCAATAGGAACGTCCTTGTACGGTAAACGATCCTTGTTTTGCCGCCGCAAGCGGCTTGCTTTTCTCAAAGCGGGACGAGGATTTCACGCGGAGACGCAAAGCCGCCAAGAACGCAAGGTTTATCAGACCATGCTGGATCTCCTCAAAGCGATCCCTGCCTTTGTCAGCGGATGGTTTCGACGGTTCTGGCCCTGCCCTTCTCAATGACGCACGCAGCGAACCGCCGTGGCTCCGTGCCGCCGTGTGAAACCAACTGCTGCAGGCAGGACCCAACGAACCTACGGCCGGTAGCGCGGATTATTGACATAAGCCGTATCCGTGAGCGTGAACAGGAACGCCACGAGGTCGTCTTCCTGCGCCGTCGTCATCGGGATGCCGCCGGCAAGGAGCGGGTCGAGCGTCGGGCCCGGCTGCACACCGTTCTGGTAGTGCCGCAGCATGAGGCGGAACGCGCTGAAGCGCCCGTCGTGCCCGTAGTAGGAGCTAAGGGAAAGGTTGCGCAGAGACGGCACCCGGAATTTGAGCGAGTCGGCACCGTTGCCGGTAACGGTCATCCGGCCGGCGTCGCGCAGTACGGGATCCTGCGGGAGCCCGGTGTTGCGGTAGGAGAAGTCGGAGAAGAGGGGCTCGCGGTGGCAGGAGCCGCATTTGGCGATAAAAAGCGCGTAGCCGCTTTGCTCCTGCGTGGTGAATGCCGCTTCGCCGCGTTTCACTTTGTCGTAGCGGCTGTCGGCCGAGACCATGCTGAGCTGGAATTGCTTCAGCGCGTCGGTGAGGCGCATAGCGCTGACCGTTTCATCGCCGTAGGCCGCGCGGAACAGGCGGCGGTAGGCCGAATCGCCCTGCAGCTTCGCAACCACATTGGCGAGCGTCTCGCCCATTTCGGTAGGGGACGTCAGGTGGTGTACCGTTACCGACTCCAGCGAGTTGTAGCGTCCGTCCTGGAAGTAGTTCTGGTACCAGGCGAGGTTCAGCAGCGCCGGCGCATTGCGGGTGGTGTGCGAGCTGTTGACCCCGTGGCTCAGGTCGTGGTCGGGCGTGGTGAAGGAGGCCGAGGCCACGTGGCAGGAGCCACAGGCATGCACCCCGTCGCTCGACAGCCGGCCCTCGTAGAAGAGGCGCCGCCCAAGCTCCACGCCTTCGCGCGTCAGCGGCGCTGCCGCAAAATCATAGGCCGGTTGGGGGAAGCCCGCGGGCGTGGCAAAAAGCATCGGGGTAGCACGGAACGCATCGGAGCGCCTGCAGCCGGCCAACAGGGCGGCCCCGCCGCCGCAGAGCAGCGCCAGCAGGGATAGGATCGTCCAGGGGCGCAGGGAAAGCATGGTGGAACTAAGCTAAGCGGAAACCGGTTTCCGGATTGTTAAATGTCACCGGGGCGGAACTTGCGGCGTCCCGACTTGATCTCGGCGTCCCGCTTCTTGCCGCGGAGGCGCGCTTCCTTGACGCCTTTCGGGATCCGGGTGGCGAGGCGCATCTTTTTCCGGTGCAGCGCACCGGCGACGAGCTCGTGGAGCTTGCGCGCGGCCTCGCGCCGGTTTTCGAGCTGCGTGCGGAAGGTCTGTGCCTTTACCCACACCGCCCCCTCGGCATTGATGCGGTGGCGCAGCTTCTCCAGCACGAGCGCCTTCTGCTCCTCGCTGAGCAGGGCCGACGCGGCCACGGGAAACCAGGCAAGCACCGCGGTCTCCACCTTGTTCACGTTCTGTCCGCCCTTGCCGCCGCTGCGCGTGGTCTGGAATTGTATCTCGGGTGTCAGGTCCATGGGTAAGTCAAAAGTCAAAGGTAAAAATTCAAAATGGGGTTCTTTGATTGGTAATTCCTTTACGGATTCAAATATGCTGCCGCGGTGGGCTTTACGTTTTACGCAAAGGCGAAAAGTCGAAGAGTGCAAAGGCCGTCATTAGAGCACAGCGTCTTCCAAGGCAGCGTAACGAGCCGTCTCGTCATTGCGAACGTAGTGAAGCAATCTCCTCCGTTACGCGGAGTGTTTAGACGCTGTGCGTTACGCAGGATTTCCAAAAGTGTGCGTACAGGTGCGGTGTGGCGATCAGGTGCTGTGGGCTCCTTCTTGTAGCCTCAAGCGTAGCGGAGGAGGTTGTCCCGAAGCTTCGGGACGTTGATGTCCGCCTTCGGCGTCCATCTGCCTCGCAATGACGCCCCCCGTGTAGCGCATCATCCCTTGGTCTTCTTTGTAACTTCCATTTTGCGTGAAGCGTGGTTTCTGACAGAACGCCGCACCTTCAAAACCTTTTGACTTTTGACTTTTGAATTTTGCCTTCTTTTGCACCCATGCGCGCCGTGATCCAAAGAGTGAGTGAGGCCTCTGTAGTCGTAGACGGGAAGACCGTCGGCGCCATCGGCGCAGGACTGCTCGTGCTGGTGGGCATTGAAGAGGCCGATACGACCGAAGACGTGCAGTGGCTTTCCGCCAAGATCGTGGGCATGCGCATTTTCAGTGACGACGAAGGCCTCATGAACCGCTCCGTGCAGGACATCGGCGGGGGCATCCTCGCCATCTCGCAGTTCACCCTGCATGCCGCCACCAAAAAAGGCAACCGTCCTTCCTTTATCCGCGCCGCCAGGCCGCCCGTGGCCGTGCCGCTCTACGAAGCGTTTGTACAACAGCTCGAAACCGATTCCGGGAAGCCCGTGGCCACCGGCATCTTCGGCGCCGACATGAAGGTGTCGCTCCTCAACGACGGCCCCGTCACGATCGTCATGGATAGTAAAAACAAAGAATGATGCGCGACCTGGAAACGAGGGCAGACATCGAGGCCGTGCTGACGGAGTTCTACGCGGCGGCCTTCGCCGACGACCGCATCGGGCGTTTCTTTACCGAGGTTGTGCCCCTTGACCTCGCCGCCCACCTCCCGCACATTGCCGACTTCTGGGAAAGCGTGGTGCTCGGCGGTCCGCACTATGCCAAGAACGTGATGGCGGTGCACCAGCAGATTCATAACCTCTCGCCGATTCAAAAGGAACACCTCGACCGCTGGGTAGAACTCTTCACCGCCACGGTGGCCGTGCACTTCGAAGGACCGAAGGCCACCCTCATGCAGCAGCGCGCCCGCTCGGTGGCGACGCTCATGGACATCAAACTCAATCATCCCCCGAAAAGCTTATGACGCTTCAGCAGGCACAGCAACAGGTAGACGAATGGATCCGCAGCACCGGCGTGCGGTATTTCAGCGAGCTCACCAATATGGCCATCCTCACCGAGGAGGTAGGCGAGGTGGCGCGCCTCATGAGCCGCCAGTATGGCGAGCAATCGTTCAAGGAAAGCGACACCGGCCGCGCGCTCGGCGACGAGCTGGCCGACGTGCTCTGGGTGCTGCTGTGCATCGCCAACCAGACCGGTGTGGACCTTACGGCGGCACTGGAGAAGAACTTCGAGAAGAAATCGATCCGCGACGCCGACCGGCATCGGCAGAATCCCAAGTTATAAGCAGCGCCATTCCGCAGAAATACGGTAGGGGCGGAAGCGCCAATAATTTCCACCATCAGCGCAGCTCCTACATCGGGGGCTTCGAAACACCTGTAAACGAAAGAGCCATCCTTGACAGGGCGGCTCGTAGTTGCTAACCTAAAAAATCATTAGTTGTTGTTGCTGTGGCCCGGCCCTCGGGGGCGGGCGGGTTCAAAAGTACGGCAGCCTGCCGGCGGCGCGGCGGCCTTTAGCCGAAGGGCGCAAAACGGGAGGTGTAGCGGCCGATCGCCCGGGCGGCTGCGGCCGGGCTTGCACCGGAAAAACGGGCTGCTTCAGGAGAGCGCTACTGCTTTTTACTGCGGCGTAAGCGCAGCGTCCAGGTAAGTCCAAGCGCAAATAAGGCGAGCAGTACCCCGCTTTGGATAAAGATCTTCTTTCGTTCTTCGCGGTGTACCCTTGCCGGGTCGATGACACGGACGCCGCGGTAGCGCAGGCCGATGATGCGCGGGGTTCCGTTGCGGCCGGCGCCGGCCACCTCGGCCAGCAGCGTATCGTCGTCGCGCAGGTCCTGCACCAGGGGCGTACCCGGCGGCGGCTGCCGGAGCTGCCGCAGCGCGTCGCCCCGTACCGAATACGTAAACGCCCCTTCGCGAAGGATATATTCGTCGCCGCCTTCGGAGCTGTAGTAGCGCGGCTTTTCCGACAGCACGAGCGGCACTTCGCGGAGCGGGCCGTTCCAATATACTTTGGGTCCGTCGAACAGGAACAGGAAGGGCAGGGCGATGAGTGGCCCGTACAGGAGCACGGCACGAAAGCCGCTGGCCTCTTTTTCGTTCTGATGGCGATCGGCAGCAGTCATCGGCGATGTTTGGAGATGAGGTCCACCACTTTTTTCGCCTGCTCCTTGTCGAGGTCTACGTTGCGCTCCACCATGCCGCCCGCCCGCAGGCGCAGGTGCAGGGTCAGCTGCTCGCTGTTCTCGTAGCCCGTACTCACCTCGAGGCGCACGGCCTGGATGTCGCAAAAAAAATAGGTCTGCTTACGCCGCCTCCAGATACGTGGGAGTAACGCACTCGAGCCGAAGTGCACCCGGTCGGTATACACCCGCACATGGTCCTCGCCGCTGTCCAGGAAGAAGAACAAAAAAACGAGCACCAATACCGACGTAAGCAGGGGCCGCACGTTGAAGTCGGCAGCAAGGTATCCGGCGGCGATCAGCGATAGGACACGCTGTACGAGCGCGAGCACAAAACTCCAGGGCGAGCTGGCCCGGTACAGTAGCTCGGGCGCCGTGTTCCGTGCCGTCGGAGTAGCTGCGTTGATGATCTTCGTTTTTGCCATGCGGTGCCCGGAAGTTACGAACCGGCTCCGAACCGTGTCTGTGACGCACGCGCTGCCCGGATCATCACGCAAGGTGCAGCGCATGCGCCGGGAGTTGCTCGCGCAGGGCGCGGTGCAGCGCTTTGTCGGTCACCCGGAAGGAAACCAAGCGGTCCTCCAGTGTCAGGTCGAGGAGGGCCGGCCAGAGGAGGTTGCCGGCGCGGCGCGAGAGCCAGGCCGCTTCGATGGCGCGGAGGGCGAGCACCGTTTCTTTACTGCGTCCCCAGCGGTCGAGGTAGGTAAGGCGGAGCCGGTCGTCGGTCAGCGAAAACGACCGCAGGTAGCGGCGGTCGCTCAGGAGCCACCCGGTAAGAACGGCGCCCAGGAACACGATGGCGGTGAAGAGCTCGAAGGGCGGGAGGCCCGGCGCAACACGGAGGAGGAATACGGCGACCAGGAGCAGCGGAATGCACCAGGCGCGGAGGAGCACTTGATGTTTCATAAACAGGCGCTCTGCAAATTCTGCGCCCGTGGAAAGGGATCCGAGATGTCAGATCTCAGATTCAGGCAGCGTTGCGACCATGTTCTGTGGACAGCTTTGCATCTCTACAAATCCGGGATCCCAAATCAGTCAGCCAGCAAGGTCATCAACCGCAGCATGGCTGCTTTCGTGCCTTCGAAATAGGCGCCCCGCCGGAAGTGCGGCAGCAGCAGCGTGTCGATGATGGCTTTCGTTTCCGCGTCCGGGATCCGCTTTTCGATCCCATGGCCGTTGCTGATCCGGACGAGCCGGTGCCCCGGGCAAATGCCGACCAGGATGCCATTGTTCGTTACCCGCTGACCCACGCCCCAGCTGTTGTGGAGGCGCAGTACCAGGCCATCGAATTCCTCCGGCCGCACCCACTGCGAGTCGAGGGTCACCACCGCCAGCTCATTGCCGCTCTTCACGTTATACTCCGAGAGCAGGGAGTCGAGGGAGCGCGCTTCTACGGCGGAGAACAACCCGGTAAAGTCGGAGACCCAGCCCTTCGGTAGGAGCGGCTTTTCCACGCGGATAGCGGCCGATACAAATTCGCCCCTGTCCCGGTAAAGGTCCCGGAAGCTCCTGCTGAGGCTGTCGGGCACAGCGGCCAGGGCGCTGTCGAGCCACTGCTCGCTTGCCCGTTCGGGTATATAGACGGTGTCGCGCACCGTGCGGCGGGCGAAGCCCCGGCCGGGTGGGTTGCCGGCACAGGACCAACAGGCGGAGAGCAGCAGGAGCGGGGTAACGAACTTCCACATAGTCAGGGGCGCCGGCGGTGGTCGCAGGGCCCGCGAAAGGTACGGCTCCTTGCGGCACCCGGCCCTTTTCCCGGGCGCGCCGGCCGTCGTATCTTGCCGCGCATGAATTACCGCGAACTCCCGCTGCGGGATCGTATGAACAAGGCGCGGGAGTATGCGCTCCTGCTGGCGCAGGACGAGATCCCCGTCGACGACATTCCTGCCACCCTGCAGGAGCTGTTTGCGCTGTCGCCGCAGCAGGCGGAAGAGGCGGTTGCCACGATGAAGCAGGTCTATCGGGCCGATTACCGCGCGGCGGGCCGCCGGCGCGCACAGTTTGCGCTGACCGCGTTGCTGGCCTCGGTGGTGATCACCATCTTTTATTATTTTCTCGCACAGGAAATACACCCGGCCTTCCTGCTGCTGCCCCTCCTGTTCGCTATCGGCGGCCTCGGCGCGCTCCTGCAACTGGTCCAGGTCGGCGACGAACACCTTGCCGGTGGCCGCCTGGCACATGCCTTTATCGAACGCGACCAAGACGGCTCAACCGGGCTGCACTGGACGGCAGTATCCCTGCTGGTAGCGCTCCTCTTCGTGGGTATGATGAGCTATCGCCTCGCGGCCGCCCCCGGCATCCTAGGGCCCGGCAGCACCTGGCGGCTCGGGGACAAGGTGCTGCAGGAGGCACCCGTGCGCGGGGAGACGGGCGGCAAGAACTCCTCGTATTTCTACGAGTTCCGGCTGGTCACCTACCCCGGCCGCTTCCGCTTTCACGAGACGTATTACGAATTCGCCCGGCGCACCACGTTGCTGGCCAACCTGGCGGCCGGCACCCCGCTCGACGTCGAGATACTGATGGAGGACAGGTCCCGGCTGGAGGACCGGGATGCATACGTCAACGTCGTGAACCTCGTGGTGGATGGGGTGCCGCTGTACAATGTGGCGGAGCGCAATGCCTTCCTCCGCGATAAGCAACGGCGTGAATTCCGATACAGCCTTGCTGGCCTCGCGGCGGCCCTGCTGCTCTGCTTCTGGCGCTACCGCACGAACGTTTAGATCTCGGATCGCGGATCTGTGATCTTGGATTTCAGATTTAGGATTTGTGATTTCAGATTTATGGCTGATGCACGAGCAAGATCTCAGATCGGTGATGTCGGATCTCAGATCTATTGCTGACGCACGAAAAGAGATTTAAGATTTCGGATTGGTGATTTGAGATTTATGGCTGACGCCGGTTGGGTTGGAGTCCAGGCGGAGATCGGGCCCCAACAGAATCTGAATTCTAAAATCACACATCTGAAATCCAAGATCTGAGATCACCGATCCCAGATCTGCGATCAATCCGCCAGGAGCTCCCGGCAGTGCAGGAGGATGTTCCCGGCGACGGAGCGGTCGAAGGCGGCGCTGTCGAAGGTGCGGTAGCCGCGGCCGGCGTCCTTGCGGCGCGCTTCCTGCTCGAGGCGCTCGAAGTCGAGGCGGGCGGCCGCCTTCAGGGCTTCGTAGTCGTCGGTGAGGCAGAAATATTCGAATTGCTCTTCCTTGAATTTATGGAAGCCCGCTTCGTCGAAGCCGCGCTCGGCCGTGAGGCGTCCCTTCCGGATCTCGAGCACCGTGCAGCCCCGGCCCTGCGGCAACACCAGCAGACGGCTCAGCCAGGTCATCACCCGGTCGTCGGGCTCGGGCCATACGTCGCCGGTAACGGAGCGAAGCCCCGTGCGGAGGTTGCGCGCGTCGGCCACGGAGAGGTCCATAATGGTCAGCAGCCCGTCGGGAACGCCGTAGGTAGCCCAGTAGCCGGGGGCAAGCAGGGCGGATTTTTTCGACGGATGTTTCTCGAACCAGGGGGCCAGCAGGTCTTCGCCGAGGTCGAGCTCGGCGCTGCCGTAGCGGAAGCGGTGGCGGGGGATGGGCGCGGGCATAGCCGGGCCAAGATACGGCAAGCAGCGCTTTGCCGGCCGCCTCAGAAACCAATACGGCCCGCGGTGTATTTACGGCGGATCACCCCTTCGATGCCGGGGCTGTTCAGGATCAGCCGGAGCGGAGATCGCTCGCTGACGAACTTGCGCTCCGGCACCGTGCTGCAGGGGCTGCGCAACAGGAGCGTATCGCCGTTGAGGGTGTAGGTGCCCGTGCAGCGCTGGAAGTTCCCATTTTCGTTCTCCTGGCGGATAAACTGCCCGTCGGCAGTGAAGGTCAGCGTATGGCTGCTTGCCTCCGACATGCGGTGCCACCTGAAAGCCCCGCCATTGACGTAGCCGCTGTAGACCTCGCGCAGGGTCCAGGTGCCTACGATCCGGTCATCACCCGTAGGTGCTGCCTTCCGGCAGGAAAAAGCGGCGGAGAGCAACAGCAGGAGCAGGAGGGGCGGGCCCGGTTTCGTGTGTGTCATAGTGATGGTTATCTCTTCTCCTGACCATCGGTGGCGCCGATTCGTTGCAGCGGGAGCTGACTTTTTGCGTGCACCGTCGGAGCCTCATCGTTCCCGATTGCCGGGCTTTGGCGTTAAACTCCGGCGCCGGGTTGTAGAAATAACGCCCGGCTTCCGCCGGAACACGCCCGGGGCCTGCATTACAGGCCAATTGGCCCTGTTCTTGCAAAATCAACCGAAACAACAGGCATGAATAAGAAGTTTTCGATAAAAGCAATGTGGCCCCTGTTGAAGAAGTCCTTCAAGGGCTTTTCAGAAGACAAGGTTCCGAAGCTCAGCGCCTCGCTGGCTTATTATACGGTATTCTCGCTCGCCCCGCTCCTGGTGGTGATCATCTCGCTCGCCGGCATCTTCCTCGGGCAGGAAGCCGCGCAGGGTACCATCGTGACCCAGATGCGCGGGCTCATCGGCGAGCAATCGGCTGGCCAGGTACAGGAAATGGTGCAGGGTGCTTCGCTTTCCGGCAAGAGCAATGTCGCGCTCATCATCGGCATCGTCACCCTCATCATCGGTGCCACCTCCATGTTCGGGGAGATGCAGGACTCGATCAACGGCATCTGGGGGCTCAAATCCAACCCGAAGGCCGGTCTCAAGGGCATGATCGTAAGCCGCCTGCTTTCCTTCGGCATGATCGTATCGCTCGGCTTCCTGCTGCTGGTGTCGCTGGCGGCCACTGCGGTGGTGGAAGGCCTCGGCGAGCGCCTGCAATCCGTATTTCCCGGGGTGCCGGTAACGCTCTTCTACATCATCAACCTTGTATTGACGCTCGGCGTAACGACGGTGTTGTTTGCCGGCATTTTCAAGGTGCTGCCGGACGCGAAGATCCAGTGGAAGCATGTATGGGTCGGGGCTGCCTTCACGGCCGTTCTGTTCATGATCGGTAAGTTCCTCATCGGCCTTTACATCGGTAAGAGCGACGTGGGCTCCACCTATGGCTCCGCCGGCTCCCTGATCGTGCTGCTCACGTGGATCTATTATTCGTCGTTCATCCTGTTCCTGGGTGCCGAGTTTACGAAGCACTACCTGGTGGAGTATGGCCCGGGCATCATCCCCGACAAGTGGGCCATGCCGATGGAGGGCTCCATCGTGGCTTCCGCCGAGCCCAAGAAGCAGCCGGCCACCGCGGCTCCCGTGCCTGCCGACCCGCAGCAGCCCTGGCGCACGCGTCCTTACCCGGGGCTGGCCGTGTCGGGCCCGCGCGACCCGCACTCCGCCCATGCCGATATGTCGCGCAAGGGTACGCAGGTGGGCGGCGTCAAGGCCATCATGGTGGCCATGCTCGCCGCGATGACCGGCGCGATCCGCCGCGGCCGCGGATAAAATAGGAAAGCAACATATTGAAGAACCAGTAAGAGGAGCGGTGAAAGCCGTTCCCCGGTGGAGGGGCCCCGAAAGGGGCCTCTTTTGCATCGCGGCCCCGGCCCCGGCCCGGCCCCAGCGCGCTGCGCGCAACCTTCGCATTCGCTCGGTTGGCCCCGAAGGGGGAATTTAGGTCGGACTTTCTTTCCGGCAGCTGCTTTTCTTAAAGTACAAAGCCCCTTTCCGCAAAAGCCCCCTCCGTAACCCGTCATTGCGCGCGCAGCGAAGCAATCTGCCCATCCCCACACCGAAGTAAACAACGCAAAAAAGCCCCCTGCGGCAACAGGGGGCTTTCGTATGAATGCACTTTAAGAAAGATCGCTACTGGAAAGTAGCTCGGTCCTAAGTGCCCCCTTCGGGGGACAGGGGGCCGGGACAGGGGCCGGGGACACGGGGCTACAGCTTGATCACTTGTTGTTGCTTCACTTCGCCGGTGCGCGTGTTGACGATGCGCAGCAGGTAGGAGCCGGGCGTGAGGCCGGAGAGGTCTACCTGGGTGCGGTTGCCGGTGAAGGCGCGCGGGGCAGACATCGGGGCACCGAGGCGGTTGACCAGCTGCAGGGTATAGGAGCCGCTCTGCGTCAGCGTTACCGTGGTAAGGCCCACCGAAGGGTTGGGGCTTACCTGCACCGTAGAAATGCGGGATGTGCTGGCGTCGCCGCCGGTATCGCCGCTGATGGTCACCGCGCAGCTGCGCACGTAGATGCGGAACACCCTCGTCTTGCCCGGGCAGGTGGTGGAGCCGTTGCCTACGGGGGTAACGTGGATCACCGCCGTCTGGTCGCCTGCGGAGGCCATGAAGGAAGGGATGTTGCCCGTGCCGGAAGCAGAGAGGCCGATGGCCGGGTTGTCGTTGGTCCAGGAGTACGAGGCAGCCGAGCCGGTGAACACGATGGGGGTGGTGTTGGTGGCTGTGCAGAAGACGCGGTTGTTGGGTGCGTCCACGCTTGCCTGCGGGTTGATGGTAATGCTGGTAGCCGCCGTTGCTGCGCAGCCGCCGCCGCTGGCCACTGTGTAGGTCACGGTGTAGGTGCCGGGCGTCGATTGGGCGAGGTTCACCACGCCGGTGGCGGGGTGGAGCACAAGGCCCGGGGTGGAGGTGTACACACCGCCGGTAGCGCCGCTGTTGCGCAGGTACGCCGGTCCGGCCTGGCAATAGGCTGCCTGGTCGTAGGCGATGGTGCCGGCCGCGGGATTTACCGTAATGGTGGTGCTCACCGGGGTGCCGGTGCAGCCCATGAGGCGCGGCGTAGCAGTGATCGTGGCCACCTGCACGGAGCCTGTGTTGTTGACGGTCATAAACGGATTGATATCATCGGTGCCGATGGCGCCGAGACCAATGGCCGTGTTGTTGTTGGTCCAGCTGACGGTGCTGCCCGCAAGGGAAGCGGCGAAGGCTACCGAGGCATTGCTGCCCGCACACAGTACCTGTGCAGAAGGCGTGCTGAGCGCCGGCGTCGGATTCACCGTGAGGCGGAACACGTGGGGCTTCAGCGCGCCGCACCCCGTGCCGCCCTGCGCCATCACCAGGATGCGGTCTTCAACCGGCGAAGTGCCGTTGTTGGTAGCCGTAAACGAAGGGATGGTACCGGTTCCGGAAGTGCCCATGCCGGTGTTGCCGGTGGAGGTCCAGGAGTAGCTGAGGCCCGGGATGCCGGTGAAAACGATGGGGCTGGTGGCCGCACCCGCGCAATACGTGTAGTTCGGGGTCGGGTTCACCGCCGATGCCGGACGGATCGTCACCTGCGTCGTGGTAAAGTCCGACGGCGAAGTGCCGTAGCGCACCGTGTAGGTACCCGGCTGCGAGGCGCCGAGATCGATAGTGCCGGTAGTGGCATCGATGGCGAGGCCTGCCGGCGTGGCGCTGTAGGTGCCGCCGGTAGTGCCGGTGCGGGTAACGGTCGCTGTTCCGGTAGCGTCGCAGTAGGGCGAGCCGCCATAGGCGATCGTGGCGGAGAACGGATTGACCAGGGTCACGGAAGTGGTGGTCGAGAACGGGTCGCAGCCGCCCGCAGCCGACACTTGGTAGGTAACGGTGTACGTGCCCGGCTGTGATGCCGCGAGGTTAATGGTGCCTGTGCTGCCGTTGATCGAGAGTCCGGTGGTGGAGCTGAAGGTGCCTCCCGTTGTTCCGGTGAAGGTGACGGCAGCCGTGCCGGTGCCCACCGCGTAGGGCGATGCGCCATAGGCGATGGTGGCCGAGGGGGCGGTATATACAGGTGTATTGCCCGAAACGTAACCGGCCGTCCAGTTGGAAGTGCTGCCGGAGAGTGCGAAGTTGACGAGCGTGGCGTGGTTGCTGCCCGTGGCATCGGTGAGCGTGTTCAGGCCCGCGTTGTTGCAGTCGGCAGTGCCTGCGTTCATCTTGTAATAGGCCACAAGACCCGCCTGGGGCAGCTGGAGCTCGCCGTTGCGGTTGTTATTGATCTCCGCGAAGCACAGCGCCCGGTTCCATACGCGCACCTCGTCCATCTTGCCGGTAAAGGCCGCGACGTTATTGTTGATGTCTTCGCGCATGCCGATCACGAGGCGGCCGTTGGCCGTATTGTAGCTGCGGGCCACACCGGCGGCGGGTGTCTTCTCCACCCCGTCGATGTAGACCTTGATCACCGTGCCGTTATACGTCACGGCCACGTGGTGCCAGTTGCCATCGGTAACGAAGTTGGGCACTTCGTAGTCGCCGGGGCCCCATCCGTATACATACAGGCGGTTGTTGATCGTGAAGGTTCCGAACACCTGGTTGGTGTTGCCCGTGCTGCCCCAGTTGAGCTGGTGGGCATAGGTGCCGGAGAGCTGGGCGTAGTACTCGATGGTGCGCGGGGCGTTGCCGCTGATGCCGATGTTGGCGTTGCTGATGGCGTAGTCGTTGCCCGTGCCGAAGGAGAGGGCGCCGCCGGCCACGGCCGGGTTCACCGTGATGGTGAAGCTGGTGGCGGTGCCGCTGCAGCCCGCCGACTGCGGGGTCACGGTAATGGTGGCCACGATCGGCGTATTGCCGGCATTGGTCGTGGTGAAGGAGGCGATATTGCCCGTGCCCGAGGCGGGGAGGCCGATGGCCGTGTTGTTGTTCGTCCAGGTGTAGCTGCTGGCGTTGGCGCCGCTGAAGGTTACCGAGGTGCTGTTGCCGGCGCATACGGTTTGATTCGACACCGTGTTAACGGTGGGCGTGTTGGTGCCTACGGTTACCTGTACGGTGCCGGTGCAGCCGTTGTCATCCGTGATCTGGACGGAATACGTACCGGCTGCAAGGCCGGAGCGGTCCTGGGAGGTAACGCCGCTGCCGATCCAGTTATAGGTGTAAGGGCCCGTGCCGCCGGTGGGCGTCAGGTCGATGGCGCCATCGCTGCCTGCGCAGCTCGCTGCGGTCACTACGGTAGTTCCCGATACGGGCGAGGAGGGCTGGGTTACGCTGATGTTGCTGATGGTACCCGTACAGCCGTTGTTATCGGTGATGACAACGGTATAGAGGCCGGCTGCAAGGCCGGTGCGGTCCTGGGTGGTAACGCCGCCGCCGATCCAGTTATAGGTGTAGTTGCCCACGCCGCCGGAAGGGGTGAGGTTGATCGCACCGTTGGTGCCGCCGAAGCAGGCCACGTTGGTGACTACCGTGGTGCCCGATACGGGCGATGCGGGCTGGCTTACCGAAATGTTGCTGACGGTACCCGTACAGCCGTTGTCATCGGTGATGGTAACGGTATAGAAACCGGCTATCAGGTTGGTGCGGTCCTGTGTGGTCGGACCACTCTGCCAGTTGTAGGTGTAGTTGCCTACGCCGCCGGTAGGGGTGAGGTTGATCGCACCGTTGTTACCACCGAAACAGGCGACATTCGTCACTACTGTAGTTCCCGATACGGGCGAAGTGGGCTGGGAAACGGAGATGTTGCTGACGGTACCGGTGCAGCCGATTTCGTCAGAGATCTGTACCTGGTAGGTGCCGGCAGTAAGGTTCGTGCGGTCCTCGGTGGTGACGCCGCTTCCGATCCAGTTGTAGCTATAGGAGGTTCCGGTGCCGCCTGTGGGCGTGAGGTTGATGGCGCCGGTGTTCCCGCCAAAGCAGGCTACGTTGGTCACGACCGTAGTGCCGGATACGGCAGTCGCAGGCTGACCGACGGTAATGTTGTTCAGCGTCTCTACACAGCCATTGTCGTCGGTAACGGTAACGCTGTAGGTGCCTGCAGCAAGACCGGTGCGGTCTTCGGTAGTAACGCCACCGCCCCAGTTATAGGAGTAGGGCGCCGTACCACCCGAGGGTGTCAGGTTGATGGTACCGTTGTTGCCACCAAAGCAGGAAACGTTGGAGACGACCGTAGTGGCCGACAGTGCGCTCGAAGGCTGGTTGATGGTGAAGTTGCGCGTAGCCTGGCAGCTGTTGGCGTCGGTGATCGTCACCGTGTAATTCCCGGCCGTAAGCCCGCTGGCCGCGTTGCCCGTTCCGCCGGAAGGCGACCAGCTGTAGGTATAGGTGCCGAAGCCGGTGCCGCCGGAAACGGAAACGGAGGCGGTGCCGGTAGCGCCGCCGTAGCAGGCTACATCCAGCTTAGCCGTGGAAACCGAAAGCGCGGAGGGTTGTGTGATGGTGGCGGGAGCGGACGCTGTGCACCCCTTGCTGTCGCTTACCGTTACGCTATAAGCGCCGGCCGTGAGGCCGGTGGCGGTGGCGTTGGTGCCGCCGCTCGGCGACCAGGAGTAGTTGTAGCCGGGCGTGCCGCCGGAGGCAGCTGCGGTAAGAGCGCCGGTGCTGCCGCCGTTACAGGCCACGTTGGTAGTGGAGCTGATCGTAGCCGAAGGCTTCGCGTTGATGGTCAGGTTGCTGCCGTTGTCGGATGAGGTGACCGCAGGATCGTTACTTACAATACGGATCCGGTAGCCGGTGCCGGTGGCGGTGGCCGCCGGGATCGTGCCGCTGATGGTACCCGAAGCCGCGTTGCCGCTGGCGGTACCCAGAGTCACCGGGGAAGCAAAGGAGCCGCTGCCGTCGGAAAGTTGCGCGGTAAAGGTGTTGCCGCTGTTGATGCCCGAAGACGTATACGGAATGCTCACTGAGGCTCCCGCGCAGAAGGGCGACCCGGAGATGGTGCCGACGGCAAGACTCGTGGGAATGGCCGCACTCGCATTGGCGATGGTGATCTTATTGAAATTCAGCTCGTCCACCGATACGTTGGAAGCAGCGGTGAACTGAATGGTGAGCGTGATGGAGGCCACATTGTTGTAGCCCGCAGCCGGCCAGGGGCTGGTAAAGGGCAGCAGCGATACCTTATTGGCGTTGGCATTGGAGGAGGTCGTAGCGCGCACCGGTGTGAAAGGCGAGGCGAGCTCGTGCTGGGCGATCGTATTGCCGTAATAATCCTTCATCAACAGGGTGAACACGTGGATCTGGTGGGTCACCTGGCTGCTGGTGCTGGTGACCGCATAAAAGGTGAGGTCCTTGAACGTGAACGTGCGCAGCACGGCCGGATTGGACACTCCGTTCTCCGCCTTCCATACCACCGTTTCCGCCGCGCCGTTGGTGCCTTGGTTGATGAAGATGTTGGAGGAGCCGTCCGCAATGAAGATGTTGCTGACAACGAACTTGTCGCCCAGTTTCCTGAAGCCGGTACCCCCGCTGTTGAGGGCGCCGAGCGTTCCCATGACGTAAGTGCCGTCAGCGGTTCCGCTCTGGGCAATCGAGGACAAGGCGAGGCATACGGATGCCGCGAGCAGCCCGAGCTTTCGGGCGATTGTTTTTCTCATAAACAGATTTTTAGAGGTCAGGCGTGGTTTAGTCGCCCGGTGGCGGTTCGGTCGGAAAATCGGATTGGGGCCGTGGGAGGAGGCAGTTGGTTTTGGCCGGCACTGCCGTTGCGGGCAGCGTTGTCGGCGAAAGTGCTGGTTTTTGCCGACCTGTACTATACCCCAAATGGGTTATTCCCGGCCCGGCCCCAGCGCTACGCGCGCAACCTTTGCTTCGCTCGGTTGACCCCGAAGGGGGAACTTGGGTTGCTACTTTCTTTACGGTAGGGAGCGTTCTTCTGGTGCAGCATCTGAAAGCATGAATACCTGAACACATAAGAGACGGGAGGAGGTGTGGAGCTGAGCGCTGCATTCATGCCCTCCTCTCTTTCCTTCCTCTCCCGCTTATACTCAATTGCTCATGTACTCTATTGCTCGCTTGCTCCACCTCCCGCTCATTTGCTTCCCCCGGCCCGCTTAACGTAGCATGCCCCGACACCGTCGGGGCATGCGCATCCACTGCTTCAAAAAATGGTACGGAGGAGAAAAGTTGATTCCGCCTAAGTTCCCCCTTTGTGGGACAGGGGGCTATATTTGCGCCCTATGGCAACGGACAGCAATAAATTCCAGGCGATCATCGCCCACTGCAAGGAATACGGCTTCATCTTCCCCTCCTCCGAGATCTACGACGGGCTCGGCGCCGTGTACGACTACGGCCAGTGGGGCGCGGAGCTGAAGAAGAACATCAAGGATCATTGGTGGCATTCCATGACCCGTATGTACGAGAACATCGTGGGCATCGACGCCGCCATCTTCATGCACCCCACCACCTGGAAGGCTTCCGGCCACGTCGACAACTTCTCCGACCCGATGATCGACAACAAGGACTCGAAGAAGCGCTACCGCGTCGACCACCTCATCGAGGCGAAGATCGAGGCGCTGTCGAACGAGGGTAAGCAGCTCGAGGCCGACCTCCTGCAGGGCAAGATGGACCACCTCATCGCCGAAGGCGACTTCGCCGGCCTCAAGGAGCTTATCGAAGACGAGAAGATCGTCTGCTCCGTGTCGGGCACCGCCAACTGGACCGACGTGCGCCAGTTCAACCTCATGTTTTCCACCGAGTTCGGCGCTACTTCCGACGAAGGCGACAACACGATCTACCTCCGCCCCGAAACGGCGCAGGGCATCTTCGTCAACTTCCTCAACGTGCAGAAGACCGGCCGCATGAAGATCCCCTTCGGCATCGCCCAGATCGGCAAGGCCTTCCGCAACGAGATCGTGGCGCGCCAGTTCATCTTCCGCATGCGCGAGTTCGAGCAGATGGAGATGCAGTTCTTCATCCGCCCCGGCACACAGAAGGAATGGTATGAATACTGGAAGGGCGAGCGCATGAAATGGCACCTCGACCTCGGCATCAGCCCCGACAAGTACCGCTTCCACGACCACGTGAAGCTCGCCCACTACGCCGACGCGGCCTGCGACATCGAGTACAACTTCCCCATCGGCTTCAAGGAGGTGGAAGGCATCCACTCGCGCACCGACTTCGACCTGCGCAACCACCAGGAGTACAGCAAGAAGAAGATGCAGTACTTCGACAACGACGTCGACCCCGCCACGGGCAAGCCCTATGGCAACTATATCCCCTACGTCATCGAGACCTCCATCGGCGTGGACCGCACCGTGATGCTCGTGCTGAGCGAGGCCTACGAAGAGCAGGACCTGAGCACGCCCGAGCGGAAAGACGATCGCGTGGTGCTGAAATTCCCGCCGAAGCTCGCCCCCATCAAGCTGGCCGTGCTGCCGCTTGTGAAGAAGGACGGGCTGCCCGAGGTGGCGCAGCAGCTGATGAGCGACTGCAAAGGCGCGTTCAAGTGCTTCTACGAGGAGAAGGACACCATCGGCAAGCGCTACCGCCGCATGGACGCCATCGGTACACCCTTCTGCGTTACCATCGATCACCAGTCGAAGGAAGACGGTACCGTCACGATCCGCTTCCGCGACACGATGCAGCAGGAGCGCGTGCCGATGAGCGAGGTGAAGCATCTGGTGCTTCGTTCGATGATCTGAGGACAACCGCAGAACAAGGAATATCGAATATTGTGAAATGAGGAGGGACTGTGTTCCCTCCTTTTTTATGGGTGTAGTAGAAGCGAGGGGCAGGGAGAGAAAGAACGCGGATTGCACGGATTTTATACGATCAGCGCGGATTATTTACTACACGGTTCTGCTCACGGTTTCCTACACCCTAATTTGGATCGATCGGTACGATTACCATCTACCCGTAGGCGGCTACAGTATCGATGGACGAACGAACAGATCTGCGTTCATCGTATCAATCATAAAAAATCTGCGTTCGTTCTCTCAAAGGTGCCTCATCCTTTTCCGGTGAGCTTATACGTGACAATCCCGAGCCACTCCTTGATGAGCGGATCCCAGTTCTGCAGCGCGGTGGATTGCGGCAGCAGGTAGTCTTCGATGAGGTTGTTGCCGGTGCTGCGCGATACGTAATCGCAGGGGAAGGGATCCACGGGGATGCCCTGCTTCTCGAATACGGGCTCGGCGCGCGGCAGGTGCGCGGCGGAGGTGATGAGCAGGTAGGGGCCGGGGAGGTGCGTGCTGTCGAGGATCCGCTTCGTATTGCGCGCGTTCTCGAGGGTGTTGCGCGATTCGGTATCGGTAAGGATGTCGGCCGCCGGCACGCCGAGCTCCACCAGCCGCTGCTTCGCAAAAGTTGCCTCCTGGAATCCGTGGGCCACCAGGTAGCCGTTGCCCGCGGGCACGATGACCTTGCCGATATGCCCGGTCTTATACAACAGTGCCGCCTGGATAAAGCGGTCCGAGGCATCGTTGAAGTACCCGGCGTTGTCGGCTGCATTGTAGTTTACGAAGCCGCCGAGCACGATGCCCACCGGGTAGCGGCCGGTACGCTCCACCGGCACCGGGTCAGGCTCCCAGGCGCGGTAGATCGTGTTGATGAGCCAGGGGTTCGAGAACACGAGCAGCGTAAGAACCGCCGCCCGCAGAAAGCCCTTCCGCCGCCGCTCGTGCCGCCGGAAGATCCAGGCCAGCAAAAACAGGAGCAGGACCCAGATCAGCGGGCGGAACAACCAGAGGAGGATTTTCATCAGGAGGAACATCCGGAAATAGGTTTAGAAGGTTTAGGGGGTTTAGGGGGTTTAGAAGGTTAGGGTACACAAACCAACCCCTAAACCGTCTAAACCCCCTAAACCTTTTTATCCATAAAGCTCAAGAACAACATCCTTCTTCTCAAACCCGAGCTTGAGGATGCGCTCCTTTGCCTCGTCTACCATGGCCTTCCAACCGCAGAGGAAGAACTGGGCGTGTGGCAAACTGCCTTCGGCGGCCTGGTGGGTATGCACGAGGTCTTCGTATACATTGTGGACATAGCCGCAGCAGCCCTGCCATTGCTCGCGCGAAAGCGTGGGCAGGTAGCGGAAGCCCGGCAGGCGCTCCTCGAGTGCGCGGAGCTCGTCGTAATAAAGAAGGTCGCTTTGGGAGCGTGTGCCGAAGATGAGGTGCAGGCCCTGGTGCGCAATGTTGTGGCGCTCGATGTGGTGCAACATGCTGCGAAACGGGGCGATGCCGGTGCCGGTGCAGATGAGGTACAGGTCTTTCTGCAGGTCCTGGGGAAGTACAAACACACCTTGTGGACCCCGTAGTTGCAATTCCGTCCCAACCTGCACCTCATGGAAGAGGTACTGCGTTCCGGCGCCGCCCTCGAGCAGCACGATCAACAATTCGAATTCGTTGGAGCCGTCGGGCCAGGAGGCGATGGAGTAGGAGCGCCAGCGCCGGTTGGGCTTTTCGTGAATGGGGAGATCGAGCGTCACAAATTGACCGGGGGTGAAGTCAAACCGCTCCAATTCGGGCACTTTTACCCAATAACGGCGGGTATTGTGGGTGGCTTGCTCAATGCGCGTAACAATGCCGGTGCGCCAGGGTTGCAGTGCCATAAACGGGGCAGTTTTAGGGGTTCTCCTGCAAAAATGCGTTAAACCGGCCGTTTTCCGGATTTTCTCGCAGCAATTGTGCAAACTGGCATAGTGATTGGAAATTATATACACGAAGCCGCTGATACAGCGTGACTTACGAAAGAAAAAGAGATCAAACTCAACATACTTTTTGTCGGACGGTTTAGGTTAAAAGGGCTGGTATTCTTATCGGCCCTCTTTTTTTTTATCTCAGATCGCGGATCGGTGATCTCATATCTGATGCTGACGCAAGATGTTGATTAAAGAGGTGTGATTTCAGATTTTTGCTGACGCCGCCTGAAGCGGTGCCCTTCCGGATCGCCGCCGGACCTCAAATGATTTTCTCTCCCGAAATTTTTAGCTGTCGCCGACAGCTTTTTTTATGCTTGTTTGTTTCGCCAGTAGGGTTCGGACTGAGCTACGGGAGGATCCCGAACCCGTGCATACACATCCGAACCTGGGAAGAACATTTCCACCGGAAGCGACTCTTACAAATTAACCAATAGACAAATAGACCAATAAACAACCTCCGGAGGGGCGAAATTTAACGGGCAACGCCTGGGCTTTTCGGCGCTAAATCTCGTAAATTTGGACGTCCTGAAGGAAAAACACACAAGTCGTGAACGGCCCCAAGCAAGCCCTCACCCCAAAAATCTGCTTATCAACAATAGTTTACAATGAAATCCTTGTTCCGATCCGGTACGGCCGTCGCCCTTTGCCTGGCCCTTTTTTCCTGCACCCCCGGTGGCCGCACGCCTGAGGCCGAAGAAGAAGCGGCAGAGCGGCTCGAAGCCGACGGTATGGAGCTGGCGGTGCGCCAGCAGTTCCGCGCCACCCGCGACCTCTCCCTCAACGATGTGCCCACGCAGCGCCTGCTGCAGGCCCAGCAGGTCCGCGACCTCATGATCGCCACCGGCCGCACGGCCGCCATTTCCTGGCAGGAGCGCGGTCCCACCAACATCGGCGGCCGCTCCCGCGCCGTGCTCGTAGACCGGCGCGACGCCACCGGCAACACGGTCTTCGCCTCTTCCGTGAGCGGCGGTATCTTTAAGACCACCAACTTCAACTCGACCCCGGTGACCTGGGCCCCGGTGAACGACAAGATGACGAACCTGGCGATAACGGCGATGTGGCAAAGCCGCACCAACCCCGACGTGATGTACGCCGGCACCGGTGAGGGCTGGTTCAACATCGACGCCGTTCGCGGCGCCGGCATCTTCAAATCCACCGACGGCGGCAACACCTGGAACCAGATCCCCTCCACCGCCACCTTCGAGTACGTGCAGGACCTCGTGAGCGATAACAACGACAACCTGTACGTGTCGCTGCGCAACAACTCCTCCGACAAGCGCGGCGTGCAGCGCTCCACCGATGGCGGCAATACCTGGACGCAGGTGCTCGGTGCACCGCTCGGCACCTTCACCACCGGCCGCGCCGCCGACCTGGAGGTAGCCTCCAACGGGGATGTCTATGCTACCCTCGGTATCTTCCCCGATGCCGGCGTGGCGGTTTCCGTCTGGAAATCGGCGGCCACCAACGGCGCCAACACCGGTACCGCCGGCACCTGGACGGAGGTAACGCCCCCGGGCCTTGCCGCCATGTACCGCGCCGAGCTCGCCATCGCGCCCTCCAACCCGCAGCGCCTTTACCTCGCCCTCGCCAACCAGTCCGACGCACAGGTGTCCACCATCTACCGCTCCGACAACGGCGGTACCACCTGGACCGCCACGGGCGTGCCCACCGGCATGAACAACGGCGCCAACTCGCAGGGCTGGTACAACCTCATCCTCGCCGTGGATCCCACCAACCCCGACATCCTCGTGGGTGGCGGCCTGCACCTCACGCGCTCCCTCAACGGCGGCTCCAGCTGGACCACCATCAGCAGCAGCAGCGTCACCGGCACCCATGTGGACCAGCATGAGCTCATCTACGTCAGCAACAGCCGCCTTATCGTCGGCAACGACGGGGGCATCTACGTTTCCGACAACATGAACGCCACCACGCCCACGTTCGCCAACAAGAACAACGGCTTCAACGTAACGCAGTTCTATGGCGCCGACTTCCATCCCACCATCCCCAACTTCTTCCTCGCCGGCGCGCAGGACAATAACACCCTGCGCTTCACGAACGCCGGCCTCAGCACCGCTACGCCGGTGATCGGTGGCGATGGCGGCGTTCCCCACATCGACCAGAACGATGGTAACCTGCAGATAGGGGCCTACGTGTACAACAACTATTACCGCTCGCTCAATGGCGGCACCTCGTTCTCCAACATCGCGAGCGCCAACACCGGACAGTTCATCAATCCTTCCGATTTCGACGACGCCGCCAACGTGCTGTATGCCGGCGAGGATGCCGGTAAGTTCTTCCGCATCACCGACGTGGGCGGCACACCGGCGACCGCCTCGCCCCGCCTCAACATCATCGGCAACCGCGAGGTAACGGCGGTGCGCGTAGATCATTCCGCCGCCAACACGGTATGGTTCGGCACCTCCTTCGCCAGCCTTCAGCCGATGATCGTGAAAGCCACCAACGCCAACGCGGCCGCCGTGGCCAGCGTCAGCACCACGCTCACGGCGGTGCCCGCCAACGCCAACGTCTCCAGTATCGAGATCGACCCGGCCAACGCCAACCGCATCATCGTGACCCTCTCCAACTACGGCATCATCAGCGTGCTGCAGAGCACCGACGGCGGCGCTACCTTCAACAGTATCGAAGGCAACCTGCCCGACATGCCGGTATACTGGTCCTGCGTTGTTCCGGCCAATATCGAGCTCAACGGACCCGGCAACGGCGCCGGCGGCATTCTGCTCGGCACCGAAACGGGTGTATGGTATGCCACCAACGTCAACGGCACGTCCACCAACTGGCAGCCCTACGCCAACTTCCCGAACGTACGCACCGATATGGTGAAGTACCGCGCCTCCGACCGTACGGTGCTTGTAGCCACCCACGGCCGCGGCCTCTGGACCGCCGTGCTGACGCAGGCTACCGGAACGTCTAACGTTACGGCCACCCGCGACTTCATCAAGTACGTTTCGGCTGCGAACAACCGCCTCACCATCGCTGCCGGCAACGCCACTACCCGCCGCATGACGGTGGAGGTGTTCGACACGCGTGGCGCCCTGCTGCACCGCGAAACGCGCGCCTACGGCAACGCCACGCTGCCCCTCTCCGCCTGGAGCCACGGTGCCTACATCGTGCGCATCACCGGCGACAAGAAAGAGGTGTATGTGAAGCAGATCGTGAAATAACTCAAAAGTCAAAATTCAAAAGTCAAAAGGGCTTTCCCAGGGTGGGAGAGCCCTTTTTCTTTGGAGTGCCTGCTGTGGAGGAAGTCAAAATGGGTCGTTTTTGATTGGTCCTCTTTCCCATTGCTGGTACTTGGCACAGGACAACCCGCACAGACCACCGCTGGCGCTTCACCTTTTTTGTAGTTGCGTCTCGAGGCGTGCTGCGCAAGAAAGAAGCAAGCATCGCCCTTTGAATTTTTTGACTTTTGACTTTTGCCTTTTGAATTTGGCATGGCCCGCGATTTGAACGGCCTTCCCGTACTTTTGCCCCGTCGATGAGTGTACCCGCATTGCTGCAGGCCTACCAGAAATCCCCCCGCCTTTTTTCGATCGCGGACGCCATCACTATGTCTGCCCCGCAGGTGCTGGGGCTCCGCAATCTCCGCGGGTCGGCACCTGCCTTCGTGGCGGCGGCCATCTTTACCCATCCCACCTGCAGCGCGGTCAACCACCTCATCGTGTGCAACGACGCGGAGGAGGCGGCTTACTTTCACAATACGCTCGAAAGCCTTACGGACGCCCTCAACATCTTCTATTTCCCTTCGTCGTTCAAGAACCGCAAGAACTACCGGCTGCTCAATTCTTCGCACGTGATGCTGCGCACCGAGGCGCTCATGAAGTTCGCGGCGGGCGCGGGGATGCGCGTAGGCGCACTGGTGACGTATCCCGAGGCGCTGTTCGAGAAAGTGGTGGTGTCGCGCTCCATCTCCGAAAGCGTCATCCACCTCAAGACCAACGACACCATCAAGCCCGAGGAGCTCTTCGGAAAGCTCGTCGACTACGGCTTCGAGCGCACCGACTTCGTGTACGAGCCCGGGCAGTTTGCGGTGCGCGGCGGCATCATCGACATCTACTCTTTCGGCAACGAGAAGCCCTACCGCCTCGAGCTGTTCGGCAACGACATCGACTCGATCCGCATCATCGATCCCGAGACGCAGCTCTCCGAGCGCCGCCTCCTGCAGGTCAACATCATCCCGAACGTAGAAACACAGTTCACCGACGAGGAGAAGGTGTCGCTGCTCGACTTCCTGCCGGAGAACACCGCGGTGTGGATGCAGGACGAAGAACTCACCTACGAGCGCCTGCTGACCGCGCAGGAAGACCTCGGCCTCTTCCTGGAGCTGCGCAAGGACGCGCCGCCGCCCGAGCACGAGGAAGACCCGCTGGAGTTGCGCACGGTAACGATTGCCGACTTCATCGAGCCCAACGCCTTCCGCACCGGGCTGGCCGCGCGGCACCTGCTGCACTTCGGCCACACGCAGCCCGAAAGCGTCGGCAAGGAGATCGAATTCCATACAAAGGAGCAGCCCGCCTTCAACCGCCAGTTCGACCTCCTGATCAAAGACCTCAAGCTGCGCGAAAAGGAAGGCTACGCCCTGCACCTCTTTGCTGAGAACCCGAAGCAGCTCGAGCGCCTCTATACCATCTTCAAGGACCTGAAGGAGGAGATCACCTTTCAGCCGGTGGCCTCGGCCATCCACGAGGGCTTCTACGACGAGGACCTGAAGCTGCTGTGCTACACCGACCACCAGATCTTCCAGCGCTACCACAAGTACCGGGTGAAGCAGGCCTACAACAAGAGCAAGGCCCTCACGCTGCGCACCCTGCGCGAGCTGCAGCCCGGCGACTACGTGACGCACATCGACCACGGCGTAGGCGTGTACAGCGGCCTGCAGAAGATGGAGGTGAACGGCAAGCTGCAGGAGGCGGTGCGCATCATCTATAAAGACAGCGACATCCTCTACGTCAACATCAATTCGCTGCACAAGATCGCCAAGTTCACCGGCAAGGAGGGCACGGTGCCCAAGGTGAACAAGCTCGGCTCCGACGCCTGGCAGAAACTCAAGGAAAAGACGAAGACCAAGGTCAAGGAGATCGCCTTCGACCTCATCAAGCTATACGCCGCGCGCAAGGCCCAGACCGGCTATGCGCACAGCCCCGACAACTACCTCACCACCGAGCTCGAGGCCTCCTTTATCTACGAAGACACGCCCGACCAGAGCAAGGCCACGGCTGACGTGAAGAAGGACATGGAATCACCCTCGCCCATGGACCGCCTCGTGTGCGGCGACGTGGGCTTCGGCAAGACCGAGATCGCCGTGCGCGCCGCCTTCAAAGCGGTGGTGGACGGCCGGCAGGCCGCGGTGCTGGTGCCGACCACGATCCTCGCGTTCCAGCACTACAAGACCTTCTCGGAGCGATTGAAAGACTTCCCGGTGACCGTGGATTACATCAACCGCTTCAAGACCGCGAAAGAGAAAAAGGAGACGCTGAAGAAGCTCGCCGAAGGCAAGATCGACATCCTCGTAGGCACGCACGCCATCCTCTCGAAAGACGTGCAGTTCAAAGATCTCGGCCTGCTCGTGATCGACGAGGAGCAGAAGTTCGGCGTGGCGCACAAGGAAAAGATCAAGACGCTCCGCACCAATATCGACGCGCTCACGCTGACGGCGACGCCCATCCCGCGCACGCTGCAGTTCTCGCTCATGGGCGCCCGCGACCTGAGCATCATCAATACCCCGCCGCCGAACCGGCAGCCGATCCAGACCGAGGTGCGCGTGTTCCAGGAAGACTTCATCCGCGAGGCCATCTACTTCGAGACCGAACGCGGCGGGCAGGTGTTCTTTATCCACAACCGCATCCAGGGACTTGCCGAAATGGCCGCCCTCATCAACGGGCTTTGTCCGGACCTCTCCATCGGCTGGGCCCACGGGCAACTCGAGGGCCATGTGCTGGAAGAGCGCATCATGGACTTCATCGAGCGGAAGTACGACGTGCTCGTGTGTACCAACATCGTGGAGAGCGGCGTCGACATCCCGAACGTGAACACCATCATCATCAACAACGCGCACCAGTTCGGCCTTTCGGACCTGCACCAGCTGCGCGGGCGCGTGGGCCGCTCCAACAAGAAGGCCTTCGCCTACCTGCTGGCGCCGCCGATGAGCACCCTGCCCACCGATTCGCGCAAGCGCCTGCAAACGCTTGAGCAGCACTCCGAGCTCGGCTCCGGCTTCCAGATCGCGATGCGGGACCTCGACATCCGCGGCGCGGGCAACCTGCTCGGCGGCGAGCAGACCGGGTTCATGGCCGACATCGGCTTCGAGACCTACCAGAAGATCCTCGACGAGGCGATCCGCGAGCTGAAGCGCACCGAGTTCAAGGACCTGTTCAAGGAGGAGATCACAAAGCAGGACGACTATGTTTCTGACTGCACCATCGAGACCGACCAGGAGATCCTGATCCCGGATGCCTACGTGGAGAGCATCACCGAGCGCCTCGCGCTCTATTCGCGCCTCGACAACTGCGACACCGAGGAAGAGCTGCAGGCGATGGAAGCCGAGTTCGTGGATCGCTTCGGGCCGCTGCCGCAGGAGGTCCGCGACCTCTTCATGACAGTGCGCGTACGCAAGCTGGCCGTGGCCCTCGGCTTCGAGAAGATGCTCCTGAAGGACCGCACGCTCAAATGCTTCTTCATCAACCGCCCCGATTCGCCCTATTTCGAGAGCCCGCTGTTCAAGAGCATCCTCGACTACCTGCAGACCGGCACCAACAAGGCGCGCCTCAAGCAGGCCGGCCGCAACTTCCTGCTCGTGGCAGAGCCCATCGCCAACATGACCGAGGTACACACCTTCCTCGAGCGGATGCACAAAACGGTAAATCAATAGGTTTTGGAAGGTTTTGAAAGGTTTTGATGGGTTTTGAGCAGTTCGTTTGCTGCCGGCTTTCAGGTTCCCTGTTCCTTGTTCCCTGTCCCTTGTTCCCTGTTCCTCTGTGCCCCCTCCGCCTCAAAGCCCGGCAGTACCGTTGTCCACTGAGCTTGTCCAAGGATTTTAACCACACTGCAACAGGGCTTCGCCGATTGCCGCGCAGCGCCCCGAACGGGTTTTTGTACATTTACGTATGTTCTTTATGGACCGCATCCGGAATACCCTTTTGCTGGTGCTGCTGTGCTTCGCAGGAAGCCTGGCCGCACAGGAACCCGCCTCCACCATCCGCCTCCGCACCGGGGCCTTATCCGTATCCACGCCTGACCGCCACCTGGTGGATTCGCTGAGCCGTACCCTGCCCCGCATCGGGGGGCGCGTTCAATGGGTGCTGCAATTCGGCAGCGTGCCCGCCGAAGGCGTGCGTAAAGCGCTCGCTGCTGCCGGCATCGAGCTGCAGCAGTACCTCGGCGAGGGCACCTATACCGCTGCCGTTGCAGGAACACCCGCGGTCTCCGCCCTGGCCGCCGCAGGGGTGCGCGGGCTCTCCGCCCTGGCCCCCGAGCAAAAGATGGACGCCCTGCTGAAGCGCGCCCAGCTTCCTGCCTGGGCAGTGGCCACGCCCGGCACCATCGACGTACTGATCCGGGTGCCAAAGTCCTTTTCGATTGCAACGATCCTGACCGCCCTGCAGGAGCGCCGCCTGCCGGTGACCGACCTGGCACTGCAGCGCTACGGCATCCTGGGCCTGCGCCTGGCGCCGTCCCGGCTCCGCGAGCTGGCAGCGCTGCCCTTCGTGGAATACCTGCAGCCTCGCCCTCCGGCGCCCCAGCCCCTCAACTACAACAACCGTAGCGGCTCCCGCGCCGGAATGCTCGGCGCCCCGCTCGCGGCCGGCGGCCGTGCCCTCGACGGCTCCGGCGTCGTGCTCGGGATCGGCGATGATGCCGACGTGCAGACGATCGGCGACTTCAACGGCCGCCTCATCAACCACGCCACCCATTTCAACTCCAACCACGGGATCCACGTCACCGGCACGGCCGCCGGCGCCGGGCATGTGAATGAGTTATACAAGGGCATGGCCCCCGGCGCCACCATCGTGTCTGCCATGACCTCGGGCATCCTCACCAACGCAGCCACTTACCACGCCGACTACGGCATGGTGCTCACCAACAATTCTTACGGCAACATCATCGAGTGCGAGTATATGGGCCTTTACGACCTGTATTCCGCAGCTATGGACCAGCAGGCGATCGAGCTTCCCGAGCTCCTGCACATATTCGCCGCCGGCAACAGCGGCACGCTCGACTGCGCGCCCTATGGGCAAGGCTTTCATACGGTGCTCGGCGGCTACCAGAGTGCCAAGAACGTGGTCACCGTTGGCGCCACGAGCGACTCCGGCCTTATCGCTTCCTTCTCGAGCCGCGGTCCCGTCCGCGACGGCCGCCTCAAGCCAGAGATCGTAGCACAGGGCCGCGCGGTGGTGTCCAACAACCTCAACAACACCTATGTTTCCAGCCAGGGCACCAGTATGGCCGCGCCTACCGTCACCGGCGGTCTTGCGCTCCTGTACCAGCGCTACAAGCAGCTGAACGGTGGATCCAATCCCAAAGGCGCACTCATGAAGGCGCTGCTCTGCAACGGGGCCACCGACCGGGGCACCGCAGGGCCCGACTTCCAGTATGGCCATGGATGGATGAACCTGCTCCGCAGCGTGGAGATGCTCGAGGGAGGGCGGTATGCATCGGGCAGCAGCACCCAGGGCGGCACCATCTCCCATACGGTTGCGGTGCCTGCCAATACCGCCCAGCTGAAGGTGCTCCTGTACTGGCATGACCCGGCTGCCTCCCCGCTTGCCGCCAAAACGCTCGTCAACGACCTCGACCTCGAAGTGGTGGACCTTTCGAATAATACCGTGCTTCCGTTCCGGCTCGATACCGCCAACGCTGCGCTCGGCGCTCCGGCCTTTACCGCCGCCGACCACCAGAACAATATGGAGCAGGTGCTGATCGATGCGCCGCCAGCCGGCAATTATACGATCCGGGTCAAGGGCACTACGATCGCCCAGAATGGCAGCCAGCCTTATTTCCTGGTGTGGGACCCCGTGCCCGTATCGCTGCAGCTGATGAACCCGGCGGGCGGAGAAGGCTGGGTGCCCGGCGACGTCATGGTCCTGCACTGGGATGCCTGGGGTGAAGCCACCAGCACCTATGCGCTCGACTACTCCATCGACGGCGGCAACAACTGGCTCCCGATTGCAAGCGCTTTAGAGGCCGGCCGCCGCCAGTATACCTGGACCGTGCCTTCGGTAGCCACCGGGCAGGCACGGGTGCGCGTGCGGCAGGAAGCGACGACACTCATCTCGACAAGCGCCGACTTTACGATCCTGGGCGCGCCCACCGCCACCCTTGCCGCCACGGCGGACCAGTGCGAGGGGTATATCAACCTGAGCTGGACAACCGTGGCCAATGCCACCGATTACGAGGTGATGCTGCTGCGCAGCGGCAGGCAGGTTTCGATGGCCACCACCACGAGTACGAGCTATGTGCTCAAAGGCCTGGCTACCGATACTACCTATTGGGTGTCGGTGCGGGCAAGGATCAACGGGCAGCCCGGGCGACGCTCCGCAGCGCTGTCGCGCACTCCGAGCAGCGGCTCCTGCAGCAACGCGATGACCGACGGCGACCTGAAAATGAACGCGCTCTCCAGCCCGGTGACGCGCCGCCATGGCACCAGCGGCGCCCTGACCAGCACTACGCGTATCTCGGCCTCCGTACGGAACCTCGATAACGTGGCCATTACCGGCTTCGAGCTGCGCTACCGCGTCAACGGGGGCGCGTGGGTGGTGGAGAACGTCGCCTCAACCGTCGGCGCCAACAGCACCCTGTCGTACAACTTCACCACCCGGCAGAACATGGCCGCAGCCGGTGATTACTACTTCACCCTCGTGGTTACCGCTCCCGGGGATACCAACCCGGCCAACGATACCCTGAACGTGCTGGTGCGTCACCTCGACAACAGCGCCGTGACGCTGCCGTTCTTCGACAACCTCGAAGGGCTGACGGACACGGCATACGGGAACACGCTGGACGGCCTCCGCGGCAGCTCGCGCTACGACTTCAGCCGCAGCTCCTCCAACGCCCGCCTCCGCACATCCGTGAACAGCGCCTTCAGCTACTCGGGAACGCAGGCCTTTACCCTCGACCAATACCGCTATAACGCCGGCGGCACAACGAACTACATCATCGGCACCTTCAACCTGGCGGCTTACAACGCAGCCTCCGACGACGTGCGCCTCGACTTTGCCTTCCTCGACCATGGGCAGAGCGCCAACGCTGCCAACCGGGTGTGGGTGCGCGGCTCCGATGCAGGCGCCTGGATCGAAGCCTATAGCCTGGATGCCAACAGCCCGGGCGCCGGCACCTATACGAAGAGCTCCTCGATCGAGGTAGCGCGTTTGCTGGCCGCCAACGGACAGGCTTTTACCAGCACCTTCCAGGTGCGCTGGGGGCAATATGGCATTTACCCGGCCACCGAACCCGCCATGGCCAACGGCTATTCCTTCGACGACATCCATCTGTACAAGGCTGAAAATGATGTGCAGCTCCTCGCCATCACGAGCCCGGTGGCGCATGCGGCCGCGCTCGGCTCCGCCGCCCAGGTAACGGTCTCCGTGCGCAACGGCTCCTTCGCTACCCTCAGCAACATTCCCGTGCGCTACCGCATCAACGGCGGCGCCTGGACCTCCGGGGTCATCCCGAGCCTCGCCCCCGGCAGCACAACGAGCTATGGCTTCCTTACCGGAGCCAACCTCTCGGCCTTCGGGACCTATAACGTGGAAGCCATCGTGGACCAACCCGGCGACAGCTACCGCGCCAACGACACGGCCCGCCTGGTGGTGGTGAACAGCCCCCTGATCACTTCGTTCCCTTATATCCAGGATTTCGAGGGCGGCAGCAGCTATTGGTACACCGGCGGCACGAACCCGTCGTGGGAATGGGGGGCGCCCGCCTCTACCCGCATCAGCCGGGCCGCCTCGGGCAGCAATGCCTGGAAAACGCGCCTCGTGGGCAACTACAACGACAACGAGCATTCCTATCTCTACTCGCCCGCCTTCGACGTGAGCGGCCTTTCGTCGCCGGCACTTTCCTTCAGCGTGGCGCTCGACATCGAAGACTGCGGCTCGTCGGCGCTCTGCGACGGTGCCTGGGTGGAGTATTCTGCCGATGGCAGCAGCTGGACGAAGCTGGGCACCAGCGGCAACGGCACCAACTGGTACAACAGGAGCACCTTTGACCTGTGGAGCGTGGAGCGCTATACCGCGTGGCACGCTGCATCCATCCCGCTGCCATCGGGCGCCACGGCCCTGCGCCTGCGCTTCGTGTTCGCTTCCGACGTCACCACGAGCCGGGAAGGCATCGCCATCGACGACATTCACATCTACAACAATGCAACGCCGCTCTTCGACAGTGGCACGCTCAGCAACCCTGTGACCCAGGGCGTATCCGGCACCGGCTGGACCACCTTTACCAGCGGGGGCAAGCTGATCGCCGCGCTCAACCCGCACGGCCAGGACCTCGGCGCCACCAAGGTGCAGGTGTATATCGACACAACGCATTCCCGGTGGATCAACAGCCAGTACTACCTGGCCCGCCACCTTACCGTGAAACCCGCCAACGAAAGCCCCGGCGACTCCGTATCGGTGCGCCTGTATTTCAGCGAGCGCGAGGCGCAGCTGCTGATCGACGCCACGGGCTGCGCGGGATGCAGCCAGCCGGCTACGGCCTATGAGCTTGGTATCTCCAAGTTCACGAACGCGCCCTTCGAAGACAGCAGCATCGCCAACAACACGGCCGGCCAATGGTATTTCATCGCACCCGCGAAGCGGACGATGGTGCCCTTCGACAAAGGCTATTACCTAGAATTCAAGGTGAAGAACTTCTCGGAGTTCTGGTTCAACACGGGCGGGGTGAATGCGGAGAACGCATTGCCGGTGCGGTTTGTATCCTTCAACGCGCAGCGCCGCGACAACCTGGGCCTCCTCGACTGGAAGGTGGCCACCGAGGAAAGTGTGCTGGCCTACGAGGTGCAGGCAGCCAAAGGCGAGGCCGCGCTCCAGCGTGGGCGCTTCGAATTGCTCGGCTCCGTGGCCGGCGGAGGTAATACGGCCGCAGGCCGCAACTACCGCTTCACCGACTCCACAGCGGGCAAGACCGGCACCTGGTATTACCGCCTGCGCGTGCGCAATGCGGACGGCTCCTTCCAGTATTCGGAGGTGCGCCCGGTGCAGTTCTCGGGCAGCGGGTCGTGGAGCGTAGCACCCAATCCCTCGTCGGGCATCTTCGGGATCTCTTTCCGTGCGGCCGCGGGCAGCCCGGTGCGCTTCCGGGTATACGACGGGCAGGGGCGCCTGCTGCAGCGCTTCGAGCGCAGCGCCTCCGGCTTCCCCGAAAAAGCGATCATCGACCTCGGTAAGCTGCCGCCCGGCGCATACCTGTGCCAGGTCGATACGGAAGATGGGCCCCACTCTTTCCGGCTCTACAAGCAATAGGGATCGTGAGGCGCGAGAAGGACATTCACCACTGTCGTAACCGCCCTGCTCACGCCTCACGCCTGACGCGTCACGACCCCACTGCAGGGAGCCCGTTATTCAGAGCCCGTTACTGTTTGCCCCCTGGTATTGCCGGCCGAAACAAAGAAGACCCCGCATCTGCGGGGTCTTCTTTGTTATCTGGGAACGACGGCCCTTATGACGGGGTGCCGTCGTGCACGGTCGTTTCCATCAGAAAGCAGCGTGAACTTACCAGCCTTGCTTTGCCTGTCCAGCCTGGATCGCAGCAAGCGCCTTTGCCTCGTTGCAGAGGGTCGTCAGCTTGTTGCCCTTGCCATCATGTCCCTGCACCATGTAGGCGCCCTTGGCCGTTTTGGTGACCACAGCATCCTGGATGGGAACATTCTTTTCCTTCGTCTTTACGTTGTACGCGGTGAGTTGTACGTCAGCCATATGGTTAGAGTTTAGTTAATGAGCAATAAATCTACGGTTTTCCGGCAAAATAAACGCCAGATTTCCTACGGCCCCGCTGGAAGCCCGACGTTTAAACCAGGGGTTTGTTAAGTTTCTTAAGGTTTTGAGGGTTCTTAAAGTTCCCGCGAAATTGGTGGCGCAACCGTCAGGGCCTCCGTCGTGGCGATGAACGTAAAGAACCCTAAGAACCTTCAGAACCTCCCTCTCACGCAAGAATGGCATCGATCTGCAGGAGTTCTGCTTCCGAGAAGGCGGGCTTGTGCAGGCAGCGCGCCGAGTCGAGCACCTGCTCGGGACGGGAGGCGCCTACAATGACCGAGGTTACGCGCGGATCGCGGAGCACCCAGGCGAGGGAGAGCTGGGCGAGCGACTGCCCGCGGGTTTCGGCGATCTCGTTGAGCGCACGCACCTTATCGAGCGTGGCCGGGTCGATGGCGGCCGCATCGAGGGCTCCGTTGCCGCGGTTGGAGGCGGCGCGGGAGTCGGCCGGGATGCCCTGCAGGTATTTGTCGGTGAGGAGTCCCTGTGCCAGCGAGGAAAAGGTGATGCAGCCGGCGCCTTCGCGCTCCAGCGTGTCGAGGAGGCCGCCTTCCACCCAGCGGTCGAGCAGGGAGTAGCGGGGCTGGTGAATGAGGAGCGGGGTGCCCAGCGAGCGGAGCACCGCCGCGGCGCGCTCGGTTTCGGCCGCCGAATACGACGAGATGCCTACATAGAGTGCTTTTCCCTGGCGCACGATGGCATCCAGGGCGCCCATGGATTCCTCGAGCGGCGTGTCGGGGTCGGGCCGGTGGTGGTAGTAGATGTCGACGTAATCGAGCCCCATCCGCTTCAGGCTCTGGTCGAGGGAGGCCACCAGGTATTTCCGGGAGCCGAGGTCGCCGTAAGGCCCGGGCCACATCGGCCAGCCGGCCTTGGTGGAGATAATGAGCTCATCGCGATACGCCGTGAGGTCCTGCTTCAGGATCTTCCCGAACGTCACCTCCGCGCCGCCGGGCGGCGGGCCGTAGTTGTTGGCGAGGTCGAAGTGGGTGATGCCGAGGTCGAAGGCCGTATGTACGATGCTGCGGCAGCGCTCGTAGTCGTCGGTGGCGCCGAAGTTGTGCCAGAGGCCGAGCGAGATGGCCGGCAGCTTCAAGCCGCTCCGGCCGCAGCGGCGGTAGGGCATATGGGCATAGCGCCCGGGAGAAGGGGAATACATAGGATAAAGATAGAATATCGAATAAGGAACAAGGAATATCGAATAACGAACCGTAAAGACTCATGATCCTGCGTCTCCTGAACTTATAAAGAACAGCGAACAAGGAACAGGGAACCCAGAACAAGGAAATGAGAAAGGTGTCGGAACAATTGATATCCGCAGCTTGCCGATAGCCTTCGGTTCTTCCTATTACCCATTACCCCATTACCCCATTACCCCATTAGCACATTATTTCCGGTAATCCAGCGGCAGCATATTCCCGACCTTTTCCGCCCAGCCCCAGTAGCCCAACGACAGGAGGTCGGTAGGAGCGTAGTAGGCGCCGTTGCCCTCGACCTGCACGGGGCGCCCATAGGGCAGCAGGAGCTGCGACATGCGGAAGCCGGCGCCATCGGGGTTCTGCGCGCGGTAGGCGCGCGGGGGCGGCAGCTTCGGGTAATTCACCAGCAGGTAGTCGGCAAAATCGAGCACCGCCACGTTGCCCTCGCCGGCATAAGCGATCGAGTCGCCCGGCAGTTGCTGGGTGCCCACCACCGATATCTCGTCGCCCTGGCCCAGGTAGCGGCGGTAGTAGTCGAGGCTGTCCTTCGGCAATCCATAGGCGATGCGCAGCCCGTCGGGGCCCCACTGCAGCGCGCCTTTCTTTACGAGGTTCCGGGTGTATTGCTTCTGCAGGTTCGGGAACTTGCGCAGGCGGAACACCTGGAAGCCTTGCTCCTGGATGCGGTTCACGAACACGCTGCGCAGGAAGTGCATCAGCGAGCCGGCATAGACGTCGCGGCGGGCTGCGCGCCAGCGCCGCTGCCGTGCGCCGTTGCCCTTCAGCTCCTCGAACAGCGGGTAGCCGTAAAACGTAAGCAGCTTCGTGGTGAAGTTGAACCGGAAGTCTTCGAGCTGGTAGCGGACACGGTAGCCGAGGGCGGGGTTTTCGATCACGAGCGGCTCGCGGGCAATGGCCCGGAGCTCGTTGGCACCCTTGTCGAAGATGAAGCGCACCGTTGATGCGTTGCGGAATCGGCAGGCCCTGGCCTCGTCGGAGGTGCCGATAAAATGATCGGTGAAGAGCGCCCCCCATTTGGCCCAGCCATCCTTTTCGTAAGACTGCACCAGCACCGTCTCGAGCTCGCGCGGACGGGCCTTCAGCGAGATCGTAAGCTCCGGGGGCAGGGCAGCCGACTGCAGCGTCTGGCTTTGCGTCTCGTAGCCCACCGACGACACCACGAGGTCGTAGCGGCCCGCGGGAAAGGCGAGCTCGAAGGCGCCGGCGCTGTTGGTGACGGTGCCGGTGGAGGTATTGCTCAGGAACACCGAGGCGCCCGCCACCGGCGCTCCGCCGGCCGCATCTACAACGCGGCCCCGCAGCAGCGGCTGCGCCCCGGCCCCGACGCAGGCGAGCAGCAGCAGGAACAGAAAGGCACTCCGGATCCCGATCATGCCGGGAAGATACGGCATCGGGCCGGGCAGTCCCCACGTATGCAACCGGAACCGCATACGTAAGCTGCTGCCCCTCAATGACCGTTTCCCCTTTAACAGATTTGTAACGGCAGCCGTATATCAGTATCTTTAAATCCCTCCGTTTACAGCACCTAAACCCTCCTTTATGCGACCGGCCCGCCTGCTTCTCGTCTTCCTGCTCCTCGTCTCCACCGCCGCCGGCGCCGCCGGCATCGACTTCGTGCACGGCAAGGCCTGGAAGGACGTGCTCACCGAGGCGAAAGCGCAGAACAAGATCATCTTCCTCGATGCGTACACCACCTGGTGCGGCCCCTGCAAATACCTGCAGCAGAACGTGTTCACCGATGCCGGTGTGGGCACCTTCTACAACAAGAGCTTCATCAACGTGAAGATCGACATGGAAGCCGGCGAAGGGCCCGCGCTTGCGGAGCAGCTCGGCGTGTCGGCCTATCCTACGCTCTTCTTCATCAATGGCGACGGCGAGGTACTGCACAAGAAGGTGGGTGCCACCGACGTGGCTGGCTTCCTCGACCTCGGCAGCGACGCCGTGAACCCGGATAAGCAGTTCTATACCGTCAAAAAGAAAGCGGCTGCCGGCAGCCTCGACCCTGCGGCTTTTCACCAGTGGGTGCACGATGCCGAAGCGTTTGGCGAGACGGGCCTCGACGACCTTATTGCCAGTAACCTGGCACGGTTTGGCGGTAACACCGGCGACAAGGACGTGCTGGAGCTGATGCTCGACCACGCAGTGCTCGATGCGAAGGCGCTGACGCTGCTGCAACGCAACAAGGCCGGCTACGCGAAGCTCCTTGGCCGTACCCCGGCCGGGTACGATGCCGCACTGCAAAACCGGGTGATGCGCTATGCGCTCGTTAAGGCCACGGCTGCCGACTCCGTCAACTACGCTATATTCCGCAGCGCTACGGCCGCCTACTTTCCCGCTGATGCCCTGCGCCTCACGTCCAAGGTGCGGATGACGGCTTATGCGAACGACGGCGATGCCAAAAAGAGCCTCGATGAGCTGCGCCGCATCATCACCGTACCCGGTATGAACCTCCGGGCGGAGGAGCTGTCGTCGCTCATCGTAAATCAATTTAAGGCACTCATGCAGTCGGGCCGCGCAAAGGAATTCATCGGCCTGATAAAGACCTGGAAGCTGCCTGCTGCCGACGCCGCCAATGCGTATCATAAGGATTTCGCCCTGCTGGTGCTGCACTATATCAACAGCGACAAAAAGAGCATCACCCCCCTTGCCGATAAGATCCTTAAAGACGCCCGGGCCTCCGAGGAGATCAAGGGCATGACCCGCAAGATCGCCGAAAGAGGCTAGCAGACGCGAAGGGGGAACACGGAAGGCACAGATCAAACAGATACCTACGGATGGTTTATCCGTCTATACCCGCTCCATCCGCTCCATCCGTGTTCTTTCCCTGCAACGCGACCGATAAAGAAAAGCCCCCCGACGGTACCGTCGGGGGGCTTTTCTTATGGATCGTTTCCGTAGTTATACGTCGATGCGGGCGTACTTGGCGTGCGACTCGATGAATTCGCGGCGCGGGGCCACTTCGTCGCCCATCAGCATGGAGAAGATGCGGTCGGCCTCGGCGGCGCTCTCGATCGTTACCTGCTTGAGGGTGCGCGTAGCGGGGTTCATCGTGGTTTCCCAAAGCTGCTCGGCGTTCATTTCACCGAGACCCTTGTAGCGCTGGATGTTGACGGCGCCTTCGTTGCCGCCACCGAGCTTTGCCACGAGCGCCTTGCGCTGCTCCTCGTTGTAGGCGTACGCGCCCTCCTTGCCCTTCTTCACCAGGTACAGGGGCGGCTGCGCGATGAAGACGTAGCCCTGCTCCACCATCTCCTTCATGTAACGGTACAGGAAGGTGAGGATGAGGGTGGCGATGTGCGATCCGTCCACGTCGGCATCGGTCATGATGATCAGCTTATGGTAGCGGAGCTTCGTGATATTGAGGGCTTTCTTGTCGTCTTCGGTGCCTACCGTCACGCCGAGGGCGGTGTAGATGTTGCGGATCTCCTCGTTCTCGTAGATCTTGTGCTCCATGGCTTTCTCCACGTTCAGGATCTTACCGCGGAGCGGCAGGATGGCCTGGAAGGAGCGGTCGCGGCCCTGCTTGGCAGTGCCGCCGGCCGAGTCACCTTCCACGAGGTAGAGCTCGCATTTCTCGGCGTCGCGCTCGGAGCAGTCGGCGAGCTTGCCGGGGAGGCCGCCGCCGGAGAGCACGCTCTTACGCTGTACCATCTCGCGGGCCTTCTTGGCCGCGGCGCGGGCCTGGGCGGCGAGGATCACCTTCTGGATGATGTTCTTGGCTTCCTTCGGGTTCTCTTCGAGGAAGTGCTCGATGACGCGGGCCACGGTCGTATTCACGATACCCGCCACCTCGTTGTTGCCCAGCTTCGTCTTGGTTTGTCCTTCGAACTGCGGCTCAGGCACCTTTACCGAGATGACGGCCGACAGGCCTTCGCGGAAGTCGTCGCCTTCGATCACCACCTTGGCCTTTTCGAACATATTCTGCTCGTCGCCGTATTTCTTGAACACGCGGGTCAGGGCGGCGCGGAAGCCGGTGACGTGCGTGCCGCCTTCGATGGTGTTGATGTTGTTGACGTAGGAGTAGATGTGCTCCGAGTAGGAGGAGTTGTAGCTCATGGCCACTTCCACCGCCACGTTCGCCTTCTCGTCGCGGCCTTCTACGAAGAGCGGCTTCGGGATGAGCGGCAGGCGGCCGGCGTTGGCGTCGAGCATCTCCACGAACTCCACGATGCCCCCCTCGCTGTAGAAGGTGTTGCTGTAGTGGAGGCCGGTTTCCTCGTCCTTCTCGCGCAGGTCGGTGAGCGTGATGCGGAGGCCTTTGTTGAGGAAGGAAAGCTCGCGGAGGCGGCCTTCGAGGATGTCCTTGTTATAGACGTCGGTGATGAAGATCGTGTTGTCGGGCCAGAAGTGGACCGTGGTACCGCGCTTCTCGGAAACACCGATCTCGCGCACGGGGTACTGCGGCACGCCGATGCGGTACTCCTGCTCGAAGATCTTGCCTTCGCGGAATACGGTGACGTGCAGCTTGGTGGAGAGGGCGTTGACGCAGGACACACCCACGCCGTGCAGACCGCCGGACACCTTGTACGAGTCCTTGTCGAACTTACCACCCGCGTGCAGCACGGTCATCACCACCTCGAGGGCGGAGCGCTTTTCCTTCGTGTGCATGGCGGTGGGAATGCCGCGGCCGTCATCCTCCACGGAAATGGAGTTGTCTTCGTGGATGGTGACGAGGATGTTCTTACAATGGCCGGCCAGGGCTTCATCGATGGAGTTGTCTACGACCTCATATACGAGGTGGTGGAGGCCTTTGACGCCGATATCGCCGATATACATCGCCGGGCGCTTACGCACCGCTTCGAGGCCTTCGAGCACTTGAATGGAGTCGGCGCCGTAAGCGGGCCCCGCCGTTACGGGGACGTTGCTTGTCAGGGTATCTAAAATGTCGCTCATTTGAAAGGGGATAGGGCCATCCGGGGGCCTTTTTAGGTTCACGCGAAGGTACCGAAAAAGGCCCGGTTAAGCAAGGCGAAAGCGTTAAAAAACAAGGGTTTCGAAGATGCCCGGTTGGCAGGCCGGACGCGGGGTCGGGAGAGGAGGTGTTCCGCGTTCCCAGCGATCCCACCCCTTTTGTTTTTGCCGGCGCGCCGCCGGTGCCTACCCGGCGGTGACCCCCCCGGCGGCCTCCCCGCAAACCCACCCAATGCCTTCCGGGAGCCTCCGGATCAGGGTGAACCCTTTTCGCTCCCGCATCCGGCTCCTGCTCCTTTGGTAGCCGCTTCCAAAGCTGCCGGCTGGGGCCTGTGGTTGCGGCAAAAAGGTGCGGGTGCTCCATTTTCAAGGCCGGAACCGGGTATTGGCGAATACCCCTATATTTGCGCCCTGTGAACATTATGTTATGGTTAAATCCCTAGGAACCTGCCTTTTCGGGCAGCACACCCATGTTCGCAAGGCCTAGGCACCCATTTCGACCAACACAACCAGAAACGCACCACCTGGCGAAAGCCTGACCGATTCCAAGAAAAAAACAGAAAAATGGATAAAAAGTACTGGGAAGAATATTATTCCACCCACAGACAAGTCAACGAACCTTCTCTTTTTGCCAGGTTTGTAGCAGAAAACTATGCCGGTGAAGGAGAAAAGGATCTCATCGAGTTGGGATGTGGCGATGGCAGGGATGCTATTTATTTCAACAAGCAGGGACTGAACGTAACCGCCGTAGATCAGGCTAGCGGCCAGATCGAATACCTGGAAGACAAGTTCAAGGATCAGAGCGGGATCAATTTTGTTTGCGGCGATTTTACGCAGCTCGGAACCGAGCACACCTACGATCTGGTCTATTCCCGGTTTACCCTCCACTCCATCACCGAAAGCGAGCAGGCCCGGGTGCTGAACTGGGCGTACAACCAGCTCAATAAAGGCGGTCTTTTCTGCATCGAGGTGAGAGGCAAAAAGAATGAGCTGTACCAGAAGGGAACCCAGGTTGCCGGTGATCCGGATGCCTACATCTATGACGATCACTACAGAAGATTCCTCGACTTCGAAGGCCTTTGCGCCCAGTTGAAAGGTTTGCAGTTCAGCGTGGAGTTTGCCCAGGAAGCCGATGGGTTCGCACCGTTCAAGGACACGAACGAGACCTTCATCAGAGTAGTTTCCAGAAAGTAGGAGTTAATACCAGCATGACGATACTATATATAGACCCGGGCTCAGGAGCGTTGCTGATCAGTGCGCTTGCGGGCCTGGGCTTTACGCTCTTGTACTTCCTGAAGGGCCTTTTCTATAAGGTTTCCTACCTGTTCCTGAAGAAGGAAAAGGTGCACGTAAAGGACCTGTCCAACGAAATCGTGTTCTTCAGCGAAGGGAAGAATTACTGGAAAGTGTTCCAGCCCGTGGTTGAGGAGCTCGTCGGCAGGAAGCAGAAAGTGGTCTACCTGACCGCAGATAAGCAGGATGCAGGACTGGCGTTATCGTCAGAATACTATTCGGCGCATTACCTCGGAGACATCCGGCAATCGATCTACTTCCTGAACCGGCTGAAGGCCAGGCTGTGTATCATGACGACCCCTCAGCTTGACGTGATCGCCTTACGACGTTCCAGGAACGTGAAGCATTACTCCCACCTGATACATTCCCCGACGGACATACACGCGTACAAAAAGTTTGCCTTCGACTATTTCGATTCGGTGCTGTGCAGCAGTACGGCGCAGATCAGCAACCTGCGCTTCCTGGAGCAGGAGCGGAACACGAAGCCCAAGCAGCTTTTTGAAACCGGATGCACCTACTACGACGTGTTCAAGGCAGGCGACGTAGTTGCCGGCGAGAGCATCCTGCTGGCGCCGACCTGGGGCGACCGGACATTCTTCAAGTCATGCGGCAAGCAGATGCTGCGCTATTTATTGGAGGCGGGTCATAAGGTCATCCTGCGCCCGCACCCCCAATCGTGGATTTCCGACAAGCCGCTGATGAACGAGATCCTGGCAGAATTCGAGGCGCATCCGAACCTGACCATCGACCGGAGCGTCAGCAGCGAGAAGGCGATCAGCAGCTCGAATGTGCTGATCTGTGACATCACGTCGGGGATGGTTTACGACATGGCGTTCATGCACCGGAAACCCGTTGTTGCCGTCGAGTTCGATTGGGCGGACGGCGGATATGAGGCTTCCGACCTGGCACGTGCCACATCCGCACGCGACCTGCTCCAGGATATCGGCGGGATCGTACATGCCACCAATATCGAAGCGGTGTCGGAAACGGTGAACCTGGCGGCAAAGAAAACGGTAACCCAAGAAATCATCGATAAGCACATTTTCAATTTCCGGAAGTCCGGTAAGATTGCGGCGGACCAGGTAATGTCCATTTACAACCAACTTGCATAATGGTATTGATAAAGTTTTTAGAGTCCATTCTTGAGTACTTCTATAGTATCACGGCAAGCTATGGATGGTCGATTATTTTGTTAAGCCTGGCGGTCACGATCCTGATGCTTCCCTTGTTCTGGCTGGCGGAGATGATCCAGAACATCGAAAGAGCGAGGAAGCTCCGGATGCAACCGGCGCTTTCCAAGCTGAAGGACGTGACGCACAACATGGAGAAGTACTATTATACCCGGACCATTTACCGGCAGTATAACTACCATCCCATCTACTCCTTATCCGGGTTGCTCGGCCTGTTTTTCCAGATCCCGTTTTTTCTCGCCGCCTTCTGGATGCTGACCTTATACGGACCTTTGAACGGGGTGTCGTTCGGGCCCATCCGGGACCTCTCGAAGCCTGATGGACTGATCGCGGTATCCGGGTTCTCGCTCAACGTGTTGCCCCTCCTGATGACGGTCGCCAATATTGCCTCCGGATACCTGTATGCGAAAGGGGGCAACAAAGGAGAGCGGGTTCAGCTCTGGGTGATCGCAGTCGTTTTTTTCGCGTTGCTGTATAATGTGGCCTCAGGCATCGTATTGTACTGGACCATGAACAATGTGTTTGCAATCGCGAAGAACGAATTGTTGAAGAAGAGCAGGAATAGTGAGCCGCAGAATCGATTTTTCGGCGCCCTGCTGCGCAGGACCCGTAACTGGAGCTACCTGCTCTTCCCGCTGATGCTGGCGATGTTTCCGCTCCTGGCCTTTTATTTCGGCAACATCACGGAAGCCAGCTTTTCCTCGATCGCGTTGTTTATCCCTGCTATCCTTGCGGCAACCCTGATCCTCCTGCTGTTATTCCAATGGATCCTGAAGGACCGGGTCAAGGCCGCTTTACTGACGTCGCTCGTGGTTGTCCTGTTTTTCTCCTACGGCCATTTATTCCAGGCCCTGGCGGAGCGCGGGATCAACCTCAGGCATTCGCTGCTGCTGTTGGCTTACGGTTCGGTGTTCGTAGCGGTAGGCTGGTTGCTGCTTAAAACCCGGAAGAAACTGGACACGGCTTCGCGGATCGTCAAGATGTTCTCCGCCAGCATCTTCTTTGTGGTGCTTTTCCAGATCATCCTCCACGACCTGAAGAACCTGGACAGCCAGCAAGCCGGGGCGCTGGCCAACGGAAACGATATACAGAGCTTTAAATCAGAAGCGGTCAAAGACACGGCACAGCACCCGGATATCTACTTCCTGATGATGGATGGATATGCCAACTCCAACGTGCTGAGAAAGTACCATGGATATGACAATTCCCCATTTGAGAATTACCTGAAGACCAAAGGGTTTTATGTGGCTTCCGAAGCGAAAGCGAATTATGTCGCTACGTTCCTGTCGCTTGCGGCGACGCTCAACATGAAGTACATCAACGATTTCCAGAAGAACCCGGGCATCAACAGCCAGGATAAGTCGGGGCCGTACGGGCTCATTTCCCGGAACGAGGTGATGCGGTACCTGTTACGCAAGGGGTATACGACGGTCAACTTCGGCAGCGGGTACATCGGTACGAATAAGCTCGATTATGCCGAACGCAACCTGTCGCTTCCGAAGCAGGTGGAGCCAACGAACCTGACCTTCCTGCAAACCACGATCATTCGTCCCTTTGCAAGCACGCTGATCAAGGCCAGGCAGAGCTTCTCGAAAAACATCCTGTATACGCTGGACGGAATGCCCAGCCTGGATTCGATCCGGGGGCCCAAGTTTGTGTTCGGCCATGTGGTCTGCCCGCACCCTCCTTATGTATTTACGGAAACCGGCGGCCCCATCCCGGGCGAGCTGAAGATCGACAACACCTGGAACAAGAACGAGAAGCAATACTATATCGCCCAGATCAAGTACCTGAACCGGAGGGTAGAGCAGATCGTGGAAAGCATCCTGCAGAAGTCCCCCAACGCGGTCATCGTGCTGCAATCGGATCACGGGTCTGCATTTTTCGGCGATGGAAGCTGGGAGCGCCCCGATCCGGAACTTATCGTCGAGCGCGGAAAGGTATTCAACGCCATTCTGCTGAATAAGAAAGACAGTTCGCAGCTGTATCAGAATATCTCCCTGGTGAACACCTTCCGGGTGATCTTCAACAGTGCGTTCAACGAGAAGTTCGAGCTGCTGAAAGACGCCACCTATTTTTCTCCCTACAACAGGCCCTACGATTTCAATGATGTGACGAAGGCTGTGGACGGCCAATAAGCGGTGTCCGGACTCATGGCTCGCCTTCCGGTGCGCAACATCGGGATATCTTTCCTGTCCGGCACCCCTGCGGCGCAGGTGCCTTGCCGGAAAGCCTGCCGGTACCCGTACCCGGCCAGGTCCGGGCGTCCGGCCCGATCCGGGGCCATCCATCCGGTCTCTTTCTACCGACAGGCACGAACGTACCTACGCACGCCTGCCTGCGATGGGCCGGCAGGGCCCGCCGGTGGCTGCTGACCCGGCAGGTCATAGGCAATGCCACCGTAGCGCCGTTCCCTCAGGACAAACGCGCAGGGAATGCGCCTGAACCGTGTAGAATGCGCCCCGGTCTGGCGCCTGCGCCCGCTTCCCGACCGCTAACTAACCCCTAGCATAATCCTTGCAATACCCTACGGTTATGAACTGTGTAATCGCGCCGGGGCTTCGTTATCTGGCGTACGTGGAAGACGATGAAGACGATCGGGAGCTCTTTGCCGAGGTAGCGGAAGCCGCTCAGCTTCCGGTACGCTGCTTTCCCGACGGCCGTGCCCTGCTGGAGCAGCTGGCGCTGGCCCCGGATGCCCCGCCTTGCCTCATCCTGCTGGATATGAAGAATCCCGTGATCTCCGGGCCGGAGACCTACGACCTGCTGGCTGCCGACAATCGCTTCAGCAGCATCCCGGTCAAGTTTTTCTCCACCTCGGTGGATTTTGTGGATGCGAGCTATGGGCCCTCCGCCCTGGCAGTGGAGCTGATCCCAAAGCCCGACATGTATAGCGACTGGGTGTCGCTCGTGACCCGCCTCGCCCGCTATTGCCAGGAGCCCGTGTCGGACGACAACTGAGCAAGCGTGTCGTTTCCCCCTTGATGTTGCCGCGGTCCCGGAAGGCCGCTTTTTTTATTCCGGCCTCCCCCGCCGTTCCGGCTTTTCCGGATTCGCCGCGCGAAAGCGGGCCTTTACCGATCTTGGGTTGCTTTTAACGCAAGGCTGACGCACTTTTGCCGGGAAGCGCGAACCTATGAAATCCGTTACCTACGCACACGCCCACACGATCCTCTATGTCGACGACGACCGCGACGACCTGCTCCTCCTGCGTGAGGCCATCGACCATATCGACGGTCAGTTCACCCTGCTCGAGGCCAGCGATGGCATCGACGGGCTCGAGCGCCTCCAGGCGCTGAAGGCTGCGGGAGCGCTGCCCTGCCTCATTGTGCTCGACATCAATATGCCCCGCATGGACGGGCGCAAGACCTTTCAACTCATCCGCCAGGATCCCGAGCTTGCCGACGTCCCCGTCGTGATCTTCAGTACCTCCAGCTCGGAGCTCGACAAGCTCTTCTTCCGCGGTAAGAACGTCGAATACATCACCAAGCCCATCCGTTTCGACCAGCTCGTGTCCGTAGCGGGAAGGCTGCTGGAGGTGTGTGCCGCGCATGTCGCTGCGCGGTAGATTTCAGATGTGTGATTTCAGATTTCAGATTTTTGGGGCCCCGGTGATTTTCGGGGCTTTGTCGTGTAAAAACCCACTGATTCCTGTTCTTTTCCTATTGCGACAGCCGTCTTTGCCGACCGACCTTCATGAAAAACATGACGAGGGAGTTATTGGAGCAACGGACAAAGCAGTTCCACATCGACGTGATCCGGCTCTGCCGGAACTTGCCGCGCGATGCCGCCGGATATGAAACGGCAAAGCAGGTGATCCGCTCCGCCGGCTCAGTGGGCGCCAATTACCGGGCAACGCGCCGGGCAAAATCCGACGACGACTTTCTGTACAAGATGGAAGTGGTGCTGGAGGAAGCCGACGAGTCGCATTACTGGCTGCAGGTGATCTACGAATGTGGCATGGATCAAAGCCCGGAGACCTTGCGCCTTATCGGCGAAGCCAATGAGCTCACTGCGATCTTCGCAGCCGTGTGCAAAACCAAAAGCGAAAAGCTGGAAAAGCGGCCGAAATCGGCTAGAATAAAGCGTCCGGGAAAGACGCCGCCGCCAGGCAAATCTGAAATCTGAAATCACAAATCTGAAATCTCAGACATCAGAGAGCTTCTCGGCACTAAGCTGCCGCACAATCTTCTCCAGCTCATGGATCCGCTTTTCGAGCTCGGGCAGGTTGCGGAATACGGCCTGGCTGCGGAGGGCGCTGGTATAGTCGGCGGCGGGAGAGCCGGTAACGGAAGAGTAGGGTTCCTTAAGCGATTTGGAAACGCCGCTCTGGGCATTGATGCGCGAGCCGTCGGCGATCTGGATATGGCCCACGAGGCCGGCCTGCCCGCCGATCATGACCTGGTTGCCGATCTTGGTGGAGCCGGATACGCCCGCCTGGGCGGCAATGACGGTACTGTTGCCCACCTCTACGTTGTGCGCGATCTGGATGAGGTTGTCGAGCTTGGCACCCGCGCGGATCACGGTGGAGCCCATGGTAGCGCGGTCGATGGTGGTGTTGGCGCCCACCTCCACGTTCGACTCGATCACCACGTTGCCGATCTGCGGAACTTTCTTGAAGGAGCCGTCGGCCTGCGGGGCAAACCCGAAGCCGTCGCCGCCAACGACGGTGCCGGCATGGATGGTGACGTTGTTGCCCAGCACGCAGTCGTGGTAGACCTTGACGCCCGGGTGCAGGATGCAGCCCTCGCCGATCGTTACATTGTCGCCGATATAGGTGCCGGGGAAGATCTTGGTGCCGGCGCCGATCTTTACCTTCTCGCCGATGTAGGAAAAGGCGCCCACGAACACGTCGGCGCCCAGCTGGGCGGAGGCGGCGATGAACGAAGGCTGCTGGATGCCTTTCATCTGCTGCGTCGCCATCTCCTGGTACTTGCTCAGGAGGAGGGCGAAGGCGCTGTAAGCGTCCGGAACACGGATGAGGGTGGGCGTTACCGGCTGGCGCAGCTCATAGGCCTCGTTGATGATGGCGATGGAGGCGCCGGTGGTATATAGGAAATCTTCGTACTTGGGATTGGCCAGAAATGTCAGCTGCCCTTCCTGCGCTTCCTCGATCTTGCCAAAGGACGAAACGGCGGCATCGGCATTCCCCTCAATTTTTCCATTGACCAATATCGAGATCTGGGCGGCTGTAAAAAGCATGTTCTAAAAGTAAAAAGTAAAAAGTCAAAATTCAAAAAAAAGGAGTCGCACAAACAAAGGCGGTCGTCCGCGTCGAAAGCTTTTGACTTTTGACTTTTGAATTTAGCGTCGTTGGCAGCTCGGATCACCGGGCTTACCTCAGGTAGCAAAGGTAATACTTTTTGACAGGGGTCGCGAGCTGCTGGTGGATGAGGGCATTGTCCACCTTCGAGATATCGGTGACCGTGCCGTCCTTGAACAGTACCCGGATGTGCTCGTCGTAGGGGTTGTAGGTGGTGTTCTGCGCCTCGCCCGTAAAGACGAAGTAGGCGGCCTCGTCCTCGGTGATGCCGAGCCGGCCGGCCACGTCGCGACGCAGCGCTTCCACGAGCTGCGGATCGAAGGGATCGGCCTGGAAGCGCACCTTGAGCAGCTTCCGCTCCACGAGCCCCTTGCACAATCTTGACAAAACTTTATCGAAGTGCCCGCACCAGTTTTTGATGGAACAGAGCACGTCGGTATCGTCGAGTGCGGCAAAGCGCTCGAGGTGGCGGATGAAGTTGCCATCGGGGCGATGCTCCTTCAGGAAGAAGTCGAGGTTGTTGGAGACGGCGTTGAGCTCGATACCCGCGGCAATGAGCTCGCCCGCGCGCTCGATGATCCGAACGAGCATCTTTTCGGCGGCCACCACGGCCTTGTGGAGGTACACCTGCCAGTACATGAGCCGGCGCGCCACCAGGAACTTCTCCACCGAGAAGATGGCCTTTTCCTCGATGAGCAGCTCACCCTCGTGCACCACCAGCATCTTGAGGATGCGGTCGTAGCCGATGACGCCTTCCGACACGCCGGTGAAGAAGGAGTCGCGCGTGAGGTAGTCCATGCGGTCCACGTCGAGCTGCCCCGACACGAGCTGGTGCAGGAATTGCTTCGGGTACTCCCCGCGGAAGATGGCGATGGCCGTATCGAGGCGGCCGGAGAACTGCTCGTTGAGCAGCTGCAGGATGAGGTCGGAGATCTCCTCGTGGTGCACGCCCTTGATCAGCTTACGCTCGAGCGCATGCGAGTAGGGCCCGTGGCCGATGTCGTGGAGGAGGATCGCGATCTTGGCACCCTGCTCTTCGTCGGGTGTGATGTCGGTGCCCTTGTTGCGCAGCTCGGTGAGCGCGAGTCCCATGAGGTGGTAGGCGCCGAGTGAGTGGTGCAGGCGGGTGTGCACGGCCCCGGGGTATACCAGCGAGGCAAACGCCATCTGGTGGATGCGGCGCAGGCGCTGGTAATACGGGTGCGAGATGATCTCGAAGATCAGCGGGTCGTCCACCGTGATGAAGCCATATACCGGGTCGTTGATGATCTTGCGGACGTACGCCATGCACAAAGTGTTAAGAGGGCAAAAATAGGAGGGGGGAATGACTACATTTGGAATTCGTGAATCGGCAATCGGGAATCGGCAATTGGTCTCTGCTCAAACGCCTAACCCTCTCTATGAATGCAAGTCCTCATTTGGTCGGAGGGAGAGGGCGGTAAAGCATTGCCGATTGCGGATTCCCGATTCCCGGAACAATAGGGCAGATTTGAAACAGAAAAGATATACACATGGCAGTAGCAAAGATCCTTTGGGTAGATGATGAAATAGAAAGCCTGCAGTCGCAGAAGATGTTCCTGGAGAACAAAGGCTACGACGTGCAGACGCTGACGAACGGCTTCGATGCGATCGACTATATCAAGGAACATATCGTGGACGTGGTGTTGATGGACGAGAGCATGCCGGGCCTCACCGGCCTGGAAACGCTCGCCAAGATGAAGGAGTACAACAGCGCGCTGCCCGTGGTGCTCATCACCAAGAACGAAACGGAGAACCTCATGGACGAGGCCATCGGCTCGCAGATCTCCGACTACCTCATCAAGCCCGTGAACCCCAACCAGGTGTGGCTGTCGCTCAAGAAGATCATCGACAACCGCCGCCTCGTGGCCGAGAAGACCACCACCGCTTACCAGCAGCAGTTCCGCAACCTCTTCATGGCCCTCAATTCCAACCCCGACTTCAACGAGTGGATGGGTATTTACAAGGAGCTTGTGCGCTGGGAGCTAAGCCTCCAGCAAAGCGACTCTCCGGAGATGCAGGAGGTGCTGCAGTCGCAGAAAAGCGAGGCCAACACCGAATTCTTCAAGTTCATCTCCCGTAATTATACCGATTGGCTTTCGCCCAAGACCAAGGAGCGCCCCGTGATGAGCCATACGCTCATGAAGGACAAGGTGTTGCCGCAGCTCGAAAAGGGCACGCCCCTGTTCTTCCTGCTCGTCGACAACCTGCGCTTCGACCAGTGGCGCGCCATCCAGCCCATTTTTGCCGAGAGCTTCCGCATCACGGAGGAGGACACGTTTTACAGCATCCTGCCCACGGCCACGCACTACGCGCGCAACGCCATCTTCGCCGGCTCCCTGCCCATCGACATCGAGCGCAAGTTTCCGCAGCTGTGGAAGAACGACGAGGACGAGGGCGGCAAGAACACGAGCGAGGAGGAGTTCCTCCGCGCGCAGCTGAAGGCCGCCGGTAAGGGCGACCTCCGCGTGTCCTATACCAAGGTGCTCAACAACCAGGCGGGCCTCGAGCTCGTGGCCAACGTGCACAACCTGCTCAACAACGACCTCAACGTCATCGTCTACAACTTCGTGGACATGCTTTCGCATGCCCGTACGGAGATGGAGGTGCTGAAGGAGCTTGCCGGCGACGAGCAGAGCTACCGCAGTGTTACGGTGTCGTGGTTCACGCACTCGCCCCTGTACCAGGCACTCAAGAAGATCGCCGACAAGGGCATCAAGATCGTGCTGGCCACCGACCACGGCTCGGTGCGGGTAAAGACACCGGTGAAGGTGGTGGGCGACAAGCAAACGACCACCAACCTGCGCTACAAGCACGGGCGCAACCTCAATTACAACCCGAAAGAGGTGCTGGCCTTCCGCGACCCGAAAGAGGGCGGGCTGCCTTCACCCACCATCAACTCGAGCTACATCTTCGCCGGCGAGGACACTTTCCTCTGCTACCCGAACAACTACAACCACTACGTCAACTATTACCGCAACACCTTTCAGCACGGCGGCATCTCCCTCGAGGAGATGATCGTACCCGTCATTCAAATGGTTTCGAAGTAAGCCGCAAGCGGCTTAGGTTTCACGCGGCGGCGCAGCGAAAAGCGACGCAGCGATCATGCACGATAGCCACCGGCTCGCGGTGGCTATTTTTTGGCACGTCTTCGCCAGCGGGGAGTACACCTGCGCAAGCCCTGTTCGCCGCGCCGCTGCGCCGCCGCGTGAACGGCGCGCCTGCGCGTAGTCCGTGTTGCTTTGTGTCTCCGTGCCTCCATGGTTCAAAACCCGTGAGCGGAGCGAACAGCGGCCGTTTTCCTAAATTTGCGCCATGAAGTACACGCAGAACACCCTGGACAAGATCGAAGGCATTGCCGAGGAATCGGGCTATATCGTGCGCTACGAGCGCGGGTCGTTCCAGAGCGGCTTCTGTATTCTGGAAGACCGGAAGGTGGTGGTGCTGAACAAGTTTCTCCAGCTCGAGGGCCGCATCAACACGATGATCGACCTCATCCCACAGCTCCGGGTAGATGCGGATTCGCTGACGCCGGAGAGCAAGAAGTGGTTCGCCGAGATCATGGGCCGCTACCGCGCCGCGCAGGAAGAGCTCAACTTTAAGGCTGGTGAAGATGCCGCGGCATCCGAAGCTCCGGCCGGCGGCACAGGCGACGAGCCGTCTGCCGGTGCGGATAAAGGCGAGGAAAGCTGAAGAAGGGATGTTTACCGCTAAGAAAAGAAGGAGCTAAGGTATTCGCAAAGACAATGGTCCCGCTGACGCGGGACTTTTTGATCCGTGACCGGTTGCGGGAGCTTGCACCGTCGCAGCCTGAACTCCCGTACAAGACCGGTGAACCGGAGGTCAGGAAGGGGCAGCGAATATTGGATATCGAAGTGCTGCTCCGAACGGACCGGGCATGCAGGGCCGGCCGCCATTGGGAAAACGGCCGCACCGGGGCGAAATACTAATAAACTAATAGACCAATAAACCAATAAACGCTGCTTTCTTTCCCTTAATTTGCCTCCCGTGGCCACCCCTTCGCTTCAGTTCACGTTCCTGGGTACCGGTACTTCTTCGGGAGTTCCGATGATCGCCTGCCCCTGCGAAGTGTGCTCCTCCGCCGATTCGCGCGACAAGCGCCTGCGCTCGGCCCTGCTGGTGCGCTCCGCCACTACGACGCTGGTGGTGGATACCGGACCCGACTTCCGTTACCAGATGCTCCGCGCCGGCGTCCGTACACTCGATGGCGTCGTGTTCACCCACCCGCACAAAGACCATGTGGCCGGGCTCGACGATGTGCGTGCCTACAACTACCTGCAGGGAACAGCAATGCCCCTCTACGCCAACCCATTGACCATCGAGGCCCTCAAGCGCGAGTTTTTCTATGCTTTTGCCGAGAACAAGTTTTCCGGTGTGCCCAACCTCGAACTCAATACCATCGGCCTCGAGCCATTCGTGGTGGGCGATATCCCGGTGACGCCCATCCAGGTATGGCACCTCCGCATGCCGGTGCTTGGGTTTCGCTTCGGCGACTTTACCTACATCACCGACGCCAATCGCATCGACGAATCGGAGAAGGATAAGATCCGCGGCTCCAAGGTGCTGGTGCTGAACGCGCTGCGCCGCGAGAAGCACATCTCGCACTTTAATTTGATCGAAGCGATGACCCTCGTACGCGAACTGGAGATTCCCGAAGCCTATTTCACGCACCTTTCCCACCAGATGGGCCGTCATGCCGATGTCAGCGCCGACCTTCCGCAGGGCATCCACCTCGCCTACGACGGGCTGGAAATAAGGTGCTGATTGGCTGAAACCTCCGGCCGCACCAATACACCACTACCTGATCTCATCGCGGAACAGTACGGGCCTGTCGAACAGGGTCCATTCCTGGCTACCCTTCCGTTTGAGGAAAAACTCCTCGGATCCTTTTTCCTTGCGCACGGAATCTCCGATATGGATCGTCACGCTGTCGAACAGGAAAGCGGGATTGATCTTGCGGATCTTTGTTCCTTCCTGCACCTCCACCACCCAGCTGGCCCGCGGCCGGTTCGGCTTCCAAACCAGGATCACCTCGCCGTATATCGAGGATTTGCGGGCATGTACGGGCGGATAGAAGATCGCATACAAGGCAAATGCGATGAAGAGAAGGAGCATAGTGAGCGATGCCACGGTTCTCAGGCCCATGGCCTCCAAGTTAAACAGATTCCGTAAGGGATGCGACCGTGCAGGGGCTTGCAGCAGCAATATGCGGCAGTAGTTCGGTCTCCTGAATCCTTCCGAGCCTCTATGCCATTAACACATTAACTAATTAGCACATTAGCACATTCTCCTCCTATCTTCGCCGCGCATTTAACGATTGCCGCATGAATTTTACCCCCAACGAGATCACCCAGCAGGTGGCGCAGACCGCCCGCGACTTTGCCCTGCAACACATTAAGCCCCACGTAATGGAGTGGGACGAAAGCCAGGAATTCCCCGTAGACATCTTCAAGCAGCTCGGCCAGCTCGGCATGATGGGCGTGCTGGTGCCGGAAGAGTACGGCGGCGCCGGTCTTTCCTATTACGAATACATGGCCGTGATCGTCGAGATCTCCAAGGTGTGCGGCTCCATCGGCCTGTCGGTGGCGGCGCACAACTCGCTCTGCACCGGCCACATCCTCCAGTTCGGCAACGAAGAGCAGAAGCGCCGCTGGCTACCGAAGCTCGCCACCGCCGAATGGATCGGCGCCTGGGGCCTCACCGAGCCTAACACCGGCTCCGACGCCGGCAACATGAAGACCACCGCCGTGCGCGACGGCGATAACTGGGTCATCAACGGCACCAAGAACTGGATCACCCATGGCAAGAGCGGCGACATCGCGGTAGTGATGTGCCGTACCGGCGAGCCCCGCGCCAAGAACAACGCCACCGCCTTCGTGGTGGAGCGCGGCACCCCCGGCTTCAACGCCGGCAAGAAAGAGAACAAGCTCGGCATGCGCGCCTCCGAAACCTGCGAGATGATCTTCGAGAACTGCGTCATCCCCGATGCCAACCGCCTCGGCGAGGTTGGCGACGGCTTCAAGCAGGCCATGAAGATCCTCGACGGCGGCCGCATCTCCATCGCTTCGCTCTCCCTCGGCATCGCCAAGGGCGCTTACGAGGCATCCGTGCAGTATTCTCAGGAGCGCCACCAGTTCGACAAGCCCATCTCCTCCTTCCAGGGCATCGCCTTCAAGCTCGCCGACATGGCCACCGAGATCGCCGCCGCCGAGCTGCTGACGCTCCAGGCCTGCGCCCTCAAGGAAGCCAAGCAGCCGATGACGAAAGAGGCCGCCATGGCCAAATACTACGCTTCCGAAGTAGCGGTGAAGGTGGCCAACGACGCCGTTCAGGTCTTCGGCGGCTACGGCTACACCAAGGACTTCCCCGTAGAGAAGCATTACCGCGACGCCAAGCTGTGCACCATCGGCGAAGGCACCTCGGAGATCCAGAAGCTCGTGATCTCCCGCGAGGTACTTAAATAACGGTCCTCCGTCTCCCGGTAGGGGAACTTAGGTCGGATAAACTTTTCTTGTTTGGACCTTTTCTCAGAGCATTTTATACGAAAGCCCCGACATCGTCGGGGCTTTCTACGTTAAGGGAATGCCTCGTCCTAAAATAGGTTGACACAAAAGTTGACTTATATGTTAGATACAGGAGTTAGTGATTATCGTAGGCGGACTTGTAAGGATTACAGTCTTG
>NZ_BAABGY010000003.1:0-82837 GCF_039541815.1 Flaviaestuariibacter amylovorans
ACACGCAGTTCAATCAACCCTTATCCTAAAATCCAAATCCTTTTGAATAACCCTCCAAACAACCCGAACTGTCAGATCAACTCCTAACTATTACAGTTTAGAATGGTTGTTGGCGCCAGCCTACCTCCCTGAAACCTTCCTAAACTTTCCTGAACCTCCCTGAACCTTCCTGAACCTTGCACTCCCTCGCCTACCTTTGCGGGCATGAATACAGCGCTCGAAAACCTCGACTTCTCCAAGTATGCCGATGGCCTCATCCCGGCCGTGGTGCAGGATTACGGCACCCAGAAAGTGCTCATGCTCGGTTTTATGAACGAAGAGGCGCTGCATCATACCGAGCAGACCGGCCTGGTCACCTTTTTCAGCCGCTCCAAGGGCCGGCTCTGGACGAAGGGCGAAGAAAGCGGCAACCACCTGCAGCTCCGCCAGATCCTTGTCGACTGTGACCGCGACAGCCTGCTCGTGAAGGCCGTGCCGTCGGGGCCCGTTTGCCACACCGGCGCCGACACCTGCTGGACCGAAAAGAACAGCCGCGAAGACTTCCTGTATTACCTCGAGCACATCATCGAGCTGCGCCGCAAGGGCACCGACGAAAGCTCCTACGTGAAGAAGCTGTTTGCCAAAGGCATCAATAAGATCGCCCAGAAAGTGGGCGAGGAAGCAGTGGAGCTCGTGATCGAGTCGAAGGACGTTAATAGGGCGTTATTTTTGGGAGAAGCGGCCGACCTGCTTTTTCACTATTTGGTATTATTGCAAGCGAAAGATTGCACGCTGGCCGACGTTGTGAAGGAACTCCAGCACCGCCATCAACCGAAATAACATGAAAAGATTTTTTACGCTCCTGTTGCTCCTCCCTGCCGCCGCCTGGTCGCAGGAAGGGTTTCGCATCAGCGCCAGCATTCCCGGGCTTAAAGACAGCACCGAGGTGAAGCTGCTCAACACGCACCAGAACAATACGGTGATCGCCACCGCGCACAGCAAGAAGGGCGCCTTCGAGCTCCGCGGACAGGTGGGCGAGCCGGCCCTTGCCGTGCTCTCGCTGGGCACCACGGGCTCCGTGTACGTATACGTCGAGAACACCGAGATGAAGCTCAGTGCCGGCCCGGCGCTGGAGGTGAAGGAGAAAACAAAAACGCCGACAACCAAAGTAAAGTCGGAAGGCCCCGCGCCCGACCTCGCCAGCATCCGCCTCGAAGGCTCCCGCTCGCATGCCGACTTCCTGCAGTTCCAGGCGATCTTCTCCCCCATCCTTGGCAAAGTGCAGAGCATGGGCAACCAGATCCAGTCGACCCAGGACCCCGCGCTCCGCAACGGGCTCATCGCTTCCTACGACTCGGTACGCCAGCAACTCAATAACGAGGTCGGCCGCTTCGTGCAGGAAAAGCGCAGCTCCTACGTGTCGCCCTTCCTGATGTACATCACAGCGCCCGTGCTCGACAACTACGTGGTGCTCAACGAGCGCTTCGGCCAGCTCGACAGCACGGTCCGCAACTCCAACATCGGGCGCGCGCTTGGCCAGAACATCGCCAACGGCCTCGTAGGCGCGATCGGCTCCGACGCCCTCAACTTTACACAGGCCGATACTACCGGCAAGCCCGTTTCACTGGCCTCCTTCAAAGGCAAATGGGTACTGCTCGACTTCTGGGCCTCCTGGTGCAAGCCCTGCCGGATCGAGAATCCGAACGTAGTGAAGGCCTTCCAGAAATTCAGCAACAAGAACTTCACCATCCTCGGCGTTTCGCTCGACCAGCGCCGCGAAGCATGGATCAAGGCGATCAACGACGACAAGCTCACCTGGACCAACGTCAGCGACTTGCAGCAATGGAGCAACGCCGTGGCGCAGCTGTACCACGTGCAGGGCATCCCGCAAAATTTCCTCATCGATCCCAACGGGAAGATCGTAGGCAAGAACCTCCGCGGCGCCGAGCTCGAAGCCAAGCTGTGCGAGCTGCTCGGGTGTAACTAAGCGCTAAAAAAGAATTTAAGAACCTGTCTGCGGACAGGTTTTTTTATGGAACGTTCATTGCACGAAAGAAGGCATGAGAAACTTGCTCTCCGTACTTCTGCTTCCTGTGGCGCTTGCTGCCTGCACCGGGAACGCGACCACCTCAGAAAGCAACGGCGCTGCGCTGCCTGCGCACAACCTCGACAAGCCCCTGAACACCTGGAATCTCTCCCCCGACCTCATCGAGATCTCGGGGATCACGCCGGCCGGACGCAACCAGATCCTGGCCATCGAGGATGCAACGCGCCATGTGTACCTGCTGGACCTCGCCAGCGGCGCCCGCGTGCGGCACAAGGGCTTGCTGCGCACCAGCGACAATACGAAGATCGATATGGAAGGCATCGAGCTCGTAGGCAACACGGCCTATGCCGTGCGCAGTAACGGGATGTTGCTCGAAATCACCGACTGGGCCGGCTCGCCCAAAGTGCGCGAGCTCCAGACCGGCATTCCCGAACGCGAGAATATCGAGGGCATTGCCTACGACCCGGTTTCCGGGCACCTGCTGCTCGCTTCGAAAGAGTTCCAAGGTAAAAAGGGGAAGAAGGGAAAGAACGACAGCCGCATCATTTACGCGTACGATCTGAAAGCCGGCGCCCTGCTGCCCGAGCCCTTCCTGGAGATCGGACCGGAGGCGGTGGCGAAGATGGGTAACGGCAAGGGAGGCTTCCACCCTTCCGCGATCGCCGTGCATCCGCGCACCGGGGAGATTTGCGTGCTGGGCTCGGCAGGCATCCGCGGGCTGGCCTGCTTCGGCCGCGACGGTTCTTTGCGCTCCTTTACGCCGATCCGCGACGCGCTGATGCCGCAGCCCGAGGGTCTTTGCTTTGGCCCCGACGGCACTCTTTACATCAGCACCGAGGGCTCGGGCGATGCCCCTGCTCGCTTGTTCTCCTTCAAGGGATAGTAGCCCATGAATCTAAAAAAGTCGGGCGGCCTTTGGCCGCCCGGTTTGTAGAAATACGGTATGAGGGCAAGTGCTCACTTACCGACGCTCGCGCCGGGGATGCAGCACGCTGTCCTTTCGGGGTGCGCTGAAGCCCTGTCCGTTGGTGCCCGTGGCCTCGTTGCCGGTAGGCGTCGCTCGCTGCCCGTTCTTCCACGGGTACATCTTGTCTTCTTCCAGGGGCACCTTCTGAACAGCGACCTTCTTCTTTCCCGACTTCGTCTTTTTCACCTTCCTGACCTGTTTATGATGTAAAGCGCCCCGGTTGCCACCGGAGGCCGACACCGATGCGGCGTCGCGCGAGCCGCCGTTTCCGCCGCCTGAGCTTTGTGCCATTGCCGGCGCGCCCAGGCAGAGCAGTACGCCGGCTATCAGGATCATTCGCTTCATGTTGTACCGATTTTGTCCGGTGTGTTGCCGCAAACGGGGGGCCAGATTGAGGCGGTTTGGGGCGGAAGCGCGCCCACTTCGATGGTATGTTATTTGTGCCCTTTATCCCAAAATGCATTTATGAACAGAACGGCCATAAATAACCGGGTGGTAACTGCCACCGCAGAGCACGAGATCGGGAAGAACCAGTATGTGGTGGCACCCGGGGTGTGGCGGGTGAAGGATAAATTCGTAAACGCCTTTATCGTGCAGAACTCAGAAGGCACCAACAACTGGGTGCTAGTCGACGCCGGCATCAAGTCGTCGGCCTCCAAGATCCGCGACCTGGCAAAGACGGTGTTCGGCTCGGGCAACAGCCGCCCCACGGCCATCGTGCTCACTCACGGTCACTTCGATCACGTAGGTGCGCTCATCGAGCTCGCCGACGAGTGGGGCGTTCCCATCTATTGTCATAAGCTCGAGGTGCCCTTCCTTACCGGCAAGGCAGAGTATCCGCCTGCAGACCCGTCGGTAGGCGGCGGCCTCATGGCCACAATGTCGTTCACGTTCCCGCGTGGCCCCATCAACGTAGAAGACCGCCTGCGGGTGATCGAGGAAGACGGCACGCTTCCCGGGCTGCCGGAGTGGCGCTGGCTTCATACGCCCGGTCATGCCCCGGGGCATATCAGCATCTACCGCGAGCGCGATGGCGTGCTGGTGGCCGGCGATGCCCTCACCACCACCAACCAGAATTCCGCGATATCGGTGATGACGCAGAAAAAGACGCTGCTTGGCCCGCCGGCTTACTTCACCATCGACTGGGGTGCCGCCGCGCGCTCGGTGCGCCTGCTGGCGCAGCTGCAGCCGCAGGTGATCGCCACCGGACACGGCCAGAGCATGTATGGTGCGGAAGCGCGGAAGGCCCTCAACAAGCTCACGCGTGAGTTCTGGGACATCGCGATGCCCGAAGAAGGACGCTATGTGCACGAGCCCGCACTGACCAATGAAGACGGGGTGACCTACATCCCGCCGGAGAAGAAGAACTACACCTTCGTAGCAACCATCGCCGTTGCAGCCGTTGCCATCGGCCTGGGCATCTACCTGATGCGCCAGCGCCGCCGCAACCGCCAGGAATGGGCCGCAGTGATGCGCCAGCTGGGCGATGCGCAGCGCTAATGATACCAGCGGCGCCCCGATGGCCCGTAGCATTACGGTGCCGCAGCGCCCGGCAAGAAAGAGCCCCGACGAAGTTGTCGGGGCTCTTTTCGTTCAGGGCAACCGGTCAAGCCAGTTGCCGCTTATAGAGCTGGATGGTATTTTCAAAGCCCAGGTACAGCGCGTCCGCGATGAGCGCATGGCCGATGCTGACTTCGTCGAGCTGCGGCAGGTGCTGCTTCAGGAAAGCAAGGTTCTGCAGGTCGAGGTCGTGGCCGGCGTTGATGCCCAGGCCCAGCTCGGCAGCCCTTTTCGCGGCAGCACGATACGGCGCTACCGCGGCTTCCCGGTCGGAGGCATAGCCGCGGGCGTAGGCTTCGGTATACAGTTCGATGCGATCGGTGCCGGTGTCGGCTGCGCCTTCCACCATATCGATGGCGGGGTCTACAAAGATCGAAACCCGGATGCCGGCCTTCTTGAAGACGCCAATGATATCGCGCAGGTAGTCGTGGTGCCGGCGGGTGTCCCAACCATGATCCGACGTAAGCTGTCCGAGCTCGTCGGGCACGAGCGTTACCTGGTGCGGACGCACGTCGAGCACAAGGTCCACGAACGAACGCTCGCGCGGGTTGCCTTCTATGTTGAATTCCGTAGTGATCACCGGCTTGATGGCCCGCACGTCGGCATAGCGGATGTGCCGCTCATCGGGGCGTGGGTGCACGGTCACGCCGTCGGCTCCGAATTCCTGTGCGTCGATGGCGGCTTTGACTACATCCGGGTTATTGCCGCCGCGGCTGTTGCGCAGGGTAGCGATCTTGTTGATATTGACGGAGAGCTTGGTCATATGCTGGGTTCAAAAACAAAGTTATTGATATATGCGGCGCCGTCGCCTTTCAGCGACTGCAGCGACTGGTGTACTGCGGCCCGAAACTCCGACAACGGCAGCTTGCGGCCGCCGGCAAAGAAATAGCCTGCATAGCCGCAATCGCGCAGCAGGCCGAAGATGGCGCCCATACGCTCGGGCCCGACATGGCGCTCCTCGATCTCGATCAGCAGGTAAGGTCGCAGCTGCTTCAGCGTATCGAGCCCGCCCTGCAGCACTTCCCACTCGTGCCCCTCCACGTCGATCTTCACCAGTGCCGGCTTCAACTGCCGCTGCGTGCAATACTGGTCGAGCGTAATCGTTTCAATCACCTGCTCTTCGGAATCGCCGTACTTATCGATCAGCGAGGCCTCGTACGACACATTGCCCTTTTGCGGCTGGATGTAAAAAAAGTTCTGACCCGACTGGTCGGAGAGCCCGAGTTGCTCCACGGTGACCTTGCGGCCGAAGAGCGACCGTAGCAATACGGTACCGCTTGGCTGCGGCTCAAAGGCTACCACGCGTCCTTCGGCGCCTACGCCTTTCAGCATCCAGTAGGTATAGGCACCCTTGTGGGCGCCCACATCCATCGCGGTGGCACCCGGCTTCAGGTGCTGGAGCATCCAATCGATCTCATTCTGGTCGGCGCGCCGGTATTTCCAGGCGCGGTAATAAAGTTTCAGGGTTTGCTTGAGTGTCGCCATCAGAGTTCTTTCCAGGTGTGATCGGCCAGTAACTGCACGGCGGCTACAAAGCCCTGGTAGGGCATGGCCGCGCCCCATTCCTTCGGAGAGATGAGGGAGATCATGTGATTGCCGTCCTGCTTTTCGTATAAGTAATAGATCTGCCCGATCTCGGGCTTGAAGGAGATCTTCGCGTTGTAGATCATCAGCGATAGCTCCTTGCGCTTGTGGATCTCCTGGGCCTGCAGCGCCAGCAGCTCGATCTGCTTGCGGATCTGGTCGAGCTGCATGTTGGTCTGCTCCTCCATGGCCGTCAGGGCCTTGTGGCGGATCACACCTTCCTCGGTGGGCTTTATCAGCGCGCCCGACACGGATGCCGAATAGGGCAGCACGCTCATCTGACGGTGAAACACTTCCACGTTGGTATAGGGCGCGCCATCGGCACGGAAGCCCTGCACGGTCAGTTTCAGGTAGCCGTTGGGCTGGATCTCGTGCACGATGTGCAGCGCCACCTGGCCGGCCCTGTAGAAATGCAGCTCGAAGGAAATGCTGTCGGTGAACGATACCTGCACCTCGTCGGCCAACGCCTTGTCGGCAAAGGGATGCAGGTCGCCGTCGGCCTCGATGCTGTAGGAAGAGGTAAACGCTTCGTTTTCCAGGCTCACCCAGCTGTGTGTCACCTGAAGGGCACGCTGTCCCTCGGGACTCTCGATCTTGTAGATCCCGCTTTGGGGCCGGGTACCCGACTCGTAGGTTCCCTTTTCGGGAAACAGCTGCCAGCTACCCAGGAAGTTATAGGCTTGAACCATTCGGCAAAAGTAATGTGCTAATGTGCTAATGAGTTAATGTGCTGATAAAAGGCCATCCATTTCCTTGGGCTGACGTATTGCCGGATAACAGGCAAGGTCACAACCGAACTTCTACACCTTGCTCCTTCAGGTAGGCTTTGAGGTCGGGGATGGAGATCTCGCCGAAGTGGAACACCGAGGCGGCGAGGGCGGCGTCGGCAGCGCCCTTTGTGAAGGCATCCGCGAAGTGGTCCATTGTGCCGCCGCCGCCGGAGGCGATGACGGGTACCGGGAGGGCATCGGAAAGACGGCGCGTGATGTCGAGGGCGAAGCCTGTTTTCGTGCCGTCATGGTTCATGGAAGTGAGCAGGATCTCACCGGCGCCCAGATCAACGGCCTGGCGGGCCCAATCGAAACAGCGCACGTCGGTCTTTTTGCGGCCGCCCTGCAGGTACACATACCACTCGCCGTCATCTTCGAGCCGGGTATCGATCGCCAGCACCACGCACTGGCTCCCGGCCATGCGGGCTATGTCGGAAACGAGCCCCGGGTTGTCGAAGGCAGCGGTGTTCACGGAAATCTTGTCGGCACCCGCGGCAAGCAGGGCGCTCACATCCTCGGTAGACCGGATGCCGCCTCCTACCGTGAACGGGATATTGATGGTATGGGCCACTTCGTGCACGAGCGCGGCCAGCGTCTTCCGTTTTTCTACCGTTGCGGTGATGTCGAGGAACACGAGCTCGTCGGCCCCCTGCCGCGCATATTCCGCGGCGAGTGCCACCGGGTCGCCCGCGTCGCGCAGGTTCACGAAGTTGGTGCCCTTCACCGTGCGGCCGTCCTTGATGTCGAGGCAGGGAATGATGCGTTTGGCGAGCATAATGTTTATTGGTCTATTGGTCTATTTGTTTATTGGTAAGGGTCGTTCAAACCGGCCATTTCTTTCCGTCGTTTGCTGGATGGTTTTTGATCAAGGCTTACTTGGTCTCGGGATAACTGTTCAAAACCCCCAAAACCTTTCAAAACCTTTTTAGCTGCTCCAGTGAAATGAATCCCTCGTAAATGGCCTTTCCGATGATGGCGCCCCGGCATCCGGCGTCGCGGAGGCGGTGCAGGTCGTCGAGGGAGGCCACGCCGCCGGAGGCGATGAAGTGCAGCTCCGGGAATTTTTGAACGATGTTCTGGTATAGCTCGAGCGACGGCCCTTGCAGGGCGCCGTCCTTGGCCACGTCGGTGCAAAAGAGCTGGGTGATGCCCTTCTCCACATACTGCTGAATGAAGTCATAGATCCAGATGTCGGTACTTTCCGTCCACCCGGAGATCGTGATCTTTTCGTCGCGCACGTCAGCACCGAGCAGGAAGCGGCCGGCGCCGAAGCGCTCCAGCCACCTCGTAAACGTGTCGGCATCCTTGACGGCGATGCTGCCCACCGTTGCGAGCGCGGCGCCCGAGTCGAACACAATCTGGACGTCCTTCTCGGCTTTGATGCCGCCGCCGAAGTCGATCACCAGGCCCGTCTTGCCGGCGATCGTTTCCAGCACCTTCCAGTTGCGCACCTGTCCGGCCTTGGCGCCGTCGAGGTCCACCAGGTGGAGGCGGCGGAGACCCGCGTCCTCGAACTGGAGCGCTACTTCAAGGGGATGCTCGTTGTAGACCTTTTTCTGTCCGTAGTCGCCGTGCGTGAGGCGCACGCATTTGCCGTCGATAATGTCGATTGCGGGAATGAGTTCCATTAGAGTTGCAGGAAGTTTTGGATGATGCGGTCGCCGGTGGCGGCGCTTTTCTCGGTATGAAATTGTACGCCGTAGAAATTGTCCTTGTGTACGGCGGCTGCGTAGGTGAGCCCGTATTCACAGTGGGCAATGGTATACGGACTGTCTTCGGCGTAATAGCTATGCACGTTGTAGACATAGCTACCTTCGTCGATGCCGGCGAAGAGCGGGGAGCGCAGGTTGAAGAGCCGGTTCCAGCCTACCTGCGGCACCTTGAGCAGTGCATCTGCCGGCAGAAAGCGGCGTACCCGCACCGGTACGATGCCGAGCGCTTCGGTATCGTTCTCCTCCGAATGGGCGCAGAGCAGCTGCATACCCACGCAAATGCCGAGCACGGGCTGCGTGAGTGAGCGCAACACCCCGTCGAGGCCGTTCTGCCGGAGGCTGGCCATGGCGGTGCTCGCCTCGCCCACGCCGGGGAAGATGACCTTGTCGGCCCGGCGCAGCGCTTCCGGTTCATCGGTCACTTCGGCTTCGGCGCCGAGCCGCTCCAGCGCGTTCAGCACAGAGCGGATGTTGCCGGCGTTATATTTGATTATTGCAAGTTTCATTGTTACTTTGTCAAAGTTATTCGCCGTTGCTGATGCTTTGGCGAAGTAGTCCGGAATGAATCGCGGGAGTAGCTCACCTGGTAGAGCGACAGCTTCCCAAGCTGTAGGTAGCGGGTTCGAGTCCCGTCTCCCGCTCAAAGAAAGAAGTTCCTCTTCTTTCTTTTTTTGCCCGCTCACCTCGTAGTCCGCCGGCGGGGTCCCGGCTACCGCGTTCGAGCGGTGAACCTTCCCTAAAAGCAGTAACGTCCGTCGCCCCTTCGAATCCATCGTCGTTCTATCTTGCCCACCTAACGGCTCATCCCGTCTTTTGTTCACCCAGCACGCGGGTTAAAAACGTACGGGTCGCCGTTTCGATGTCCGGGCCCTGCTCGAGCGCCTGGATATAGGCCGACCCGATGATGGCGCCTTCGGCGTGCGCGCAGGCCGCGTCGAAGCTGGCCTTGTCGCGAATGCCGAAGCCCACGAGTAGCGGGTTCCGGAGGCCGAGTGCTTTCAGGCGCTGCAGGTAGGCTTCCACCGGCGCCATTTCGGTGCCGGCACCCGTGATCGAGGACGACGATACGGCATAGAGGAAGCCGCTGCTCAGCGCATCGAGCCGGCGTACGCGCTCGTCGGACGTTTCGGGCGTCACCAGGAAAATGAAATTGAGCCCCGCTCCTTCCACAACGGCCCGGTATTCCCGCTCGTATTCATACATCGGGATATCGGGTATAATGAGCCCGTCGACGCCCACGGCAGCCGCTTCGTTGCAGAATTTTTCAAAGCCGTATTGCAGCAAGGGATTCAGGTAGCCCATGAGCACCACCGGCACCCGGATCTCTTCCCGGAAGTCCTTCAGCTGCGCCAGCAGCTTCCCGATGGTCATACCACCGGCCAGCGCGCGCGCGCTGCTCGCCTGGATCACGGGTCCATCGGCCAGCGGGTCGCTATAGGGCATACCCAGCTCGATGAGGTCGGCACCGTTATCCTGCAGCGCCCGGAGCACGGTGCGCGTGCTATCAGGTTCGGGAAAGCCCGCGGTGCAATACACATTCAGGAGCCGCTCTTTTTTTCGCTCAAACAATTCCGTTAGTCGGGACATTGGTTTATTGGTCTATTAGTTTATTAGTTTATTAGTTTATTGGTCTATTGGTTTATTGGTAAGGTCGTCTCTCCGTAATTGTCTTTCTGACCCGGATCATTTCTCAGTTGGCAAGCGCGCAAATGCATTTTGATGCGTCCTTACCAGCGTCGAGAACGGTTCCGTGAATATCTTGCCGGGTTGATCACCCCATCACCCCATCACCCCATCACCCCATCACCCCATCATCCCATCATCCCATCATCCCATTACCCCATCACCCTCCTTCGACTCCGCTGCGCTCCGCTCTGGATGACAAGTGCCTTTTGTCAGGCTGAGCGCAGCCGAAGCCAGCACATTAACCCATCGCACTCATATAAGTGGCGAGGTCCTTGTCGCCGCGGCCGCTGAGGCAGACGACCACAACATCCTTTTCGTTCAGATCCAGCTGGCGCAGGGCCGCAAAGGCATGGCCGGTTTCGAGGGCCGGAATGATGCCTTCGAGCCTGGCTACTTCGAAGGAAGCGTTGAGTGCGTCCTCATCGGTGACGCAGAGGAACTGCCCCCGGCCGCTGGCATGCAGGTGCGCATGCAGGGGCCCGATGCCCGGGTAGTCGAGTCCCGCAGAAATACTGTGCGGCTCCACCACCTGCCCGTCGGGCGTCTGCATTACGAGGCTGCGGCTGCCATGCAGGATGCCTTCCGTTCCAAGGCGCGTGGTGGCGGCGCTGCGGCCGCTCTCCACGCCATGACCCGCGGCCTCTACAGCAATGATCTGCACCGACGGCTCGTCGAGGAAGTGGTAGAAGGCACCGGCGGCATTGGAACCCCCGCCCACGCAGGCCACCACGTGGGTCGGCAGCTCGCTGCCCGTGCGCTCGTGTAATTGCCGGCGCACCTCGGCGCTGATGACGCTCTGGAAGCGCGCCACGAGGTCGGGGTATGGATGCGGACCCACCACCGACCCGATGATGTAATGCGTATCGTGCGGATGACCGATCCAGTCGCGGATGGCCTCGTTGGTGGCATCCTTCAGGGTCTTGGAGCCGCTGGTGGCAGGACGCACCGTGGCGCCGAGCATCCGCATCCGCGCCACGTTGGGCGCCTGTCGCTCCATGTCTTTCTCCCCCATGTACACAATACATTCGATGCCTTTGAGCGCGCACACCGTGGCCGTGGCCACTCCGTGCTGCCCGGCGCCCGTCTCCGCGATGATGCGCTTTTTGCCGAGCCGCTGCGCGAGCAGGATCTGGCCAACGGTGTTGTTGATCTTGTGTGCGCCGGTATGGCAAAGGTCCTCGCGTTTCAGGTATACCTGGGTGCCGTGGAGGCGGCTGAGGCGCTCCGCGAAAAAGAGCGGTGTGGGCCGGCCCACGTAGTCGCGCAGCAGCTGCGCATACTCTTCCCGGAACGAAGGATCCTCGAGCAGCTCCTTATAGCGGCTGCGCAGCTCCGCTACGTTGCGGTGCAGCATTTCGGGGATGTAGGCTCCGCCAAAGCGGCCGTAGTAGCCCTCCTCATCGGGGTGAAAGTTCGTTGTGGTGCTTGCGTTCATCGTCGGTTTGTTTAATGATCGTTCTGTACGTGGCCCGAGCGGCTGGCGTGGAGTTCGCTCAGAAACGTCGCCACCACGGCCATATCCTTGACGCCGGGCTCCGTTTCGAAGCGGCTGTTGATGTCGATGCAATACAGGAAGGGATGATAAAAGCTGCGGATCTTTTCGAGGTCGTCGGGACCGATACCGCCGCTCAGGAAGAACAGCTTGTCGACCAGCGCCTTCTCGAGCAGCTTCCAGTCGAAGGAGCGGCCGCTGCCGCCGTAATCTTCCGTGCGCGTATCGAACAGGAAGTAATCGCAGACCGCGTGGTAGGGTGCCACCAGGGCGTCAATATCCGTGTCGGCCCCGATGCGGAAGGCCTTGATGATGTTGACGCGGTCGCGCAGGCCGGCGCAATATTCGGGCGACTCGTCGCCGTGCAGCTGCACCGCCGTGAGGTTGTAGCGCTCCGTATCGGCCATTACTTTCGCGGCATCCTCGTTCACATACACACCGATCTTGGAGATACCGACCCGCTCCAGCTCGTCGGCTGCCGCTTCGGTAAAGGGCAGCGCGGACCGCTTCGACCCGGCATACAACACCAGACCGACGTAGTCGACACCCAGCTCATGGGCCCGCTCCATCTGGGCGATCGAGGTCAGCCCGCATACTTTAAGCTTCATCGGATAATTTTTTAATGTTCCCTACAAAAGCGGCAAAGGCCGAGCCGGGATCCGCCTCCTTCATGAACCGCTCCCCGATCAGGAAGCCGTCGAAGCCGTGTGCCTTCAGGAACAGTAAGTCCTCCGGCGAGCTGATGCCGCTCTCGGCCACCTTCAGCTTCCCCGCAGGCAGGGCTTTTGCGAGCTGCACCGACCGGTCCAGATCCACCGAAAAGGTCTTCAGGTTCCGGTTGTTGATGCCCACGAGGTCCACTTCGGGGCAAACGTGCCCGAGCTCCTCGTCGCCGTGCAATTCGAGCAGTACCTCGAGGCCCAGGCTTTTGGCCTCTGCCGCCAGCTCCCGCACCTGCGCCGGCTCCAGGATGGCGGCGATCAGGAGGATCACGTCGGCGCCAAAGGCACGCGCCTCGTGCAGCTGGTACGGATCGATGGTGAAGTCCTTGCGGAGCAGCGGCGCCTCGACCATAGTGCGGGATTCTTCCAGGTCCGACAGGTTGCCACCGAAGAAGGGCGCGTCGGTCAGGATCGAGATACCGGCAGCGCCATACTGGTCGTAGGCCGGCACGGCGATCCGGGGCGACGCCAGCTCATGGGCGATCCAGCCCTTGCTCGGCGATTTGCGCTTGAATTCGGCGATGATGCCGGTGCTGCCCGGGAGGGCCAGCGTATAGGCGAGGGAGCGGCGCGGGGCAGCGTACAACGGACGCTCCTTCAGCTCCGTGAGCGTACGCTCCACTTTCCGGTCGGCCACCTCGTGGCGCTTTTGCTGTACGATTTTTTCGAGGATGTTCATTGGAGGGAGATGAGTTTTTCGAAGGAGCGGAGGGCGCTGCCGCTTTCGAGGCTTTCCACGGCAGCATCATAGGCGGCATCGTAGGCCGCGTACCCACCGGAGCCCTGCAAAGCGAGGGCCGCATTGGCCAGCACCACGGCGTTTTGCGCCCAGGAGCCTTCTCCGCGAAGGATCTTCACAAATATTTTGGCGGCGTCGGCCACGCTGTTGCCGCCGCTGATGTCGGCCGGCTGCACGCTGCGCTTACCCAGCACCTGGGGCGACAGTACGCGCTCGCCTTCCGGGGTGATCACCTTCGTGTCGTTGGTCAGCGATACCTCGTCGTAGCCGTCGAGCCCGTGGATGAGGGTGAAGGCGCGGCCATCCAGCTGCAGCAGGTAGTTGTAGATCCGTGCCAGCTCGAGGCTGTACACGCCCACCAGCTGGAAGGCGGGTGCGGCCGGGTTTACGAGCGGTCCCAGCATGTTGAAGAAGGTGCGGAAGCCGAGGCTTTTGCGAAGCGGCCCCACTACTTTAAGCGCCGGGTGGAAAAGGGGTGCGTGCAGAAAGGTGAAGCCCGTCGCTTCGAGCTCGCGCTGCAGGCGCCCGGTATCGCTCGAGAAGCGGTAGCCGAGCGTTTCCATCACGTTGGAAGCCCCGGAGATGGAGGAGGCCCCGTAGTTGCCGTGCTTGGCCACCTTGCCGCCTGCACCCGCCACGATGAAGCAGGCGAGGGTGGAGATGTTGAAGGTGTTCTTGCCGTCGCCGCCGGTGCCTACGATGTCGATGGGCGCGAAGTCGGCGAGCGGCGCCGGAACGGCCAGCTCCAGGAGGCCATCGCGGAAGCCGAGGAGCTCGTCGATCGTGATGGTGCGCATCAGGTACACGGTCATGAAGGCCGCGATCTCGGTATCGTTGAAGCGCGCGCCGGCGAGGTCCAGCATGATCTGGCGGGCCGTGGCGCGGTCGAGGGTCTTGTGCTCGAAGAGTTGTTGGAGGATCTTTTTCATCTGGGTCAATGGTGAATGGTCAATGGTCAATGCGCGCTATTTACCGAGCCAGTTCTTGATGATTTGTGCGCCGTTGGGGGTAAGCACGCTTTCGGGATGGAACTGCACGCCCTGGACGTCCAGCTCCTTGTGGCGTAAGGCCATAATGTAGCCATTGTCGTCGGTTGCCGTTACAGTGAGCTCCTTCGGAAAGTTATCGTTACTCACCACCCAGCTATGGTATCGCCCAACCTCGATGTCGTCGGGCAACCCGCGGAACAGGTCCCCTTTGACGATTGACGATTCACGCTTCACGCGCGCCGGCGTGGCCACCCCATGAAACACGGTATCGAGGTTCACGAGCGTTCCGCCGAAGGCCTGCCCGATGGCCTGGTGACCGAGGCAGACGCCCAGGATCGGTTTTTTGCCGGCATATTCCTTAATGAGCGGCAGCAGCAGGCCCGCCTCCTCCGGGATACCCGGACCGGGCGAGAGGATGACGCGGTCGAACCGGGCCACTTCACTAAGCGGCAGCTGGTCGTTGCGGTGCACTTCCACAGGCTCGTCGGTGAGCGTGCGCACGAGGTGCACCAGGTTATACGTAAAAGAATCGTAGTTGTCGAAAACAAGTATCACGTGTATCGTATTAGTACGGTTAATCAAAAGCGGGCTCGAACCCACAAAACCTCAAAAACCTTAAAAACCTTCTAAAGGGTTTCTGCCAGCTCCACCGCCTTTTTCAGCGCGTTGAGCTTGTTGTTCACCTCCTGCAGCTCGCTCTCCGGCACGCTGGCGGCCACCACGCCGGCGCCGGCCTGGTAGAACAGCGTGTTGTGCCGGCTCAGGAAGGTGCGGATCATGATGGCATGGTTGCAGGAGCCGTCGAAACCCACGAAGCCAATGGCGCCGCCATAGAAGCTGCGGGCCGTGGGCTCCAGCCCGTCGATGAGCTGCAGCGCCCGATACTTGGGCGCGCCGCTCAGCGTGCCCGCCGGGAACGTCCGGAACAGCACCGCGAAGGGATTGGTGCCGGCAGGCAGCTGTCCTTTCACCTCGCTTACCAGGTGAATGACATGTGAATAGTATTGGATCTGGCGGTAGCGGGTAACCTCAACGTTGCTGCACAGTGTGCTCAGGTCGTTACGGGCAAGGTCCACGAGCATCACGTGCTCGGCATTCTCCTTCGGGTCCTGCAGCAGGGCCTCGGCACGGCGGCGGTCCTCCTCCTCATCGCCGCTGCGGCGGAAGGTGCCGGCGATGGGGTGCATCACCGCGGCGCCGTTCTGTACGATCAGCTGCGCCTCGGGCGAGGAGCCCATGAGGCGGTAATCGCCGTAGTCGAAATAAAACAGGTAGGGCGAGGGGTTGATGTGGCGGAGCGCGCGGTACACGTTGAACTCGTCGCCCCGGAAGCCCTGCTCGAAGCGGCGGCTCAGCACGATCTGGAACACGTCGCCGCGGTGGCAGTGGGCGATGCCCTGGCGCACCAGGGCGCGGTAGGCTTCGTCTTCCAGGTTGGAAGCCTCCTCCCCTTTCTTGCCAAACGGGAACTGCGGTACGTCGCGGCTCGCGATCAGCGATTCCACCACGGAAGCCTCGCTCTCCAGCCCCGCCACCTGGTTCTCGAGCAGCAGCAGCTCGTCGCGGTGGTGGTTGATCGCGATCACATACTGGTACATCCGGTAGCGGGCAGCCGGCACCCCGTTGCGGCCGTCGCTGTCCTGCTTGAACTGCAGGCGCTCGAAGAGCTGCACCGCATCGAAGGTGAAGTAGCCGTACAGGCCCTGCGCGTAGCGGGCCTGCGGGTCGTTGGCCACGGGCTCGAAGCGCTGCAGGAAAGCGCCCAGGGCCTCCTGTAGGGCGCCCGGGCCCTGCAGGGGCTGGCGTTGCGGGGGCTGGCCGGGGAACTTCACCTCTACCCCTCCGCCATCCAGCACTTCGATGCCGGCAATGGCATTGATGCCGATGAAGGACCAGGAGTTCTCGGCCGCGTGGCTGTCGGTGCTCTCGAGGAGCACCGTGTCGCGGAAGCGGTCGCGGAGGCGCAGGTAGATGCCTACCGGCGTATGCACGTCGGCCAGGCTGCGTTTAACGGTGGTAGTGACAACGATCTTTTTCATAGCGACAAACGATTAGGACACGGGCATGAAAAAAGCCCCTTTGCAGGGGCTCCGATCTATGCGTTGACAATGACAGCAATGACCTTACAGAACCCCGAAAGAGTTTGTATGCCACCACCAGCCATTGTTGAGAATACGTGTCATGTGGCCACAAATATGAGACGGGTACGGCATTTGCCCAAATATTTTTCTTTTCACCATAAAACCCGGCCATGACCATCGAACACGTACAGAACGCGCAAGACGGAACCTTTTTCGTACCCGGCAACAACGAGCACCTCGCCGAAATGACCTACCGGCGCCACGATCCGAAGACCCTCGTCATCGATCATACCGAAGTATCGGACGCGCTCAAAGGCAAGAACGTGGGCCTGCAGCTCGTACAGAGCGCCGTGGAATACGCCCGCACCGAAGGGCTCAAGATCGTACCGGTATGCTCCTTCGCCCGCGCCATGTTCGACAAGAAGCCCGAGCTCAGGGATGTGTTGCAGACGGAGCCGGAGTAACGGGTTTTAGAAGGTTTTGGAGGGTTTTATGAGTTTGTTTTTAAAGGCAACCGGGCTTGCCAGCGATCCGAACCTTCCAAAACCTTTGAAAACCCACCAAAACCATTCAAAACCTGTTCTTCCCCTTTCTTTGCACAAACCTTTTCGCATCCATGAAAGTCTTCAAGTTCGGAGGGGCGTCGGTGTCGACGCCGGAGCGCGTGCGCAATGTCGGGAGCATCATCGCCTCCTTCGAGGGACCCTTGCTGGTGGTGATCTCGGCCATGGGCAAAACCACCAACGCACTCGAGAAAGTGGTCACCGCCTTCTTCGGCGGCGACAAGGAGGAGGCGCTGCGCCTCTTCGAGGGCATCAAGACCGAACACCTGGCCATGGCGCGCGACCTCGGGGTAGAGGCGCAGGCCGCCGTTCAGCTCACCGACTTTTTCACCGAGGTGGAATGGCTGCTGCACGATAAACCCGTGCGCGACCACCATTATTATTACGACCAGGTGGTCTGCGTGGGCGAGCTTCTTTCCACGGCCGTTGTAAGCCAATACCTCAATGCAAACGGCGTGGCCAATCACTGGATCGACGTACGCGACATCATCCGCACCGACGATAACTTCCGCGACGCCCGCATCGACTGGCCGTTTACCGCAGCGCGGGTGAAGGAGCTTGTGCAGCCAGTGCTCAGCTCCGGCTCTATCGTGCTCACGCAGGGCTTCATCGGGGCCACCGGCGAAAACGAAAGCACCACGCTCGGGCGCGAGGGCTCCGACTACACCGCGGCCGTGTTCGCCAACCTCCTCGAGGCCGAAGGCCAGACGATCTGGAAGGACGTGCAGGGCGTGATGAATGCCGACCCGAAGCAATACCCCGATGCGCAGTGGATCCGCGAACTCAATTACCGCGAGGTGATCGAGATGGCCTACTACGGCGCGCAGGTAATTCACCCCAAAACCATCAAGCCACTGCAGAACAAGGGCATTCCCCTGTATGTAAAGTCCTTCCTCGATCCGAAAGCCGAAGGCACGGTGATCCACAACGCCAGCGTGGCCGATCTCCCGCCCATCATCGTGCACAAGCAGAAGCAGGTGCTGATGGAGCTGCAGTCCAAAGACTTTTCCTTCGTCAGTGAAGGGCTTACGGCGGAGCTGTACCGCATTTTCGACACCGTTAAGTTCCGGCCCAACCTGACCCAGAACGGCGCCGTCTCCTTTCTCTGCGTGCTCGACGATCATGATGAAAAGGTGCAGGCGCTTGCGCACCACGCCACGCAGTACTTCAATGTACAGATTACCCGCGGCCTCACGCTGCTCACCGTCCGTCATTACAACGATGCGCTGGTAAGCCAGCTTTGCGGCGAGAGCAGCAGCATCCTCAAGCAGCAAACAAAGGAAACGATACAGGTACTCCTGGGTTGACCGTAGTTCTACAAATGAAACAGCCCCCCGACGGTAGTAGCGTCGGGGGGCTGTTTTTTTTGAGTCTGATTATCAGTTGGAAGCTTTCTCGATGGCAAAGCCTTGCACGATCTTCTTGGCTACGGGCTGCCCGTTGAGCTGGGCGGGTTGCCAGGCGGGCATCTTCTCGAGCTGGGTGACGATCTCCTCGTTGAAATCGGCAGTGACTCCTTTCGTTACCTTGAAGTTGAGGGGCGTGCCGTCTTTGTCTACCACGAACTCGACCTGTACATAAGCCTTCTTGTGCGTGGCCGGAAGCTCGTCGGCCAGCGCATTGCCGGCCGTTCTCAGGTAGTCGAGGAATTTCTCGTTGCCGCCCGGGAACTGGGGCCACTGGTGTACCACGTCGGCAATATCGGTGATGGTGCGGGTACGCCGGGCCGGGTGCACTTTTTTCACCGGCGGTGCGGGCGCCACCTTCTTCGAAAGGTTGGCGTACACGTACTCACCCTTGTCGTTGGTCATGATCACCGGCAGTTGCTTCGCCACCTCGAAGTGGTCGTATACGCGTTCCAGGTTCTCCGCAAACGCCTTCAGCTCCGCGTCGGTCTTGCTCAGGGTTTTGAGGTAATCGACGCTTTTCTTATTGCTGTAGCGGATCGGGAAGATGTGTACGGGAATAAAGTCCTGCCCCGACTCCCGTGCAAAGGCCGCGAGCACATACAGCTCCTCGATATAGGTATCGGTGAGGGGGATGCAGCCCACCGTAACGCAGGAACCGTGGATGTAGATGTCGCCGCCGGGCTGGAGCGAGTCGCTCAGCAGCTTGTCGGAAGCATTGGGGTAGTTGAGCCCGAGCGAAAGGTGGTAGGTACTCGATGGGTTGAATTCGTTGATGTAATAGAAGCCTTCGGGCACCTGGTAATCGCCCTCCATGCGCTTGGGGCCGAGGGATCCGGCGAGGGCGCAGACGCGGTAGGTCTTGAACAGCTTGAACGGCTCCTTCCGGTCGTTCTTCACCCATACCTCCAGCTGACCGTCGTACTTGAAATTGCGGATATAGAGCTGCGCGGCGGGCCATTTCAGTCCTTTGGCGGCAAACTGCTTCTGGAGCGTGTCCACCTTATGCTTCATGGCCTCGGCAGGGCGGGCGAGGGTTTTCTGGTAGGAAACAAAGGAGAAGTTGTCGGGGCGGAGCATGGGCGCCACATCGCCCTGGGCGCCGGCCGCAAGACCAGCCGCAACGGCTACAGAAAACAAAAGGGATCTACGCATGAGGGGGTCCTGGAAGGTTACGGTGAACGGGACAGCAAGTTCCTCAATCAAATGCAAAAAAAACTCCAAAATGCCGGCAGGCCGGCATTTTGAACAGGGAACAGGGAATAAGGAACAGGGAACCGACGAACCAAGTGCCGAAAAGAAAACACTAAACGCATTCCCTATAGGTACTTTACTTCAATTGTTCCCTGTTCCTTATTCCCTGTTCCATTGTTCCTTACAAATTGCCCCGTGCGGCCTGCTCGCGCTCGATGGCCTCGAACAGTGCCTTGAAGTTGCCTTTGCCGAAGCTTTTAGCGCCTTTGCGCTGGATGATCTCGAAGAAGAGCGTCGGGCGGTCCTGTACGGGCTTGCTGAAGAGCTGGAGGAGGTAGCCTTCATTGTCGCGGTCTACCAGGATGCCGAGCTCCTTGAGCGGCTCGAGATCCTCGTCGATATGACCCACGCGGTCCAAGAGGTCTTCGTAATAAGAGTTGGGTACTTTCAGAAACTCCACACCGCGGCTCATGAGGTCCTTTACGGTCTTCACGATATCGGCGGTGGCCAGCGCTACGTGTTGCACCCCTTCGCCGTCGTAGAACTCAAGGTACTCTTCTACCTGCGACTTCCTCTTGCCTTCGGCCGGCTCGTTGATCGGAAATTTAACGAAGCCGGAGCCCGAGCTCATCACCTTGCTCATCAGTGCAGAGTACTCGGTGGAGATGTCCTCGTCGTCGAACGTGAGGATGTTTCTGAAGCCCATCACGTCTTCGTAGAACTTCACCCAGGGGTTCATCTGGTTCCAGCCCACGTTGCCGACGCAATGGTCGACGTAGAGAAGCCCGGTGTCGGCGGGCGCAAAGTGCGGGTTGCTCCAGGGGCGGAAGCCCGGCATGAAGGCACCCGTATAATTCCTGCGCTCGATGAAGAGGTGTACGGTGTCGCCGTAGGTATGGATGCCGCTCATGACCACCTCGCCGTTGTCGTCTTGCAGGCGCTGGGGCTCGAGGTAGCTCTTGCCGCCGCGCTTGGTCGTTTCCTCCCAGGCCGCCGTAGCATCGTCGACGCGCAGGGCCAGGAACCGTACGCCGTCGCCATGCTTGTGTACATGGTCGGCAATGGGGTTGTTGGCGCGGATCGGCGTCGTGAGCACGAACGTGAGTTTGTTCTGGCGCACCACGTAGGAGGCGCGGTCCTTCACGCCCGTTTCGGGGCCGGCGTAGGCGATGGCCTGGAAGCCGAAGGCGCTCATGTAATAATGCGCGGCCTGCTTGGCGTTGCCGACGTAAAACTCCACGTAATCGGTGCCCTGCAGCGGCAGGAAGTCGGCCCCGGCTTCACGGCGATCCATCGTTTCATTAGCAGCAACATGTGACATATAAAAATCTTTTTATGCGGTAGGCTTCAAAATTAAGGCAGTTTGGCTTGCTGCACCACGATTTAGGCTATCTTCCGGGCAAATCCCGCATGAAAACGATCCTTACCACCCTGCTCCTGCTGGTGCTCGCCGGCAGCGCCACCGCCCAGGATAGCACCGCTAAACTCATTACCGCCGCAGCCCGCAAAGTGTGCGATTGCATGATGAGCAAAAAATCGGCGAATGTAACCGTTACCGAGATGCATCAGCTTGCCGGCGAGTGTATTTCTACAACGGCCCTTTCTGATTTTATGGCTATTGCTGAGGCCCGCAACGTGGAAATGACCGACCAGAAGGGACTCGAAAAAATCGGGGTCGAGATCGGGATGGCACTCGCCCGGATCCAATGTCCCTTGCTGGCCGAGATCCGGAAGCCGCAGGCGACGCCGAAGCGTGCGGATACCGGCACCGACAAGGAAGTGATCGACCCGAGTGAGCTACCGCCACCGATGGAGCGAATCGAGGACACCCGCATCGCTGTGGTGGAATCCACAGCCGGCACCGTGATCCGCACCGAGGGGCGCGAGGTTCTTACCCTCGTAGTGAAAGACGAGTCGGGACGTGAGCAACGGCTGCTGTTGCTGCACCCGGTTCAGGGGTCGGACAAGATCACCGGCAACCTGCCGGCCGTCAAAGGCAAAAAGCTGGCCTTCACCTGGATCGAGAAAAAACTCTTCGATCCCGTTACCGCCAAATTCCGCACGGTGAAAGTCATTGCCGGCATACAATAATTAATTTGATCAACGCATGAAGCTCCGACGGTACCGTCGGAGCTTTTTTAATAGCCGAAGGGGTACAGATCGGGAATCTTGCCACTTTGCTCGCGGGTGTTCAGCGGGTGCAGTGCACGGGTGCGGTCGATGTAGAGGAAGGCATCGTAGCGCAGGGCCATGCGCGAGGGCACGTAGTTGCCGTAGCGCTCGCGGTCAGGATCGTACACGACGCCGATGGCCCGGTGCGGAATGGGCTCTGCGAAGAGCTCCCGCGCCTCTTCCGACGTAAACAGGAGGTAGCGGTTCTTCGGGCTTTCGCGGTGCAGCAGCTCCTCGATGGAGCCTTCGCGGGCCTCCGGCACCTGCATTTCCTGCATCGGCGCCCCCCAGGCCTCACCTGCGATGACCGTGCCCTCGTAGGAGCCGAAGCCCGCCAGGTACACCCTATTGATACCGTACGCCTCCCGCGCCAGCTGCCCTGTATTGACCATGCCGGCCTGCTTCATAGAGGTGGCGCGCGCGTCGCCGATGTGCGTGTTGTGCTCCCACACGATGCCTTTCGCCGCCGGCCCGTGAAAATCCATGAGGCGCGCCAGGGTTTCCATCATGTGGCGGTCGCGCACGTTCCAGCTCTCGTTGTCGAAGCCCATCATGCTGGTATAGTAGCGCTCGGCATTGACGGCGATGAGGGCGTTCTGCTCGGCACTGAAGGCCGCTTCGGGATCGTCGGCGAAAGCGGGCACCTTTTGCCGTACCTCTTGCAGGAGCGACAGTACCTTGTCGCGGCAGCTGTGCTTCGAGAGCGCGGCCCGCGCATAGGCATGCTCGTTATCGGCGTAGGGCTCGAAGCAGCGCATCGCTCCCCGCAGGGCGGCCGCGAGTCCGGGGTCCTCCCCTTCCAGGTAGTCCTGCAGCGTACGCATCGAATCCCAGAGACTGTAGACGTCGAGCCCATAAAAGCCCACCTGCTGATCCGGCGCCTTGCCCTTGTTCCAGTCGCGGAGCCATTCGGCAAGTGCCGCCACCTCCCAGTTGGCCCACATCCAGGTAGGCCAGCGGTCGAACGTGCGGAGCACGGCGTGGATGGAGTCGCCGGCATCGGGATAGCCCTTTACGTAGCGGTTGATGCGGTAGCAGTCGGGCCAGTCGCCCTCCACGGCTATGAACCGAAAGCCCTTTTCCTCGATGAGACGCTTGCTGATGGCGCTGCGCCAGGTGTAATACTCGTGCGTGCCGTGACTCGCCTCGCCGAGCAGCACCAGCGGCCGGTCGTCGATGTCGCTGATCAGTGCGTCGAGGTCCCTGGAATTATTCAGAAGGTTCATAGAATAAAATGTGGGCAAAGGGCCGCAAGGAGCGCGCCAAAGAGGTGGAGGGAACAATGGAACAGGTAATAAGGAATATCGAAAAACGAACCGTAACGACGCCCCATGGTGTGTCGCCCAATATAGAATCTCGAAGCGGCTGCGCCGTATCGGCCATGCACCCGCTCAAAGCTTCCTGCCGGAAAGCGAGCAGCACAGAGGTCATTTACAAATAGACCAATAAACTAATAGACCAATAGACTAATAAACCTCCCTTCCCTACCTTCGCTCCATGCAAAAAGTGGGCATTCTTGGCGGCGGGCAGCTCGGCCGCATGCTGCTGCAGGCCGCAGCCAATTACCCGGTGGAAACCTTTGTGCTGGAAAACGATCCCGATTGCCCCTCGGCCCACCTCTGCCACCACTTCACCCGGGGTGATATTCGCGACTTCGATGCCGTCTATTCTTTCGGAAAAGGTCTCGACGCGCTTACGATCGAGATCGAGAACGTGAACATCGACGCCCTCGAGCGCCTTGAAAGCGAAGGGGTGCGCGTATACCCGAAGCCCGCGGTACTCCGCATCATCAAGAACAAGATCCGGCAGAAGGAATTCTATACGCAGCACGGTATTCCTACGGCCGCCTACGTGGTCACGGCCAACAAAGCCGAGCTCCGCGCACAGGCCGCCTTCCTGCCCGCCGTACACAAGATCGGCGAGGGCGGCTACGATGGCCGCGGCGTGCAGCTCCTCCACGGCAGCACCGACCTCGACGCCGGCTTCGACGCCCCGAGCGTGCTGGAGAAGATGGTGCGCGTCAAAAAGGAAGTGGCGCTCATCATCGCCGTGGACGCCGCCGGCAAGCACGCCCTCTACCCGCCGGTGGAGATGGTCTTCAACCCCGACCTTAACCTGCTCGACTACCAGCTCTCTCCTGCCGAGATCCCCACCGAGGCGCTCTGGAAGGTGGAGGCTATTGCGCTGTCGGTGGTGCGTCACCTCGGCTCGCCCGGACTCTTTGCCGTGGAGCTGCTCATCGACGAGAGCGGCGAGATCTTTGTGAACGAAACGGCGCCGCGGGTACATAACAGCGGGCACCACAGCATCGAGGCGCATTACAGCTCGCAGTTCGACATGCTGTGGCGGGTGCTGCTCGGCTTCCCACTGGGCAACACCAAGGCGATCCTGCCTTCGGTGATGATCAACCTCATCGGCGAGCCCGGACACAGCGGGCCGGCGCGGTACGAGGGATTGAGCGAGGTGCTTGGGATCGACAATGCCTTCGTACACCTCTACGGAAAGCGCGAAACGAGGCCGGGCAGGAAGATGGGCCACGTGACCCTGCTGAGCGCGGAGAAACAGGACCTGGTGTACAAAGCCCATAAGGTGCGCCAGGTGTTGAAAGTAGTCAGCGACCGCTCATCCGGCTCCGGTGCCGGTGCGACTTCTTAAGCTTTCGTTAGCGGTTAATTAAGGTTAATAGGGGCACCGCAGACGATGTTCCAACGTAGATTGCGTCCTCTTAATAATTTTGCCCTCTTCGCACCATAAACCAGAGACCCGTTGAAACCATCAAGCGCTCTTTTACCCTTTCTTTCCCTCGCCCTGCTGCTGCAGGCCTGCGGCGCCTCCGACCGGAAAAAGGAAGCCGAGTCCCAGCAAAAGGCCGGTCCGCGGCCGCCGGCGCGCGTAGACGCCTTCCTCGTACAAACCCGCTCCCTTTCCGAGCAGATCGAAGTGCCCGGCACGCTCGTAGCCTCCGAATCCACCGAGATCCATCCCGAAGTGTCGGGCCGGATCGTGTCGCTGAACGTACGGGAGGGCGCCGTGGTGTCGCAGGGATCGCTCATCGCCAAGCTGTACGATGGCGACCTGCAGGCCCAGCGCCGCAAGCTCCAGGTGCAACTACAGCAGGCGCAAACCACCGTTGACCGCTATTCGGCCCTCGCCAAGATAGGGGGCATCAGCCGGCAGGACCTCGACGTGGCGCAGCTCCAGATCTCCAACGCCCGCGCCGACCTCGAGATCATCAACACCAACATCCGCCGCACCGAGGTGCGCGCGCCCTTTACCGGCAAGCTCGGCCTCAAGATGGAAAGCACCGGCGCCTACGTGACGCCGCAATCGGTGCTCACCACCATCCAGAAGACGACCGGGATGCGCATCGACTTCAGCCTCCCCGAGCAATATATCGGCCGGGTGCAAAAGGGCACCTGGGTCAACTTTACCACCACCAACGACAGCCGCGTATACAGCGCGCAGGTGATGGCGACCGAGTCGGGCATCGGCGGCGCTACGCGCACCCTCACGATGCGGGCCCTCGTAAAAGGCGACCAGACCGGCCTCGTGCCCGGCTCCTTCGCCCGGGTCAAGATCGCCTTCGACCCCAACCCCAACGCCATCATGATCCCGACGCAGGCCATCGTACCGCAGGCCCGGGGTAAGAAAGTATACGTGATCGACTCCGGCACCGTGAAGTTCGTGGACGTCACCACCGGCATCCGCGACTCCAGCTTCGTGCAGGTCACCAGCGGCCTCAACGTGGGCGACACGGTTGCCATCACCGGCATCCTGGGCCTGAAGCCGAACGCCAAGGCCATCGTGCGGAAGGTCGTGAACGCGCCCGGCGGCAACCGGAATACGGCAGACACGGCCCGTCCGGCAGGAGCGAAACCCTAGAACCAAGGTTCAGGAAGGTTCAGAGGGGTTCAGGAAGGTTGGTTGAGACCCCATAACCCTTCTGAACCTGTCTGAACCCTTCTGAACCCTTCGAAACACTCTTCTAAACTGATTCCATGAACATCAGTGAACTCTCCCTACGGCGACCGGTGCTGGCCATCGTGATGAACATCATCATTGTGGTGTTCGGCGTGATCGGCTTCAAGTTCCTGGGCGTGCGCGACTACCCCGCCATCGACCCGCCCAATATCAACGTGCGCACCTCCTATGGCGGCGCCAACCCCGAGATCATCGAAACGCAGATCACCGAGCCGCTGGAGAAGGCCATCAACGGCATCGCGGGCATCAAGAACATCACCTCCTCCTCCAACGCCGGCTCCTCCAACATCAACGTGGAATTCGAGCTTGGCATCGAGCTCGAGGCGGCCGCGAACGACGTGCGCGACAAGGTATCGCAGGCCACGCGCCAGCTGCCCGCCGACCTCGACGCCCCGCCCGTTGTGAGCAAGGCCGACGCCTCCTCCGACCCCATCCTCTCGATGACGGTGCAGAGCAACACGCGCAACCAGCTCGAGATCTCCGAATGGGCCAACAACGTACTGGTGGAGCGCCTGCAGACCATCCCCGGCGTATCGGCGATCCAGATCTGGGGCGAGAAGCGCTACGCGATGCGCATCTGGTTCAAGCCCGAAAAGCTTGCCTCCTACGGCCTCGCCCCGATCGACGTATCGCAGGCCCTGACGCGCGAGAACGTGGAGCTGCCCTCCGGCAAGATCGCCGGCAACGCCACGGAGCTCACCGTGCGCACCTTCGGACGCCTCAACACCGAGGAAGACTTCAACAACGTGGTGGTGAAGAGCGACTCGAGCTCCGTAGTGCGCCTCTCCGACGTGGCCGAGGCGGTGCTGGGCCCGGAGAACGAGGAATCGCAGCTCCGCGAGAGCGGCATCCCGATGATCGCACTCGCCATCATCCCGCAACCCGGCTCCAACTACGTATCGATCTCCAACGAATTCTACAAGCGCTTCGAGCAGCTGAAGGCCGACATGCCCCAGGACATCACGCTCAACATCGCCCTCGACCAGACGCGCTTCATCAAGAACTCGATTTCCGAGGTGGAAGAGACCCTGATCATCTCCCTCGTGCTGGTGATCCTCATCATCTACCTCTTCTTCCGCTCCTGGGCCATCGCCTTCCGCCCGCTCATCGACATCCCCGTGTCGCTCATCGGCGCCTTCTTCATCATGTACGTCTGCGGCTTCACCATCAACGTGCTGACGCTGCTCGGCATCGTGCTGGCCACGGGCCTCGTGGTGGACGACGGTATCGTGGTAACGGAGAACATCTACAAGAAGATGGAGCAGGGCATGGACAAATGGCGCGCGGCGCGCGAGGGCTCCAAGGAGATCTACTTCGCGGTGATCGCCACGTCGATCACGCTGGCCTTTGTGTTCCTCCCGATCATCTTCCTGCAAGGCTTCGTCGGACGCCTCTTCCGCGAGTTTGGCATCGTGGTGGCCGGCGCCGTGCTCATCTCGGCCTTTGTGTCGCTGACGCTGACGCCCGTGCTGAACGTAAAGCTGACGAGCTCCAAGAAGATCCACGACCACGGCTGGTTCTACCGCAAAACGGAGCCCTTCTTCCAGTGGATGGAAAGCACTTACGGCCGGTCGGTACGCGGCTTCCTGCGCGTGCGCTGGATGGCCTGGGTGATCGTGGCGCTCTGCGGCGGCATCATCTGGTTCATCGGCGGATCGCTGCCCTCGGAGCTCGCTCCCATGGAAGACCGCAGCCAGTTCCGCCTCCAGGTAACCGCTCCCGAGGGCACTGCTTACGATTACATGGACCGCTACATCAACCGCCTCTCCGACTTCATGCTTGACTCGGTACCGGAGAAGAAGACCGTGCTGTCGCTGACGGCGCCGGGCTTTATGAGCGGCTCCACCAACTCGGGCTTTGTGCGCGTGGCGCTGGTGGATCCGAAGGACCGGAACCGCTCGCAAAAAGAGATCGTGGAGATGGTGAACAAGAACCTGGGCAAGTTCAACGAAGGACGCGCCTTCGCCATCGAGGAGCAGACCATCTCGGTGAACCGCCGCGGCGGGCAGCCCGTGCAGTTCGTGATCCAGAACAACCAGTTCGAAAAGCTGGCGCAGGTGCTCCCCCGCTTCCTCGAAGAGGCCAACAAGAGCAGCATCCTGCAGCAGGTGGACGCCGACCTCAAGTTCAACAAACCCGAGCTGCGCATCAACGTGGATCGTCTAAAGGCCAACCAGATGGGCGTAAGCGTGGAGGCCGTATCCCGCACCCTGCAGCTTGCGCTGTCGAACCAGCGCCTCGGCTACTTTACGATGCGTGGCAAGCAATACCAGGTGATGGGCCAGGTGGAGCGCGCCGAGCGCGACGACCCCAGCGACCTGCGGGGCCTCTATGTGCGCAGCAACAGCGGGCAGATGGTGTCGCTCGACAACCTCGTGACCATCGAGGAAGCCACGACGCCTTCTACGATCTACCATTTCAACCGCTTCAAGTCGGCAACGATCTCCTCCGGCCTTGCCCCCGGCGCCACGGTAGGCCAGGGCATCGAGGAGATGCAGGCCATTGCCAAGCGCCTGCTCGACCCCACCTTCTCGACGGCGCTCACCGGCACCGCGCGCGACTACCAGGAAAGTTCCGGCGGTATCTCCTTTGCCCTCTACCTCGCCCTCGGCCTTATCTTCCTGATCCTCGCGGCCCAGTTCGAGAGCTTCATCGATCCCTTCATCATCATGATCACGGTGCCGCTGGCCATCGCCGGCGCCCTGCTGTCGCTGTGGATCTTCGGGCAAACGCTCAATATCTTCTCACAGATCGGTATCATCATGCTCATCGGCCTTGTGACGAAGAACGGCATCCTCATCGTGGAGTTCGCCAACCAGAGCCGGTTGCAGGGCATGGACCGCCGCGAGGCCGCGATCTATGCCTCGCAGCAGCGCCTTCGCCCCATCCTGATGACCTCGCTCGCGATGGCCCTCGGTGCGCTCCCGATCGCCCTTTCGCTCGGTGCCGCCGCCACGAGCCGGATCCCGCTGGGGATTGTGATCGTGGGTGGAATCATTTTCTCGCTCGTGCTGACGCTCTATGTCATCCCCGCCATCTACTCCATGCTCTCGAGCCGCAAGAAGCGGAATCAGCTCGAGCTCATCGACGAGGAAGACAAAAAGAAACAAGCCGCTCAACCCGTGCATTGACCCATGAAGAAGACCTTATTCGCCATTGCCCTTCTAGCCGCCGGCCCCGCGCATGCCCAGGACACGGCGCGCCTCCTCACCGTGGAGGAAGCCGTAGGCATGGCGTTGCGCCAGAATTACGACATCCGTCTTTCGCGCAACGACTCCACGCTCGCGGCCCTCGACTACAGCTACTCCAAATACGCATTCTTCCCGCGCCTCAACGGGCGGGCCACCTACCTGCGCAACAACAACAACGTGGAGCAGACCTTTGCGAGCAATCCCAAGGTGGAGCGCAAGGTAAACTCGACGAACCTGCAGTACGGCGCCGACCTCAACTGGACGGTGTTCGACGGCCTGCGGATGTTCGTGACCCGTGAACGCCTCGGCGAGCTTGTGAAACTCGGCGAGCTGCAGATCCGCGCCCAGGTGGTGACCACCATCGCCGACGTGCTCCGTACCTACTTCGACATCGCCCGGCTGCAACAGCAGCAGACGGCCACCCAGGAGGCCATGGCGCTGAGCGAGGAGCGCCTCAAGCTCGCGCAATACAAGTTCGACATCGGCACCGGCATCAAGAGCGATGTGCTGCAGGCGCAGATCGACCTCAACGGCCAGCGTACGGCCCTGCTGACGCAGCAGAACACGAAGCGCCAGCAGATGGAAGTACTCAATCGCCAGCTCACGCTCCAGCCCGGCACCACCTACCGCGTAGTGGATTCGATACCGGTGAACAGCAACCTCCTGCTCGACTCGGTGCAGCTTTCGATCGAAGCCGGCAACCCGCAATTGCAGCTCAATAAACAGCAGATCGACATCGCTGAACTTGTGGTGAAGGAACGGAAGGCCGAGCGCTTCCCCACCGTGTCGGTCATTTCAGCCTACAATTTCAACCGCACCAACAACAACACCCCGCCCAACAATTTCTCGCCGCTGCTGAACCAGACGCAGGGCTTCAACTACGGCCTCACGGCCACGATCCCGATCTTCAACGGGTTCCAGGCACGCCGCAACATCAGGGCGGCCCAGATCGACGTACAGAACCTGGAGCTGCAGTACGACGCCACGAAGGCACTGGTGGGCTCCGGCATCATGGCCGCCTACCAGAACTACGAGCTTTCGCGCCAGACGCTGCAGCTCGAGGAAAGCAACATCGCCCTTATCCGCGAAAACCTCGTGATCGCCCGGGAACGTTACCGCCTCGGGCTTTCCACCTTCCTCGAAATGCGCACCGCGGAGCAAAACCTTTTTGATGGTCAGTCACGCCTCATCCAGGCCCGCTTTAATATGAAAGCCGCGGAGATCGAGCTGGCAAGGCTGCGCGGGGATATCGTGCGATAAGACACGTGACGTCTGCAGTTTGAGGTTTGACGTGAATAGTCCGATCTTGCGACCGTTATCCAACAATCATTCTCTCGAACCATGAGCGACCAACTCCAAACTTCAAACCCCAATCCTCAAACTCCCCTCGTCGGCATCATCATGGGCTCCGACAGCGACCTGGGCGTGATGCAGGCCGCAGCCGATATCCTGATGCAATTCGGGATCCCGTTCGAGCTGACCGTGGTATCGGCACACCGAACGCCGCAACGCATGTTTGACTACGCCCAATCGGCGCGCGGGCGCGGGCTACGGGTCATTATCGCCGGCGCCGGCGGCGCTGCCCACCTGCCCGGTATGGTGGCGGCCATCACGCCCCTCCCCGTCATCGGCGTACCCGTGAAGTCGAGTAACTCCATCGACGGGTGGGACTCGGTGTTGTCCATCCTGCAGATGCCCAACGGCGTACCCGTGGCCACTGTGGCGCTCAACGCCGCCAAGAACGCGGGCATTCTCGCCGCCCAGATCATCGGGTCGTCCGACGCAGCGGTCGGGGAGAAAATGACGGCCTACAAGCAATCCCTCAACGACGAAGTGCTCGAGAAAGCGGGCCGCCTCCGGTCCTCCGGTTGGCGCAACGAATTCGACGGCAAATAGAGGAACGACGCTAAAGAAAAACCCCGGCGGGTATCGCCGGGGTTTTTCTATTAGGGATATAGTATCGTGAACTGCTGCTCCAGCGCACCGGAATGCCGGTAGAGCGCATCGATGAACGCATCGCCGTAGCGCGCATAAAAAGTGCTGAAATTCTCTACGCGCTCCTGGAGTCCGCCTTTCGGAAAGAGTTGCTGCTTCAGGTGCTCCAGCTGCCGCTGCGTGGCTGCCTCACGGCGCCGGGCCGCGCGCTGCATCTTTTTCTCCAGCTCGTTTACGAGGTGGAGCGAGCGGGTGCGCAACGCCGCCACATGCTGGTCGAGCGTACTGTCGACGGCCGCAGCCGACGCGCGCAGCTTTTCGAAGAGCGCGCCGAGCTCCTGCACCTCCCCGTTGAGCCGCGGCTGCTGCCCGCTGCGCGCCAGATGCCGGTTCACCTGCTCCAGCACCGGAAGGAACAGCGCTTCCGCATCGAGGCCGAGCGCATCGGCGCGCTCTTTTTGCCCGGCACCGAGGAGGAGAAAGGAGTTGCGGAGCACCAGCACCGGGAAGGGCACGCCGTAATGCGTAAAGAGGTCGTTCAGCTGCAGCCAGTAGGCGAGCTCGCCGCCGCCGCCGATAAACGCTACGTTGGGCAGGATCGTTTCCTGGTAAAGACCGCGGAGGATCACGTTCGGGCTGAAGCGCTCCGGGTGTTCCTCCAGTTCGGTCCGCAGCTCGCTTTCGGAGAACGAGATGTCGGTTTGCAGCACCTGGTATCGGTCGCCGCGCTGCTCGATGCGGGCGCGGATATCGTCTTTGAGGTAGAACAGGTTGATGGCTCTCGGGTGTGCCTGCATGTTATAGTGCTCCTGCAGGCGTGCCGAGGTATCGGAAACAATGGTCGACGATTGCTGCTGAAAAAGGTCGGTGGCGAACACCGGCCCCATCAGGGCTTTGAGGCGCGCATCGTCGGCAATCAGCGTCACGAGGCCAAAGCGCGCGAAGAGCGCATGCACGAGGCTGAACGTCGCCTCCTGGATGCTGCAGCCTTCCTGGAAGCAGCTACGCAACAGCGACAGCAGTGCCCCGCCTTCGGGAAGTCCCGACAACTGCCCTTCCACGCCTTTGAGGAGGCCGGAGATCTCCTTGTCGATGGTCATGCGGCCCACCGCGCCGGTCTGCTTCGTGCTCCAGGTATAGCGCTTGCCTTCGATCGAGAAATGATTGAGCTCCTCGAGGTCCGCATCTTCCGATCCCATGTAGAAAACGGGAACGAAGTTGTAGCCGGGAAGCTGCTCCCGCAGGGTGGCGGCAAGGCGGATGGCGTGCAGGATCTTGTAGAGGAAATACAACGGCCCGCTCAGCAGGTTGGGCTGATGTGCCGTAGTGACGGTAAACGTGTTTTCATCAAGAAGCGCCTCGATGCTTTGCGCCACTTCGGGGCTCGCGGCCACCGACTTGTATTGATCGCGCAGGGCGGCCACGAGGGTCGCACGGTGCTGGGGCGCGGCCTTGCGCGCTTCGAGCGCGGCCCGTATCCCTTCGAGGTCGGGGCTGTAGCGGTAGAAGGGCGCGAGGGCAGGCGCTCCCGCCAGGTAATCGGTTACGATCTTCGAAAAGCTGCCGGTCTTTTCATAAGCGAGCGTCTGCGCAGAAAACATGCGGCAAAAGTAAACAGGAAAAGGTTCTTAAGGTTCTGGGGTTTTTAAGGGTGCTGATGGTTGTTGCGCTATTACGTTGCTCCGGCTTCCTTCGTCAAACGGTATCCCTGACAAACCCAAACTCTTGAAAACTTAAAGAACCCTCAGAACCCCAGAACCATAAGAATCTTAAGAACCCGAAGAACCTTAAAAACCTTCCCGCGAAAGCACCCCGTTCACTCTTCGCCAGACGCCGAGCGGATTATGGCGTTGCAGTTCTTCGGGGAGCAGCTCCTCTTCCCAGTTCTGGAAGCACACGGGGCGCGTGAAGCGGCCGATGCCATCGGCGCCCACCGCGGTGAAGCGCGCATCGGTGGTGGCCGGGTACGGACCGCCATGATGCATCGCCGTCACCACCTCCACACCCGTCGGAACACCGTTGCGCACCATCCGGCCGCAACGCGCCTGAAGGGCTTCGAGCAGCTCCGGCAGCTCCCGTAGTTCTTCGGTGGTGGCCATCAGGGTTCCGGTGAGCTGACCTTCCAGTGCCAGCGCTACATCCAGCAACTGCGCCGCATCGCGGCAACGCACCAGCAGCGCAAAGGGGCCGAACACCTCGTGGTGCAGCGCCGGCTGCGCGAGGAAGATCTCGCCCGGCACCGTGGCCAGCGTCGGGATGCTCTCGTTGCGCCCTACGGGGCAGGAGAGCGTTCCGGCCACCTCCACCCCGGCTATATCCAACGCATCGGCGCGCTTGTGCTGGAAGGCCTTGGCGATGCCGGAGTGGAGCATCTCCGCCGGCGGCACGATCGAAATACGCTTCGCCAGCGCATCCGCGAACGCATCCAGCTCCGGCCCTTCGATGCCAATGAGCAGGCCCGGCTTCGTGCAGAACTGTCCCGCCGAACTGGTGATGGAGGCCGTGAGCAGCTTCGCAAGCTCCGCGCCCTGCTCCGCGAGCTGTCCGGGCAGTAGAAATACTGGATTGGCGCTGCCCATCTCGGCAAATACCGGTATCGGCCGGGGGCGCGCCGCCGCAAGATCGAACAGCGCACGCCCACCCTCCAGCGAACCGGTAAAGGCCACGGCCGCCGTGAGCGGGTGCTGCACCAGCGCGCCGCCCAAATCGAAACCGCCTTCCAGGTGCTGGAACAGGGCTTCGGGAAGGCCGCAGGCGGCGGCAGCGCGCTGCACTGCCGTAGCCACGCCGCACGAGGTTTCCGCGTGGGCCGGGTGCGCCTTTACGATCACCGGGCAGCCTGCCGCCAGGGCGGCCGCCGTATCGCCACCGGCGGTACTGTAGGCGAACGGAAAATTCGAGGCGCCGAAAACAACTACGGGACCCAGGGGCACCTGCATCTTACGGAGGTCCTGCTTCGGTTGCACTTTGCCCCAATCGGGGAGCTTGCCGCCGTCTGCTTCACTGCGGCCTCCTGCGGCCGAAGGCGTATCGATGCTGATGCCAAGCGGGATGCCGTCGAGGGAGGCGTTGCCGTAGCTGAACAGCTGCCACTGCGTGCGCCGGAGCTCGAGCCGGAGCCGGGCCTCGTCGAGGTGGGTTTCGCGGGCAGCGGTGGCTATCAGCTTGTCTGCATCGGCTTCCAGCTCGCGGGCGATCGCATGCAGGAAGGCGGTTCGCTCACGAAGGGTTTTACGGCGGTATACAGCACCGGCGGCGACCGACGCCTCCAGGGCTGCGGCGACGGCGGACAAGGTTTGTGATTGCGGTTCCATACGTGGGCTTTGGGCAAAGTTGGGGCCGGGAACGGCACAGACCTCGCCTGTTCCGGAAATCGCATCCACCCGCTCTTTCGCACGCATAGCCGGGCCGTATTTTTACTTACCTTCCGGCATACCACTGCTTCTGAGCACCCAAGCCGTTCGCGCGCAGCCGGTTGCAGCCGTATATCGAAACGTCACCTAGGAAGCACCGTCAGCAGACCCATTACAGCAATGTACCAAAACAAACCCACACGCCTTTTTATCGCGATCGCACTCTTCCTCGGCACCACTCAGCACGGGCAGGCGCAGGCCCTCCGGGTCCGCAACCAGGGCTTTGAGGAAGCCGCCTCCCTGTTTAGCGACTGGACCGCCGCGGAAGTCCCTGCCGGTCGCCCACCGGCGGTATCGTTCGATCAGCAACAGGTGTTCGAAGGCGGTGGAGCGGTGCGCCTCCAGGTACGAAAGCGCGATGGCAGGGTGACCCTGTCGCAGGGCATTGCGATCGCCCCTTCCGGAGCGATGCGGCAAATACAGGTATTCTTTGCAGCCCGGGTGGCGGACGCCTGCCGCGCCGACATGCTGCTCACCTTCTACCGCAACGGGAAACTTACCGGTGTGCCGCGCACGCCCCTCTCGGCAAGGCGTATCGCCGATACCGCCTGGACGGTGTTCGAGCGCCGGTTTCCGCTGCCGCAGGGAACGGACTCGATGGTGATCAGCCTGGCAGCCGGCGGCGCCGGTGCGGCGTGGTTCGATTACCTGCAGTTTTTCGTGAAGCGGGAGCCGTCTGCCGGGCTGCCCCTCATCCGGCAAGCCGTTCTCGACACCGTGCTGGCCTTCGCGCGGGAGCGGTATGTGGAGCCGGGCATCGACTGGAACAGGATCGCCGGCGAAATGCAGCTCATGGCCAGCGGCGCGGAAGACTCGCTGGACCTCTACCCTTCTTTGCTGGCGCTGACCACCGGGATCGGCGACCGCCGGGTGTCGCTGCATTTTCCGGACCGAACCGCGGCGCCCAAGGCGGGGTTACCCCACTCCGGCGAACCGGCGCTGCTCCCATCCGGGAATATCCTCCAAAAGCGGTATGCCTACCTCCGCGTGCCCACGCTCCTGAGCAGCGCCCCACGCGACCATTGGGATTATACCCGCGCGCTGCTGCGCACCATCGGGAATCTTGACCAGGACAGTGCGGTATCGGGCTGGATCCTGGACCTGCGTGGCAACCGCGGTGGCAGCTTCCGGCCCATGGTCCAGGGCCTTTTTCCGCTGCTGGATGCCGGCCACTCCCTGCGCCTGTACTACCGTGTAAGCGCAACCGAAACCCGTGAAGACCACTACGATCCCGAAACCGACGGATCCCCCGACCCGGTGACCATGAGCCTGCTCGTAAAGGCAAGACGCGACCTGCCGGTGGCGGTACTGCTCGACAAGGAAACCAGCGGCGCGGCGGAAATGGCGCTGATTGCCCTCAAAAGCAGCCGGCGCACAAAGAGCTTCGGCCAGGAAAGTGCCGGGGCGGCTTTCCTGCCCGGTGTTTGCGACCTGCCCGGCGGCGGCTACCTGATCCTGCCCGAAGGGCATTGCATCGACCGGAAAGGGGTAGCTTATCCTATTTCCATCCGGCCGGAGGTGCGTACCCCTGAAAGCGCGGCAGGGGCCCCGCTCCACGATCAGGCTGCGGTGCAGGCCGCGCAAAAATGGATCGACGAATACCAGCAACTCCGGGCAGGAAGGGGCAACCAATAGCCCCGGAGCAAAGAAGTGCTCCGGGCAGGCAGGAACCGCCACCCGAAAAGATTTTCGGGTACCGGTCACCGGTGGCGCTGAATCCCCCGAAGGAGAAGTATATTTAAGGAACCAAACGGTAACCCCATGACCTATCCTTCCGGCGGCTTCGTTCAGATCGTGGATGGTGCAGGACACCCGGCCTTCCGCCCGCTGACCACCCTGCGCGCGCAGGGGCTTGAGCTGCGCCTGCGGCATCATTTCTTCTACGCGCCCCACGAGATCCCGGGCTACCTGTTCGACATCCACCTGGGCGGGCGCTTTGCCGGCACCTACTCGGCGCTCATCGAGCGCGACGCCGGCAAGATCCCGGAGATCGGGCACGTGGGCATCCTGCTGGAGCGCTCCTTTTACGGGCAGCGCCTGCCGGCCCGCGCTACGTCGGCGGTGCTGCCGCTCTACCGCGCACACGGCATCCGCGAGGTACTCATCACCTTCGACGAGGCCAACCGTGCCCTGGAAAGCGCCTGCAGCGAGCTCGGCGCCACCCACCTCGACACGCTGCTGCTCGACGGGCGCATGAGCAAGAAACGCTACCTGCTGCCCGTGCCGATGCTGGTGCCCGCCTGACCGGTACGGAGCAGACGCTACCCGCTTCCGGATATTTTCATTGAAGTTACTTGTGTGCGCCAGCCCCCCGACGGGACCAGGCGAAAGGTGACGCGTGGAGCGACCTGCCCGACAATTGTTACTTTCTCCCAAGCCTGGCGCCTCACGCCTCACGTATTTTTGGCACCTTCCCAGCCAAGCTAAACCAAGACACGTACGACCCGATACTTGCATCCGATCGATCCTGCCGATCGGACCATCGGAACTTTTTGCCGAGCTCAGCCACGGAGGGGCAGGCGCCATCAAGTACTTTTATGCTCAACCCTCACCCATTAAACCAGCGAAACATGGCGATCGATCCGAACGCAGCCGGCGGCAACGGCACGGATAACGGCAACCAGCAGCCGAACCCCCTCACCACCCGGCAGGGACACCCGGTGTACGACAACCAGAATACCCGCACTGTGGGCCCGCGCGGCCCGATGACACTGGAGAATTACCACCTCCTCGAAAAGATCTCACACTTCGACCGGGAGCGCATCCCCGAGCGCGTGGTGCATGCGCGCGGCGCCGGCGCCCACGGCTACTTCGAGGCCTACGGCACGGCCGGCAGCGAGCCCGTATCCAAATACACCCGCGCAAAGCTGTTCCAGGAGAAAGGCAAGCGCACCCCCGTATTTGTACGGTTCTCCACCGTGATCCATGGCGGGCACTCTCCGGAAACGCTTCGCGACCCGCGCGGCTTTGCTGTGAAGTTCTACACCGAAGAAGGCAACTGGGACCTCGTGGGCAACAACCTCAAGGTGTTCTTCATCCGCGACGCGGTCAAGTTCCCGGACCTCGTGCATGCTTTTAAGCCCGACCCGGTCTTCAACCGGCAGGACGGCGAGCGCATCTTCGACTTCGTAAGCAATACGCCCGAGGCCATGCACATGGTCACCTTCCTCTTCTCGCCCTGGGGCATCCCGGCCAACTACCGGCAGATGCAGGGCTCGGGCGTGAACACCTACAAGTGGGTGAATGCCGACGGCGAAGGCGTGCTGGTGAAATACCACTGGGAGCCGAAGCAGGGCATCCGCAACCTCACGCAGGCCGAGGCGCAGGAGATCCAGGCCCTTAATTTCAACCACGCCACGCAGGATCTTTATGAAGCGATCGAGCGCGGCGATTTTCCCGAGTGGGAGCTGTGCGTGCAGATCATGAGCGACGACGAGCACCCCGAGCTCGACTTCGACCCGCTCGACCCCACCAAGATCTGGCCGATGGAGCAGTTCCCCTTTCTCCCCGTGGGCCGCATGGTGCTCGACCGCAACCCGGTCAACTACTTTGCGGAAGTGGAGCAGGTGGCCTTCGGCACAGGTGTACTCGTGGACGGCCTCGACTTCTCCGACGACAAGCTGCTGCAGGGCCGTACCTTCTCGTATTCGGACACACAGCGCTACCGCGTGGGCACCAATTACCTGCAGCTGCCGATTAATGCGCCCAAGTCGCCCGTAGCCACCAACCAGCGCGACGGGCAGATGGCTTATCACCAGGACATCACCGAAGGCTCCAACCCGCATGTGAACTACGAGCCCTCCTCGCAGAACAACGTGACCGAGGCAAAGCGCACCGGAAAGGACCATACGCCACACTACAACGCCCACCTCGTGCGCCAGAAGATCCCGCGGCAGAACAACTTCGGGCAGGCCGGCGAGCGCTGGCGGATGTTCGAAGACTGGGAGCGCGACGAGCTGATCCGGAACCTCGTGAACACGCTCGCGCCCTGCAAGGAGTTCATCCAGAAACGCATGATCGAACTGTTCAAACAGTGCGATCCGGAGTATGGCCGCCGGGTGGAGGAAGGCCTGCGCCAGAATAGTGGCAACCAGCAGAAGGGCCCGATCGGCACCACGCAGTCGCAGGACGCGGTAGACCAGGCGGAGCAAAACGCGCACGACGCAAAGCCGTATTGAGACCAATCAATAGAACTACAGCCCCCGCAGGTGCGGGGGCTTTTTGTTGCCGCTTGTTCCAAAGACGTTCTTCCACGGCTCGTGCTGCGAGGAGTTGCCCATCAGGCCCATTACCTGGATGAGCGCAGCAAATAGCCTGCACTGTGCGCATTCCTGTACTTTTACGCAATGGCTGAACCGGTCCGTATCTCACCTGCCGTGCGTCGTAGCGGAATGCTCCTGGCAGTGCTGGCCACCCTACTGTGGTCGGGCAATTTCGTGATCGCGCGGGGCCTGCAGGGACGGATGCCGCCGGTATCGCTGGCCTTCTGGCGCTGGCTGCTGGCAACGCTGCTGCTGCTTCCAATGGCCTGGAAGGCGCTCCGTAGCGACGCAGCGCTGATCTTCCGGCACAAGCTGCATTTTTTCGGAGCAGCCCTAACCGGCATTACGCTGTTCAACACCTTCATCTACATTGCGGGGCGTGAAGTGCCCGCCATCCACCTGGCGCTGATCGGCACCACGGCCGCTCCCGTATTTGTACTGCTCCTGTCGTACCTCCTGTTCCGCGAGCGGCTGCCGCTGCCGGCCTACCTTGGCGCGCTCCTGTGTTGCGTCGGGCTGCTGGTGCTGCTCACGCGCGGCAACCTGGCGGCAGTGGGGCAGCTGCGCCTGAGCGGGGGCGATCTGTGGATCCTTGCCGCTGCCCTTGCCTTCGCCGTGTATACCCTCCTCGTGCGGCGGCGTCCGCCCGGTATCGGTGCCACTTCCTACCTGTTCGTGAATGTGGCCCTGGGTACCGTACTCCTGTTGCCGGCCTACCTCTGGGAGCGAAGCCAGATGGCAGCTGGCCCGCTGTGGGATGCACCGGCGATCTTCTCGGTGGCCTACCTGGCGCTGTGTGCCTCTGCCGCCGCCTTCCTGTTGTGGAATGAGGCCATCCGCCGCCTCGGCCCCGCCCGCACTTCGCTGTTCGGCAACCTCATCCCGGTGTTCAGCACGCTCGAAGCGGCGGCCTGGCTCGGCGAGCGCATCACCCCTACCCTTTTGGCCGCCTTCGCATTCATCCTCTGCGGCCTCCTGTTGGCGCAATGGCAGCCAGCGAGAAAACGTGAGGCATGATGCGTGAAGCGTGAGCCGTGCATCAATGATTTGAAGCAAAGCTTTATGCCCCTTCACGCTTGACGCCTCACGCATCACGACGGTAAAAAGAGTGCTCCAATAAAGGAAATGGATCATTGGGCAAGCCGGTACACTTGGAAGATGTGCGCGGGCTTACCGCCACGCGCAACCTCGATGTCGTAGAGATGCCGCACATTGGGATACCCGGCAGGCAGCTGGTACTGCTCGTCGGCAGGCATGATGCAATAGGCAACCGACAGATCGGCCCGGTCCGTTTTCTCTGCGTTGCGCCAGTGGTATTCGCGGATGTCGGGTATCGGGCCCACGCCCCGGAAAGGGATCTTTGCCGCACGGCAGAAATAGTACTCCACGTGCGCCCCCCACCAATACGAGGCCAGCACCGGCGCCCCGGGCGGCATCAGTCCGGCAGCGGCATCGGCGGCATAGCGACGCCGGAACTGCTCACCGGCCTCCTCCCAGCCATACAGATCGAGCGAGATGTCGCCGCGCCCCAGCTGCCGCCGCTCCTGGCTGCCATAAGTGCCCGGGTAAAAATGCACAACGCCAATCCAGGCAGATACGGTAATGAGATATAGCAATACAGCGCCCAGCAGCGGGCGGGGCAGGAAACGGCGGCGCTTACCGCTCGCCAGGCCCACTGCGGCCAGGGGCAGCAGCGACACATAGGCCGGACCGCTCCAATGCGGCAAGGTGGTATCGCGAAACAGCGCCACGAACAGCAGAAAGGCGATATGCGGCACCGCGATCCAGAGAAAAACCGGCAGCACCTGCCGCAGGCCGGGGCCAAAGCGCTTCCAGGCCCGGAGCGCCAAAAAGATGAGCACGACGTTCACCGGGTTGTTGAACAGCAACTGCCCCACCGTCTCCCGCAGGAAGTCCCAGGTGCGGATCTCGAAATGATCGACGGTAACACGGCGGCTGTGAAAGCGGTAGGTGATGAAGTCGTGCCGTATGTTCCAGAAAAGGATCGGGCTGATGAACAGGGCGGTGACGGCAGCGGCCGCGTAGAGCTGGGGCAGCTTCAGCCAGTGGCGCCGGTGCACCAGTATATAAAGCCCCAATCCGGTCCACAGGAAGGCGCCGTGCACCTTGCTCATGATGCAGCAACCTGCGGCGGCGCCGAACAGGAGCCAGCTTTTCCAGTCGCGCTCGTTTTGGTGGATGCGGGCGATAGCCCAGAGTGCGCCAGTCCAGAAGAGCATCTGCGGCGAGTCGGGCATGATGTAGACGCCTGCAGTGACTCCGGCGTAAAACGAGGCGCTGTACAGGCCGGCGGCATACAGGCCGGCGCGCGGCGAATGCAGGAGCGCCACGGCGCGGAACAGGAACCAGGCTGCGCCGGCGCCGCAGAGCACGGCCCCCAGCCGCAGCCAGCCCGCCCCCTGGAGCAAGCCGTTGAGCGTAAAGAGGCGGATCAGGAAGGCAACTCCCGGCGGGTGGTCGAAGTAATTGCCCTTCAGCTGCCCGCTGTACATCCAGTAATAGGACTCGTCGTTGCCGAGCTCGAGACTGAAAGCTGTGAACAGCCGGAAGAGGGTGAGGACGGCGATGAGGATGATCGCTTTCCGGGCATAACCCGTGGCTGCGGGCACCGCCGCAGGAGCGCTGCTGGCACCGGTGCCGGTTTCCATGTATAAGTGCATCCCCGTGGTTTCGGACATAAGTGGTAATTGGCAGCGCCTGCCGGCCCCTAGCCGGCGTATGGTATTCGGATGAGCCCCAAAGGTAGGGGGCGGCGCCTTTGCGCAACCGGGTCGGATCAGAAACCCCGGCCGGACGAACTTAGCCCGGCAAGAGGCTGTTTGAATAGGCACAGGGTCGGGACAGGCCGCAAGGGGCCTTTTTTTTGCGCAGTGGCGCAACGTGAGGCGGCACGGCGAAAACGAAGATTGGCTGAAAACCGACCGTCATTTCTTCGTCGCGCCCCCCAAAGCTTCGGGGGCCGCGTTGCGCCGCGCCGCGCTAAGGCTGCTTACCGCCGACCGTTGTCGGAAGCGCCGAAAGATTGCGGCCCGCAAATACAGCCTACTTAGACAAAATGCATCGGTCTATCCCTGGCATCAGAAGCAACTCAATTCCGCTCGAGCACGAGCTCGTCGGTACTGCCGTTGCCGCCGCTGACGTGCCGCAGGCTGATGCGCTGTGTTCCGCTCTCGAGCACCTCCCAGTCCTCGCTCAACTCCTGGAACGTGGCAGGACTGGTGAACACGATCAACACCTTGCTGCGGTCGTCGGAAACGGTGGAGCCCCAGTTGCCGGTGACGGTGTTGGCGCCGTTGGTGGCCGTCACTGTGCCGCTTGCGGCAAACGTGAACGAGTAGCCGCTGAAGTTGGACGTCTCGTCCTGGCCGCTGTCCACGAACTTCGTCACCCGCCAGTCGCCCCCCTGCAGGAAGGCGCCCACGTTGATGAGGTTATCGTTATCGTCATTGCTTTTCTTACACGAGGGCGCTAGGAGCAACAGGAAGGCACACAGGAACGGGAGCAAAATGCGCATGGGTACAATTTTCTTCCACCCCTGCAAAAAGCGGGCAAAGGTGGGCTAAAGGCTGTCGACATACGCCTCCATCCCCTTCCGGGCAGCTGCGTCGGGGAAAGGACCGCTGCCGGCTGCATAATTCTCCGCGGCATGCGCCGGGTTGGCCGTTGCCGGGATGACGCAGGTAACGGCGCTGTGCCCGAGGATGTAGCGCAGCAGGAAGGCGCTCCAGGATTGAATGCCGAGCCCGGCCGCCCAGGGAGGCAGGGGCTTTGCCGCGAGCGCGCGCAGGTGGCGCCCTTCGCCAAACGGCCGGTTCACAAGCACGGCCACGCCCCGCTCCTGCGCAAGCGGGAGCAGGCGGCTTGCGGCGGCCCGCTCCACGATCGAATAGTTGACCTGCACGAAGTCGAGCGGCTCATCGATCAGCACCTGCCCGAGCGCGGCATGAGCGCTCTCGGTATAGTGCGTGACGCCGATATAGCGCACGCGGCCGGCCTCCTTCCAACGCCGCAGCGTGCGCAGGTGCGTGCGCCAATCCACCAGGTTGTGTACCTGCGCAAGGTCGAGTACCCGGCAGCCCATGAGGGTCATCGAGCGCTCCAATTGCCGGACGCCGGCTTCCTGCCCCTCGGTCCACACCTTGGTGGCATAGAAGAAGGGTGCCCGTCCGCCGGTAACGGCGCCCACCGCTGCCTCTGCATGCCCATACATCGGCGACGAGTCGATGAGCCGCCCGCCGCCGCGCTCCAGTATTTCTACGACCGATCGCTGCGCCGAAAGGTCGCTGCCGGGCTGGCGGTCGAACGATTGCCAGGTACCCAGGCCAAGCACCGGAAGGGCTTCGCCGGTGGCGGGGATGACGCGTTGTTCCATAGCGTTCCTATTGCAAGCCGAATGCCCTGCATCTTCCCCACCACGGGCAGCAGCTCAGCCGGCAACAGCGCCCTCTTGTCGAAGCCGTAACGTCCGCTTGCCACGCATTGCTGCACAAAGGGAGCCGGCACCCTTTTTTTCGGCCCTTGATTTCCTCTATTAAACGAAGCAAGATGAAAACCCTGAATTTCAAGGACGCCGCCAGTGGCGAAGACATGAAGATCGCCTATAGTGATTACGGCAAAGGCCGCCCGGTGGTACTGCTGCATGGCTGGCCCCTGAGCCGCGAAATGTGGGAATACCAGATCGATGCCCTCGTGAACGCCGGCCACCGCGTGATCAAGTACGACCGCCGCGGCTTCGGCAAGTCGGGCAAGCCCTGGGACGGCTATGATTACGATAGCCTTACGGGCGACCTGCACGAGCTCATGACGCAACTGGACCTTCGCGACGCGACGCTCGTCGGCTTCTCGATGGGCGGCGGCGAGGTGGTGCGCTACCTGAGCCGCTACGGCAGCGACCGTGTTGCGAAGATCGTGCTCATCAGCGCCGTAACGCCCTACCTCGGCCGCACCGAAGACAATCCCGAGGGTGTACCCGAGAACGTGTTTGCCGACATGCTCACCAGCATCCGCGAAGACCGCATCGCCTTCCTCGACGAGTTTGGCAAGAAGTTCTTCGGCGTTGGGCTGCTGCATCACCCGGTGAGCACGCCGCTGCTCGAATATTACCGGATGCTGGCGGCGCACGCCACCCAGCGCTCCACGCTTCAGTGCGCCCTTGCCTTTGCGCATACGGATTTCCGTGAGGACGTGAAGGCGGTGCGCGTGCCCACGCTCATCATCCACGGCGATGCCGACAAAACGGTGCCGATCGATGCCTCGGGTGCCCGCACGGCCCGCATGATCCCCAACAGCGAATACATCGTGTACGAAGACGCGCCGCACGGGCTTTTCTATACGCACCGCGAGCGGCTCAATGCCGACCTGCTCCGCTTTATCGGGGCTGGCGCGGCCACTCCGGCAGTGGGCGCTGCTTCCGGCGACGCTCGTCCTTTCTGAACCACATCAGCATAAGAAAAGGCCGCCCCGGCGGCCTTTTCTTATGTGTGTACCATTTGAGGCAGTCGCTACATCGGGTGCTCCTTGAATATTCGTGTAGCGTCAGGCGTGAGGCGTGCGCAGAAAGCCGCCCCTGTTGGACACGTCATCTCACGCTTCACGCCTCACGCCTGACGGCATAGCGCGGAGGCTTCGATTTTGAGTCATCATCTAATCACCTTTCAGCTTTTCCAGCACCATGTTCACTACCTCTACGGCGATGAGGATGATCACGATCCACTCGAGCGTGTTGCTGTGCTTGTACTTGAGGATGTCGCGAAACAGCTCCAGATTATCTTTAACGATGCTGAGGCTTTCGGAGATGTTGCGAAAGCGCTCCTGCAGGTCGAAGACCCGGCGCATGCCCATGTCTACGCGGTTGAGGCTTTCGTCTTCCCAGGTTTCGGGCGGCGAATCGAAGATGTACAGGTTCTCCACGATGCTGTTGCGCAGCATGAGGGTGTGTGCGATGAATTGCTGGAGCTTTCGGCCCGAGATGGAAAGGCGCCCCTTTTGCTCGAGGTGCTTCGTATGCGTGTTGGTCTCGCCGAGCAGCCGGGAGGCCTGGTCTTCGAAGTAATCGAGGGCCACCGATTGCGACACGTTCAGCATCACGAGGCGGAGCACGTCCATATCGGTACGCACCACCTCGATCTTGTTGTTGCTGATCTTGTTCTCGGGGGCGTCGGTCTCGATGATGAAGTCTTCTACCATCGGCTCCTCGTGCGGGTTCCTGCTGTGTGGCCGGATGATCTGCAGCACCGAGGCAGCCGTCACCGGGTCGTAATTGAGCAGGCACACCACCCCGTATTTGAACACGTAGAGCAGCTGGTGATCAGCCATCCGGTACAGCAGCTCATCGGCATCGCTGTGGTAGAGCTCGGCTTTGAACACCGTGCGAAAGCCTTTGATGTCGATACTGTCGGCCACCTGGTATGCCTGAACCTGCATGATCATATTCCCTGCGCTTTAACCGGCCGGCGGCGCCGGCTCCGGAGCAGGTGCTAAAACAATTGTACCACTGCACAGCAGTGCACCCGGCGTTTTCAGCGGCACCGCTCCAGCATCCAGCCTACGAGCACTTTTTTATCAACGAGTCCCCAGGTGTAGTCGGGGTTCCGCCGGTCGGTGTTGTCGTCGGGCTGGTTAAAAAGCTGCAGGGTGGCGTCGGCGTGCCCGGTGCGTTTCAGCTCGCTCACGATGCCCACCATATCGGGGAAATTGGTATCGAATACGGTCTTGCCCTTCACGTTCATCCAGTAATGGGTGGCGGGCTCTGAATAGGCAAGCACGGCCAGGTTCCGGAGCAGGTGGAGGTGGCGGTTGCGCGGATCGAAATAGCTGTACGGCGACAGCTCGAGGTAGGCATCCTCGCGGGCACGGGGCGTGCCGCCCAAAAACTTCTGGAGCAGGTAGGTCACGAGGCGTCCTTCGAAGACGGCACTCTCGGCGAAGCGGTCGCGGAGGCCTTTATCCGATTCGTGCCACATCCGCACCCAATCGAGCACGCCGTCGCAGAAAACGATGCCCCTTACATTGAGCGGCGGCCGCTTCGCGCGCTCCTGGTAGCGGAGGTAGCGCATCGCGCGGTGCCCCGACAGGTTTACGCCCAGGAAAAACAGCGGCAGTCCGGGTTTACCGTATTGCTGCAACAGGCGCCGCAGCAGGGAGTCGGCGCGGCGGGGGCCGGTATCGTCGTGAAAGAGGTCGATGGGTATCCCGGAGGAAAGGTGCAGGATACCGAGGCCGGCGGGTCGCGCCGCCGCCCGTAGTGCTACGAGGGCTCTGGCGGCAGTATCAGGGCGGCGGTCGTCGAGCGAAACGATCAGCCCAAGCAACGGACCTTCCGGAAGCAGCAGGGTGTAGCCCCGCTCGCCCAGCGGCAACACATCCTTCGCGCCGGGGCCGATGCGGAGCGTGCCGGAGAGCGCGGTGTATTGCTGCAGGGCAGGCTGTGCGTGGAGTGCGGCGCTCAGGAATAAACAAATGGCCATTAGCATTGATTTCATGCGATGATTTTTTCCCGGATACTAAATTATCCGGACGTTGTCAAAGCAGGAACGGTAGTGACCTGAAGCGGCGGAAACCACGCATGTATCGTCGTAAAAGAACCCGAAGCGGGCGTGATCAGCGGATAAGCGTTACCGTTCCCCGGCGACTCACCGGCTGCCCGCGATGGTCGATCCCTTCGGCCACCCAGATGTATACGCCGGTGTCCTGTTGCAGCCCGCGCACGGTGCCGTCCCACCCGCTCCGCTCGGTGGTGGTTTCGAAGATGAGCTCGCCCCAGCGGTTGTAGATGCGCAGGAAGCGAAAGGTCCGGATCCCGACGGGAATGCCGCGGAGCACGTCGTTGCGGCCGTCGCGGTTCGGGGTGAAAGCATCGGGCACATAGATATCCGCGCGGTCGAACACCTTGACGTTGACATACGCGGTGCCCGTACATCCCTGCGGCGTTCGGAGCACCACGCGGTAGCGCGTGTCCCTGTCCGGGAGAGCGACGGGATCGGGCCGGTCGGGGAAATCGAGGCTTGCCGCCGGTGTCCATTGGTAGGACGTCACCCCGCTGTTGCCCAGGTCGAGGGCACGCAACTGCAGGGGCTGGCCCACGGCCGCTACGGTATCGCGCCCGGCAAAGGCCCGCACCGCGGGCACCACGTCAATAAAGACCGTATCGGGCCGGAGCGAGGAGCAGCCGTTGGCATCTACTACGTCGAGGTAATATTCCGTATCGCGCTCGGGTTGCACGATTGGTTCCTGGGAACGCGGATCGTTGAGGGCCGCGGCCGGGCGCCACTGGTATTGAACGCCGCCACTGCCCCGGAGCCGCACGGTCAACCCGACGCAAATGCCGGTATCCAGCCCCGCATTGGGCCTCGGGGCCGGCCATACCTTGATGAACACACTGTCGACGCCGGTGCAGCGGCCTCGCACGACCGAAAGCCGGAACCACGAATCAGCCGCGGGGGACACCGTTGGATCGGCTACAGCCGGGTCCGAAAAAGTTCCCCCGCTCCAGTTGAGTGTCGTCGCATTCGTTTGCGCCGCCAGCCGCACGCTGGTGCCCTCGCAGATCGTATCGCGCGGGCCCGCATCAACGACCAGGTCGCTCAGAAGGGGGATGGTCAGGCTGCTGTCTTTCGCGCACCCGTTGACGTCCCGGACCGATACGGTAGCCGGCCCAGGCGGTCCGCTCAGGGTGCTGCTGCTGCCGTAGACACCGCCGTTGATGGCATAGGTGAACGGGCTTCCTCCCCCGCTCTCGACCTGCAGCTGCACCTGCCCGTCGCCGGAGCAGCCTGCCGGCGTGATCAGCGCGCTAAAGCGGATCGACACGGAAACGCCGACGGTCACCGTGCGCGTCGCCGTGCAGCCGTTCGCATCGATGACACTGAGCTGGTGGGGTCCGTTGACGAGGGAAAACACCGTGCCGGCAGAAAAGCCACCGCCGTTGGCGGCAAACTGGTACGGCGGAAGCCCGCCGGTGCCGGCCAGCGTCACCGAGCCGTTCGCACCCTGGCAGGGCGCCGGCTGCACGGTTTCGGTGAAGGCGAGATCGGGATACCGCTGCAGGATCGTGACCGTGATGCTGTCGGAGCAGCCGGCCGCGTCGGTGATCCGGATGCTATGCGGGCCCGCGGAGAGTCCGCCCAGCACAGGACTGCTGCCGGCCGCTACGTTATCGACACTGTATGTTACAGGCTGCATCCAGGCGTCATTCGGCGCCAGCCTTACTTCCCCGGTGCGGGCACCGCTGCACAGCACGTCGGTCTTGGAAAGCAGGGTGAGGCGCTTCTGCACGAAGCGCACGGAGTCGCGGGCCCGGCAATTGCCGACTGCCGCCTCGCAGATATAGGTTTGCCCGTCTACCGGCAGCAGTACCGGGTTGGCCGTGCCGCCGTTGCTGATACCGGCGGCCGGCGTCCACTGGTAGGAGGTATAGGTGTTGGTCAGCTGGAGCGACAGGGGCACATCCTTACAGAAGCCGCCGCCGTTAGGGGTGATGGCCAGCGTGTCGTAATCGCGCAGCTCGATCTCGATCTCGTCGGAGATGAAGGCAGGGCCCCCACAGCCGGCAGCCACCCCGATCCGGAGCCGCTCCACTCCTTCCGCCAGGTTATCGACGAGCACCTCGATCGGCACTTCCACGAAGACCTGGTTAGCGGGTATCTGCACGGTTGCCGGCAGCGCAACGAAGTCGGCCGCGGGCTGCGCGGAGCCGGACACCACCAGGCTAACGGTTTCGGGAAGCGGCGAAGCGGCACTCCGACGGATCCGGATGCCGCCGGTATGGCAGCCTTCCACGAGGTAGGGCTGACCGTTGTCGTCGGGGTTGAGGCTTACGACAGAGAGCGTGGGCGAGCTGAGGCTGCGTGCTTCGAGAAAGACACCGCTGTCGTACGAATCGTCGGGCGGACCGTTGCGCGGGCCACCGTCCGCGATCACCAGCTTCAGGTGATAGGTCTGGCAGGGCTGCACGCGGGTGCCTGCCTGCATCACCACCGTGTGGCCATTGTGCGTGAGCTGCAGGTTGCCGGCATTACTGGTATAGTAGGCGGTAAACGGCGCACCGGGCCCCTGGTCCAGGCAAAGGGCAATGTCGCCATCCGGCGGAGGGCCGGGGATCCCGTTGTTGATGGAGTTGATGGACACCGGGATATTGGTACCCGGTACCACCGCCAGGTTCCGGACGCCCACGATGCCGGGCCCGCTGAGCAGGAACCCGAAGGCATCGTTGTATTCGGAGCACACATACTGCGGGTACTCGTCGGAGCTGAACACGTAGTTGAACTGGATGCTGTCGCCCAGCGGCACGAAGTCGAATTCGAGCACGTTGGCATCGGCGGTGCGCCGGCCCACGATGGCCTGCAGGTCGGCATCGCCGGGAAAGCCGAAAGTGTGGCTGATGATACTGCTCGCCGGGCCGCTCAGGCTCCTGGCCCTGCCATTGGTGAGCACGATGCCGCTGTCGAGTCCCAGGTTAGTGCCTCCCACATGGGCGAAGAAGCCCGCGCTGACGGTTGGCCCGCGGAGCGTCACGTTCGACACCAGCACACCCGCCCCCACGAGCTTTTGGGCCAATGCCTGGGCGTCCGCCGACTCCGTTACCACCAACTGGCCATGTGCCGGTAGCGAAAGCAGCAGGTAAAAAAAGAGGCTGACGAACAAGGAAGCGGCGCGCATAGCTCTGGATAGGCATTAAAATTACCGAAAATCACCCTGCCGCGGGGCTGTATTTCCGGGGCCTCGCGTTACGTTCATAGAGGCGGTGGCGGCAAGCACAGATCCACCGGACTCAACAAGATTCGCGGCGCTTTCGTTCACCCGCGGTACGCCCGCGCAAAAACAAACAGGCCGCGCGGACGCGGCCTGTTTACCAGATAGCCCTTTGCATCAGGCCGGCACCGGCGCGTTTACGGCGGTGCGCTGCGGCTGTGTGACCGTGCGCTTGCTACTCGCCAGCACCTGGCTGGCCACGAGCCGGTACGCGATGCGGAGGTACAGCACCAGGGTTCCCAGCGTCATCCCGAACCGGATGATGTTGGCCACCTGCCATTCGCGCGAGGCCATGTAGAGCGCGGCATCGGACACGCCGGCGAGCGGCTCCAGAAAGATGATGAAGATGCGCGGCAGAAAGTAGATACCGGTAAAGAGCTCGATACTGACGACGCCAGCGAGTGCGGCCAGCAGCAGGCGGTTGGTGTTGCGTGGGCGGTTGCGCAGGAGCACCGTGGCGGCAAGCAAGGTGAGGATCAGCGCCGGCACCAGGGTCTGGAAAAAGTACCCGGCATGGCTGACCCGGAAGAAGCCCCGGTAAGCGGCAAACTCGGCACGCGTGCCGCCGCTCCAGTTAGGGATCTCGGCGATGAACTGGTAGAGCGTGCCGCCCAGGGCGGCGCAGAACAGCAGAAAGGAAATGCAGAAGAGGGTAAAGCCGGCACGGGCGCGGCGATCTGTGGAGGCGTTCGTTGGTGTTGACATGGTGATTTCTTTTTGCAAAGGTCACCGCGCTGGCCGCCGCGGGATTGTATTTAACGGACATCTTCGAAGAGGTGGCCCGCCAGGTGGCTGCGTTGGCGCCGGTAGGCACCAGGCGTCATGCCGGCGCTCGACCGGAAGGTCCGGATAAAATGTGACTGGTCGGAAAAGCCGCAGTCGTAGGCAATGTCGGTGAGCGGGGCATCAGTGCCATGGAGCAGGTGCAGCGCGCGCAGGTAGCGGCGGAACAGCAGGTTCTCTTCGGTGTTGCGGCCGGTGAGGGCCATTAGCTTCCGGCTCAATTGCCGCGGCGAGTAGCACATCCGCTCCGAAAGGCTTTTTACCGATAGTCCTTCGATGTCGTGTTCCGACAGAAATCGATTGAACTCGAGCCCGCGCGGGCAGAGCTCGGCTTGCCTCCCGAGCAGCCAGGTGCAGACCACCGCAACCCGTGCCGCAAACGAGGAGGCCTCCAGCAGCTCGTGCCACAGGCTGTCGAACGCCCCGTCCACCAGGGTCATGTCGACACAACGATCGGCGAACTCGGTGGCCGGTATGCGAAACATGCCGAGCAGCGCCGCCGGCTGAAACACGACGCCGAACAGGTGGTGCCGGCCCGGCACCTGCAGGTGTACCGGTTGCTGGTTGAAGCCGTTGACGAAGCACCTGGGAACCGTGATCGGCCCGGTCCCCACCACACCCCGGATACAGCCGGTGGTATCAAAGTTGAAAATCAGCTCCACGGTCCCTTTGGGGAGTATGCGCTCCTGCACCGCTCCCGGGTAGCTGCGGTTGATCTGCCAGAGGTTCTGCACGCTGGAATGAAGGGCAGCCTGCATGGGGATGGAGTAGAAGTCGTGCACCGGTAAAAGCGGTACCGGTTAAGGGTCGATACCGGCACTAAAGTAGTCAGCGGGGCCAGCCTCCTCACCGCGATCCGTCATGAGTTGCCGAAACCGCGTATTGAAATCGGGCGGCGCGCTTTCCGATCAACGACCTCAGTTGTACCGCCGCTTGTTTCCCGCCTTCCATTCGCCCAGGGCCGACGTTTATACCCGTTGCGACAAGGGTGTATGAAAGCCTCCTTCGCCGCCGTAAGCCAGCGCGCTATGCTTGGTTCGTTCGGAGTCGCAATTCCGTTACGAAAAAGGGCCGCCTCCCGGCGGCCCTTTGTTCCTGGGTAATCGAGTCGAAAGCGACCCATTAACCCATTAGCACATTAACGAATCAGCACATTATCTCTCCATCTCCTTCGGCAGCGGCAGGTCTTTTTCCTCGTCCTGCCAGGAGAGGTTGGCGATCCACCAGCGTCCGTCGCTTTTTACGAGGGTGATGTAGTTGATGCCGCGCTGCTCGATCTTTCCGCCAGGGGTAAAGCGGAACTGGTAGGCGCTCTGCACGTGGGCCACATTGCCGAACTGCTGCACGGTGCGCTTCAGCTCCTCCTCGTAGAAACCCTGTTTCTGGAACAGCGGGCCGTTGCCGCGCTCGTATTCCTCTGGCGTCATGCCGAAGAACTTCGCACCGTTGGGCGTCTGCACCGACGCACCCATCTTGGCGCCGGGCTGGAAGAGGCTGTAGAAGCGGTCCCAGTTGCGCGGGCCGGCAGGACCGGAGATCACGTCGTAGGTGGCAGCTATGATGGCGTCGATGCTGGCTACGTCGGCCGGACGGGCCGCCGGGCGGGCCTTTTCCTGGGCCGCGGCACCTGCCTTCAGCCAGCCGTTGCGCGTGCGCAGCTGCTGCGGGGTCGCATTGGGCAGGAAGCGCAGCTTGTTCGTTTCCACCTGGGTCACCTTGGCGGTAGTGGTCGTGAGCGTCAGCGTGTCGATGCCGCCAGCCGTATTTCTACGGCCGATGCGCACGGCGAAGGGCTCGCCCTCTTTCATCTTCGCCTTTACGGCCTGCACGTCGTCGGGGCCAGACAGCGGAATGCCGTTGGCGCTGTACAGCTCGTCGCCCAGCTTGTAGCCCAGCGCCTTGCCGAACTCGTTGGGCTGGAAGGGCGGGTTGATCTTCATCACGCCCTTGTCGTTCGGGAAGATGTTGATGCCGCCGAAGGAGAAGATGCGCTGCTCGCGCTTCGGTGCGAAGTCGACGCCCGCAAGCCCGAAGTAGTATTCATACGGAATGGGCGCGCTGCCGGCTACGTACTTCACCAGGAACTCCTTTACTTCCGGGTAGGTGAGCTCGGCGATCGCGTCGAAAAGCTCCGCGTCTTCGAAGGCACGGTGCTGGCCGTAGCGCACGCCGAGGTCGTAGGTCAGGTTGCGGAGACCGTAGTGGCCGCCCGACTTATGATTCAACAGGATGTCGAGGCAGGCGGCGATGAGGGCGCCCTTCTGGTATACATTGCCGTACTCGTCGGCCCATTTGTCGGTGGCGCCTTTGCTCAGCTCGGTAAAGGCCAGCGTGTCGCGGTGTTGCTGGCGCGAGGTGGTGATCTTCTGCGACATCCGCTCCAGAAACTCCTGCGGCTGGATGAGGCCGTACTTCACCTGCACGTGGTGCGCCGTGTATTCGGTGACGCCTTCATAGAGCCAGAGGTGCTGCGACATCACCGGCTTGTCGAAATTGAATTCCTTCACCTCGCGCGACGAGATGGTGAGGGGCGTGATGATGTGGAAGAACTCGTGCGACGACATGTCGATGATGCCTTCTTTCAGCGCTTCGGAGCCGGCGTCGGGCAGGTAGTAGAACGACGACGTCGGATGCTCGAGGGCACCGCCAAGGCCTTTAGGGAAGGAATGCTTTGCTCCGGGCTCGTGGAAGTAGTACAGGAAGGCGTAGCGGTCGGCGGGGAGGCGGCCGCCGAGGTACTGGCGCGCCGCGTCGAGCAGCCCGCTCATCCAGCCGGCGATCTCTTTAGCCTGGATCTTCTTGCCGGGCGAGTACACCGACACCAGCACCTGGCAGTTGCCGACCTGCACCGATGCCGTATCGGGTACCGTGTAGAATACGGGGAAGTTATACAGCTCGTCGAGGTTGGGAACGCTGAAGGCATCGCGCTGCGGCGTACTGCTTGCGGCGGGCAGGCTCGTGGAGGCCCACATGTTCATCGGCTTGTCGATCGAGAGGTCGAACGGGATGTTGCGCAAGCCCTCGAGGTAGCCGAAGATGCCGGGGAAGTTGAGCGAGAAGTTCTTGCCCTCCTCGAAATTGGTAGCCGCCATCGGGTAGATCTTGTGCTTCACACCGGTGGCGTCGAACACGTCTTCCACCACGTAACGGATCCGCGTCATGCGGTCGGCGCCGGAGATGCGCCACTGGTTGTCATTGAGCTGCTTTACAGGGAGGGCCTTCCCGGCGGCGTCGAAGGCCTGCACGTCGTGCACGAACTTACCGTAGTCGGCGATGACGTAGGTGCCCGGGATGATCTTGGGCATCGAGAAGGTGGTCGTGGCGGTTTTTACCCGCGGGGTCTGAAGGTCCACGGTGAGGGCGTCGTTCTTCAGGGCAGTCAGATCGATCGCGTAGCGGTAGCGGTCCTGTGCGCCGGCGGCTAGGCTGAGCAGCGCCATGGGCACGGCCAGAAGGCATTTGTAGATGCGGTTCATTGTAGGGAATTTTGAGGAAGGCGAAAGCGCCCGGTGCAAATAAAGCAGCCTGTGCCGGTGCGTGGCCCGGGATTGGTATCAGTGGTCAAATACCGGGAAAAAGGTGAAAAACGGGGCGTCTCCCAACCCCACACCTTAGAGAACGGTTAGAATCTGGCGGTTTTACGCCGCCGATTGTCAGCCCAATGTTAAATATTGTTTCAACATTGAATCTGTATCTAAACTTATCTGACCTTTAATCGTTTTCATTACAGTCCTTAAATAATTGAACATATGCGTCGAGAAAGAGCCGTTCTGGCCAACACCATCCCGTTCAACCTCAAGACCCTCCAGCAGATCGAAGACCGTGGTTTCAAGTACGTGCAGGTGAAAGGTTTCACGACCGACCGCCACTACGATTACGTGGAGCCCCAGTTCCTGGTGCTGTTCCCGATGAAGGAGCTGCCCACCGATCAGGACCTGAAGGACATCTATGAGCCCGTTAAGAGCGACCTGCTCAAGCAGTGGGCCAAGGACGATCAATACGGCATGCCCGTGGTGATCGCCAAGGTTGCCTAAGAAAGAAAGCGGGTTTGCCGCGGTTCTGGCCGCGTCAAGCCCTTTGGAACAGAAACATCAGACTGGAGCTGTATCAGCACGGACGGTTGCGAAACCCTTAGGTACTCCTTTGCCCCACAGGCTGGCGATCCGAGGTAAAAGTGAAATCGTTTCACATGAAACTTTTTCACACTCCCCTTTGTTGTACGGAAAATGTTATGGCCTGCACCCCGGTGCAGGCTTTTTGTTGCCCGATGCCGAAGAAAGCCCCCCGCAAAGCCGATCTCCCCTCCAAAACCTGCGCCGCCTGCGGGCGCCCCTTCGCGTGGCGGAAGAAGTGGGTAAAGGTGTGGGCAGAGGTCAGGTACTGCAGCGACCGTTGTCGCGGCCAGCGGGCCCGGAAATAAGGAAGCCCCGGCAGCAGTGCCGGGGCTTCGTTTATTATTGGTTTGCTGACCATGGGGCAATACATCCGTAAAGCGGCCGGTAACGACAGGGGCCTTCCGGAGGCGAGGCGGCAGAGCGGCGCCGGAAAAAGGCTCCTACCCTACTACCGTGCCTTCCAGGTCGTAGTCGTAGGCCTTCGTGATGGCGACGTTCACGAAGTCGCCGATCGGCAGCTTCTTATCGGTCTGTATGATCACTTCATTGTCCACTTCCACGGAGTCGAACTCGGTGCGGCCCAGGTAGCGGCCGGCTTCCTTCTTATCGACCAGCACCTTCAGGGTCTTGCCCACGTGCTCCTGGTTCTTCTCCAGCGAGATCTCCTGCTGCACCGCCATGATGTCTTCAGCGCGGCGCTGCTTCTCCTCGGCCGGTACGTTGTCTTCGAACGCGTAGGCGCTCGTATTCTCCTCGTGCGAGTAGGTGAAGATGCCCACACGGTCGAAGCGCTGGCGCTCGAGGAAGCCCTTGAGCTCCTCCACATCGTCGAGGGTTTCGCCGGGGAAGCCGGTGATGAGGGTGGTGCGGAGGCAGATGCCCGGTACCGTTTCGCGGATGGCCTGCACGAGGTCTTCCATCTCGGCGCGGGTGATCTGGCGCTTCATGGCCTTCAGCATGGCGTCGGCCGCATGCTGCAGCGGCATATCGAGGTAGTTGCAGATGTTGGGGCGGGCCTTCATTACGTCGAGGATCTCCATCGGGAACTTGTGCGGGTAGGCATAGTGCAGGCGGATCCACTCGATGCCCGGCACGTCGGCAAGGCGGTTCAGCAGGTCCGGAAGCGCGCGCTTCTTATAGAGATCCAGGCCGTAATACGTGAGTTCCTGGGCGATGAGCAGCAGCTCCTTCACCCCTCTTTTGGCGAGTGTATGGGCCTCGGCCACCAGGTCGTCGATGGAGCGGCTCGTATGGTTGCCGCGCATCAGCGGGATGGCGCAGAACGAGCAGGTGCGGTTGCAACCTTCGGCGATCTTCATGTAGGCGTAGTGCTGGGGCGTCGCAAGCAGGCGCTCCCCGATGAGCTCGGCCTTATAATCCACCTCGAAGCGTTTCAGGATGAGCGGCATTTCCATCGTACCGAACCAGGCGTCCACCTCCGGGATGCTCTGCTCGAGGTCGTCGCGGTAGCGCTGCGAGAGGCACCCGGTGACGTATACCTTGTCGAGGCGGCCCTTCTGCTTCAGGTTCACCTGCTCCAGGATGGTGTTGATGCTTTCCTCCTTGGCTTTGTCGATAAAGCCGCAGGTGTTCACGATCACGATGTTATGGTCGCGCTTGCCGCTTTCGTGCACCACATCGATGGCGTTCGCCTGGAGCTGTCCGCTCAGGATCTCGCTGTCTACCATGTTCTTGGAGCACCCGAGCGTGATGATGTTGACCTTGTCTTTCCGGAGGGTTTTCGCTTTCATGAGCCCGCAAAGGTAGCGCATCCGGCCGGCACGCGGGTCGGGCGGCGGTCATTTTAGGATTTTGTAGGGCTGAGGTCGGAAACCAAAGTATGCGTTTGTGAACCGGCCGCTGGCGGCCTTGAGTCGCCCAAAGCGGCACGCGGGTTTCACGCGGAGCCGCCAAGACGCAGTGAACGCAGCTATCTGCCTGCAGCCGCCACTTACTGGTTCAGACACCCCGCGTAGCGCTGGCTTTTGACCACTCTGCGTAAGGTTGGAGATTGCTTTCCTACGACTTCGCTCAGAACAGGCTCGCAGTGACGACCATTCCGCGTATCGTGACACTCTTTGCGAGCTCCGCGCCTTTGCATCTCCGCGTGAAACCCTCGTTCCTCTTTAAAAAATGCTAGCCGCTTGCGGCGGGATAGCTCGAAAACCATTGCGAGCAACCTAGAATGCGATGCGTATCGGGATGCTGAAGCGCGTGAGCGTATTGCTGCCCCCGTTCGTAAGCTGGAACATCGGCCGCCATTCGATGCCCATATTGATGGCCGTGCCCTTGAAGCGGGCTTCAACGCCGGCGATGGGCCGGAGGTAGAAGTCGTCGGGACCGAAGTTGCGCTTATAGCGGGCGTAGGCGCCGCCGAGGCCGAGCACCCACTGGAAGTTGGGGTCCTTCCGGAAATCGCCGTTGAAATGGTATTCGGCAGCGAGCACCTGGGTGAGGTAGCCAAACAGCACCGCCACCTCGCTGGCATGATGCCGGGTATAGAGGTGCTTCCACGAAACGCCGACCCAGCTGCCGTAGCCAAACTCGAGGCGGCCACCGACGGCGTTGCGGTACAGCGGCGTCTTTTGCGCCGCCACCGGCGCGGCCGCAGCCAGCAGCAGGACCAGGAACAGGAACAAGGTTTTGCGCATCGTGTGTGGATTTGACCGGTATACATAAAATATCAAGCCCCGGCGGCTGCCGGGGCTTGAGGAAAAAGACCGTTCCATCAGAAGGTGTACCGCGCTGCGAGGCCGAAGCGGGCGGCCGTGAAGGTGCCGCCACCTTCGGTATTGGTAAGGCGGATCATCGGGCGCCAGTCGAAGCCTACTGCCAGCGGCGTTGCGCCAAGCTTGTAGTCAAGACCCACCAGCGGGCGGAGCCAGAAATTGGTTTGCTTGAAGGGGCCCACCTTGAAGAAGCCGAGCGAGCCGCCGGCACCGGCATACCACTGCAACCCGCCTGCATTCGGGATGGCACCGTGATACTGGTACTCGGCACCGAGCATCGTGGTATTGCCACCGAAGAGGAGGCTGAACTCACCGGCGCTGTGGTTGTTGAAAAAGTGCTTGAAGGCGGGGCCCACGAGGGTGCTGCCTTCGCCAAGATCGAGGCGGAGGCCGACGCCGCTCTTGTATTGCTGGGCATGGGCCGACTGACCCAGGGCAACGAGTGCGCAGACAGCGGCGGCGGAAAGGAGTTTTTTAAGCATAGGTGTTGATTGTGAGGGGTTAAGGCCGCTAAATTAAGGTTCGGCACCCTACGGGTTGCGCCAACTGGTGCCGACCTGCAAAAAGCGCCGATGAATTGGTGGATAGGCCGTTCCGGCGCAGCCGTCAGAAGACGAAGCGCAGCGGCACGCTGAAGCGGCCGAAGACGAAGCGCTCGTAGCTGTCGTCGCCGGAGAGCCGGTACGAGGGCCGCCAATCGATGCCCAGCTGGAGCGGCGTCTTCGGAAAGCGGTATTCAAGGCCCAGCGAGGGGCGCAGCAGCCATTCAGCCTTCCCATCGTACAAGGGCGCTGCCACGCCGATTCCCCAGTTCGCATAAAAGTTGCGCATTCCCGGGAACGCGGGGTGCATATAAACGTAGCCCAGTTCCGGTACGATGGCATCGCCGCCGAAGAGCAGGCTGGTTTCAAGGGCTGAATGTTCGGTGAAGCGGTGCTTGAAGGATGCTCCTGCCCAAACCAGGTCGTTTCCGAATTCTACCCGGGCGCCGGCGGCATTCCGGTACGATTGCGCATGAGCGGTGCAGGCGGCAGCCAGGAGTGCCGCGGTCGGGATCAGTGTTTTGATCGGTTTCATCAGCTTTTGGTTTTGCCGGGGAAACTAGAAGGGGGCCGACGCAAGACCCCGTTAAAATGGATCAACACACAAAAAATTAGGCTGGCGGGAGAAAGAACGCGTACGAACTGTGGCTATGCTACGGCGCAGCAAATAAAGCCTGGCCGGCGATCAACGGCCGCCCATAAGCCCTGCCTTGCGGTCGGATGCGGCGCGCTCTTCGTCCTGCAGCCGCATCCGCCGGCGGCCCAGGTCGTACAGCAGTTGCTGCACGCGGGCACAGACCTCGGTGGCCGCCTCGAGCGATCGGTGGATGCGTTGCTGCACCACCCAATCGGTAATGAGATTGTCGAAGAAGTAGTCGGCAAAGGTGGTGAGCCCGTTCAGGTCGAGTTCGTGCTCGAGGCGGCGGCCCAGGTCGCTCAACTCGTTGCGGAAGCGCTGCAGGGCATATTGGGCGTTGCCCAGGTGCATCCGGGCATCGTCGATATTATCGTGCTTGCCCCAGGTGGCGAAGGTATCGCCGCCCCAGAGGTCCCAGGTGCCCCAATCGGAGGCTTTCTCCAGGTGGTGCCGCACGAGGTCGAGGTGGCGGAGCGCTTCGTTCCCGGCCAGCTCTGCCTCCCTGATCTCGTTGATCTCCGCCTGGAGGTCGCGCAGCCTGTCGTTTTCGGAAGAAAGGAGTTGCGCCGCTGCATCGCCGGAGGAAAGCAGCTGCGCTTCTTTCCGGGCCAGCAGCGCGGCATGGGTGGCGCGGACGCCGGAAAGACCAGCCACTGTTTCGCGGGCGGCTTCGAGGTCCTGCAGCAGGGATGCGCGGCGGGCCAGGGCCTCATCGTAGCGGAGGCGGGCAGCAAGGTATTCCTGGCGCTCCTTGTCGAGCTGCTGCTCGCGGCTGCCCAGGACCTTGTAAAAAAGGGAATGCAGGGTAAGTCCTTCGATTCGGCGAAACTCCTGCTCTTCTTTTTTCAATACACCGGCATAGCCTTCGAGCTCCCGGTCGGCGTCGCGGATGTTGGCTTCGAGCGTATTGCGACGCACTTCGGCACGACGCAACACCTCGAGTTGGGCCGATGCGGCGTCGAGTTCGGAGCTCAATTGTTCGAGTGGGTGCGCCATGTTTTTTTTGTTCCGTTTAATCGGTTCAGCGGCGGAGTAATTCGGCCTTTACGGCCGCGGCAGCCGCCTCCTGCGCATCCAGTGGTTCCTGGCGCACCCGCAACTCCTCCAGTTTTGCCTGCAGGCGTTCGAGCAGGTCCGCGATCTTCTCCCGGAAGGAATCAACCTTGCTCAAAAAGGCGAGGTCGGAAAACACGTTATCGAAATACCGGTCGCGGAACGAGCTCAGAGCCTCGCCGCGGAGCTGCCCGCGGAAGGAGATGCCCACCTTGATAGCTGCAGCGGCGAACTTGTCGATGGAACGGTGCACCAGGTCGAGCTGTACACCCACCTCTTGGAGATAGCTATGTTTCTCCCGGTTGGCCGAGTCCCAGCCGAGCGCGTCGCTCCGCCCGATCTGGTGAAGATTGGCGAACATCCGTTGTAAGGACAACAGATCTGAATGCGCGAGGTCGCCGGTATGATATACCTGACGCAACTCGCTTGCTTTTGCAGCTGCAGTTGCCAGGGCCGCATTGGCCTCCCGGAGTGCTGCAGACCGCTCATCGCCGCGCTGCAGCAGTTGCTGTTCCCACTCGGCTTCGAGCGCGCGGTACTCGGATGCGGCATCCTTTAGCTCCCATATCGTGGCCGTAGCCTCCTCGCGCCGGCTGCGCGCCGTCTCCAGTGAGGCCGCAATGAGGTCGTAGTGCGCACGGGCGGCCTCATATTCCTTCCGCTCCTTTACCCGCTGCTTGTCGATATTGCCAGTGAGTGTATGCAAGACCGTATGCAGCGAGGTCTTCTGCAACCGCGTCCACTCCCGCTCTTCCCGCTCCAGTGCCTCCGCCGCTTCATTGCAGGATTCGAGTCCGGCCATTGCCTGCTCGTCGTAGCGGGCATAATCGGCATGCGCCTGCTGCAGGCGGGCGAATCGCTCTGCGGCTACGTCCAGCCGGTCTCCGAGCGCCTTGAGGGAAGTGTCGTCCATGTTATTTATTCCTTTAAGCTGAACAGTGAATCTACGAATTCATGCTTATCGAAAACGAGGAGATCGTCCATTTTTTCGCCGACCCCGATGAACTTCACCGGGATCTTGAACTGGTTGGCGATCGCCAGTACGACGCCGCCCTTGGCGGTGCCGTCGAGCTTGGTGATGGCGAGGGCGGTCACGGAGGTAGCCGCCGTAAAGTGCTTTGCCTGCTCCAGCGCGTTTTGCCCGGTGGAGCCGTCGAGCACCAGCAGCACCTCGTGCGGGGCATCCGGGAGCATCTTCTGTACGGAGCGACGGATCTTGGAGAGTTCGTCCATGAGGTGGGCCTTGTTGTGGAGGCGGCCGGCGGTATCGATCAGTACCACGTCGGTGCCCCGGGCTATGGCGCTTTGCACGGTGTCGTAGGCAACGGCGGCGGGGTCCGAGCCCATGGCCTGCTTCACGATGGGTACGCCGGTGCGGTCGCTCCAGATCGTGAGCTGGTCCACGGCGGCGGCGCGGAAGGTGTCGGCGGCGCCGAGGAGTACCGATTTGCCGGCCTTTTTGAAGTTATGCGCCAACTTGCCGATGGTGGTGGTCTTGCCTACGCCGTTGACGCCCACCACGAGGATCACGTAGGGTTTAGCCGGAAGCTCCGAGGTAAAGTCGTAGGAAGAGCCGCCTACGAGCATCTCGCGGATCTCTTCCTGGAGGATGCGGTTCAGGTCGGACGTCCCCATGTACTTGTCGCGGGCCACGCGCTTTTCGATGCGGTCGATGATAGCGACGGTGGTGTCGATGCCGACGTCGGCGGACACGAGGGCTTCCTCGAGGGTATCGAGTACTTCTTCGTCGACAGTGCTTTTGCCGGCGATGGCCTTCGTCATCTTGGTGAAGAAGTTGTCTTTCGTCTTCTGCAGGCCCTCGTCAAGGCTTTCCTTCTCTTTCTTACCGAATAGCTTATTGAAAAAACCCATGTTCGTGTTTGTGCGTGCAAGATACTTTGGAAGTCAGCAGGAAAAATTCAAAAGTCGAAGGGAGGGTTCTGGGTTCTAAGGTTCTGGGGTCTGGGGTCAAGTGCCAGAAGATGATCAGCATGCTCCGGAAGGGACATCTTTTACCGCTAAGACGCCAAGTTTTTTGCTTTGGGTCGTTTACGGGTCGGGGCTTTCAATACCAGCAGCGGCGACTCCGGCAGCTTCCGGCATTTTTCAAGAGCGCCAAGGGGAAGCCCGCAGGCGGGCTCGTTCCGGCGATGGATTTCTACACAAATTGTTTGTTCCGCCAGGTGCTTGAAATTTTGAAGCACTCCCGTTATCCGGTTTGAAAATCAGCAGTACTAACAAAAGTCAACATGCAGGCGTAAGGGAAAGCCAGCATAATATGAGCCTGTCCCACAGAGTCACCCCTTCCTCCTGGGAAGGGGCCGGGGGAAGGGTAGGGTGAGGTTAACGACGAAAGCTGTCCGAAGGGACAGCTCTGCCAGAAAATTTATTAACGCCGGAAGTCTTACTTCTGACCCAGGAAATCCTTCACCTTGTCTTTGTGAATGATCTGCTCCTTGAAGGTATAAGCACCGGTCTTGGGGCTGCGTACAGCCTTGATCACCTTGGTCCAGTTCTTTGCCTCGGCTGCGGCCTTGGTGTCTTTTACTTTTGCGTTTTTGGATGCTGCTTTTGCCATGATCCTTATTTTTTTGCGAATGAGATAATATGCTAATGGGCTAACGTAGGGCTAATTAGCACATTAGCTAATTAGCACATCAGCACATTACTTAATTTCTTTGTGAACCGTTACCTTCTTCAGGTTGGCGTTGAACTTCTTCAGCTCGAGACGCTCGGGATTGTTCTTCTTGTTCTTGGTGGTAATGTAGCGGCTCGTACCCGGAACGGAAGTGGTCTTCTGCTCGGTGCACTCTAAGATTACCTGAACGCGGTTGCCTTTCTTTGCCATTGTAATGCGTTTAAATAGTTGCTAACTGGAGAGGTGGATTAGATATGCTGGCCCTGGGCGCGCAGCTCTTTTACCACACTCAGCAGACCGTTCTTGTTGATGGTGCGGATGGCGTCGGCCGACAGCTTCAGCGTGATCCACTTGTTCTCTTCTGCCAGGAAGAACTTCTTCGTCTGAAGGTTCGGCAGGAAACGACGCTTGGTCTTAATATTGGAGTGCGAAACCTTGTGACCACCGATCGGCTTCTTACCTGTAACCTGACATACTCGTGCCATGACTTTGGAAAATTTTGGAGTGCAAAGGTAGGGAAAGAATCTCAGATCTCAGATGTTTGATCTCAGATTTTTTGTTAATCCGTTCGAAATTAACCCAATTAGCCGGATCCGCCTTGTTAATCTTCTGCCCGTGCCCGTCTCCCACCCCGCTTCCGCGCCGCCACCTGCTTCCGGACAAACCCCACAAAACCCCTAAAACCCCCAAAACCTTCTAAAGTCTTTTTGCCGTAGCTTCGTGCCGCTTTTAGACCCCCTTTCGGGGGACCATCCATCAACCATTAAAATTCTGCATTAGACATGGCTTACGATGTTGTAGTGATTGGCTCGGGCCCCGGTGGTTATGTAGCCGCCATCCGCGCCGCCCAGCTGGGCTTTAAGACCGCGATTATTGAACGCGAAAGCCTCGGGGGCATCTGCCTCAACTGGGGTTGCATCCCCACCAAGGCCCTCCTGAAGAGTGCCCAGGTCATGGAATATATCCAGCACGCCAAGGACTTCGGCATCGAGGCCACCGGCACCCATAACTTCGAAGCCATCGTAAAGCGCTCGCGCGGCGTGGCCGATAAAATGAGCAAGGGCGTCCAGTTCCTGATGCGCAAGAACAAGATCGACGTGGTGATGGGCACCGGCAAGGTGGCCGGCAAGGGCCGCATCGAGGTCACGGCAGCCGACGGCGGCAAGCAGACCGTTGAAGCCCGCCACATCATCATCGCCACCGGCGCCCGCGCCCGCCAGCTTCCCGCCATGCCCATCGACGGCAAGAAGATCATCGGCTACCGCGAGGCCATGGTACTGCCCCAGCAGCCCAAGAGCATGATCGTGGTCGGCTCCGGCGCCATCGGCTGCGAGTTCGGCTACTTCTACAACACCATGGGCACCAAGGTGACCATCGTCGAGTTCCTCCCCGGCATCGTGCCCCTCGAGGACGTAGATATCTCGAAGGAGCTCGAGAAGAACTTCAAGAAAAAAGGCATCGACATCATGACCAACGCCGAGGTGACCCATGTGGACACGACCGGCAACGGCGTAGTGGCCACGATCAAAACCCAGCAGGGCGAGGTGAAGCTCGAGGCCGACATCCTCCTCTCCGCGGTGGGCGTTCAGTCGAACATCGAAAACATCGGCCTCGAGGAGACCGGCATCAAGACCGAGAAGGGCAAGATCATGGTCGACAAGTTCTACCAGACGAACGTGCCCGGCATCTATGCCATCGGCGACTGCGTGCCCGGCCAGGCCCTCGCCCACGTGGCTTCGAAAGAGGCCATCATCTGCGTCGAGAACATCGGCTACAACGAAAAGAAATACCACCACCAGCCCGAAGGCCTCGACTACGGCAACGTACCGGGCTGTACCTATTGCATCCCCGAGGTAGCCTCCGTGGGTATGACCGAGAAGCAGGCCAAAGAAGCCGGCTACGAGGTGAAGGTGGGTAAGTTCCCGCTCTCCGCCTCCGGCAAGGCCTCGGCCGCCGGCCACCCGGAAGGCTTCGTGAAAGTGATCTTCGACGCCAAGTATGGCGAGTGGCTCGGCACCCACATGATCGGCTACAACGTAACCGAAATGATCGCCGAAACGGTAGTGGCCCGCAAGCTCGAAACCACCTACCACGAGGTGCTGAACGCCATCCACCCCCACCCCACCATTTCCGAGAGCGTGAAAGACGCCATCGAGGTGGCTTACGGCGAGGCGATCCACCTGTAATGATAAGATCAGAGAGGCCCTCCGCAAGAGGGCCTTTTTCTTACCGCGCCCTACCAGGAGCCGGACGGCAGCAGGCGCCGGGGCAATGGTATCATTTTTTAATCGTATGAAGCATATGAGATCCGCTATCCTCTTCTCCTCCTTCCTCCTTTTTGGCAGCGGCAGCTTCGCCCAGGACGGCTACCGGCCCGATACCTCCACCGGCAACGCTCCCGACACTTCCCGCGGCCAGCGCATGACCTTCAAGTGGGCCCCCACCGGCCTCCTGCTGGGTAGCCTGACGCTTCAGGGCGAATACCATTTCACGAAGCGCAGCTCCCTCATCGCCAATATCGGGCTTCCCCTCCAGGCAAAGCACAGCCTTAGTTATGTGGGGCAGTCTGCCGACTTCCGCATGAAGGCTACCTCCTTCCTGGCCGGTTACCGCCGCTACTTCTCGCGGCGGCGCCCGATGGCCGGGCTCTACCTGGAGCCCTATTTCAAATACGTGCACCACACCTCCGAAGGCGAGGGCCAGGCCGTGCTCGACGGCCGCGCCACCACGGTGTCGTTCATCAACAATTACAACGCCTTCGGTCTCGGGGTTCAGCTGGGCGCGCAGTTCCGGATCGGGAAGCGCGCGGTTATCGACCTGTTTTTCCTTGGGCCAGAGATCAATTCCGCGTCCGACCGCTTTTCGGCCCGCGAGCAGAACTTCAACCGTCCCTGGACCGGTGACGAGGGCCAGAAGGCAAAGCGCGACGTGCTGGAATTCATCGACCAGTTTCCATTTATCAACAACCGCGTCAACGTAGTGGTGGAGGAGCAAAGCCGCACCGTGCGGGCGAGCTTCCGCGGGGCGCTGCCGGGCTTCCGCGCGGGTGTTTCGCTGGGTGTGGCCTTGTAGATATTTCACGCAAAGGCGCAAAGAGCGCGGAGTACGCAGAGGAGTTGTGTTCGCTTCGCTCACGAATACATTTCACGCAGCGGGGACATGTATTCTAGTGTTAAGTTACCTGTTTAAAAGACGTGTCTTACGACGGCCGAAGGCCGACGTGATTGCGAGCGAAGCGAAGCAATCTCCAGTACCTTCGGAGTGCTCCCAACGTGGCTTCCTCTTACAGCCCCTCTGCGTAACGCAGGGGATTGCTTCTCCGCCAGCTGGCGGATCGCAATGACCTCGTCGCCGAACAACGTGCCCTCGTATCAAGCTTAACGTAACACTAGTGCATCCCATTCTTTTAAAGGGATCCTTTACTCAGGCTCCCGGTTGTATGAAGCGATGTGAGCCGAAGACTTGTCATCATACACCCGGTTGGCTACAAACAGAAATGCCGCGTCGCAATGCCGCCGCGCCGCCGCGTAAAAAAAGTCCTGCCGCAGGCAGGACCTTAACTATTTGCGCTCTTGGCGCACTTTGCGCCTTTGCGTGAACTATCTGCGCGACAGTGCGGACTCCTAGTACGCCCGGGCGAACAACACGCGCTGCGTGCTCGGCTTGCCGGTGAGGATACAGACGCCATCTTCATGCGGGTTATCGAGCGGGATGCAGCGGATGGTGGCCTTCGTCTTTTCCTTGATGGCCGCCTCGGTTTCGGCGGTACCGTCCCAGTGGGCGGATACAAAGCCGGGCGTCTCGTCGAGCGTACGCTCGAAGTCGGCCCAGCTTTCCACCTTGAAGATGCGCTCGTCGCGGAAGGCTTTTGCCTTGGCGAACATGGCCCCCTGGATCTCCACGAGCAGATCGGCGATCCGCTGCGCGAGCCCTTCGATGGGCACGGTGGTCTTTTCCTTCGTATCGCGGCGGGCGAGCTCCACCACGCCATTGGCGAGGTCGCGGGCACCGAGCGTCACGCGCACGGGCACGCCCTTCAGCTCGTATTCGGCGAACTTCCAGCCCGGTCGCTGGTTGTCGTTGTCGTCGTACTTGGCGCGGATGCCGGCGGCCTTCAGTTCGGCCATCAGCTTATCGGCAACGGGCGCCATCTCGGTCTTGCCGTCGTCGCCCTTGTAGATGGGCACGATCACTACCTGCAGCGGCGCGATCCGCGGCGGCAGCACGAGGCCCTGGTCGTCGGAATGCGTCATCACGAGGCCGCCGATGAGGCGCGTGCTCACGCCCCAGGACGTTGCCCACACGTATTCCTGCTTGTTCTCTTTGGTAAGGTACTTTACCTCGAAGGCCTTCGCGAAGTTCTGCCCCAGGAAGTGCGAGGTGCCGGCCTGCAGGGCCTTGCCGTCCTGCATGAGCGCCTCGATGCAATAGGTGTCCTCGGCGCCCGCGAAGCGCTCGGCGGGCGATTTGACGCCTTTGATCACAGGCACGGCCATGTATTCCTCGGCAAACTGCGCGTAGACGTCGAGCATCTGGCGCGTTTCGGCAACCGCCTCTTCGGCGGTGGCGTGTGCCGTATGGCCTTCCTGCCACAGGAATTCGGCGGTGCGGAGGAAGAGGCGCGTGCGCATTTCCCAGCGCACCACGTTCGCCCACTGGTTCACCAGGATGGGCAGGTCGCGGTACGATTGGATCCAGTCTTTATACGTGTTCCAGATTATGGCCTCGGAAGTGGGACGCACCACGAGCTCCTCTTCGAGCTTCGCTTCGGGGTCCACCATCAGCTTGCCCGGCTTCGACGGGTCGTTCTTGAGGCGGTAGTGGGTCACCACGGCGCACTCCTTGGCGAAGCCTTCGGCGTTCTTCTCCTCGGCCTCGAAGAGGCTCTTGGGCACGAAGAGCGGGAAGTAGGCGTTCTGGTGGCCGGTTTCCTTGAACATACGGTCCAGCACGTCGCGCATGTTCTCCCACAGGCCGTAGCCATAGGGCTTGATCACCATGCAGCCACGTACGGCCGAATAGTCGGCGAGGCCGCCGCGGATGATCAGGTCATTGTACCATTGGGAATAATCCTGTTCCCGGGAAGTGATCTCTTTGCTCATAATTCGGTTCTGGTCCGCTCAACGTACTGCGCCTACCTTTGCAAAAGAATCGGCGCGGCATGCAACCTGCGGGCGGTTCGGCGCAATCTGTACAGAGTACAGAAATTGCTAATATTTTGATAAACGCCCGGCCCGCCGGCAGTTGTTAAACGGGTATTAAAGTAATTTACAACGGGGCACAAAAGTAACACATACGGCGGCATCTCCGTCTGAACGATATAAATAAGCGCATATGAGATCCTTTCTACCGCTTGCTGTTTTCCTGGTCGCCGCTACAAGCTGCACCACGCCGTACAAATCCGGCCAGACGCCCGACGACGTCTATTTCTCCCCCACCCGCCCCGAGCGCGAATACGTGCGCTACGAGGAAAAGGAGGAGACCTATGCCGACCGCAGCCGCTACGAGGAAGAGCGCTACCTCCGGCTCCGCATCCGCAACCGTGCCCGCTGCACCTCCATCGACGATTACTACCGCGACCCGTATGCCTATACCTACAGCGGCGTCAACTGCAACTGCAGCTCCAACCCGCGCCTATATTGGAACTATTACTACACACCGTCGCATCCTTACGCCTACTATTTCCCGAAGACACTTCCGCCCAACACCCCGCGTAAATACAACTTCGACGTGAACCGCCCGCCCTCGCCGACACCGGCGCCGACGGTGCGCCACCCAAAGTTCAGCAGCCCGGCCTATTCGAACGGCAGTAACAGCAGCGGCCGCGGGGGCAGTCTGCGCGATATCTTCAACAGCGGCCCCAACCCCAACCCGACGCGCAGCTCGTCGTCGTCCTCCTCCAGCTCCTCGTCGTCTTCCGGCTCTTCGTCGGGCGGCAGCAAGAGCAACGGGAATGCCGGCGTACGCCGCTTCTAATGCGCCATTTCTCCATCGATCACCAGGGGCGCTCCGCGCCCGCAACCTGCTTACATATGAAACGACTCGCTTTACTCCTGGCCACAGGAGCCTCCGCCCTCGTGTGCGCCGCACAGGAGCCGGCCGACGCGCTCCGCTTCTCTTATGGCGTTCCGGCAGGCACCGCCCGGCAACAGGCCATCGGCGGCGCCATGGGCTCGCTCGGCGGCGACTTCTCCGCCCTCTATGGCAACCCGGCCGGCCTCGGCTTCTACCGCACCAACGACTTCGTGATCACGCCCATGTTCCGCTGGAGCGAGACGAAGGGCAGCTTCCTCGGCCGCACGGAAAAGGAATCCGACAGAAAGTTCGACGTCGGCGCCCTCGGGCTCGTATTCGGGTCGCCGGGCAAGGTCGGCAGCCTGCGCGGTGTGGGCTTCAGCGTTGGGTTCAGCAACACGGCCGACTTCCGCAACACGATCTTATACCGTGGACAGAACAACAGCTCGTCGTACTCCCAGCGCTTTATCGAGGAGCTCGGGCGCGCCGGCGTGCGCGATTCCACCGCGGCCTACCTCTTTCCCTATGGACCCTCCCTGGCGATCAACACCTTCTGGCTCGACCCGGTAAAGGACGCCAACGGGCAGGTGACGGGCTTCCGTTCCAACTCGCCGGTAAGCACCGGGCTCCTGCAACAGCAACGCGTGGAGTCGCGCGGCGGCATCAACGAAGCGGCGCTGGGCATCGGCCTCAACACCAACGACAAGCTCTTTGTGGGTGCCACCATCGGTATCCCCTTCCTGGCCTACAACCGCAAGGCAACCTTCACGGAAGCCGACGCCACCACGGATACCTCGAACCGCTTCGACTTCGCCGAGTTCCGCGAGCGCGTGCAGACCACCGGCACCGGCCTCAACCTGAAGCTGGGGATCATTTACAAGCCCGCCGAGTACTGGCGCCTCGGCCTCGCCGTGCATACCCCGACGCTCTACAAGCTGACCGACCGCTATCACTACGAGCTCACCACAAATACCGAAAACTATGAGGGCGAGTGGGACGACTTCTCGAAAGACTACAACGACGGCGCCGAGCACCAGTTCAAATACATGTTGCTCACCCCGCTGAAGGCAACGGCGAGCGCCTCCTACGTGCTCCGCGAGATCGAGGACGTAACGAAGCAGCGCGGCTTCCTGACGGCCGACGTCGAATACGTTGCGTATAACATGATGCGCTACATGCCCGACAACGACGTCGAGAATAGCGAAGACACAAAAGCTTACCTCGACTACCTGAACCGAAACATCCGCGACCTGTATAAAGGCGCCTTCAATGTGCGCGTGGGCGGCGAGCTCAAGTTCACCACGCTGATGGTGCGTGCCGGCGCTGCCTGGTACGGCAACCCCTACAAGGAAGTGAACGGCGGCACGGGTGGACGCCTCAACCTCACCGGTGGCCTCGGCTACCGCCACCGCGGCTACTTCATCGACCTTACGTACGTGCACAGCATGCAGCGCGATATTCACACGCCTTACCGGTTGTCGGACGCACCCTACTTCGTGGCGGAGACGCGGCGCACGCAGGGAAATGTGGCATTGAGCTTCGGGGTGAAGTTCTGATCTCAGATCTCAGATGTGATGATGTCAGATCTGATTGGCAGTAGTACCGGCAAGTGCTCCCTGGTTCTTAAAGAACAATGGAACAGGGAATAAGAAACAGGGAACAAGGAAGTGGAGTATGGAAACCGAATAAATGGGCTTCGCCGGTACTTACCCTGCATGGGTAAACCATAAGCTACAGGAAAAGCTGTCGCGTAATACCGATTACAAATAGACCAATACATAAGCACTACTTAGCGAAACCCTTAGCTCCTTCTTCTCTTGGCGGTTAGAAAATCTTTTTCCCCTTCAAATGCCTTAAGACCACGTCCGCATCGGGTGCCATCCATTGGTACTCGGGATCTTTCCGGAACCAGGTGCCCTGCCGCTTCGCGTAGTGCCGTGTGTGGGTCTGGATATCGGCAACCGCCTCGGGCAGGGTACACTGCCCGTCGAAATAATCGAACAGCTCTTTATAGCCCACGGTCTGTAACGCGTTGAGGTGCCGCTGCGGGTATACGCTGCGGGCCTCGGCCGCGAGTCCTGCGTCCATCATCAGCGCCACGCGCCGGTTGATGCGGTCGTACAATTCCGGTCGGGGCAGGTCCAGCGCCACTTTATGTATGGCGAATTCGCGGGCGGCTTTGGCGCCCGTTCGGAAGTCAAGGATGGAGCGGCCCGTGGCCCGTTTGACCTCAAGTGCACGCAAGAGCCGGTGCGGATTCCGGATCTCGCCCTGCCCGTAGAATTGCGGATCTTCGGCCGCCACCTGCTGCTGCAGCCAGGAGATCCCTTCGCGCTCATATGCGGCGATCAGGACCTCCCGTATTTCTGCGGGCACCGCAGGGATCGGGTCCATGCCCTCGGTGAGCGCCTTCAGGTAGAGTCCTGTGCCACCCACTACCACCAGAGTATCGTGGGTTTCGAAAACCTGCTGCGCTATGGCCATTGCATACGATTCGTAAGCTGCCGCGTTGAGCTCATCGTGAATGGAGTGAGAAGCAATGAAGTGATGTTGCACCGCGGCCAGTTCTTCGGGCGAAGGACGGGCCACGCCGATATCGAGCTCGCGGTAGCACTGCCGGCTGTCGGCCGAAAGGATCTCCGTGCCGAGCTCCCGCGCCACATCGATGGCCACGGCCGTTTTGCCCACCGCCGTAGGCCCTGCGATCACGATGAGTTGCTTGGGGTGCATAGGGCAAATCTAGCGGGCGGATCTCAGATCTAGGATTTCAGATTTGTTCCCGGTACCAAGTTCCTTTTGTTTGATCGCATTTCTACTGCGCGGCTTACCAAGGCAAAAAAGCTGAATAAGTTTTTTACCGCAAAGAAGCGAAGGGGCTAAGGTGTTCGCTAAGAATGGTCTATGAGTCTAGAACCTGTCGCTGAATCAGGAGCTTCCTGGAAAATTCGTGAAGCGTCAGGCGTGAAGCGTCAGAAGAAACCTGGCTAAAGTCGGACATTACCTACTCACGCCTCAGGCCTCACGACAAATAGCGGAGTGACTGGTTTAGAGACGACTTCTAATGTGAATAGATCGCCGCTGTGGTGTCTACATTATCGTATTGAAAGATCATACCGGAGCGAGGCTCCGGCAGCGAACAATCGACGTCAGGAAACGAAAGCCGCGCTCATCGTATCAATCAGAAAAATCTGCGTGCCTTCGCTCCCACTGCCCGTTGCTGCTATGATGCCACAAAAAAAGGAGAAACCACCGTTCCTCCTTCTCCATATTCTATGCGACGCCGAATACTGAATGCGGCGTTGCTAAAACTCCTCGTTGCCGCCTTCATCGTGCCCGCCTTCATCAGCGCCGCTGTCGGTGGCGCCGCCCTCGCCCTCGGTACCGAAGCCTTCGGCGTCCTTGCTGAGGTCGTACTTTTCTTCCACGTCGGCAAAGCGCTCGCCGAGCAGGCTCTTGGCGCCGTATTGGCTCGGCGCGATGCCCTCGGTACGCACCGTCGACGGGTAGGTCATCTTGGGATTCTCTTCCTTGGACACCCCGATGAGCGATACCTGGAAGTTCCAGTTCTTGTTGAAATCGTAAACGTAGATGAACTTCTGGTTGGGGTCCTTGATCTCCGAGCCGATCGTGACGTCCTTCATCAGCAGGGGCGGCATCTGGTAGCGGCGGTTGTCGTAGATCTCGAGGGAGATCTCGCGGCCGCGCTGCCAGCGGTCGTTACTCCGGAAGAACGTGGCGCCGTGCTTGTTGTCGAACTCGAACGCCTTCAGGATCGCGTCGTGTAGCTGGAAAAACGTATGATTGTGCCGAATGGCGATGTCGCGGTACACACTATCGTCCTCTTCGTAGTGAACTCTGAATTTAAGTATGGCCATGCAGGTGATTTCGGAATGAAGAACTTCAAAAATACGGAAAGGCGGGGAAAAAGGTTTAGGGGGTTTAGGAGGTTTAGAAGGTTAAGAAGGTCCGGTACCAACCTCCTAAACTCCCTAAACCTATTTCACGGGCGATAGCCCGAGCTCTGCCGCCTTTTGGATCATGAACCCGTAGGCCGCGTCGTACTCGTTGGGAATGACACCGTCGAGAATGGCGTTGCGGATGGCATCTTTAATGTCGCCGACGGCACGCGAGGGCGGGATGCCGAAGGTTTCCATAATAAGCTCGCCCGTGATGGGCGGCTGCCAGTTACGGATGCGGTCCTTCTCCTCCACCTCCACACAGCGCTCCTTCACAAGCTCGAAGTTGTCGAGAAAGCGCTGCACCTTGGCCTTGTTCTTCGAAGTGATATCGCTCTCGCAGAGGGTCATCAAATCATCGAAATCGGCGCCGGCATCGAAGAGGAGGCGGCGGATGGCCGAGTCGGTGATGTCTTCCTTCGACAGCGAGATGGGGCGCAGGTGCAGCTCCACGAGCTTGCGCACATACTTCATGGGATCGCCGAGCGGCAGCTTGAAGGCATTGAAGATCTTCGGCACCATGCGGCCGCCCACCACCTCGTGGCCGTGGAAGGTCCAGCCGTGGCCTTCCTCGAAGCGCTTCGTGGCGGGCTTGGCGATGTCGTGCAGGATGGCCGCCCACCGAAGCCACAGGTTGTTGGTGCGGGCAGCCACGTTATCGAGCACCTGCAGCGTGTGGTAAAAGTTGTCCTTGTGCCCGAGCCCGTCCACGAACTCGGCGCCGGCGAGGTCCACCATCTGCGGGAAGATGAGGTCGAGCAGCTTCGTGTCGAAGAGCAGCTTGAAGCCGACGCTGGGCTTCGGCGCCGCGATGATCTTATTGAGCTCGTCGGTGATCCGCTCCTGCGTGATGATCCGGATGCGGTCGCGCTGCTCGCGGATGGCGCGGAGCGTAGGCGGGTGGATACGGAAGCCCAGCTGCGTGGCGAAGCGGATCGCCCGCATCATCCGCAGCGGGTCGTCGGAGAAGGTGATGGCCGGCTCCCCTGGCGTGCGGATGAGGCCTTCCTTCAGGTCCTCGCGTCCGCCGAAGGGATCGACCAGCGTGCCGAAGTCGGCCTCGTTGAGCGAGATGGCGAGTGCATTGATGGTGAAGTCGCGGCGGTTTTGGTCGTCAGCGAGCGTGCCGGGCTCCACCACGGGGTTGCGCGAGTGGCGTTGGTAGCTTTCCTTGCGTGCGCCTACGAACTCGAGGTCGAACCCGTCGGGCGTGCGGAAATGCGCCGTGCCGAAGGTCTTGAAGAGCGTCACTTTCGGCGAGGAGCGAAAGAGCGAAGCCGCTTTCTGCGCGAGCGCTAAGGCGTCGCCCACGCACACGAAATCGGCGTCCTTGGTGGGGCGCCCGAGGAGCTTGTCGCGCACGAAGCCGCCCACAAGGTAGCAGGGCACGCCGAGCTCGCGGGCCGCCTGGGCCACGGGCCGGATCTTCTGTAATTCGCTATCGGTGCAGGGGATATCCATGTTCAGCGCTGCAAATGTAGCGGATATGGCCATTCCGGGCGGATTGCCTATCTTGATCGAAACCAAACGACATGCACTCGTTGAAACGTTGGGCACCGGCTGCGCTCCTCCTGCTCCTCGGCAGCTGCGGCACCGAAGAAAAAGAGACCCGGGTGGCCGACTACCCAAAGGTCGTGGAGACCTTTTACCATCAGTATGGCTTCAAGCCGGAAGGCTACCAGCAGCTCCGGTTCGCCAAAAAGCGCGAAGGCTGGTTCGTGCATGTCGTTGACCCGCTGAAAGGCGCGGTGCTGCGCGATTTCCTGTACTGGCCGGCCGACTCCACAGCCCCGCGCACCCTCAGCGGGTTCAGCGCGCCCGAGGGCGGACTGGAAACCGATCGCGCCATCGAGTCGGCGCTCCGGGGCAATTCAACCGGGTATACGTATTACGGCTACGAGCGTTGCCGCTATTATGGCTACGAAGAATGGGACCGCGATATGATCCGGACCTACGGCGACCGGAAGCAACCCGGCGATACCCTGCTCGAGGGCCTCGGACGCGCGTTCAGCCACTACGCCGACCGCTTCCTGGATCACTATGAAACACCCGACCGGCCCGGGCTACACCCGCTTCAAAAAGGGCTGGCGCCCCTGGAGCGGCCGTCGCAGCAACGCGCCGACAGCGCCCTGTATTACTACAGGAAGGCGCTGGCCGCCTTCGGCAAGCTGCGCGAGCGCAATCCCTCTTATACCACGTTGGTGGGCAATATGGCCATGAAGGTGTTCAACGATGGGATGCACGTGTGGCAACGGCTATCTGTGAACGGGTACGCGCAGGAAGCGGCGAGCATCCTTAACGAGGTCAAAGCCGACGACAACATCCGCCGCTTCGCGCACAACTACCTCGATGCGTGCGCGCCCAACAGCATCCTTTTTACCTATGGCGACAACGACACCTACGCGATCTGGTACCTGCAGCAAAAGGAGGGCGTGCGCAAAGACGTGACCGTTATCAACGCGAGCCTTGCCGGACTCCCCATCTACGTGGATGCGCTGCGCAGGGAAGGCAAAGTGCGCTTCGACCTGCGGCCGGAACTCTACGGGCGTCGTGACTTCAGCTACGCCGTACAAATTCCGGAAGGAGCCCGAGGAACCGAAGCGGTGCCGCAGTTCATCGCAGGGTTCAACGACCGTTCGTCGAGCCCGCTTCCGGCATCGTCCGGCACCCCGGAACCGATGACCTATACGGCTTCCAGCCTGGTGCTGCCGGTAGACGCCGCGCGATTCGGGCAGGCAACGCAAACAGCGGTGTCTGCAGGTATGCTGAAGTGGACCCTCAACCGCTACATCACGCTCGACCAGGTGCTGATGCTGAATGTGATCCAGCGCAACATCCACGAGCGCCCGATCTATTTTTCCTTTCCCGACTCCTTTCATGGCGACCAGCTGATGCCTGCGGGCACCGTGTACCAGTTGGTGCCTGCGGGAGACAACAGCGAAGCGATCGCGCAGGCGGGTGCCGAGCGGAGTCGGCAGCTCCTGAAGGATCGCTTCCAGCCGCTTGCCGCGTCACCCGCTGGCAAGCTCGCCGTGCCCGACCGCGCCGGCGCCTTGCCGCTCAATGCCTACGAGCCGCTCATCATGCACTATGTACGAAGGCAGGACACGGCCACGGTGAAGGCCCTGGTGGCCGAATGGCGGCAGAAGCAGACACAAAGCACCGGCGGCGCGTATAACGGCCTTGAGGTCGGCCTGGCGCTGGCAAGCGTCGGCGAGCGGGAATCGGGCCTTCCTTTAATGAAAAGCGCACTGATCGCCATGCGCGAATCCGTGCAGCGCCCGTCTGCGCTTGGTTTGCGGGTGGGTGCCGACGACCTGAAAAACTACCACGATCGGGTAGCGGAAGCACTGGAGCGATACGGGCTTTCGAAAACCGAGATCGATTCTTTCCTGAAAGAGGTGCGCTGACCCCTATTTCCGTATAAATACAGGAGCCCCGTCCTGCCAGCGCACGATCTGCGAGGGTACGGCGGGGCTTTCGTCGTCCTGGCGCCAGCGCACTACATGGTCCACCCCGGCCCGGATCGGCTCGGACACCGCGCCGAAGAAGGGCGCCGTGGGCTCGCCGGAAATGTTGGCGGAAGTCGATACGATCGGCACCCGCAGCCGCTTGACGAGGTGGCGGCAGAAGGGATCGCGCACGATGCGGATGGCGATGGAGCCGTCGGCGGCCACGAGGTTATCGGGCAGCCCCACCGCGCCGTCGAAGATGACGGTGGTAGGCCGTTCCTGCTCCTGCATGAAGGTGAAGGCAGCGAGGTCGGGGGCGGCGATATACTGGAGAATGTCGCGCTCCTCGCCTACCAGCACGATCATGCTTTTGGAGTCGGGGCGTTGCTTCAGGGCATAGATGCGGGCAATGGCGGCGGCGTCGGTGGCGGCGCAGCCGAGTCCCCAAACGGTGTCGGTGGGATACAGGATCGTACCGCCGCTACGGAGCACCTCGAGCGCGCGGGTCACTTCACTTTCAAAGAATGCAGGATCGTTATTCATCGTAAAGCTTGTTGCAGTTGTTGTACGATGCCCGGGCTGGAGAGCCGCTCGAGGCACTGCGGCGTTTCGAAGCACACGCAGCGGTTCTTAAGGCAGGGCTCGCAACTGAGCTGGTTGAGCCGGACGACGGTGTTCCACCCGGCGTTGAAGGGGGCGGTATTGCGCTCGTTGCCGGCGCCGAAGAGCACGAGCGTAGGCGTGCCCAGGGCGTTGGCCAGGTGGGCTGGTCCCGAGTCGGTGGTCAGCAGGGCGCGAGCCGACGCGAGCACCTCGATGAGGCCGGTGAGGTCGGTGCGCCCGGCGGCATTGTCGATGCCTTCTTGATGGGGCAGCCCCGCGTACACCGCGTCGATGAACTCCTTTTCCTTGGGAGCGCCCACCAGTACAAGGGGCTCCGTGACCTGGCGCCGCAGCTCCGACACAAGCTCGATGGCCTTGGCTACGGTGAGGCGCCGCGACTGCGCCTCGGAGTTGACGTTCACGACGATGTGGTCGCGGCGCGGGTGACTATGGTTTAGCCGCACCTGCACGTTGCGCAGTTGGCTGCCGGCATAGCGCTCCAGCAGCACGAGGTACTCCTGTACGCGGTGGCCGCCGGCGGGGCGGGTATACGTGTGGGTGAGCAGCACGCTGCGGCCTTCATTGCGGTAGCCGATGCGGTGCTGCGCGCCGGTGGCATAGCCCATGATGGCCGCGGAGAGCGAATCGGGCAGCGAAAAGAACAGGTCGAAGTGGGCGGTGGCCTTGATGTGCCGGCCGAAGCGCCAGAGACCGCGCAGTCCGGGCTGCTCGCCTTTGTCGAAGATGAACTGGTGCTCGAGCGGCGGAAAGTAGGGAAGCAGGCCATGGATGCCCTTCTTGGCGATCACCGAGATCTTCGCCTCGGGGTACGTGGCCTGCAATTGCTCCACAAACGCCACTGCCATCACCATATCGCCCAGCCAGTTGGGTAGTCGCACCAGTATCCGCATGCGGCAAAGCTAATGGGGTAATGGGAGAATGTGCTGATGGGGTAATGAATTTGAACGTCGGACAAGTCCCGGTTTTTTTTCGTGTATATTGAAACAGGAAATGATCAATCCAGGTTGCGTCGCAGAACGGGCATTATCCCATTCCCCAATTACCCCATTCCCCCATTAGATTTGCGTCATGAACCAATACCAAGATACCATTGCAAAAGCCTGGGCCGACCGCGGCCTGTTGGCGAACAACGATACACAGGAAGCGATCCGTGCCGTGATCGAGGAAGTAGACAAGGGGCGACTGCGCGTAGCCGCCCCCGGCGAAGGGGGCTGGGTGGTAAACGAGTGGGTGAAGCAGGCCATCCTGCTCTACTTCGGCATCCAGCCGATGCAGACCTGGGACCTCGAGCCCTTCGAGTTCTACGACAAGATGCTGCTGAAGAAAAATTACAAGGAGCTCGGCGTCCGCGCCGTGCCCCATGCCGTGGCCCGCTATGGCGCCTACATCGCGCGCAACGTGGTGCTGATGCCCTCCTACGTCAACATCGGCGCCTATGTAGACGAAGGCACGATGGTGGATACCTGGGCCACGGTTGGCTCCTGCGCCCAGATCGGCAAGGGCGTACACCTGAGCGGCGGCGTGGGCATCGGCGGTGTGCTGGAGCCCCTGCAGGCCGCGCCGGTGGTGGTCGAGGACGGCTGTTTCATCGGCTCGCGCTGCATCGTGGTCGAAGGCGTGCGGGTTGAAAAAGAGGCGGTGCTGGGCGCCAACGTGGTACTGACGCAATCCACCAAGATCATTGACGTGAGCGGCCCGGAGCCCGTCGAGATGCGCGGCGTGGTGCCGGCCCGCAGCGTGGTGATCCCAGGCACCTATACCAAAAAGTTCCCTGCCGGCGAGTTCGGCGTGGGCTGCGCCCTCATCATCGGCAAGCGCAAGGAAAGCACGGACCTCAAAACGAGCCTGAACGATGCCCTGCGGGATTTCAATGTGTCGGTGTGAACGGGAATCGGCAATCGGGAATCGGCAATCGGCAATAGCAGCAAGGCCCGGCTACGCCGGGCCTTGCTGTGTATCGTGCGCCAGCCATTACCGATTCCCGATTCCCGATTGACGAAAAAACTTTTTGCTGAAATAAAACGCCGCTCTTATATTTGCACCCCGCAACGGAACAAAGTAGCTACCAATACTTTAGGAAACTGCGGGAGTTCTTCTAACGATGCCCAGGTGGCGAAATTGGTAGACGCACCGTCTTCAGGTGGCGGCGCCGCGAGGTGTGCTGGTTCGACTCCAGTCCTGGGCACGATAAGCAAAAAGGCAATCCGAAAGGGTTGCCTTTTTGTTTCTTAGGCCTTCGCTACAGAATCCGTTTCATCCAAATAGTTTGGCCCATGGCGGCGTTCGAAACTTCGCACTTCGATGCCAGAGAACGATCCAAAACGATCAGGATGCACCTCCTCTCCTATCGTACCAACCGGGAAATCCCGGAAAGCAATTTCACCAGTATCTGCCCGACAGGTACACCGGGGTAAAGCTGAAAGGTTCAACACCCGGCTTTAAGCGGAATGAAAGGTGGATGCAACCACCGACGATTTCCAAAAGAACTCAAACGGGTATTTATCGGCAAGAAGCTTTATAGCCAGAATGAAGGAACCCTCAAAGAAGATGGGTACCTGAAGCTTCCGGACGCCTCTGTTTTGTCAAGTAGTGCCACGTATCGGCTTTATTCCTTATAGTGCCCATTCAACTGCCGCTACATAAGGAAAAAGCACCGCTTTCGCAGTGCTCTTCGAACGAGGCATACCGGTTCTTACAAGCTTAATCCCAGTGTAAACCCTCTCACCGGACGGGAGAAGTCAGCCGTTTTTGTGGCCATGCCACTGGTCAGGTTGATGCTGTACAGGCCGCGGGCACCTCCCACGGTGAAGATTCCGTACGCTTTTCCGGTCGTGCTTCCGATATCAAAGCCGTTCGCAGCATCTATGTTGACACCAAGCGCACCGGTCTCCACCAGCGTTCCGTTGTTTGGGGGAACCTGGGTGTAGAGTTTGTCCGCCGTATGATCCATGACATACAAGACCGTGGTGGCCGCACCAGCGAAGTTGTTCGTGTAGGCTGCTGCACTGAGGTTAGGCATGCCTGGATTGATCGTCCCATCCACAAAAACCACAGTGCCCAGATCAGGGTGCAAGCGTAGATTCTGCCCATTGTCGCTCACGACACGGATGCGGTCTACAGTAGGATTGAAATCAAAGCCGAAGCTGGTGCCGGACAAGAGCGTTGCGAAGGGTCCCGCGCCAACGGCGGTGGCTGCACCGGATGCCGCATTGATCGTATACAGCCTACTTGTGCTTCCGAGGGCATAGATCTGTCCGTTCAATGGACGAATATCGATTCCAAGTACCGTCTCGCTTGCCGCCATACCGGTGATCGGCTTTGTAATGATCGCCGGAGACGTGGTAGCGGTAGCATCGAAGATCAGCAGGTTGTTCATATCATCCACGGCATACGCAACCGGGTTGGTGGGGATCGCAATGGCTGCGACCGCATTGGCGGCGCTGAAGGTTCCCAATAAGGTAGCCTTGCCTGACGTGGTATCGATTTGATACAGATTATTCTGGCCACCTACGGTTAGACTGGCCAACGCCACAGCGCCGTTGGGAGCAATATCGAACCCAGCAGCGCCGGTGATCGCACCTACGCCAAGCGAACCGATTTCAACGAGTGTTCCGTTGTTTGGCGGATTCTGTCGATACAGCTTACCGGACACCCGGTCGATATCATACAGTACGGTACTGCCGGAGCCCGCTGTGTTTCCCGAATACGCCGCTCCGGAAATCGAAGCGCCCGCAGCCCCGTTGATTACCCCATCGGTAGCTGCAACGGCACCGGTCTCCGGGTTAAGACGCAGGTTTTGTCCATCGGAACCCACCAGCCGGATCCGGTCGACCGTAGGATTGAAATCAAACGCAACAGCAGAACCGGTCAGGGCCGGTGTAAAGGCAGCGCTGCCGACGATACGAGCGGCACCCGTAGCCGTGTTGATGATGTACAGGCGGCTCGTGTTCGTTACCGCATAAAGCTCACCCGTAGCCGGCCGGAAATCGATACCAAGAATAGATTCGCCTGCTGCCAACCCGGAAATCGACATAGTGGCAGTAGCCGTCTCAACGGCATTTGCATTGAAGCGGAGCAGCTGGTTACTGGCGCTTACGCCAAAGAAGATCTGGTCTGGCTTGACGACGGTGGGCGGCGGCATGGGTGTATTATCAGCATCCTCTTTTTTGCAACCGGCAGCTGCCATTACCAAAAAAGCAAGACCCATGATGAGTTTGCCAGGGCTTAAAATAGCGATCATTATAAAATTCTTTTGAGAACATACGGATGGAAACCGTTTGTGGATGTGCGTTTATGTTAGCACTCAAAAAAATAGCACAGGAAAAATGGAATAGTGAAGCTCTGGTATTGACCTTTCAATCGTAAAACACCCGGTTGCCCCCACGTGGATACCGGGCATTCCAGCTGTGTCTGATGCTTGCATAGCGAAACGAGCTTTGTCAAAAAACGCAATGACCTGTTCGACCCCAGATCAGTATCCTGCGTGAACTTCTGTTTGCATTTTTTGCCATGGCGCCAAGGATAGCGCTCGGCAGGCCGAGAGTAGCTTGACTGTTGTTCGAACCGGAAGATGCATACCCGAATGGGCGACGGATGGCTTACTGATCACTTGTATCGTCCACTCCGGAACTCACTGTTTGCTTCGAAATCACGTTCCTTAAATGGTCTTCATGTGTATCGGCCCACTGACCCAATACGGCAATAACGGGGATGAGCGTCTTACCCAGCTCGGTGAGGCTATATTCCACTTTCGGCGGCACCACGGGATAAATTTTTCTCGTGACCAATTCGTGGTCTTCCAATTCCTTCAGCTGAATATTCAACACCCTGCGCGCCGCACCGGGGATCTTCCGTTGCAGCTGGCTGGGACGCTGATGTCCCTCGTTGATAAACCACAACAACCGAAGTTTCCACTTGCCGTAAAGCACCTCGCCTAACAGGTCAAGCCCACAATTCAGGTTCGGTGTCGTTTTTCGCACATACATGCAGTAAAGTTAGACGTACGCCTCAACGGGGGCAATAGGGGACTAATTTATCCCTATCTGAATCATAATTCCGTACTTGTAGGAACGTCTGCTACCCGCCAAATTTGCCCTGTCACCAATTAAAAAGGGACAATCAGCAATGGAACAATTCAATTACAACAATGAACTATCCGGCAAGACGGCCCTGGTAACCGGAGGCACAAAAGGCACGGGAAGAGCGATCGCCGAAAGGCTTTTGGAGGCAGGTGCTACGGTTATCGTCACGGCAAGGTACGCTCCGGATAAAAAAAGCAGCCGGCTGCATTTCATCGCCTCCGATCTCAGTAAAGCCGAAGGAGCGCTGAAGGTAGTTAGCGAAGTACTTTCCCGTTTCGGGCGGCTGGACATCCTGGTAAACAACCTCGGCTCGTCGGAAACACCGGGCGGCGGCTTTGCCGCGTTGACGGACGACGACTGGGTCTCGACCCTGCAAGCGAACCTGCTGGCGCCGGTTCGCCTCGACCGCGGGTTCCTGCCGCAAATGATAGCGCAGAAATGCGGGGTGATTATCCACATCGCCTCCATTCAAGGTAGGCTTCCGCTCTACGATGCGACTCTACCTTACGCGGCAGCGAAGGCAGCACTGGTCAACTACAGCAAGAGCCTGTCGAACGAGGTAACGCCCAAGGGCGTTCGTGTGCTCACTGTTTCGCCCGGATGGATCCGGACAGAAAATGTCAACGCGTGGCTCGAACGGATCAGCAAGAGTTCGAACATCAGCATTGACGAAGCGCAACAAAATGTCATGGCCGCCCTGGGTGGCATACCGTTCGGAAGGCCGGCAGAGCCCGAAGAAGTAGCCGAACTGGTTGGATTCCTCGTATCACCGAGAGCAGCGTATTTAACGGGAACTGAGTTCGTCATCGATGGCGGCACGGTTCCTACCATCTGACCGCCATTAAAACCAAAGAAAAATGAAACTTCCAAAAGTAATAGGCGACCTGGTACAGGCGCAAAACAATCTCGACAGCAGCACTTACGCCGAATGTTTCTCCGAAACGGGTGTAATGATTGACGAAGGCAAGTCGTACGAGGGAAGGGCCGGGATCCGGAAACTGATCGAAGAAGCCAACAAAAAGTACCGGTCCGTAATGAAGCCGCTTGCCTATACCGAGAACGACGGCACCTGCGTGCTATCGGCACAAGTTTCCGGTACTTTCCCTGGAAGTCCGATCGTTTTAAAGTTTCACTTTGAAATCGTCGACGGAAAAATTAAGCATTTGCACGTTACCGGGTAAGCGATTGACAAGTGAGCGGCTGGCCTTCGACCGCTACTTTTAACCTAACGCCGATTTATGAGTTACTGTACCGCAATAGAAAGCATGCAATCTGAAGAAAAGAAAGCATTGCACAGGAATTACCATAACAACTTTTATGGGTTCCCCCTTCATGACGACAGCGAGCTTTTTTGTCGCCTCATCCTGGAAATCAACCAGGCAGGTCTAAGCTGGGAAACCATCCTGAAGAAAGAAGCCTCTTTCCGGAATGCCTACAGTGGGTTTGATATCCAAAAGGTTGCCGCGTACACGGACGCGGACCGGACGCGCCTCCTGGCCGACGCCGGAATCATACGCAACAAGCTGAAAATAGAGGCGGCAATCGAAAATGCGAAAGTGATCCTGGGGTTGCAGGCCGAATTCGGGTCATTCGAAAAATGGCTGGAACATCATCACCACCTGACAAAAGAAGAGTGGGTGAAACTATTTAAGAAAACGTTCCGGTTCACCGGTGGCGAGATCGTAAACGAGTTCCTGATGAGCACCGGCTATCTGCCCGGGGCGCATGCCGAGACCTGCCCGATCTACAAAGAGATCCTAAAACAAAAACCGATGTGGGCAAGGCGGTAATGATGGGTACCAACCATTGCGGCGCACCTCCTCGCTGTAGGTTGTTCGTTCAATGCGGCAGGCAACAAAAAAGCCGGGATCTGACTCCCGGCTTTTTATTTGTACGAAATGCCTCGTCCTAAAATAGGTTGACACAAAAGTTGACTTATATGTTAGATACAGGAGTTAGTGATTATCGTAGGCGGACTTGTAAGGATTACAGTCTTG